>CAYLJJ010000031.1:0-9775 GCA_964384025.1 uncultured Nannocystaceae bacterium
GAGGCGACCCTGGCTATAGACGAGGTGGACCTCAGCCAACCCCCCCTGAAGCGAGAGCCAAGCGCGGATCTCCTCGATGGGGAGGTCATCTGGCAGCTTGCTGAGCAGAAAAGCAGGTAACTCCTTCACAAAACACCTCATCAGAGCACAGAGATTGGAGAGATAAGCCTGCACTGCGAGCACCTGAGGTCAAGGCTTTCCCATCGGCTCTTAAGCAGCTTTGCTGACATAAACTCCTCTCCGTGATACTGAACTCTCTCAGAGATGGGAGCCGTTCGTGCGTAAACTGATTCATCGCCCTATTCGAGCCCTGGTCCACTCGATCCATGCTCATCCCTACCTCTATCTCCTGATCAGCCTCATCCTCTCGGCGGTGATGCTTCAGTTTGTCCGGCATGTCCCCGGTCGCCCCGGTGCGGGCTTGAAGCTCAAGAGCAAGATCCAAGATCTGCTGCCTGAGTCAGCCCCCAGCGTAGAGGCCAGCAAGATCCTTCAGGAGCGTTTGGGTAGCGCTGATATCCTCGTCGCCACCCTGATGACAGATCAGTTTGAGGAGGTCAAAAAGCTCCTCCCAGCGCTCTCTAAACGCTTGGCCGCTCGAGAGGAGATCGTCAAGGTTCTCTATCGCCAAGACATTACGATGATCGATCAGAATGCGCTGATCATCTTCCCCAGCCTGGCAGAGCTTGAGGATTACTATCAGGAGCTGAGTGATGAGATCCGCAAAGCGGTCAAGAAGCGCCTCCAGCTTTTTGATGATGATGATGAGAAGTCCCAGAAGGAGGCGGAGCCCAAGAAAACCTACGCTTGGGGAGAGCTGGAGCAGGATGATGGGCTCTCAAACCTAGGGCGCACCTTCCGCGCGGAGCGTGGCAAATATCAGGAGTTCTTCCACAACCGGGCTTACACCACCATCGGCCTTCAGATCTTTCCCAGCCAATCTTCGGGCAACTTGGCCTTCTGCCAAGAGATCCTCAAGACTGTAGATGAGATCATCCGCGATGAGGTGGAGAAGAGCTTGGGCCCCATCGGCCCTGAAGGGGTCGTCACCCGCGTCGATCTGGGAGGAGGCTATCGTCACGCGCTCCAGGAGTCTAAACAGATTCAAGATGATATGCTTTCCTCGGTGAGCATCTCTCTGCTCCTCTTGGCGCTGGTCATCATCATCTTCTTCCGCAGCGTTCGTGCGTTTGTCTGTGTGATGATCCCTCTAATAATTGGGATCAGTTGGACCATGGGCCTTGTCGCTCTCACAGTGGGCTATCTAAACCTGATCACCGCCTTTATCTTCGCGGTGCTCCTGGGTTTAGGGATCGACTTTGGGATCCACTTCTATGGACGTTACCGCGAAGAGCGATCCTTGGGCCAAGATCCTCTAGCGGCGATGCTGCTCACTCACTTAGAGACGGGTGAAGCCAACATCTTGGCAGCGATCACCACCAGCATCGCCTTCCTGGCCCTCACCTTGGCGGACTTCAAGGGTTTTAGTCAGTTTGGAGGGGTCGCCGCCGCTGGGGTAATCCTCTGCCTGATCGCGGTCTTTATCCTCTTCACCGCTTTGATCTTCATCTCTGAGCGCTGGAGCCCTCTCAAGCTGCTGGGCTATAAGGTCAATCGCAGCAGCGATGGTGATATCCCCCGTCGCGCCTTCCCCCTGGGTCCCCGGACCCTGTTGATCTCCTTGGTCATCGCGGGTTTGGCCTTTGGCTTCGCTCCCAGCCAGATCAGCTTTGAGCTGAACATGAAGCGCCTGGGCCAAAAGAGGAGCGTGACCCAGGAGTATAAGAAGATCCAGTATGGGACCACCCAGTCAACCTCTCCAGCGGTGATCTTCGCCGATGATGCTGCTGAGGCCCAGCATATCTACAAGCAGCTGGAGGAGCGGATGGCGGCCCATGACGACTCCCACCCGCGCATCAAGAGCTACCAAGCTCTCTTCGCGCTTGTCCCAGAGCAGCAAGCGGAGAAGGCCCACTGGGTGCAGAAGATCTGTCGTAAACTGCGCCGTAAAGTGAAGCTCTTTGAGGGAGATCAGCGAGAGGGCGCCGATGAGCTGCTGACCCACTGTGAACCTAAGCTCTTTGGCACAGAAGCGTTGCCTGACTGGGTGAAAGCCAAGTTTTCAGATCGCAATGGAGAGTTGGGTGAGTTCATCTTTGTCTCTCCGAGAGGCTCCACCTCTAACGGCGAGGTGGCCTTGGCTTTCCGCCAAGAGATGCTCAGCTTGGAGGCTAAGGATGGCAAGGCCCCGGTGGTCTCTGGTAAGCCCCTCATCTGGGCTGAGGTGATCTTGGCGATGAGGAAAGATGGTGCGGTAACCTCGATCGCCTCTCTGCTTGTCGTCTTTCTACTGCTCTTCCTCTTTGAGCGGAACCTGCGCTCAACCTTTATCATCCTGTTGCCCTTGAGTGTGGGCCTGGGGATCACCGCCCTGGTGATGATGCTCATGGGGCTCAAGCTCAACTTCTTTAATATGTTGGCCCTGCCCACCATCATCGGGATGGGGGTCGATGATGGGGTTCACCTTTTCCACAGATATAAAAAACTGGGTCGATTCTCAGGCCGCTACATCGTCCGCACGACCGGAATGTCAGCGGTCCTCACCACTCTGACCACCTCTATCGGCTTTGGGAGTTTGCTCACCGCCAACCATTACGGCCTTAACTCTTTGGGCTTCCTCACCATGGTTGGGATGAGCGCCGCGCTCTTGACCACGCTGTTGGTCCTGCCTGCCGCCTTCCAGTGGCTGGACAGCCGCAAAGGGTCTATCCAAGCCTAAAGGTTAAGGAGATGGGATGCCCAGGGTTTCACATGAAGCTGATCTCAAAGGCTTGGTGGGCAGCATCATCTTGGGGCGCTTTCGTGTCCTTCGCCTTCACCGCGCCGGTCCTCGGAGCGAACTCTACGAGGTAGAACCTCCTGGAGTGGGCCGAGAGCGCCGCGCCCTCAAGCTCATCACCCTCCCTGAGATCCACGATCCTGAGGCGATGGAGCGTCTAGAGCACTATGTTGAGGTTCTACGTCAGCTCCGACACCAGCACCTCTTAAGCGTCTATGAGCTGAACTACCTACCGGATCGAAGCCCCTTCTTGCTTATGGACTGGCGCCCCTTTGACACTCTAGAGGAGACGCTGATCCGCTCCGGCTCACTGCCCTTTGAGCGCGCCATAGAGCTGATCCGCGCCACATCTCAGGGCCTAGAGGCGCTGCATCAGGGGGGGCTTTGCCATGGAGACTTGAGGCCCTCTCACCTTTTGCTGGAGCCTGATCGTGGGGGCTTCTCTCAGATTTTGCTCAGCGACGCGGGCCTCGCTGAGCCTCTTCAAGTCCCTCTCTCCTCTCGCGTAGATCGTCGCCTCCCTTTTACGGCGCCGGAGCGTCTGGCTGGTCAGAAGTATCAGCCGCAGACCGACATCTATGCGTTGGGTGCCTTAAGCTACCTGCTTCTAGCGGGGCGCCTGCCCTTCAACCCTGAAGACCCACGCGCGCAGGTGGCTGGAGCCGATCCAGTCACTCGGATGAGCTGGCTACATCTACATGCTCGTCCACATCGACCCTCTCAAGGGATGGCCTCCCCTGAGTTTTCCCCTACCTTAGAGGCCCTCGTCGGTCGCGCCCTCGCCAAGGACCCTGAGCAGCGACCCAAGAACGCTCGTCAGTTTCGCCAGGAGTTTGAAAAGGCGCTTCTGAGTGGTGATGAAGATCCCAGCCCCTATTTTGCCGACGAACAGGAGACAGCTCCCCCCAAGCTTCATCTTTTTCGGAAGGATCACAACACCCAAGCTCGCAGACAGCGCCCTCTCTGGCTCTGGTGGATGGCAGGCTCAGGTCTAGGGATCCTGTTGGCGGTGCTTCGCTACCTGCTCTGATCCCCTGCGGTTTCTCAGCAGCAAAAGTGCCAAGCGTATTCTGCGGCGCCCATCACCTATCCCGGAAGAAAAGCTCTCCAGAAGGGCTTATAAGCCCTCTCTTCAACGGCCCTCAAGCGGCGACTTACAGGTTGTTGATGGTGTCGCAGAGGGTCTTAGCGGCCTCGAAGCTGCCCGCGTTGAAAGCCTCATTGGCCTCAGCCCAATGCGCGAACATGTAGGCGTCGCCATCGCCCAGGTCAACGGGGGTCGCCCAGCCGAGTTGGTCATAGGCTACGTTCAGGCGAGTGGCGAGGCACTGTTGTAGGGCGCGAGCCTCCATAGGAGCCTTCTTGAGCCACAACGCATCGTACAGCTCATCGACGCTCTCAAAGGTGGTGCCAAACACGGTCAGAGGCAACCAGCTGTTGAGGACATCAAAGCTCACATGGCTGTGACCCTTGCCGCGCACCTGATGCTTCCAGAAACCAATAGTGCGGGGATCAGCAAAGGGATCCTCACTCACCTCGCCCTCGAAGCTGTACTCACAGGTGTCATAGGCGGCCACGAGGCGCTGGAAGGTCCAGGGATCAGCATCGAAGGTCACCACGCGGGTGCCTTCAACATTCAACTCCAGGCTCAAGGGCAGCGTGAGATCCTCCACAGCCAGGGTGACGCTGGCGTGGCCAGCGGTGTCGGTGAACAGCCCACCGTCGAGGAGCAGGACACCATCACCATCTTCAATAAAGAGTTCCTGGCCCACCACAGCAGGTCCGCTCTCGCGGCTGAGGGTCACATCAAGCACCACCTCGCCAAGCTCATTCACGCTTGAGGTCAGCTGCCAGACCAACGCCTCTTCACAGAGCAGTGGGCAGAGCCCCTCCACCTCAGCTAGATATTCCTGAGCCAAAGCAGCGACATTGGCGGTGGGCGCCTCGATTCGATCGCCATACACTGTCCACCATACAGCCAACTGTAAAGCGGCGCTGTCGAGGCTGTTGTTGGGTACATAATCAAGCAGCGCACTCACAGTACACCAAGTCTCATCGACGGGCACATCGGTGGGGGTAACATTATAATTCACACCACCACGGATGGTGTGGTCGATGTCGACACAATAAGCTTTGAACTGCTCACCATCGACGCGAATATTCATCTGACCTGCGCGAACACTCTTGCCACGTCCATCATACTGGAAGCGGATGGCTTGAGAGTAAGTCATGCTCTCATAACGCATCGTCTCTGCCTGTACACCACCTATCATCACAAGCGTGGTTATGCCAATGAGCAAGCTCTTCATTTTGTCCCCCCTGAAACAGAAATTTTAAGTATCTGAGTATTTTTCTAGCAACTTGGGGAGGGGGGAGCAATTTTTTTCACTAAGCCACTAAAATTAAACAAAGTTGAAATTTTTCCAACAAGATATTTTTTCCCCTCCAAAATGGACTCACCTTGCTGCATGCGTCCAGACACCTACTCATCCCGGCTCATGGAGCGGCTTCCTGGGATCGAAGGGGGAGGAGCTGAGCCCAGAAACATGTCAAGCATCAGGGGGAAGCCTCCCGGGGCAGCAGCTGCTTGAGCTTGAGCTTATCGTCCAAGAGGTGGATGAGGAGGGGGGCGCCTCCCAGGACACGGCTGGAGATGGGCTGGATGAGATCCTCAAAGGCTTGGAGGTTTGTCGGATCTTTTTCTATACCTGGGAGGATCACGAAGGAGAGGATAAAGCGTCTTTGTGCCTCCTCCTTTTCCAGGATCAGGGTCTTGGCTCCTTGACCGTTGAAGAAGCCGATCTCTTTCATGAGGTCTCCCAGGGCCTTGACCTCAGCCTTGGTGGTGCCCCCCTTATAGTAGATCTCCTCCTGAGCGCTGACGGGGTAGCGCTCCCCCATCTGGTTTTGGAAGAAGAGGAAGATACTGCCGAGGATGGCCGCGCCGCAAAGCAGCCCCAGGCTCGCCGCCTTCCAGCGGGAGGCGAGAGCCCCACCCTGAGCAGCGTGGAGGTCCTGATCTGCCTTGAAGGTGTTTTTGGCCCACCATTGGAGGATAAAGGCAGGGAGGAAGGCGAGGATGGAACTGGCTTGGCTGGCGCTGTCAGGGAGATTGAAGGCGGCCAGGAGGAGGAAGAGGGTGAGTCCCCCTGTCAAGAAGAGGATATTGAGCCCCCTACCGGGCCGCTCCAGCATCCGATGGTTGGCGGCCATCAAGAGCCCTCCCGCGATGGGGCTCCCCAGGAAGGTGGCGATGCCCACAGAGTGGTGGGAGTGGAGCTTGAAGTCGGGCGCTCGCTGTCGTGAGGCGGGAGCGGGCTCCAGTGGGGGGGCGTAGAGGTTCTTGGGATCCATTTTGGGCCTCTCTATGACGGTCTGAGAGCAGACATCCAAGCACAGGAGTGGCCCTTGCGTCATGCCGTATCAGAGCGCTCAAGACGGCCGTACGATAAAACAGGTACCAAAGCGCTCAAGGCGGCTTCAACCTCCTTTGAGCGTCGCCCCATCTGGGATCCTCAGGAACTCTCCGGGGGCGCCTTGATACTTAGACTCCCCTCGCAGCTTTGATGAGGATCAACCTCTCTAAGATTTTAGAGTACCCACCTCAGTTTTTTGCACTCGAAGTCCAGATCCCTGCATCTTTCACCAAAGATTACGTCTGGTTTGGTTTTTGCTGATGCCGCCTCGTCGATTTGAAATGAGGAGCTGGAGATGATCTTGAAGCGCGCATTGATCTTGGGTCTCGCCTCTCTGGCGATCTCCTGTATCGAGCTGCCTGAGGAGATAGATGGAGGCGGCGTAGGCGGCTCAGGCCCACATATAGATGGAGGCACAGCGGGCGGTGGCGGTGAGGGCTGGAGCTGCTCTGAGTTGGACTGGTTGGCCTGTCAGACCAGCTCAGAATGTGTCCTCCTCGCTCAGCGCCTCAAGATGATCGAGGAAGATATACCAAACTCGCCTCCATCTGGCGAGGAGTGTATTGAGGCCGCTGGCCTGGAGTGTGCGCTCCTAGATGAAGCCAGCTGTGAGCCTCGCCAAGACTGCATCGCGCGGCGCTACGATGGGGGTGAATTTGGAGACTGCCAATCCGCCGCAGAGGCTGCCTGTGGGCGCTTAGATGAGCCTCAATGTGGCGCTCGATCTGACTGCAACTGGGACGCAGATCACGCTGGGCTCTGTATAGAGACTGAAGTCCCCTGTGATGCTCAACCCAGCTCAGATGCTTGCGTCGCCTCCGGCTGCTTCTGGTGGGCAGATCGCTGCCATGAGGAGCAAGCCCCCGCGCGCTGTGATCAGCCTGATCCAGCGGGCTGTGAGGCCGCTGGCTGTGAGTGGGGGTCTGAGGGCTGTCATATCCCTATGATGAAGTGCGAAGAGCTGCCTCAACACAGCTGTGATGCACGGCCTGACTGTGATTGGGATGGTCGTCGCTGCGTAGAGCATCAGCAAGAGGGCTGTGAAAACTTGGATGAGGCTGCCTGTGAAGCAACCCCTGGTTGTCGCGTTGAGTTCAGCGAGTTGAACTGTGGTGGCTGCGGCTGTGATCCCTCTGATGAACCTGACTGCGATTGTACTTGCGCCGTAGAGTTTCGCTGTATCCCCGATTCTCCACAGGGCTGTGAAAGCCTTGATCCTCAGCACTGTATGCAGGACCCCAGCTGCCGGGTTGAAGAAGCAGAGATCTGTCAGGGAGGTGAGAGAGCGGGACAGACGCCTGAAGAGGATCGTGCGGCTGAGCCGGTGCCTGAGGAGGTGGAGTGTTGGGTAGATCTGATCTGTGTCTCTGTGGAGCAGCCCCTCTGTGTAGGACATCAAGACCCGGAGGTCTGTGAGCAGGACCCCAGTTGTGATTGGGTGTGGGAGGAGGCTGGGCTGTGTAACTGTGAGGAGTTTGAAGAGGATTGTTTTTGTGAGGCTTGGGGCTCCTGCATCCCAGAAGATCCCCAGCCTCGACGCTGTGAGGAGATTGATGATGTTGAGAGCTGTGAGGCGGCCCCAGGTTGCCATGTAGATCAGCACTGTGAGCTGTGCTTTGACACTCCAGAGCCTGAAGGCGTGGATGTCGATTGTTTTTGCAACATCTGTGTCCCTGACGATCCTCAACCACAACGCTGTGAGGAGATTCAGGACCTTGAACGCTGTGAAGCAGCCCCTGGCTGCCACCCTGAGTTTGATGCGTTCTGTGGTGATTGCGATGATGATGGTGGGATCAACTGTTTTTGTGAAGAGCAGCTCCGTTGTCTCCCTGATGATCCTCAGCCTCAAGCCTGTGAGGAGATTCGAGAGCAGGTGCGCTGTGATGAGGTCCCTGGATGCTCCTGGGAGGCGATCAATTGTCTCTGCGATGACTCCGATATGGAGTGTGACTGCTTAGAGGGCGGCGTCTGCTTCTCTGATGCTCCTCCGCCTGTGGAGTGTGAGTGGCTTGAGGAGCCGGAGGATTGTGAACGTCAGCTTGGATGTGAGTGGTTTGGAGTCCAGGATGAGGAATGTTGGTGTGATGACGACGGGGAGTGTGGCTGCAACGGCGGCGTTGGATCCGGCTTCTGTGGCCCTCGCCGACAGCTCAACGACTGTGAACAGATCGACGATGTCGCGCGCTGCTTTGACCAGACTGGGTGTGATTGGATCTGGCTGGAGTGCCCTGAATGCCCTGATGGTGAAGCCTGCCCACAGTGCGACGCAGTAGGCTCCTGCACCCAAGCTGAGCAGCCTGTCGGTGAGTGCGAAGAGATTCAAGATCCTGAGCGCTGCGAGGGGTTCAGGGGCTGTCTCTGGGAGGATCTTGTTTGTGCATGTCCTCCTGGAGAGTTTTGTGAAGATTGTGCTGAAAACGATGGGGTCTGCCTCCCCGTCGCTTTGCCTGGAGATCCTTGTCAGCGCGCCGACAATGATCCCAACCTCTGTGAAGAGCTTGATGGCTGTGAATGGAGCTGGGAGGAGTGCGGTGAGCCGGACGCGATGTGTGAACCCAGGGGTTTGTGTCGCTCTCCAAACGGAGGGGATGGCGAGGCCCCAACACCCTAACTCTCCCACCAAAATGCTTTCTGAGAAATGGTTAACGCCCTTAGAAAGCTTTAAGGGTCTGACCGGCAATCCTCTAAGCCAGAGATGAAGGGGGCGATTATCTCACGCACCTCCCAACAGCTCTCTGGGATCTCGACGCTCTCAAACAGCCCACACTGCTCAGTACAGATCTGCGTCCACTCCCCTACGTCGAAGTCAGGGCAGCCCTCGGTGCACTCGATGACCCGATCACAGAGGCCATTGCAGAGCGGCGGAGATGGGCATTGCTCTGCAAAGTCAGGGTATTGAAGCTCCGCCATCGCGATCATGGAGTCGCAGGCCAGATCGAAGCTTTGCCAGATCTCTCCAAACTGAGCGCAGTTCTCTACACAGCGTTCATCGGCTATAAAATCGGAGCCACAGTAGCGCTCAAGGCAGAACTCACTGTGAACGCAGAACTCCTCACAGCTGTTGATCTCTTCGCAGAGGTCCTCGAGGCTGAGATCCAGGCTCTCCAACAGCTCAGGGCAGGGCAGCTGCTCCTCAGCCGTCCCCATCTCTGAACAGCGCTCTCAACGCAGCCAGCGAACCCAGCGCAGAGCTCTTCACAACCAGGTTCAAGAGGGGGACAAGACGCCGCGAACCCTGAAACGACAGAGCGCCAAGTATCAACCAATGCGCCACAACCAGTGCCGAGAAGTGACCGGACGATCCCAACGCCGAACTGCTCACAGCCCTCCTGGAACTCCTCAATGAAGAGCAGCTGAGGCTCCGCACACTCAATTTCGGTGCAGTAGTTTAAGTACTCTCCCATCTCCTCACAGCTATCCAAGGACTCACAGCCATAGATCTCCTCTGAGAAGAGAGAGGTGGGCTTCTAACAGCACCTCAAGGCCACACCAACAAATATAAGCAGCACGCAGAAAATGT
>CAYLJJ010000031.1:9785-58816 GCA_964384025.1 uncultured Nannocystaceae bacterium
ACGAGAGAGGGGAGCTGCGCCGACCAGCTCACGGCCTCTCCAACAGATCTATGCTCCAGGCAGTCATGGTGGCAATACTCCCAGAATTCCTCAACGCCCCCCCTCTGGGTCACAGCGCGTAGAATCGAGGCACTCGATCGGCTCTGCGCAGAGCCCTACCTCTCGGTCAGCGCACATCAAGGCACGATCACAGGATTCAGCGCAGTTCTGCTCAGGAGAGCAGAGTTCAACAAACTCAGAGAAGAACAGCTCCGCGCTCTCTACCATCTCCTCGCAGCTCATCGAGAAGAGAGGTTCAATGAGCTGATCAAACTCAACGCAGCGCTGGAAACAGCTCTCAAAGAGAAGCTCTGACTCCACCCAACATCCTCCCTCAGACTCAAGACAGGCGAGGAAGCGGTCACAGATGATGAGACAGGAAGGCTCTGAGCCACCCTGACAGCTGGTCCGAAACTCTGGATCCAGACTGGCGATGTTGGAGACCAGCTCTTCACAACTCAACTCCAAGCTCTCTGGTTGCTCAAAGGCTGGACAACGCTCCATACAGCGGACTTGAACCTCCTCAAGGTCCCCTCGATGAAACTCAGGACAGAGCCTCAGCTCCTCCAGGGTGGCGCAGGAGGCCAGCTCGTTACAGAGCCCCTACAGGAGGCGCCGCACTCCTCCACCAAACCAGGGGCAAACTCATTCAACTGCAGGAAGCTCTGACAGGAGAAGTCGCTGAGAAAAGCTTCGATGGGGGCCAGCTGCTCACAGGAGTCCTCACAGCGCTCCATAGAGAAAGCGCCCCCCTCCTGAAGCAGCTCACCTGGACAGAATCTCCTCTACCTCCACGCAACTCCCAAAGGCCTCGCAGATCTGCGCGCAGTCTGAGGAGGGAGGAGTACAGCTCCCAGGGATCATCCTCTCGATCAGATTCAGGAGCTGATCACAGCTCTCCTCCTCCAACACCCCAACGATGCTGGGGTGCTCCTGGCAATACTCCAGGCAGAGCTGATTAAGATCTGGGTTATCACAAATATCCCAAGCACAGTCAGAGAGGCGCAGGCAGGCCTCCTCACAGCCAAAGAGGGGCTCGATGGGCTCCATATCGGGCGGCAGAGGTACCGCATCATGAAGCTCCATGTCAGAAAAAAGCGACATGGCGTCGATCACAACATCAGGGAAGGGCCCTGAGTTGCCTCCATCTGAACCGTGAGCCATATCAAGCGAGGGGCTGGACCCCGCCTCATCGCTCTCCTCAGCCATCTCGATCTGACACCCTTGAAGGAGCAGCAACGCGCTGGCCGTCAGCCTAAGCATCTTCATGACTCTCCATCTTTTTTAAGGACGATAACCCACTCTCTTCCTTTTTTTAGGGGGGGCAAACCAAAGCGATCGAGAAGGAACCCATGATCGCTCACCCCGTCTTCTAAAGTGATGCTGGAGGTGTAAACACCCCGAACAGGTGTTTGAACTGCCGAACAGGTTCAAGCACTGATAAGCATCTTGCTCCTCTCGCCAGTGAACGGTCTCTTTAAAGATCACATGGAGTCAAATCATACTTGTCTGCTACTTCCCCCGAGGCATAAGGCGAGTTAAATGCTTCGAAATAATGAGTTGACAGAAAGGGATGATTGAGCTTCTCCTCTGGGGGTGTCGGAGCTCAAGAATCATTTAGACTTAGAATAGAGCCTTGCCTTACGAGAGCAGTGGGGCGATACAACAGGCAAATAGGAGCAGGGTTATCATGGAAGGTCTTTTCGTCTTTGGCATCTTAACATTTATCGCCTGGATTTTATGGAAGAGTCGTAAGCTGATATGGGCGGTGCTGCTCTTCTCTGGAGCACTGATTGTTCTTGTAGCTTGGGAAGGAATCCTTGCCAATTCCCCCGAACTTGCTCTTGGACTCGGTTTGGTTGGAGCTGTGATTGGAGCTTGGAGGTTTACCAAAAAGAGGATATAACAATAGCAAATCAAAGTAACGTTGAACCATCAGAGCAGGTGCCGAACAGCTACCCCGAGAGTGCTGGATATATTTTCAGTATTGCTTCTTATCCAATGGCCCGGAGCTGCGCTCTGCGAGATGCTGTACTGCGCAATATCTGAAAGGCAGTCCTCCCAACTTCTCAGCGCTCTCCTCGCGCGGAATAAGGTCTCTGTTCACTCTTCAAGAGCTTTTCATTTACCAAAGCTGATCCCGCTCTGTAGGCTGCCGGGCGTTTATCTAAGGAGAGAAGCATCAAAACAGCGCTCCATATCCCTGTGCTCCCCGAAGCTGTTCTTCAACTCGCCCAGGTACAGCCGGGTGAGCTTTGGGTCGATTGCACCTTAGGCGCAGGCGGACACAGCCGCCTGCTCTTAGAGGCTGGCGCTCAGGTGATCGGCCTGGATCAAGACCCTGAGATCCGCGCTCATACTCAGGAGGCTCTCAAGGGCCAAGCGATCCGCATCCTGGCTGGGAACTTTCGAGATCTAGAGGCCCTGCTGGAGGCGCAAGGTCTTGGGAAGGTGAATGGGCTCCTGGCTGATCTGGGGGTCTCCTCCTACCAACTTGACACCCCCTCCCGAGGCTTCTCCTTCTCCTCTGATGGCCCTGTGGATATGCGTATGGATCCAAGCCTCCCTCAGAGCGCTGAGGGGCTCATCGAGAGCTTGGATGAGCGCGCCTTGGCGCGCCTGCTGCGCAGCTATGGAGAGGAGCCCCTCGCCCGCCCCATCGCTCGCGCCCTTAAGGCTTGGCTTCAGGGACCCCGCTCTACCCGCAGCTTGGCCCAGGCGGTGAGCGCGGCGATCCCCCGTCGCCTGCTCCATAAGCGTAAGCACCACCCGGCGACGCGCAGCTTCCAAGCACTCCGTATCGCGGTGAATGATGAGCTGGGCGCCTTGGACGCTCTATTAGAGGCTCTGCCTGCGCTCCTTAAGCCGGGAGGTCGCGCTCTGATCATCTCTTTTCACTCTCTGGAGGATCGCCGAGTTAAGCGCGCCTTTCGAAGCTACTCTCGCCCCGCTGCGCCCCCCCGCCGAGGGCTGCCCCCACCTCCCTCGGCGCAGCCGCCCCTCTTTGAGGAGTTGAATTCAAAGGTGATCCGCGCTGATGCCGCAGAGCAGAGCCGCAATCGGCGCTCGCGCAGCGCGCTCCTACGGGGCCTGAGGAGGCACCCTTGAGGTTCTTTCTCCTGACCCTCCTCTCTGTAGGGATCCTGGCTGGTTTGGGGATCTATCGAGTGCAAGGGCGCTATCTGGAGGTCCAGCTGGGCTTCCGCTTGATGGACCTTAACCGCCAACGTCAGAGGCTGGAGGATGAGCTTCAGCAGCTTCGTATCCTCCGTGAGGCTCTCTTGGCCCCCAAGCTGCTTCAAGCGCAAGGTCAGGCCGCAGGTTTACGGCTCCCCGGTCCCAGCTCGGTGCTCTTGATCGACAGGGAGGAAACTCATGAGCGCTAACCGCTTCTGGCGGCGCGATCTCCTTGAACCAGGCCCTCAACCTCGCCGTCTCCTCCTGACCTCTGTATGTGTAGGACTGGGTCTCTTAAGCCTGCTGCTGCGAGCTGGATACCTTCAGCTTCAACAAAATGAGCACTATCTAAAACGAGGTGCTCGTCAGCATCAAAGCCAGATGAAGCAGCACGGTCGACGCGGAGCGATCCTTGATCGTCAGGGTCGTCCCCTGGCTCTCACCGCGATGGCGCACTCTGTCGTCGCTGAGCCCAGGTTGATCGACGATCCTGAGGGGACCTGGGCAAAGCTCAGCGCGATCTTAGCCCTAGGGCCTCTGCCCAAAGCCCTTCGCTCAAAGCGCTCCTTTTTATGGGTTCGGCGTCATATCTCTCCTGATGCTGCTCAAAAGATCAAGGCTCTAAAACTGAAGGGAATCCGCTTGGATTTGGAACCTCATCGACACTATCCCAAGCAAAGCTTGGCAGGCGCGTTGCTGGGCTTTGTAGATCTGGATGGGCGAGGGCGAGAGGGTCTGGAGAAGAGCTATGATGATCTGCTCCGAGCTGAAGTGCTTCCCCTGGAGCTGTTGAGATCGGCGAGCCGACGCACAGCCCTGACAGGAGGGCTGCTCTCCAGTGAGGAACTCTCAGGTCATGATCTGCTCATCACCCTCCACAGCGGCATTCAACAGATCTGTGAAGAGCACCTCTATGCTCAGGTGAAGGAGATGAGGGCCAAGGGGGGAGTCGTGGTGGTGATGGATCCCAAAACAGGGGATCTCCTGGCGATGGCTCAGACACCCGCCTTTGATCCCAACCTCTATCGGGTGGTTTCAGATAGAGCTGCCTATCGCAACCACGCTCTAGAGCACGTCGTCGAGCCCGGCTCCACCATCAAGCCTATCCTGGTCGCCGCCGCTCTGGATGCGAAAAAAACACGCAAAAAGAGCAGCTGGTCTGGCTTTCGAGGGAAAATCAAGGTGGGGCGCTACTGGATCAGGGATGTTCACGTCGCCAAGAACAATCGTATGACGACCCTGGAGATCATTCAACACAGCTCCAATGTTGGAGCCACCCAGGTCGCTCAGCTCCTGGGTAAGCAGCTCTATTACCGCTATCTGCGCTCCTTTGGCTTTGGCGAATCCACAGATCTGGGGCTCTCTCTGGAGTCTTCAGGCAGGCTTCGCCCAGCGCGAAAGTGGGGTCAGATTCATCTCGCTACCTTCTCCTATGGCTACGGCCTAAGCGTGACTCCGTTGCAGATGGTTCGTGCCTATAGCGCCATCGCCAATGGGGGAGTGCTGATGCGACCTCGTCTACTCAAGGCGCTCTTGAACGCCAAGGGGCAGGCGATCAAAGAGTTTCCGGTGCGCCCCCTTCATCGCATCATCAGCGAGAGGGCTGCCCGTGATGTGACCGAGGGGATGTTTATGGTCACTCAGGAGGGAGGCACCGGGCGTCGGGCTCAGGTCCCAGGGCATAAGGCAGCAGGTAAGACTGGGACCGCGCATCTCCCCAAGTTGGGGGGGCGTGGCTATGACAAAAACAGGGTACGGGCCAGCTTCGTCGGCTTCCTGCCCTTAGAAGATCCCCGTTTGGTGATCTATGTCGCCATCGATGAGCCTCGTAAGCAGCGCTATGGTGGATTGGTCGCTGGCCCTGTCTTCTCCAAGATCGCTCAGCAGGCGCTCCCTCTCCTGGGGATCTCCAACACTCTGGAGCTGGAGCTTGAACAGGAGGAGCTGGGAGATGAAGCCGAAGCGGCTGAGGGCATAGAGCCCCAGGCTCAGCCCTGGTGGTTTGTGCCGGGCAACCTCAACGGGGCGCCCACCCATCTGCTGCTCCCTGACTTTAAGGGACAAGCGCTCTCTAAGGTCCTCGCTCAAGCCGCCGAATTGGGGCTCAAGCTGCGATTTAAGGGAGCCGGACAGCTGCGCTCTCAGCGACCCCAAGCGGGGGCGCTGATCCCCCAAGGGGCTGAGGTGGAGCTGAGCCTAGCCCCCACAATCCGGCGCCCTAAGGAAAGGGAGATACGATGACTCTGGCAGAGCTGGCAAAGCTCCTCAATCTGCGCCTCATCAGAGGGGGCATCTTTGAGCCTGAAGGGGTCAGCCATGACAGCCGAGAGATCTCTTCAGGAGATCTCTTTGTTGCCCTCCCAGGACGGCAGTACGAGGGCTTGGCCTTCTGGCCTGCGGCTCAAGCTCGAGGGGCTCAGGCGATCGCCCTCCCCGAAGGCTTAGAGCCCCCCCCTGGGATCCCCGCGCTGGCCCTACCGGATGCGCGACGGGATCTCGGGCGCATCGCCGCTGAGCTAAACGCTCACCCCGCCCGCGATCTACGCTGCGTAGCGGTAACTGGGACCAATGGCAAGAGCACGGTGAGCAGCCTATTGGCTGAGATCCTCAGCGTAGGGGGGCGTCAAGCAGGCTTAGTGGGCACTTTAGAGCATCGTCTGGGAGCGGAACGCAGGTCCACCCGCTTTACGACCCCTGAGGCCCCCGCGCTGCAAATCTTGTTGGCGGAGATGCGGGATCGAGGGCTGGACACGCTGGTGATTGAAGCCAGCTCCATCGGTCTTGTAGAGCATCGCCTGGAGGGGATCGACTTTGAAGCCGCAGCCTTCCTTAACCTGAGCCCAGATCATCTAAACTATCATGGCGATATGCACAGCTATGCTGAGGCCAAGTGGCTCCTCTTTAGAGATCATCTCAGAGGTCAAGCGCTCCTGGACATAGAGGATCCCTTTGGACAGGTCCTGGCTGAGCGTCTCCCCAGCGAGCAGGTCTGGCGGCTCTCCCTCGATGATCCCCAAGCTGAGGTCTATTTTGAGAAGCTTGAGATGGACGCGGAGGGCATCCGAGGGCTGCTGAGAACGCCCTTGGGTAGCTTGAGGCTGCAGAGCCCTCTATTGGGGCGCTTTAACGCCCGCAATCTGGCCTGTGTCGCCGCCCTCGCCCTTCTGATCGACCTCCCTGCTGAGGCGATTCAAGAGGGGCTGAGAGAGGCTCGGGTGCGTGGTCGCCTAGAGGCTGTGCCCAATGATCGTAACCTGAACATCCTGATCGATTATGCTCACTCCGCCGATGCCCTTGAGCGGGTCTTAGCAGCCCTCCGTCCCCTCTGCCGAGGCAAGCTCTGGTGCCTCTTTGGCTGTGGTGGGGATCGTGATCCCAATAAGCGTGAGCCGATGGGCCGCGCAGCGGCCGCCGCGGATGGAGTGGTGCTGACCACTGACAATCCCCGCACAGAAGATCCAGCGCAGATCGCAGCGATGGCCTGCGCTGGAGCGGTCGCGGCGGGGCGGCCTCTGGTGGGCACTCCCACTCTGGGAGGAACCTGGGTAGAGCTGGATCGCCGCGCCGCCATTGAGGGCTTGATCCAAGCCGCGCGATCAGGAGACACCCTCCTCCTGGCGGGTAAGGGTCATGAGAGCTATCAGGAGATCCACGGAGTGCGACGTGATTTTGATGATCATCAGGTGGCTGCTGAGGCTTTGAGGGGGCTGTCATGGAGCTGAGCACCGCAGATCTCTGCCAAGTGAGCTGGGGGCGGCTCCTCGCGGGCGAACATCGCCTTTTGCAGAACCCAAGCCTGGACAGCCGCAAGATGAAGCCAGGGGGCTGTTTCTTTGCCCTCAAAGGTCCCAACTTCAACGGACATCACTTCCTGAGCGCGGCGGTCAAGGCGGGAGCTGCGGTGGTGGTTTTAGAAGCCCCTCATCAACCTGAAAGGACCCTGCTGGATGGTCGCGTCACGGTGATCAGCGTGCCCAGCACCCAGCGCGCTCTAAAACAGTTGGCCATCCATCAACGACAGCGCTTCAAGGGACAAGTGTTGGGCATCACTGGCTCCAACGGGAAGACAACGACCAAGGAGCTATTGGCCGCCGTGCTCTCTGAGTTGGGACCCACTCATAAGACGGCGGGGAATCAAAACAACCATCTGGGAGTGCCCCTCAGCTTGATCGGTCTCAGCCCTCGACATCGCTTCGCTGTCTTTGAGATGGGGATGAACGCGCCGGGAGAGATCCGTCAGTTGGCCAGCTTGGTTCAACCTGAGCTGGCCGTGATCACCAGCGTCGGTGCAGCGCATCTGGAGGGTTTTAAAGATCTGGCCGCTATAGCCAGGGCCAAGGGAGAGCTGTTTCAAGCCCTCCCTCCGCAGGGCTTAGCGATCATGCCTTCCCATATCAACTATCCTTGGATCCTCAGCTACAACCTGCGAGCCCGTCTGGAGTTGGTGGGCGCGCGCCTCCAAGACTCCATTTATCTTAAGAGCGTGAACCCTCTCCGCCGAGGGATCTCCGCTCAACTCCAGCTCAACAGGGAGCGAAGCATCCGCTTTCGTCTCAGGCTTCGCCTCAGCGGAAAATACAATATCTATAACGCTTTATTGGCTCTCTCTGCGGGGCTCTCGATGGGTGTCTCTCTAGAGGCGGCGCTGCACGCCCTTGCCCAGGTAGAGCCCGCTGAACTGCGAGGTGAGCTGTGTCCTCTCTCAGGAGGGGGGAACGCTATCCTGGACTGCTATAACGCCAACCCCGAATCGATGCTCACATCCTTACAAGACTTTCATCAGCGGGCTCCAGATGGCCTCCTCATCCTCGGGGATATGTTGGAGCTGGGAGCTCGTTCAGAAGCAGCTCATCAAGAGATCGGTCGAGCGGTCGCGGCGCTCTCTGGAGAACCCAGCCTGCTCTGTGTTGGAGCGCAGAGCTTGGCGATGGCTGAGGCCGCCCGAGCTGCGGGGATGGAGCGGGTCTACTGTGCTGCAGACGCTGAGGAGGCTGGAGCCCTACTCCTCAAGCTGAGGCGACCCGCCCAGGACCTCTTCTTTAAAGCCTCCCGGGGCTTGGCCCTGGAGCGCGCCTTTGAGATCCTCAACGCCAGCAAACAGAGCACAGCCTGAGGAGGTATCGTGATCGTCTGGTTGATGAATGAGCTGCGGGAGTACTTTCCACCCCTGCGGGTCTTTCGCTATGTTTCTTTCCGCGTCATCGCCGCGATGCTCACTGCTATGGCGATCAGCTTTCTCCTGCATCCCTGGTTTATCAAGAGGTTGCAGAGTCGCCAGATCGGGCAGGTGGTGCGCAGCGATGGCCCTGAGTCTCACTTCAGCAAGGCAGGGACTCCAACGATGGGAGGATCCCTCGTCCTCTTCGCCCTGGTGATCCCCACCCTCCTCTGGACTGAACTCTCCAACCACTATATCTGGGCGGCCCTGATCGTTACCGTCTCTTTTGGGGTGATCGGCTTTGTTGACGACTATATGAAGCTGCGTTATCGCAACAGCAAGGGGCTCTCGGGCCGCCTTAAGCTGCTCTTTCAGTTCCTCATCAGTGGGGGGGTGATGTTCCTCCTCTTTTACTTCCAGGAAGGCTTTGAGCCTCAGCTCTATCTGCCCTTTGTCAGCGCTGATAAGTTCTTCGTAGAGTTGCCCCTTTTTCTGATGCTCCCCTTTGTGATGATCGTGATCACCGGGACCAGCAACGCGGTCAACCTGACCGATGGCCTTGATGGCCTCGCCATCGGCCCGGTGATGATCGCCGCCGCTGCCTTCCTGATCCTGGCCTATGGAGCGGGTACGGTCCTGAGTTTCCCTGAAACCCTTGCTGATGGAAGCCAGAGTTATCACAACTTTAACATCGCCCACTATCTCCACCTCCCCCATGTACCTGGGGTCAGCGAGCTGTCGATCTTCGCGGCGGCGATCATCGGCGCGGGGGTTGGTTTCCTTTGGTTTAACACCTTCCCCGCTCAGGTTTTTATGGGAGATGTAGGCAGCTTAGCGCTGGGAGGCGCCATCGGTATGTTGGCGGTCCTGACCAAAAATGAGCTGCTCTCCCTGATCATCTGCGGTCTCTTTGTGATTGAGGCCCTCTCTGTGATCATGCAGACCACCTCTTACAAACTCACAGGAAAGCGAGTTTTTAAGATGGCACCCATCCACCATCACTTCGAGAAGCTGGGTTGGCAAGAGCCCAAAATCGTCGTTCGCTTCTGGATCGTCTCGGTGATGTTGGCGCTCGTCGGTCTGGCCAGCATCAAGCTCAGATGAGGCGCTTCCTGGAGCAGCTTAGAGAGGGACCCAGAGAGGGTGACACGCTGTGGCGCTCTCCTCGCTATGACCGGATCCTGATGGCTTGTGTCCTGGTCCTAATGGCCTTGGGTCTTGTGATGGTCTACTCCGCCAGTATCGCCAGCGCGGAGTTGAAGATGGGCTCCCCCAGCTTCTTCCTCAAGCGACAGCTCCTCTTTGTTGGCCTCAGCTTGGCGCTGATGATCTTCGCCTTAAACATCCACCATGAGCTGTGGGGCCGTTTGCATCTCTGGATCCTGGGGGGTGCAGTGCTGCTCCTCCTGGGAGTCTTTATCCCGGGGCTCTCCTCCAGCGTCAAAGGGGCCGCTCGCTGGATCGTCATGGGACCGCTGCGCTTTCAGCCCAGCGAAGGGATCAAACTGGCTTGGCTGATCTTCCTCGCTCGACATATCGCTCAGCGACAACCAAAGGCCCATGAGTTTAAAGCGCTCTGGTTAAAACCTTTGGGGTTAATGAGCGGCATCACGCTGCTGCTTCTGCTTCAACCTGACTTTGGAAGCACGGTTATCTGTGGCTTTATGATGTTGAGCCTCATCTGGATCGGAGGAGCACGATGGCGACATACCCTGGGACTGATCAGCCTGGGGCTCGTCTTGATGGCCCTCGCCATCTATCTGGAACCCTATCGTTTTCGACGCCTTATTATTTTCCTAAACCCAGAGCTGGATCCAACCGGAGTGGGTTACCACATCAACCAATCCCTGATCAGCTTTGGCTCCGGAGAGTGGCTGGGTCTGGGCTTAGGGGCCAGCCGCCAAAAGCTTCTCTATCTGCCTGAGGCTCATACCGACTTTATCTTCAGCATCATCGGAGAGGAACTGGGGCTCTTGGGAGCGCTTACGGTGATGCTCATCTATGCTCTCTTTATCTGGAGAGGCTTTCATATCGCGCAAGAAGCTTCCAGCGCTTTTGGAGGGCTCTTAGCTTTTGGCCTCACCCTGGAGATCGGCTTCCAAGCGGGGATCAATATGGCGGTGGCTGTAGCGATGGCGCCCACCAAGGGGCTCACCCTACCCTTTGTCAGCTATGGAGGCAGCTCCCTAATCACCCTGGGGCTGGCCGTTGGCATCCTCCTCAACATCTCCCGAGGAGCACCTCCACCCCCTTGGTTGCATGAACCCCTCCCTCGACTCCTGAATCGGATCATCCCATGAATCCTGAACAGCGCGCGCCCCTCCTGGCCCTGGTTGGAGGCGGCACTGGCGGACATATTTTTCCAGCGGTGGCGATCGCTCAGGTTTGGAAGGCTCGAGGTGGACAGCTGATCTTCATCGGCAACCCCAAGAGCATCGAGGCGCGGGTGACGGCGGAGCTGGGTTTTGAGTTTCATAGTTTTCAGACCAGGCGGCTCAAAAACGCAGGGGGCTTGGAGCGAGCGCGCACCCTGTTGGGTCTCCCTGTGAACCTCCTCAAGGCAGTACAGCTTCTACGACGTCTGCGCCCTCAAGTGGTCTTGGGAGTAGGGGGCTATGTCTCTGGTCCAGTGCTCCTGGCCGCTGCCGCTCTAAGGCTGCCCTGCGCGGTGGCGGAGCAGAATGCGCGAGCGGGGCTGAGCAATCGTATCCTGGGGCGCTTTGTTCAGCGAGTCTATAGCGCCTTCCCTCAGATCGAGGCGCAGATGCCCCCTGGGAAGGTTCGTCTCCTGGGCAATCCGCTGCGCAGAGAGGTCTTGGCTCAAGCTGAGCGAGCGAGACCTGCTGGGCGGGGGCGGCGAGTCTTTGTTCTGGGAGGCAGTCAGGGGGCCTTGGCCCTTAACCAACATCTACCCGCTGTCCTCAGCACTCTGAGTCAAGAGTTCCCCGATCTTCAGGTCCTTCATCAAGCGGGGCGTGGTAAAGAGGAGCCGGTCAAAGCCGCCTACGCTGCAGCGGCCTTTCCCAAGGCGCGAGTCGAGGCTTTCATTGATGAGATTGCTCAGGAGATGGAGGCGGCGGATCTTCTGGTGGCCCGTGCTGGGGCCACCACGGTGGCTGAATTGGCCTGTATCGGGCGCCCTGCGCTCCTTATACCCTTCCCCTACGCTGCTGATGATCATCAAGCCGCCAACGCTCAAGCCCTCGTCGATCTGGGCGCCGCGCAGATGCTGCGGGAGGAGGCTTTGAAGGAGCAGCTCCCAGGAGTCCTGAAGAGACTCTTGAATGATCAGGAGGGCCTCGCTGAGATGGGGCGGCGGGCTCGACGCCTCGCGCGGCCTAAGGCCGCTGAAGAGATCGTGGAGGATCTATGGAATTTAAGTTGACGGGGCGCTTTCGTGAGCGGCGGGTTGGGGTCCTCTTTGGTGGCCCCTCCAAAGAGCGTGAGGTGAGCCTAGAGACAGGTCGAGGTATTCAAGCAGCGCTCCTGAAGCGAGGTTATCAGGCGATCCTCATCGACGCGCTCCAAGATCTGCCGGGGCGTCTCAGAGCGGAAGGGGTGGAGGTGGTCTATAACGCCCTTCATGGAACCTTGGGGGAGGATGGCCGCGTTCAGGGTCTCTTAGACTGGATGGGGTTGCCCTACACTGGAGAGGATTGGCGCAGCAGCCTCCTCGCCTTTGATAAGGGCTTGGCCAAAGATCGCTTCCGCGCCGTAGGACTTCCAGTGGCTGAGGATCTCCTCTTGACGCCCGCCGAGGCTCTGGCCTTGAAGGCCTCGCCGATGGCGCTGCCGTTGGTGGCAAAGCCGGTCTCTGAGGGTTCCAGCGTGGGCGTCAGCCTGATCAAACGCCCTGAAGAACTGAGGCCTGCCTTGAAGAGAGCTGCGGCCTGTGGTCCTGTGCTCCTGGAGCGCTTTGTCCAGGGACAGGAGATCTCTGTAGTGGTGATGGAGGCACAGATCTTGGGATCGGTGGAGATTGAGCCTCTGCGCAAGTTCTACGATTACAGCGCCAAATATAAGGAGACAGGGACCCGCTACCATCTACCCCCCCGAATCCCAGCGCGGGCGCGCCTGGAGTTAGAAGCCTGTGCCTTGACAGCACATCAAGCTCTGGGTTGCCGTGGAGTGAGCCGCAGTGATCTGATCTGGGGAGAGGGAGGCTATGTGCTCCTTGAGCTCAACACCCTCCCTGGAATGACTCCTACCAGCTTAGTACCCAAGGTAGCTGAGGCTCAGGGAATCTCCTTCTCCGAGCTGGTGGAGCTGATCCTTGAGGCCGCCTTGGAGGGGCCGCACTGATGGAGCCTGCTCTCAGCCTCTGGCTGCGCCTGTTGCGCTGCTCTTGGTCAGGCTTCAGCGCACTCCTCAACTTTCTTTTTCGCCTATTCCTGGTTTTGGCGGCCTTGGCTGCCCTCAGCTACTTCGCCTGGATAGAGATCCAGGGCTCCGCCTATTTCCACCTGAAACAGATCGAGGTCCAGGCGAGCCGTCATATGAGCGAGGCACAGATTCGGGAGTCTCTGAGCTTGAACGTACCGGTTAACTATTTCCAGTTTGATACCGAAGAGGCGAAGGCCACCCTGGAGGAGCGACCTTGGGTGTTGGAGGCCCAAGTGACCAAGAGCCTACCCGATCAGTTAAAGATCAGCCTGAGAGAACGGGTCCCTGCGGGGATCCTCATCCTGGAGACTCTTCACCTCGTGGACAGTGAGGGCCAAGTTTTCGTCGAAGCCCAAGTCTGGGAGGCTAAAGACCTCCCTATCATCAGTGGCTTAAGCCGAGATGAGCTTCTCCGCGCCCCCGAGCAAGCGGCCGCTCGAATCAAGGCTGCTCTCGACTTGGCCTCGCTCTATCGACAGCAACCTCTCTCAAAAGAGAAGCCCCTGAGTGACCTCTATCTGGATCAAGTCGGACGGATCAACCTCAACCTGGGAGGTACGCGAGTCTCTATCGCTTGGACAGCAAGTCGAGAGAAGCTGGATCACCTAAACAAAATCTTTCAGAAATTGGAGGAGCGAGAGATGGACGCGGAGTATATCATTTTAAGCGAGGATCTCAGACGCGCTGTTGTTAAGGAGATTCCTAAAGAAACCCAGGGCGACTCTCTCACTCTTCGACCAAAGCTAAAATAGGCGAGATTATGGCAAAAGATCGGATCCTCTCTGGCCTTGATGTTGGGAGTAAAGATGTAAAATGTGTTGTCGCGGTCTTGGACGAGGATCAACAGATCGACATCATCGGTACAGGATCTCGCCTCTCTGGCAGCCCAGAGGAGATCACTGAGAGCATTCGAGGAGCAATCAATGATGCAGAGCTGATGGCGGGCTGCACGATCAAGGAAGCCTACCTCTCCCTCTCAGGCCGCTCCTCTCAGAGTTTTAACAGCGAGGGGATGACGCGGATCAAAACGGGAAAGGTGCGTGGATCGGATATCCGCGCCGTTGTTGAGATGGCTGAGGCGGTCAAGCTCCCCCCTGAGATGCAGGTCCTCCATGTAGTCCCACAGGAGTTCATCATCGATGGCCAGGGGGGGATCAATTCACCTCTTGGAATGTCGGGAGTACGGCTGGAGCTGCGAGCCCATCTGCTCCTCGCTGAGCGCAAACTCCTCAGCTCCTTGAGAGAGCTTTGTAAAGGACTCAGGATTTTAGATGTGGTGCCCGCACCTCTCGCGCAGGCAGAGCTGCTGCTCAGCTCACAGAGCCAAGAAATGGGGGTTGTCTTGGTGGATCTGGGAGCAGAGTCAAGCGACCTCTCTATCTTCTTGAGCGGGAGTATCGCTCATATGCTCTCTGTCCCCCTGGGCGGAGAACTGATCACTCAGGATATCAAGGAGTGTCTCAGCGTCGCGCTCCCAGAGGCAGACAGGCTCAAGCGAGAGCATGGTCTCGCGCTCTCTCGTCTTCTGGAGTCTGAGGAACAGCTGGAGATCCCTGGCTTGGGAGGGCGACCCGCCTATACCGTCTCAAAACAGTATCTCTGCGCGGTTATTGAAGCACGCTTAGAGGAGATCTTTAAGCTGCTGGAGGAGCAGCTGGCTCGTACAGGCTATCTGGATCTTCCCGGAGGCGTGGTCCTTACCGGAGGGAGCGCAAACTTGGGGGCCACAGAGGAGCTGGCTCGACAGATCTTGGGGATGCCCTGTCTCTTGGGAAAACCACGCAAGATCAAAGGTCTGGTGGATGTAGTCAAGAACCCTCGTTATACCACCGCGACAGGTCTAATCCTCTTCGCTGCTCGAGGTCGCTCTCGGGAATATTTCTCAGAGGGAGAGAGGAACTCTGGGATCTGGCAGCGCCTTCTTCGCACTTTGGGTCTAAGCTAAACATATTTATTCCATTGCGTGAGAGGTATGGAGGTTTTAATCTCAACGGGTCGAGCGCGGCGCCAAAGAGAGAAGCACTCTGAACCCAAAAGCGCAAAGGTTTAGAAAGTTCGTTACCTTGACGAACTGTAATGGCTGGAGACCTCCGTTGCCTGAATCGCTGTGGTTATTTTCAGACAGCTCCTAGATCGGGTGCGAGATTAAGGAGAGAGCCAGATGGATAATATATTTGAATTTGTGAGCAACAGTGGGGGAGCCCGCCTAAAGGTGATCGGTGTAGGTGGCGGGGGCGGCAATGCCGTCGCCACCATGCTGGCCTCCGGTCTCCAGGGTGTTGATCTCATCGTCGCTAATACAGATCTTCAGGCACTGGAGAACTCTCCAGCCCCCAATAAGCTTCAGATTGGAGCGAACCTGACCAAGGGCCTCGGCGCAGGCGCCAACCCAGAAGTGGGCCGAGATGCTGCCCAAGAGGATCAGCGCCTCATCTCAGAGGCCCTCGCAGGCGCCGATATGGTCTTTGTTACCGCAGGTATGGGTGGAGGTACCGGCACAGGAGCTGCGCCTGTTATCGCTCGCTGCGCTCGTGAACAGGGCGCCTTGACTGTGGGTGTGGTGACTAAGCCTTTCAACTTCGAGGGTAAGAAGCGTCGCCGGAAAGCGGAGGCAGGTATCGAGGTGCTCTCTGCTGAGGTTGACACCCTCGTGGTGATCCCCAACCAGCGGCTCTTGGCCCTCGCTGATGAAAAAGCCCCCATGATCGACACCTTCCGCTTGGCGGATCAGGTGCTCTTCAATGCTGTCCAAGGGATCAGCGAGCTGATCACTCACCACGGCCTCATCAATGTAGACTTCGCTGATGTGCGCAAGGTGATGTCCAGTCGAGGCCTCGCCCTGATGGGGACTGGGCTGGGCTCAGGCCCCAAGCGCGCTCTGGACGCTGCCCAGGCCGCGATCTCCAGCCCGCTCCTCAACGATGTCAGCATCGAGGGAGCCACCGGGATCTTGATCAACTTCACCGGTGGTCCAGATATGACCCTGATCGAGATCTCTGAGGCCGCTACCCTGGTGGAGGAGGCCGCTCATGATGAGGTGGAGTTGATCTTTGGTTCTCGCCTAGATGAGAAGATGGGCGATGAGATCAAGGTCACGGTTATCGCGACAGGTTTTGGGGCGCTGGTTGAGGAGGAGATCGGTAGATACGCGAGTGGTCATCGTACCAACAAAGAGAACGTGGGACACCCCCCGATCTCTCGCCCCAGCTCTCCCATGATCAAGCAGCCTGCACCTCAACCTCAAGCTTCAGGACAGAGCCCGGTCTCGGTGACCGGCAATGTGCGCAACATGCCTCCTCCTGGGAGAGCTTCATCTGTCGGAAACCGTCTCTCCTCTCAGAGCGGAGCACCAGGGAATCTGCGCAGCCGTCCGATCCCAAACTCTACACCTCCACTGAGGAGCAACATGGGCCAGAGTGTGGGGAGCCCAGCAACTCAAGGTCCTGATCTCAAAAGCCCAACCATCCACCGCAGGAGCGCAGGGATTCGTAGGATTAAGGACGCTCCAATGGGGGATGAATTTTGGCAGGATGTCAATATCGAGCCTGAGATAGATGAGGGTCTTGATCCTCTCCCTGAATGGCTCCAACCCAAATAATTTCTCTCTCCCTTCGACCCAAAAAAGCAAATCTCGAATTTTCAAAGCCTCTTGACGTAAGGGCCGCTATCTTAGGCTCTGAAAACCAAAGGAAAAGAATATGCGCCTTACCCTCCTCCTCTCTCTCGCCCTCTCTACCCAGGCTCTCGCCAAGAGTAAGAAAGCCCCAAAGCCCATCTCGGTCCAAATCCAGAACAGCTGTAAAGGGGAGATCCGCCTGGGTCTAGAAAATCGTGAATTCAAGGTCGCTCCTGGAACGACCTCTGCTTTGGAGTCTCTCCAAGGCAAGGCTGACTGGGCTTTTAAGCTCCGCCTTGATGGAGCGGATGCAGGTCTCCTGAGCTTGGAGCCGGGCACCAAGTATGGGATTCAGGTTAAAGAGTGCCAAGCGGGGGGAGCTAACTTTTACACTCAGAGTTACAAGGAGCGCCCCAAAAATATCTCTCCACAGGCCGCCGCTCAGCTGCGCTTTAGGGCTCAACAGAACCTCCACCTTGAATATCGCGCAGGAAAGCGAGGGCGCTTTAAGCCTCTCTCTGTCGCTATGACCAGCTATCGTGATGTGCCAGGGGGAGAGCTTGAGTTCACCTTCCGTCTTAGAGCAGCCCGGCGTGGTCCTGTCCTCAAGGTCTTTAAAAAGAGCATCAAGTTGGAGTCTGGGCATCGCTATCTCGTTGAGGCTAGGGTCAACAACCAGGAGATCTTCTTTAAACAGGAGGATGAGGGCTGGCCTTCTAAGAAGCGTTAAAAGCCTAACTTTTCTAAGCTGAACAATCGATCAGCGAGTCAAATAGGACACTCCACCTCTCCAGATATCTTCCCCCATCGTCGTAGACAAGACGCCTGAGCTGCTATTATCCATCCACTCAGCTCACAGCCAACGGTGGCCAAACTCAAAGGGGGCGCGGTGAAGTTCTGGATACTCCTTAGCCTGCCATGCTTGGCCCTGGCTGAGCCCAGGTTGATTCTTGATGTCAAGGTCTATCGTGTTTATCAGCCGGGCCATCCTGGTCGAGTTATCCCAGCGGTAGAGACCCTCTCCAGCGCCGATGACTTCTATGATTACTTCTCCGCCTCCTCGCATACAGGCTTTGAGGAGCAGGAGCGCAGCCTGCTTTTTCTCCATCGAGATGCTCGCGAAAATCAGGGTGAGCTGAGCCTGATCGTTACACATGGCATCGATGCCAGCACCACCGGGATCAATCAGCCCAGCGCCCGAGTTGAGTTTCTCTATCGGGGGATGCCTGAGGGCTCCTACGTAGGACAATCGGATGACACAGGGCACAATCACCAATGGAATTGGAACCATGGGGATGAGTTTTTCCGAGTGGATCTAAACAACCCCGACCATCAGGGGCGGGAGCATCTCGGCTCTGAGCTGGTGTCGGGGGATATCATGGGGCTCTGGTATTTTGGAGGCAACACCGACGGGGGGGTCCTTCGCGATCTGACCACGGAGGAGGACTGGGAGCTTCATATCCACCCTGACTTCTACTTTGGGCTGAACTCTTGGGAGTACTACTTCGCCGATGGAAACAACGTCTCCCTCCAGATGGATACTGAGCTGATCATCCGCTATGAGCAGTTTGAGGAGGGCTCGGTTCACACTGATGAGGGTACACCCATCACCCTCTGCGCCTACGCCCTAGAGCCTGAGCCCAAGATCCTGGATTATCAATTTCGCTGGGATGCACGCAATCCTGAGATTCGCTCAGAGGGGCAGAGTCCATCGGAGCAGGTCTTCTGCGCAGAGCACACCTATACTCAGGATGGAGACTTCGCCATCTTCCTGAGGGTAGAGAACGCGGAAACGGAGTGGGATGAGCGAATGCTCTTGGTCATCGTCAATAACATCCCCCCCACCGCAAGCCTTAACGGCCCCTACGCTGCTGCAGAGGGGGAGGAGCTGCTCTTGGAGGTGGTGGTTGAAGATCCTGGAGATGACACCCACCGCTATCGCTGGGACTTTGACGCAGATGGAGTTTGGGACACCGCCTTCTTAGATGAACCCAGCTTGCGCTATGCCTACCCAGATGAGTATGAGGGTCTCCTTCGTGTTGAGGTGGATGATGGCAGCGATCGAGCGATCGCTGAAGCTCCCGTAGATATTGGCAATGTCCCCCCCTTGATCAGCAGCCAACCCAACCTCTCAGCGACAGAAGATCAAGCTTGGGGCTACCAAGCGGAGGCTCTCGATCCCAGCCAGGATGAGCTGATCTGGGATCTGATCTCTGGACCTGAGGGGATGGAGATGGAGCCCAACGGTCGGTTAAGTTGGACTCCAGGAGGGGAGGATCTGGGCTTCCACAGTGTAGAGATCCAGGTCAGCGATGGGGGGGACACTGATCTCCAAAGCTTTGAGCTTCAAGTCCTGATCGCAGATACAGATGAGGATGGGGTTCGAGATCGAGAGGATAACTGTCCCAGGAGATCCAACCTCGAACAGGCTGATGGTGATGGGGATGGGGTGGGAGATCTCTGTGATCCCTGCCCTGCCCAACTGGAGAATGATGAGGATGGGGATGAACGCTGCGTGGATAACTGCCCAGGAATAGCCAACCCTGGCCAGGAAGATGAAGATGGGGATGGAGCGGGTGATGCCTGCGATCCCTGTCCTCTAGATCCTCTCAATGACTCCGATGGAGATCAACACTGTGACTCTCAGGACAACTGCCCTGAGTGGCCCAATTCCGGACAGCTTGACCGCGATGAGGATGGGGTGGGTGATCTCTGTGACTCCTGCCCTGAGGTCTCTGGAGGGGATGAAGACGGGGATGGGATCTGCCAGGACAACTGCCCTGGATTGTCCAATCCGGAGCAGCGGGATCTGGACGGAGATGGAGAGGGGGATCTCTGTGATTTTTGCCCCAGTGATCCTCAAAATGATCTGGATCTAGACGGGATTTGTGGAGAGCTGGACAGCTGCCCTGCGATCCCCAACCCAGAGCAGGGCGATCTAGATGGGGATGGTTTGGGGGATCTCTGTGACAGTTGCCCCGAAGAGGAGGGTTTGGATGAGGATGGAGATGGGATCTGCGTGGACAACTGCTCAGAGATCTTCAACCCTGGACAGGAAGATCGAGATGAAGACGGTCGAGGTGATCTCTGTGATCCCTGCCCTCTGGATCCGGTCGATGATCTAGACGGGGATCAGCGTTGTGCTGACCTGGACAACTGTCCTGAGATCTTCAACCCAGACCAGGAAGATTTGGATCTGGATGGTCTGGGGGATCTCTGCGATCCCTGCCCCAGCCAGCGAGATAATGACGAAGATGGGGATGGAGTCTGCGTAGACAACTGCCCTGAGGTTCTCAACCCAGGGCAACTGGATGAGGACACCGATGGTCTGGGGGATCTCTGCGATCCCTGTCCTGCTGATCCCATGGATGATCAGGATCAAGATGGGCGCTGTGGGGATCAGGATAACTGCCCTGGACGCGCCAACCCCGATCAAGGGGATCTAGATGAAGATGATCTGGGCGATCTCTGCGACCCCTGCCCAACCGATCCCCAAAATGATCTCGATCAAGATCGACACTGTGGGAACCAGGACAACTGCCCCGAGATCAGCAATCGAGATCAGGGAGATGAGGATGAGGATGGGTTGGGAGACGCCTGTGATCCTTGCCCACGCGACCTGGAGAATGACCAGGATGGAGATGGGCTCTGCTTTGGTCAGGACAACTGTCCAGAGGTCTCCAACCCAGGGCAGCTCGACAGCGATGTCGATGGCCTGGGAGACGCTTGTGATCCCCAGCCGCAGGATCCCGACAATGATGTCGATGGAGATGAGGTCTCGGCTGATCAAGACAACTGTCCAGCGCTCTTCAACCCTGGACAGGAGGACTCAGACCTGGATGGCCTTGGGGATCTCTGCGATCTCTGCCCTGAAGACCCCTTGGATGATCTGGACAGAGATGGACACTGCGCCGATCAGGACAGCTGCCCCGAGATCCCCAACCCAGAGCAGCTTGATCGCGATGAGGATCGTTTGGGCGATGCCTGTGATCCCTGTGACCTCGATCCCCTCAATGATGAAGATCAGGATGGGCTCTGCGGGGATCTGGATAACTGCCCTGAAGAGCCCAATGAGGGGCAGGAGGATCTAGATCAGGATGGACAGGGAGATCGCTGTGATCTTTGCCCCTCAGATCCAGAGGATGATGGGGATGGAGATGGAATCTGTGGGGAGCTGGACAACTGCCCAGAGGAGCCCAACCCCGAGCAGGAGGACCAGGATGAGGATGGCCTGGGTGATCTCTGCGATGCCCACCCTGAAGATCCCCAAGATGATCAGGATGGGGATGAGATCCCCGGAGGGGATGACAACTGCCCTGAGCTGTTTAACCCAGAGCAACAGGATTCAGACCAAGATGGACGCGGAGACCTCTGCGATCTTTGCCCGCTTGATCCTGCTGATGATATCGATAGAGATCAACGCTGCGCTCATCTGGACAATTGCCCCTTCCAAGCCAACCCTGATCAGCTCGATCGAGATAGAGATGGTCTGGGTGATCTCTGTGATCCCTGTGAAGCAGATCCCCTCAATGATCAGGATGGGGATGGGATCTGTGGAGATCTAGACAACTGCCCTGAGCTGGTTAATGCTGACCAGCAGGATCAGGACTCTGATGGCCGGGGGGACCTCTGTGATTCCTGCCCTCTGGACCCCTTTGATGACCGAGATCGAGATGGTCGCTGCGCTGATCTGGACAACTGTCCTGAGCGCGGCAACCCGGAACAAGAGGATCGGGATGAGGATGGCCTGGGAGATCATTGTGATCTCTTCCCGTTGGATCCTGAGAATGACCAGGATGGAGATGGGATCGGCGCTGAGCAGGACAACTGCCCTGAGATCCCCAACTCAGATCAACGCGATCAAGATCAGGATGGTTTGGGCGACGCCTGTGACAGCCCTGAGCCGGCGCAGGATGCGGGCATAGATGAGGGCTCGGAGCCCGACACTGAAGGATTCTCCGATGCCTCCTCCGAAGAGGACTCTAGCCTAGAGCCGGACGCTGACTTAGAGGAGGACAGTACAGCAGCTCAGGAGGTGGATGGAGAGCTTGAGGGTGATGTCCAGGCGCGGAGCCTCGATCCAGATGTTGAGACTCAAACCCCCGAGCGCGCTCCAGGTGGCTGTGCCTGTCGCAGCGGAGAGAGTTCCTCTGGCGCTCTACCACTCCTCCTGTCTCTGCTTCTTCTTTATCCTTGGTGGCGCCGCAGGTCGTCCCAGTTTTGAGGGATCACAGGCCCCCGCCTGCCCCTCCTCTCCATTTTGGATCAGCTGCACCGCGTTATAGCGTCGCTTGATCTTCAAGCGGTGTCCACGTCGTCGCAGGGCCTCGCGTACATCCATAGGGATCTCTGGCTCTAAGTGCAAAAACTCAGGGACCCATTGATGATGTATGCGAGGAGCTTCTACAGCAGCTTGAGGATCCATCCCAAAAATCAACACATTGAGGAGGACTTGCAAGGTCCCGGTGATGATCGTCGCCCCCCCTGAAGCGCCCAGCGCGAGGAGCAGCTGATCCCCCTTGAGGACCAAAGTGGGGCTCATGCTGGAGAGAGGGCGTTTGCCGGGCGCGATGGCATTGGAGGCCTGACCGATGAGGCCATAGGAGTTAGGCACGCCAGGGCGCATCACAAAATCATCCATCTGGTTGTTGAGCAGGATCCCTGTGCTCCCAGCCACATACATGCTGCCCCAAGCGGTGTTGACAGTGGTGGTCAAAGCGACCGCGTTTCCAGCAGCATCAACAACGCTAAAATGCGTGGTACCCTGATCATTGGGCAGGGCATAGGCCCCACCGTAGGCCTCTTGGGGGCCAGTCTCCTGATATTTGAAGTGGGCGCGCAGGCGATCCCGAGTCTCATCCCCGATGAGGGCCTCCACCGGGACAGGGGTAAAATCTGGATCGCCCATGATTCGGGCTCGATCCGCAAAGCCATGCTTGAGGGCCTCGGCTAGGCGGTGTAGATAGGCGCTGCTGTTGTGTCCCATCGCTTTGAGGTTGGAGCCTTCAAGGGCTCGCAGCGTTTGAAGGAGCACCGCTCCACCGCTGCTGGGGGGTGGCATCGAGAGGATCTCATAGCCTCGGAAAGCTCCACGGATCAGGGGCCGCTCTTTTACCTGATAGGCTTTGAGATCGGCGACGTTGATCAAGCCCTTATCTCTCTGGATGGCCTCAACGAGAGCCAGCCCTAAGCTCCCCTCATAGAACGTGGAGGCTCCCTCTTTGGAGATCAGGCTGAGGGTGGTGGCCAAATCCTGTCGTCGAATCCACTCTCCGACCTGAGGTGCCGCACCCCTTTTGAGGAGGTCTCGCGCCAAGGCGGGACGGGCCTTGATCGCCTTGAGGTGTCGCTTGACTCGTTTATGGAGCGTGGGGGAGGCGGGGAAGCCATCACGAGCGGCCTTGAGGGCGGGGGCCACCACTTCAGACCAGGGACGCTTACCAAAGCGCTTATGTAGACTCCAGAGCCCCGCCAGCTCTGCGGGGACCGCTGCGGCCTGAGGGCCTCGGATGCTGGCCTTGGGGATCGGCGCTCCCTCTGCGTCCAGATACATATTGGCGGTCGCGGCAGCGGGGGCCTGCTCACGAAAATCTAGAGCCAGGGCCTCTCCTCTCTGACGATAGATCAGCGCGAAACCTCCCCCGCCCAAACCAGAGGCGAAAGGATGTACGACCCCCAGCATCAGGGCGGTGGCCACGGCAGCATCCACCGCATCCCCTCCCGCCTGAAGCAGCTGCGCTCCCGCCTCTGAGGCCAACTGGCTGTCCGCCGCCACCATCCCAAAGCGGCTGCGCTCAGCGGGGGGGCTCAGGGCCAGAGAGAGGGTTGGGAAGAGAAAAAGAGAGGCAGAGAGGATCTTCATTGAGTTGGGCACCTCGATCTAAAATCAGAACTCTGGAGTGAGGGGAGGCTCCTCCAATGTAGGGCTCAGAAGGAAGCGACGCCAAGCGGCGGGGCTACCAAAGCGGAAGAGAAAATCGGGATCACCACTGTCCAGATGGATGGAGCCCAGCTTAAGGACTTCAACCGCCTCCAGAGCGTTGAGGAGCGAGCCGCCAGGTAGAGAGAGGGCCTCGATCTTAAGCGCCTCCTCCTCAGCTTGAGCCAGCGTCTCAGCTCGCAGCCCCTCTGCCCTTAGGAGGAGGGCACGCGCCTCTCCCTCAGCTTCCATCTGTAGCGCGTAGCTCTCTGCCTCAACCTGAAGGGTCTCGATCTGATCTTGAACCTCCCTCTGGAGTTGGGCAACGCGAGCATCCCAGGCTGCCTCAGCCTCTTCTAGAGCGCGGCGCTCACGAGTGGCCGCCGCCTGCATCTTCTCTCGGGCCTTCTGCTCAAGCTGCCTAAGGCTGGCGCGACGCTGCTTAAAGCGCAGCCGCGCCTGAGCTTCCAGACTCGCCTCAGTTTCAGGATCAAAGTGAAGCGAGATGATCTCTAGATGCCCCCCCTCCTTAAGCTTGAGATGGCGCCGACCAAGCTCTGGGGGGGTTTTAAGCAACGTTCTTCGAGCTGTCTCTAGATCGACGCCTTGCACCACTGCGCTCAGCTCCATCCAGCCCGCTCCCAGAGGGAGGCGCAAAGGGCTGACCCGGCCTGGTGCTCCAAAATAGTGCTCTTCAGCCTGGGGTTTGAGTTCAAAGCGCCCCGGCCAACCCAGCTGAAAGCCTGGATCGACCTGAAGATCTCCAGCCAGGCCATAATGATCCAGGGGGATCCATTGAAGCCCCAGGGCTGCGGCGAGGAGAAGGAGACCCAGCAGACTTAGGAGGAGACGGCTCACTTCTCAGGCCCCTGTTTTAGATGCTCCAATTGGGGAAGCAGTCGGTGAACTACTCTATGATCCAGGAGACGCTCTCCCCCCTCAAGGGCTTGGACGCGGGCGCGAAGACCCTCAGCCAAGAGCAGCGCAGCCTCTCTCCGCGCCTGGGCACGGATCAACATAACCTCTCGCTCTGCTTTGGCGCGCAGCTCTTGCAGCAGGCGGGCTCGCTTCCCTCGTGCCCTGACCCTCTGGGCCTCTCGTTGAGCTTCTGAGAGAGCCTGCTCCCACTTGGCCTGTTCAGCACCGTAGCCCCCTCGACGAGCCTGATCGACGCTCTCCTTAAGCCGCTCTGCTTTGCTGAGGTGGTGGCTGGTGCTGCTCTCTAGGGCTTTGACTTGAGCAGCGAGGAGGCGCTGCTGCTCAAGCTCTAGGGCGAACTCCTTGGAGAGTCGAGGAGAGGCGAGGGTCAGGGCTTCAAGTTGAACTCCCTGAGGGTGGAGAAGCAGCCTCGCCTGTCGTAACGCTTCTGCTTGGAGGGCCTCCAGATCGATCGAAATGAGATCTACCATAAAGAGCTGAGAGAGGATCTCCGCCAGCACTTGGTGGAGGCGAGCGCGGATCTTCTGATGGCGTAGGGTACTGCTGCGAGCGAAGCTCAGGGCGCGGCTCAGAGCCTCTCTCCTCAGGCGATAGGAGAACTGAAGCTGAACACGCGCTTGAAGCTTATCGGCGAGGAGGAGATGGACAGAGGTCTCCCCCTCTTGGAGGCTGAGATCAAGCCGCGTCGCGTGCTGAAACAAAGGGATCCAGAAGAAGGTGCCATCCTCACTGCGGCTGCGCTTTCCCTCCCAGAGGCTCTCCTCAATGACGACCCCCTCACTGCTGCCCAGAACACCTACACCCAGGCCATGCGAGAGCCCCAAGGCCGCCAAACCACAGAGAAAGAGAAGCAGAGAGAGCATTAAAGAGAACAGCCTCCTTTTGGGGGCTGGGCTCTGCTCCTCGATAGAGATGTCACCCAACCTCACGCGCTCTTCTCCTCTGGCTCTAGATTCAGAATTTAAGGTCCCCGAGGAGCAACATAAAGAGGTATCTCATTCAGCACCATCGATTCTGGGAGCGAGGATGAAACATTTTCAGCCAAGCTGGGGCCTTTATGAATCTGCTCCTCCTGTTGAGGAGGCGGTTCAGGAGAGCCTCTTTACGCTGGGGAACGGTTATATCGGGGTCAGAGGAGCTTTGGAGGAGTCTTCCTCTGAGCAGCGTGGCTGTTTTCGTGCGGGTTTCTTTGAACATTACCCCTACCACTACCCCGAGCCCCTCTACGGTCAGGCTGAGCAGGGGGCCACCCTGCTCAGTCTGCCTGATGGGCTTCAGCTGGAGTTGGAGAATTCAGAGGGTCTCCTTCAGCTCACAGAGCGTTGTACACATATGCGCTGTCTGGATTTTAGAGAGGGGGTCCTCTATCGAGAGAGCCGCTGGCCCGATGCTACGCTTCTCAGGAGCGCGCGGCTCTCTCCTCTGGAGATGGGTCCCAGCCTCAGGATGCGCTGCCAAGTGCAAGCAGGAGAGAGCCCTCTTACCCTCCGCTGCCATCTAGGAAAGCGCCGCCAACAGACTCAGCGAGGCTCAGATCCCCGTCGGGGATCTGGCTTGAGCGGTCTAGGCTATCACCAAGAGCTGCTCCCTGGACTGGGTCTACGCCTCTGGACCCAACGCAGCGCTCAGCATCTCTCTATCTTGGGGCTCGATCGCTGTGATCATCCCTGGCGTGAGGAGCGCGGCGTGGAAGGGATTACGCGGATCTATCAGCTCAGGCCAGGTGAGAAGCTCAACCTAGAGCGCAGCCTGATCTATGCTGACGCTCCTGCGCTCTTAGAGCGACTGGCCGAGATGAGCTTTGAGCACCTCGAAGCGCGGCAGCGGAGGCTCTTGAACAGCTTCTGGGAAGATGCAGATGTTCAACTTGAGGGCCCGGCCTCTCTACAGCAGGGGATCCGCTTTGCGCTCTTCCAACTCTCTCAATCTCTGGGGTGCGAGCCCACCACCTCTATCGCTGCCAAGGGTTTGAGCAGCGCGGGCTATGAGGGGCATATCTTCTGGGATGCGGAGATCTATATCCTGCCTGCCCTGCTCTACAACCAGCCCGAACGAGCACGACAGATCCTGAAGTTTCGAATCAACACCCTCGCTGAAGCTCGGGAGCGGGCGCGTTCACTGAAACACAGAGGCGCGCTCTTTCCTTGGCGAACCCTAGATGGCCGCGAAGCCTCAGCTTACTTCCCGGCAGGCACCGCTCAATATCATATCAATGCTGATATCGCCTATGCCTTCCAGCGCTATCTAGAGGCCACCCAGGATGAAGCGCTTCTCTGGGAGGAGGGCGGCGCTGAGTTGATCTTAGAGACGGCGCGGTTTTGGCTCAGTCTGGGAGGCTTTACGCGACAGGGGTTCTCTATCCCCAGGGTGACGGGGCCGGATGAATACAGCGCCATCGTAGACAATAACCTCTACACCAACCTGATGGCACAGGCGCATCTGCGCTGGGCTGCTGAGCTGTTGGAGCAGATCCAGAGAGAGGGGCAGCCCATCCCCTATGAACCTCAGGAGCTTGTAGCTTTTAAAGAGGCGGCTGAGGCGATCTACCTCCCCTTTGACCGGGAGATGGGCTTACACGCCCAAGATCAGGGCTTCCTGGATCGCCCAGAATGGCCCTTCGCGATCCCGATCCAGGGAGAGGATCTCCTGCTCAAGTTTCACCCTCTGGATCTCTATCGTTATCAGGTGCTCAAGCAGGCGGATCTAGTCCTAGCCCTTCTCCTACAACCTCAAGCCTTCAGCGCTACCGAGCGCCTACGCGCTCTGCATTACTACCGAGATCGCACCAGCCATGACTCCTCCCTCTCCCGCTGTATCCACGGTGTTGTTGCTCTAGCCTGCGGTGAGCTGGAGCCTGCCGAGGCGCAGCTCTCACAGGTCTTGCGGGTCGATCTGGACGATCTTTATGGCAATGCCGACAACGGTCTGCATATGGCGGCTTTGGGGGGCGCTTGGATGCTGTTGATCCAGGGCTTCGCGGGGATGCGCAGCCAGGGCGGACGCCTCTCCTTTGAGCCCAGGCTCCCCCAGCAGCTCTCTGAGCTGGCTTTTAAGCTTCGCTGGCGAGGTCGTCAGCTCCAGATCTCTCTTAAGCAGGGCTTCGCTTACTATCGCTTGAGAGAGGGAGAGCCCCTGGAGATTCAGCACTTTGGGCACAGTTATCATCTGGAGACTGAGCTTCAGCTCCCTCTAGTTCCGGAGTTGAAAGCGATCCTCTTTGATCTGGACGGAGTCCTGAGCGACACCGCCGCTCAACACTTTCAAGCTTGGTCTCACTTGGCTGAGGAGTTGGGTATCTTCCTGGAGCCAAATTTTGAGGAGCAGCTCAAGGGGATCGGGCGCATAGAAGCGCTACGACGCATCTTGGCTCTTGGGAAGCTGGAGCTGGAGGAGGAGGAGGAGCGCGCCTTAGCCGCTCAGAAGAACAGGGAATATCAGCGGCTCATCGCCTCGCTGGGTCCTCGGGATCGTCTCCCAGGGATCAGCCGCTTCCTGGAGGAGCTGAGCGCGGCGGGGATTCGCCTTGCTCTCTGCTCTGCCAGCCGTAACGCCCCCTATCTCTTGGAGCGTTTGGGCCTCAGTGGACTCTTTGAGCTGATCATAGATCCAAAGAGCTTGACTCAGGGGAAGCCTGATCCAGAGATCTTCCTTCGAGCCGCCGAAGGTTTGGGGGTTCATCCAGCGCGCTGTGTGGGAATAGAGGACGCGCTCGCTGGAGTAGAGGCGCTTCGTACGGCCGGGATCTTTGCTGTGGGCCTTGGAGTGGAGGCTGATTGGCGTTTGGAGAGTGCTGAGGGGCTCTCCTTGGTGGAACTGTTGCGACGACGCGACCCACATCATTCTGTTTGGTACAAGTCATGAAACCTGACTGGTGAAGCTGATGTGAGACACAGGGTTTCAGTACATTAGAGATGGCATTCACTGAAGTTCCGAGGCGGGACGATGGATACGATGTTTCATAAACAAATAAACTCTAGGCGCTCCATCAGGAAGAGAAGAGAGTAGAGAGCCGCCTCATCAACGCCTGGAATAGAGTTAAGGCTGCGGAGTTGAGCGGAGAGAGGGACCTCTTTAAGAGCACCCCAGATCCTCTGTTCTCCTGTGGAGAGTTGAAGCTGCTCAGGCTGAAGAAGGCGATGCTTTAGACGACGCAGAGATTTTTGGTGTCGCTCTCCAAAGTAGTCTTGAAGCTCACTGAGCTGATATCCCTGTCGGATCCCTTGATTGATCAAGGGAAAGGTTCCCAGCTCAGGAGGGACAGAAGAGGACTCGCTCAACTCCCCGTTGAAGAAGGCGTACTCTCCTTCTACCCAGCGGAAGATCTCCATCAACCGAGACTCTGCTTGAGCTGAGAGGACCTTAAAGAGGTCCTGAGCGGAGATCAGCTGTGATTGAAGCAAACAATCTCCTAAAGATAGATCCAGTTGAGAAGATTCGGAGAGGGCCTGTTTAAGCGCAGTGCGGCTGAGGAGGTGCTCAGCGACCAGAGACTCTCCTAAGAGTTCAGCCCGCAAGTTACTGCTGAGCCGCTCTAAGCGACCTGAACGCCAAAAGATCTCCTTACGCTTCCCCTCACTCTCGATCAGCAGTCGCCCGGTGACTCGACAAGCACCATAGCGATAGAGCAGACGGGGGAGATCAAAGCGACCAAAGCGACCGCCAAACTCCGCCTCAGGGGGGGCCTGTAGAGGGGCTTCAAATCTCTCCGAGTTGCTTTCAATCCTGGGCTCCGTTCCCTCCCCCTCCTGAGCTTTAGGCTTTGATCGAAAAGAGAAGGTCTTGAGATGCCTCCTCTGAGACCAGCTCTCCAGCTCCCTCTGCTCTGCGTTCTCCTCTTCAAGTTCTTTAGCGAAGATGGAACGCATAAAACGCCCCAGCTTGGCGCGCCCCTGTTGAAGCTCTTCTGCGGGGAGCTGCTCTTGGAGCAGCTCCAGGAACTCTGTGGCGCTCTGTGGTCGTCCTTGGGGGGCTCGAGAGAGCGCGCTGCGGAGCAACTCCAACAGCGCCTCGGGGCAGTCAGAGAGCTTCTCTAAGGCTGCGTCGATCTTACAATCCCGCACCCTCATCAAGATCTCCATCTCATCGCTGCCCTTAAAGAGGCGGTTCATCGCCAACATTTCAAAGAGCAGGATCCCTGCGCTGAAGAGATCAGCGCGGTGATCGATCCGATCCCCTGTAACTGTCTCTGGGCTTAGATATCCCAACTTGCCTCTAAGGGTTTGAGAGGGAGAGCCTCTCTCTTTGCGGCGGATCTTGGCCATCCCAAAATCCCCCAGCTTGACCTCCCCCTCATAGCCCAGGAGAAGATTGGAGGGAGAGATATTCTGATGTTTGATCTTGAGGGCTTTGCCTCTGCTGTCCTTGGCCTCATGAGCAGCCTCTAGAGCCTTGAGCAGCTTCCAGGTGATAAAGAGCGCCAGCTTGGGAGGTAGACGAATTCTTAGACGGGTGCAGCGGATCAGGAGCTTAAGGAGATCCTGACCATAGATATACTCCATAACATTGAAGTACTCTCGTCCCAGCACGCCCAGATCCAAAATTTGAATGATATTGCTGTGTCGCAGCGAGAGCACCCTCTTAGCTTCATAGATAAACATATGGGCGATCTCATCGCTCTCTGCAAGTTGAGGCTGGAGCTTCTTAAGCGCGACTTGCTCCTGAGATCCCATCTGGAGGCTGCGCTGAGCTCGCCAGACTTGAGCCACACTCCCACTGCCCAAGGGGCTCAGGAGGAGGTATCTTCCAAACTGTCGCGGTTGGATTTTCACAGCCAAGCCCCCATCTTAGAGTGAGGATCTCACAGCCCAGAGAACTCAGCAAGCCAGACTGTTCCAACTCTGGTGCCTGCTTGCGCATTTTCTACGCCTTCGGGTACTTTGAGCGTTATGAAAGCAGGACACACCATTCGGATCACTCTCCCTCAAGAAACTACATGTTCTGAGAGTGAGCAAGAGATCATTGTTACGATCCACGGAGCACACATCGGCTCAAGACATGAGTTGGATCGGAGACAGGGCCTCAGCATCGGTCGCGATTTGACCTGCGATCTGAGCATCAATGAGGAGAGCGTCTCTCGACAACATTGCAAGCTATTCTACGAGAGAGGAGCTTGGAACATCATGGATCTTGGGAGCACCAACGGGACTTATGTCGCCGGACAGATGGTACGTGAAGCGATACTCACGGATGGTGTTCTGATCAAGATCGGGAGCTGTATCTATAAATACCTCTCAGCTTCCAATGTAGAAGCAGCCTACTACGAAGAGATCTACCGTATGGCGATCTTTGATGGACTCACCCAGATTCATAACCGCAGATATTTTGTGGAGTACACAGAGCGGGAGATCAGTCGCTGCCTTCGTCATGAGCGACACCTCTCTTTAATCCTCTTCGATATCGACCATTTCAAAAAGATCAATGACACTTTTGGGCATCTCAGTGGAGATCATGTTCTACGCACCCTCGCGGCTCGGATCAGCAAGCGGATGCGCAAAGAGGAGCTTTTCGCTCGCTACGCAGGAGATGAGTTTGTCATCGTCCTCCCCGAGAGCGAGGTCAATGAAGCTCTTAAGTTCGCAGAGATGCTCTGCGTCATCATTCAGGAGGAGAGCTTCTACTTTGACAGGCAGGCGATCCTGGTAAGCATCAGTTTAGGGGTCGCAGGGCTGAGTTCAGAGATGAAGAGCCCAAAGCAGCTCCTGGATGCTGCTGACAAAGCTCTCTACCGTGCTAAGGAGAGTGGGCGGAACCGCGCATCCCTTTAGCCTTGAGCCTGAGTCCAGCTTCCCTTTAGCCTCTCTTCAAGCGAACAATGGGAGAGGCGTCTATGTGGACCCAAATCATCCTCTGCGCCCTACTCTTAGGCTGTGAGGGCTTAACGCTGTTTCCAGGCTGGGAGGAGGACGAGGCTCCCCTCTTTGAGCGCAGCGTCGTCAACACCGTCCAGCAAGCGGTTCAGCTCAGCCTCAGTGAATCTGGGAGCAACTTCCTCAGCCGTCATGCTGAAGATCTCATCGGCCTTTTTATGGAGGTGGGCGCGGATGGCTGGGTGGCGATGGATCTGCCCAACTATGACTTTGGGGACCAAGAAACAGGGCTTGGGTTGAGGGATCTTCGGCTGGCCTTTAACACGCGTGAGATCGATCTAGAGCTACAGTTTGTACAGGAGCCGATGGGGATCCGTGTCATCGCTCGTCAGCTGCGTCTGAGGGTGGAGCGGGGCTCGGTCTGGATTGGCTTGATGGGAGATGTAGCTTGCCTCCTCAAGAATGATGAGGAGACAGGGCTCATTGTCGATGCAGACATCACCACAGATATCCTCATCGATCTGGATCGAGACGCTCGCCTCAACGTGGAGTTGGAGCTTCAACCCCTCTTGGTCCACCACATCGGCTTTGAGTTGGAGCCGGATAATGAAGCTCCTGAATGTTTGGATAGCCCTGAAGCTTGTGAACGAGCCTGCTCAGCAGGGGAGGGGATTGGGGAGGTCATCACTGAGCTTATCGAGGGCTTACAGGAGCGCCTCAACGAGATGATTCTGCCTGCGGTGGATGAAGCTTTTGATGAGATCCTGGGACCCTTCCTGGAGAAGCCTCTTAACCTCATCGGTCACATCCATCCTCGTATCCTCAGCGAATATATCGCCACCGCCGCTGATGGTCACGCAAGCACTTTCCTGATCGCCCCCTCGCCAAATGGCTTCGCTGTGCTGGGCGATCAGGGGGAGCCTGGAGAGGGAGCTGCTCTAGCCCTGGATGTAGGCATGGAGGTACAGGATCATCCCTGCGTTCCTCCCATCTCCAACCCACCCCTCTTTACCCCTGGTCCTCCTCCAGATTTGAGACAGCTGGGGGTTGAAAACAACCACCTGGGCGCGGTGCTCTCGGAGGCCATGCTCAATCGCCTCCTCTGGACTCTGTATCGCAGTGGGACCCTCTGCCTCGCTCTGGACTCAAACAGTCTTCAGGAGTTAAGCGGCATCGGTCTGAGCACCGATGCCCTGGCCCTGATGCTGCCAGGCCTTAGAAATCTGGTTCAAGGGAGCCGCCCTCTACTCCTGACCCTTGATCCTCAGTTTCAGGCTGATGACTTCCCTCTACTGCGCTTTCAAAGTGATCCAGAGGCCGCAGAGCGGCCAGGCATAAATGTCCGCCTGCCACGCTTGGGGATCTCAGTTTATGCCCTCCTGGAGGAGCGCTGGAGTCGTCTCTTCTCCGCTGAGGTCGATGCTCGAATGGGGCTGAGCCTTCAGATCCTCAACGATGAGATTCAGATCGCCATCGCTCCCCCTGAGGTTCTGGAGCTGCGCCTGGGCTATAACGAGCTGCTTGATCAGGCCAAGCTGCCTGAGCTGATGGAGTTGGTCCTTGATCTGGCCGCCGCCGCGCTCCTCAAACAGGATCTGGGACTCCAGCTTCCTGTGAGCGGTTGGATGGCAGACCTCAACCTGCCCTTGGATGCTCGGCTCCTCAGCTTAAGGACCGAGGGAGCCCATAAAGATTATCTCAGCGTCTGGTTGCAGCTGACGCGCAACCTGGGCGCTCCTCCAGCTTCTCAGCCGCGCTTGAATCGACCTCTCCTAGAGGCGCGGCTCTCCCGCTTCTCTCCCGTGGAGGGGACGTTGAGCCTTCAACTCCCCAAGGGTCGCTACCAATGGCGCCTGAACCCTGGCCCCTGGCGTCCCTCTCAGGAGCTAAAGAGCGCAAGCAGCCTAAAGATCAGAGAGCCTCGCCTCAAGCTGGTGGGACCCCATCAGCTCCAGCTCCGGCGCTTGGGCACAGAGGGGATCGAGGAGCTGAACTTTGAGCTGGAGGAGGCGATCTCTGAGCCTCCTCCAGGAGCCCCTGTAGGCTCACAGGGCTGCCAACAAACGCTGGGGCTCAAGGATCTGGGCCTCCTCCCGGCGCTCCTCCTCGCGCTCCTCCTCTTCACTCCAAAGAGGTTTCTCCTCTTGGCGTTTTTGTTTCTGCTGGCTTGCAGTGACAAGAGCGAAGCTCCTCAGACCTCCTGTGAAGAGTCTTCTGACTGTCCGAGAGGCCAAGTTTGCTTAGAGGGACTCTGTGAAGCCAGCGAGAGCTGCTTAACCTCTCTGGAGTGCTGTCCAGGCGCAGATTGTCAGGGGGGTGTCTGTGTCCCCCTACCAAGCAACTGCCGTGAGGAGCAGGATTGCCCAAATAGCGCTTTAAGTTGCCAAGAGGGTCTTTGCCAGCGGATCTCCTGTGGAGGGGATGAGGATTGCGCTGAGGGCGACTTCTGCTTAGCGGGTTTCTGTCACCGCTCAGCGCCCTGTGGAGGCCAATGTGAGGGGGCCTGCTTTCCCCAACTTGACAGTTGCCGAACGCTGGAGAGCTGCTCTCAACGCTGCGCAGAGGGTGAGGTCTTGGTGGTTGAAAACGCCCTGGAGTTCTCCAACTCCAGCTGTGATCTCAGCCAAGCTCACTGTAGTTGCGTCGCCTCTCCTCCGATCGAGCCGGCTGATTATGGACGCTATGCCAGTATGGATCTCTTAGGGGGAGAGGCGGTTTTTGCGGCCTATGACGCTGACTTTGGAGATCTGGTCTTCATAGAAGGGGTAGAGGCTGGGGCGCCTCACTTGAGCTACTTGGATGGGATCCCTGAGGGAGGTGTCATCAGCCATGATCCCAGCGGTCTCCGAGGAGGGCGCACTGAACCAGGGCCAGATCGAGGGCGCTACGCTCGCCTTAAGATCGACTCAAGTGGTCAAGCTTTGATCGCTTACTATGACGCCACTGCAGGAGATTTAAGGTTGCTGAGAGGGCGGCCAGGGGCTTGGGCAGCCCCAGAGATCATCGACAGCGCTGGAGATGCTGGGCGATATCTGCGTATGGCCTTGGGCTCGGATGGCCAGATCCATCTGCTCTACCATGCCCAGGAGGGAGGCCGCGCGGGGCTTCGCTATGCTCGGGGTCGTGAAAGCTTTGAGATCTCCGAGGTCTCCTTTAGGCCCAGCACAGATGAACCCGCTCCTCTGGGTTTAACCCCCAAACGCCATGGCCTGATGCCCTGTCTGCGTTTGACTCCTGACGGAGAGCTTCTGGGAGCCTTCTATGATGGCGAAGAGGGCTGGCTCTATCTCCTCAAGGGGGGTGCTACGGGCTTCTCGCTCTATCCCATGGAGGCCAACTTTGAAGATCTGGGGCCTCGCTATGAGAAGCTCGGAGAGCATGACTTAGGGCGCTTCTGTGATCTGGAGTTGATCCCCGAGGGGGTCGCTGTGACCTTCCGAGATGAAACCACCCATGCGTTGCTCCTCTACTTGGGCGCCGTTGAGGGGGGTGGGAATCTTGAGCAGGTAGATGAAGGGGGACGAGGGATTCGTCGCCTGGTGGGCGCGGATCCGGTGATGGCTCAGCAAGGAGATAATCTGATCATCGCCTACCAAGATGCGACAGAGAACGACCTGCTGCTCTCTGTACGCAACAGCGCGGGGCTCTGGGCTCATCTACGGCCTGCTGCATCTGCGGGCGCCTTGGGCTTCTATAACTCAATGATACTTCAGGGAAACACGCTTCTGCTGGGTACCCTGGAGTTGCGCACAACCTTCAGCGGTCACAGTCAACATCGCCTCTGGGTGTTCCCTCTTGGGATCCCTCAGCCTTTTTGAGCACAGATCGATGCTGAGGATGCTCAGCGTGAGAGCAGCTCAAGCGCCGCCGCGTTCAGCGCGACGCTAACCATGCTCCGCAGAACCTGATGCGTTCTGTGCGGTCGAGGGCTGCGTGATAAGCAGCGACGAAGGCGGTCGTCACCTCGGGGGTCTTGCGTGCTTGCCGCCAACGCGCCACCGCGAGTTTCATCGATTGACGCTCGCTCAGCTTCAACCCCTTTAGGGAGTGCTCAGCTACCACTTGACGAGCCTCCGCATCATCGCGACCCGCCAGAGCCAACAGCGCCGCGGCTTCAACCCCTTTGGCCTTTGAGTCCAGCATCTTCACCAGGCGCTTTGTCGCTTCAGGTTTGGGGATCCAGCCTAAAGCCAACACGCTCGCGATCTTTAAAGCAGGCAGCTTTACCTTCTTGGAGATCAGCAAGAGTTCTGCGAGCGCTCGCTCCCTCCCAAGAAGCGCGAGGGCCTGAATAGCGGCTGCACGTATCTCTATATTTTTTTCTTTAAGCAGCGGGATCACTCGATAAAACAGCCCCCTCGAGCGCACTCCATCAAGCGCAACGCGCAGCACCCCTTGCACCGCACCTAAGCGCACTCCTACCTCCTGAGCGGTGAGCGCTCTGCGCAGGATCTTCAACACAGGGCCAATCTGACCCTGCGCGGCGGCGGCGAGGGCTCTCAGCGCGCTGGCCCTCACCTCTGCCGGGTGAGAGCCTTGAGCTATCATTGTGAGAGAAGCGATGCTCGCGCGTGCACCCACCTCCTCCAGCAAGGACAGGGTGTTCAGCTCTGGCTCATCAAGCAGAGGCTCAAGCAGGCGCCACACCTGCTCTCTTGAGCCAAGCTCAACCATCGCCAGCACCGCCACCCTCTGCGCCTCACCGCCTAGAGCAAAGGCTTTTGTTAAAGAAGGGATCGCTGCTTGATCACCGCTCACCCCTGCTGCACGGATCGCCGCCAGATGAACTGCTTCATCCACATCGCGAAGCCTAGGCTTAATCAAGGACCAGATTCCTCGTACACGCCCCTGTGCGGCCGCCTCCAGCGCCGCCAACCGCGTCTTCGAAGATTTGATCCCCCTGCGTATTGTAGCCACGGCGATTTTATCCAAGAGGGTCAAATCCCCTGAAGCGTCTGTCTGTGCTCGATCGAGCGCAGCGTTCAGCTCGCCTCGCTTAATCAACCCCTCAACCGCTTTATCGGTAGGCCAACGCAGCCGTATCAGCTGGGCGTGGGGCACTCCCCCCCGTCTGGGATCACGCGGAAAAGGCCAACGCAGATGTGCATAGCCATCATCTGACAGGGCTGCGAATGGTGGCGGTGGCAGCGATGTCAGCATCTGCATCACTTCCTGAGTAGCTCGATCTAGATCGGGATGCGCGGCCACGACCATTCTTACATCTGATATCTTTCCATCAGGGGCTACCTTAAACGACAGGATCGTTCGCAGCGTTCGGTCTTTGTTCAACGAATGATCGATGGGGAGCAAGCGATCACAGTCTGCAAGAAAGGAGCGCTCCCAACTGAGAGCGATCTGAGCATGGACCTTGTTAAGCCAGAGCCTCTCTGACTCGACCTCTCTCTCCGCGTGGGCAAGCTGAAGATTGGCGGCACAGAAGATCGCCACTAAGAGCCAGAGGAGATGAAGACCATACATGCGCGCTCCAACCGCTACAAACAGAGACAGAGACCGCGAGCTGCGATCTGTGCTCGACGATACAGCACTCAGCGCCTGTTTCCAGCCTGAGGAGGCTCTTTACGAGGATGCTGCTCTAGAGCGGTATAAGATCTCTCAGCTCCCAGAAGCTGCTTTGATGACAGAATTCAGGCGTCGACGATGATCTAGAAAGAGGAGCAAGCCGCCCAACAGCAAAGTACCTGTTCCCAGGGGGCCAGCGATATCCAAACCCAACTCAAAAGTGGGCTCCCAAATGATCACCTTCTCCTCATCTCCAAACTCATCTATGACGATCTTCTCAACTGGCTTCTCTTTAAGAGTGGCCATATGACGACCATGCGCAAGCCAGAGTCCCGTGATACCCAAGCTGAGGAGGAGCGAAAGGAGAGCAGCAAGGCGCATCATTTTGCGCGGCCTTTGAGGCTCCCGCTGATATCGATCAGCTCTCCCACCTTGCTGCCTACGATGCCGCTTTTGCCCTTGATTTGATAGTCCGCCAACTTGATCTGAAAGCTAAAGGAAGCCTTGACCTTCTCCTCTTTCCATTTGAGCTGTACAGGAGCGGTCAAGGGGATCTCAACTCCGTGAAGCTTAAAGCGCCCGGCAGCCTCCAGCTTGGCCAGCTTGATTGCGCCCTTCTCCTCTATGCTGAGGACCTTAACAGAGCCAAAGCTAAAGCTGATCTTTGGGAAGCCCTCGGCGTCAAGCCAAGTGGCGCTGTAGAGGTGTGCATCACGCATAGCGTTGCCGGTCTTCATGCTCTTGACAGGGACCTCGATCTCCCCCTTGATGCCGCTGAGATCCTCAAAGTCGAGGCTGAGTTGACCGAAGCCCTCAGCGGTCCCAACGATACGCTCCACAGGAGCATCACTGATGAATTTGATCTGCCCCTTTAGCTCCAGCTTCTTAGGGGTTGCCCAGAGCGCGAGGGGCAGGTTGATCAGGATAAGAGTGAGGAGTGCTCTCATGGATGATCTTCTCCTTAGTAGAAGAGGTGAAGTTGGATCGTGGGTTGACCAAATCGATACTCATCGGTCTGAACCAGACGATACTCAGGACGCAGTTCGATAAAGGGCAGGGGGAAGAACTCCAGCCCAACCACCGCTTGCAAGGTCTCATATTCCCCCTCCTCACGGCGGGTATGGCCCCGCTCAGCTCGTGCCATGAGGATCAGCCAGTCCCAAAGGGCCCAGCTCGTTATGCTGGAGAGGTTTAATATCTCATGCTGTTCACCACGCTTGGAGTAGGCGATCTCCAGGCGCAGCTCCAAGCCCTGAAGGCTGCCTAAGCCCAGGAAGCCATCCAGGAGCATGAACTCTCCGCTGCCAAAGATGGAGCCTCCCAGCCAAGTATTGAGCAGGGAGGGAGGGCCGCTGGGCGCGGGCTCGCTGTCAAAGTCATCGAAGTCATCCTCCAACTCTCGCTCCTCCTGAGCGCTCCCTCCAAACTCAAGTTGGGGCAGGAGGGTGACGCGAGCCAGATAGGCCAGGGGCCAAAGATCAGCGCTCTCCAGCCCACCGTTGAGGGCTTGATCAAGCCGATGTGTCCCTGTCAGACCGGTTTCAACACGCAACCAGGAGCTGCTTTGGAGGCTGGCTTCGACTCCCAATTCGGCGTAGTTGGGGGCGATCAGGGGGCGCCTACGGTTAAAGGCATCACCATGTATCAAGAGTGAGTGATCATCACTGCGAACCCCGATCGAGGGCTGAATCATACCCATTCGAGCTTGAGGCAAGCCGCCACTTGGCTCCACTTGGATAGCAGCCTCAAAGCAGCTCTGTCCTGGAAAAACCTCATCGCAGATCTCCCCATCTTTGGTGTTAGGGCCTGCGGTGTAGTGGCCATAGAGGTTCAACCATTCACCGATCTCCATTCTCAGATTGGGTTGGAGTTGCATCGGAAGCAGGCGAGGCTCAGGGTTGACCACCTCTGAGTTCCCCTCAGCGTCAAACTCCAAGCGGGGTCGCCCCAGCCGCAGAAACATCAGGCGGCTGTCTCCTCCAATGGAGAGGGCGCCATCCATCATCCCTCTGTTTTCTACCTCATGGAGGCTTTTAAGGCCGATCTGCTCATAGCTCAGAGCCCCCACACGGTTCATGCTACTCCAACCCAGCTCGGTACGGCCTCCGCCCCCTGCGGGGCTGCTGTGGCAGGTCTGACAGGGGGCGCCTGCTGTGAGAGACATCCGCGGAGTTCCTTGAGCAGAGAGACTCCAGAGGAGGCTCAAGCCCAGGAGCGTACGGCTCATATGGCGCCCTCAGGGATCTCGATCGAGATCAGACCCAAGGCGGAGTTGAACTGGGTCGGATAAGTTTGCAGAGGCTCGCGGGCGGGCCCCTGAAGCACCTCTCCACCCAAGGAGAAGAGAGAGTCATGACATTGGCAGAGAAGTCCCTCTTGAGGATCAAAGCTGCCCAAGAGGTGTGGAGCCATATCACACAGTCGATGGGTACAGAGCCGATCCAGGGTGATGAACTCCTCTGCGCTTGAGCGGATGATGATCAGGGAGAGCCTCCCCAAATCCACTGCGCGCAGACCACCCACTGCGGCCAAGCTGGAGTGGGCGCTCAGCTCCAACTGAAGCTGTCTTGTTTCTGAATCCAAGGTGGCTACAAAGATGGAAGGCTCCTCCATTACCCCGCTGTCATCTCTCACTCCCTTATCTTTCTCAAGTTTAGGGGAGCTGCCCAGAAGAAGGCTGCCTTGAGTTTCTCCCTCTTGAAACTCAACCTTGTGGGCTTGCAGATCGGTGTCAGCAGGGCCCGTGATCACTTGGCCATCTGGGGCGAAGCGAGAGCCGTGACAGAGGCAGAGTAGAGCGTCATCAGACCAGCGGCCATCTTGCTCAGGAGCCATATCACAGGCCTCGTGTGGGCAGATACGATCCAGGGCGATGATCTCCTCCTTGCTGCGACGAATCAGCAAGGCCTTACGCGCTCCCAGATCTACTGCGACCATTCCTCCCGGCTTTTTAAGCGGAGCGAAGCGCGCCTCCAGAAGGTCAAACTCAAGCTCTCTCTCGCTGGTGTCACCGAAGATCTCGCTGATGGTGCAGCCTGTGAGCACGGGCAGCGCGGCGACGCAACCACAACCCAGGAGATGAGCCAGAAAGCGGCGACGCTCCAGTTCAAAGATCTGAGAAGGATTTCGAGAGGGCATCAATCCTCAATTCTCAGTGGTTATATTGTAGGATGCATTAGAGGCTAATGCTGGTTGCTTCTGCTATGCTAAAATACTAAATATTTTGTATTTAGCAAATAATTAAAGAAAGCGTCATTGTTTGACACATGGATTATTGCACATTAAAGAAAACGATGTATTGAGCCTTTAAAATCTTCGTGTTGGTCCCAAACGGGATCCTGTTGTTCTAAAATGCAAGCCTGAGGCTGATATTTGATTGCCTCAGGCTTGGATATCGCAATAACAACAAAGTAATACGACCAACATGCTCCAAAGCTTTTGATGCTGCCGTAACATGGCAGGTGCAGACGGCAAACTCAGAAAAAAAGGCAGAAAATTGTGCCTGAAGCATCCACAGGGCTTTCAACTAAAAATCTAAAGGTGATATTAAGTGTTATACTGGCAACTATAGAGGCGAAATCTATCTCAAGATAGGGCGTTGGTTTCTGACGCCCGAATATTCCTCTCTATATGAGCGTGCTATAATATCCTGCGAATCAGCCACCCAAGGTTTTTTAGATGGCCGAGTTTAAGACCCAAAAGCAGCAACGCGCCCAAGCCACACGAGCCCAGAGAGAGGGAGTGGAGATGGGCAGGGATCCCAAGGCTCAGGCGGCCTGGATGAGCTATATGAAGCAGCTCAGTCAGCAGACAACCTCAGAGACAGAGAACGTCGATCTGCTCTCAGATTTGACTCCCAGTCAGAGGAGCTATATCGAGAATCTTCAGGCGATCGAGGCGCTGAACCCCAAGGCGAGCCCCGAGGATATCGCTATGGCGATCTCTCTGCTCCTCTGGGAGGGGCGAATCTGGGAGCGAGATGGCAGCGCCGCTGATGTAACCCAACCCGCAGGGATCCCCTTAGTCTTGGACTACGCGGGGGGCGATGGTTACCGAAGTGTAAAGATGGATCCAAAGCAGGAGCAGATCCTGCGAGAGCAGCGCGGCGTCAGGGATCAACAGGGGACCCCCTCTGGGGTCAGCCACACCTTCCCCGCTGTAGCCGCTTGGGCTGGTCGAGAGGAGAGCATGACAGGCGGATATAACGCCCATATGGTCACCTCTGGAGGGGACTTTATCCAAGATATGGCGCGGCTCATCGTCGAGCAGGATCTCAACATCTTTCGAGAAGCCGAGAGGCGAGATAATGAGCGGGCTCAAGCTCTGGCTCAGGAGAATAAGGGCTCAGGGCGGAGTCTCTCAAGCTGCCTCTTGGAGCATTTCCGCGAGGAGAACGAGGCTGAGAAAGGGGTCGATCTGGATCCTCCCCTTAGCGATAACGCCTTCAACGCCCCCTGAAGCTCTGCTCCTCCTTGGAGCGAAGCATGGAGCCAGCGCCTGTAGGGGCTTGGCGAGATCGTTTGAGAAGCTGTTTAGAGGTAATGTTTATCCAGGGCCTCAGCGAGCTGGCGCGCCTCAGGGCTATCTTGAGGGGCCTGGATCATCACTCTCACATAGAGAGGACCTCGCCCCCCCTTGAGGGGTAGACCCTTTCCACGGATCCGCAACCGCTGACCGCTCTGAACCCCAGCAGGGATTCGCAGGCGAATATTGCTCGCCTCGGGGGTGGGGATCTCTAAATTGTCTCCCTTGATCGCCTGAGAGATACGCAGGGGTAGATCAAGGCGCAGATCATCACCCTCACGTTTAAAGCCTGGTGGTGGGATGATCTCCACTTTTAAATAGAGGTCTCCGCGCCCAGCCATCCCCTGTTGACCCTGGCCCGAGAGGCGGATCTTTTGTCCATCAGCAATCCCCTTGGGGATACGTACCCGACCCCCACGCTCAGGTAGGGTGATCTCTGCGCCCTCTAGGGCTTGCCGAACGCTGATCTTGATATCGCCCTCCAGATCAGCCCCACGTTGGCGTCGGGCGTGACCCGCCCCTCGACCCATCCCGCCTCCACCAAAGAGCCCACCCAGCAGCTCGTCCAGGTCCCCAAAGCCGCCAAAACCGCCTGGACCCATGTTGATGTTAAAACCTCCAGGGCCGCCTCCAAAGCCTCCTGCCCAGCGTTGATAGTTTCGCGCCGCCTCTGGATCAAAACCCTCACGGAGGCCATCTGGGCCAAAATCATCGTAGAGCGCGCGCTTCTTCTCATCGCCCAGGACCGCGAAGGCCGCTGAGATCTCTTTAAAGCGCTCTTCCGAGGCGTTGTCTCCTTGGTTCTGATCGGGGTGATAACGGTGGGCCAAGTTTCGATAGCTCTTCTTGATCTCCTGAGCTGAAGCTTCTTTAGAAACTCCCAGGATGCGATACAGGTCCTTATCAGCCATGCTTTTGTTCCTTCCTTCTGTTACAGAGATGAGGATATTAAGCACTTAGGGCTCTGTGACAAGGTCGCCTCGATCTACAGCCCTTCAGCGAGAGGATCTTCAAAGATGAACCGCACCGGGCGTCTCTTCTCAGTGAGCACCTTTGGAGAATCGCATGGCCCCGCCCTGGGCGCTGTCATAGATGGCTGCCCCCCCCGTTTGCCTCTAGAGCTGGCCCTTATCCAAAGAGATCTAGATCGTCGCCGCCCCGGCTTTAACCCCATGAGCAGCCCCAGACGAGAGCGAGATCAGGTTGAGATCCTCTCTGGGGTTTTTGAGGGCCTCAGCACAGGCACCCCCATCGCCCTGCTCTTTCGCAATGAGGATGCCGACAGCAGCGCCTATGAGGCGCTCAAGGATCTTTATCGTCCTGGACATGCCGATTGGGGCTATCAGGCTCGCTTTGGACATCGCGATTGGCGAGGGGGGGGGCGCGCCAGCGCCCGAGAGACAATAGCGCGGGTGGCCGCCGCCGCCATCGCCCGACACTGGCTGCGACGAGAGTACGGGATCGAGGTCCAAGCCTGGGTAGAGAGCCTGGGGGGGATCAACGCTCAGATCTCAGAGGAGCTGCTGAGCGCTGAAGCGATCGAGGTCAGCCCCCTCCGCTGTCCAGATCCCCAGGCCAGCGCGCGCATGGAGACGCTCATCCAGGAGGTGCGAGAGGAGGGAGACACTCTGGGGGGGATCATCGGCGCGCGAGCCTTAAAGGTCCCTCCAGGCTGGGGAACACCTGTCTTTGATCGTCTGGAGGCGGAGTTGGGGCGGGCCTGCCTCTCTCTGCCTGCGTGTAAGGGCTTTGAGCTGGGCAGCGGCTTCGCGGGCACCGCGCTGAGGGGTTCAGAAAACAACGATCCCTTTGAGCTGCGAGAGGGACGCCTCGCCCAGCGCAGTAACCACGCGGGGGGAATTCTTGGAGGCATCAGCACGGGCGCAGAGATTCGTCTGCGTTGCGCCTTTAAGCCTGTCTCCAGCCACTCTCTACCTCAGGAAACGCTCAATCGCGCCGGGGTGCCCTGTCGCTTTCAGATCCAGGGCCGTCACGATCCCTCAGTCCTCCCTCGGGCGGTTCCTCTCGTCGAAGCTGCCATCCTCCTTGTTCTTATCGATCAGGCCCTGCTGACTCGTTCTCTTAGCCCTGAGATAGGCTCTACGCCCCAATATTAAATTCCTGGCTGTGCGAGAGACACTCAGCCCTGTTAGCATAACCGTGAAAGAGAGGGGTGATGGCTGATCCGCTCAACCGGCTGGAGAATGAACTAGAGGCTCTAAGGAGAACCTTTGAGCAATACTTCTCAGGTATTGAGAAGAAGATCCCTGCCAGAGAGAGGGATCGGCTAAAGAAACAGATCCGCAACTTCGCTCCTGGTAACAATGCAGTCCTTCGCTTCCGTCATCAGAATTTGGTGCAGCGTATGACTACCATCGAGCGCTACTGGGAACGGATCCTGAGGGCGATCGAGAATGGGACCTATGAGCGCGATATTCGCCGCGCAAATCGAAAGGAGCAGGAGCGTTCGGAGAGCGAGGTGGAGCTTAAAACGCAGGAACTCAAGTTAGAAGCTGAGGAGGATCTACAGGCCCTCTTTCAGCAGCTTGGTATGCGTGGTGCTCCTCTGGAAGAGGGGAGCAGACCGGTTGAGGTTGAAGAACCCAAAACACCACCTCTTTTCTCGGTTCCAGAAGACGCTCTAAAGATGCGTGGTGCTGTTCAGCGACAGAGGCCTCTCGACCAAAGAGAGCGACGCTCCTCTCCCCCCAACACCATAGAAGCTCAGATGCGAGGCCGCAGACGCAGCCAAGTTGGAAAACCCTCAGCCCCCGCTTCAAAGCCCTCCTCTCCAAGGGCGCCTTCTAAAGAGAGCGCTCCTCCAAAGCCAGGAGGAGAGCAGCACATAGAAGCTCCTCGTCCCGATCTGGCTAGAGTGCCCATGCGATCTCGCGCAGCCCTGACTGCGAGAGGATCCAATTCCAGCCTTCCAAAGTCCAGACGCGCTCCTCTGGGTAAAGATCAGCCACCTCCAAGCTCCGGACAGGAGGAGAGGCCATCGCCGCCATTAAGAGCGCCGATGCGCGACCCCAAGAGCCGAGTCTCCAGCGAAGCGCCCTCGAGAGTTGGAGAGCGCTCTGTTCCTCCTCAGCCCCGACACGCCCCCCTGAGAGGCAGCGCCCCTGCGAAGCCCTCAGGGAGGCGCACGCCGATGCGCTCCAGGAACACAGCCTCAACCTCAAAAGGGGCCCCTCCAGGCATCGCCCCTGTTCCGCTCAGAGGGGGGGCTCAGAAGAGAACTCAGAGCCCACAGAGGAGCCGCGCTCCTCTACCTCCGATGAGAAGAGCGACGTTCCCTCCACAGCCCCCCAAAGAGGAGGAAGAGGAGCGTTAGAGCGTGGAGGAGTGGGGAAAGAAGTGAAGCCGGAGACAGTCCCTTTTAGGGAGAAGATGTTTGGATATTTGTTGCAACAACCCAACACAATACAGCCTATCGCTTCAAGACAAAGATTAAAGGGGGAGGGATGTCCACTCTTGGTCTAAAGCAGCTCTCAAAGGAGAGGATCAGCACGCATCTTCTAAATCGAGAAGATGAACCTTCTGAACACTTTGAGTATGCTCTTGAGTCTCAACTGAGTCGAGGTGAATCACATCTGCTCTTTGAGGCCCAGCAGAGTTCTCTGAGGCGTAGCCTCCAACTGAAAGTTTGTCGTCCCTCTGGGGGCGACCGAGAGGAGCTAAAGAAGGTGTTTCGGAGCTTCGCTCGGGAGGCTCATACCCTTGCTCAGTTGGATCACCCGGGGGTTGCTCCCATCTACGCCCTCGCCAAAGACACCGAAGGGCACCTCTTCTTTAGCACCCGAGCGCTGAAGGGCACCCCTTGGAATCTGCTCCTTCACCCCCAGCGAGCTAAGGATGAGGAGCAGAGGGCTGCGATCAAAGAGAGATCTGAGAAGATGAGCTGGCGTGATCATCTGAAGATCTTGTTTCGGGTGATGGAGACAGTCTCCTACGCCCACAGTAAGGGGATCCTTCACCGAGATCTCAAGCCCTCGAATGTGCTCATTGGAGAGTTCTCCGAGGTCTATGTTCAGCGTTGGGAGCTGGCTTTTAGCTTGGGGAGTGAAGAGCCTGAAGCTCGATTGGCGGGGACCCCTCGCTATATGGCGCCCGAGATGGCTCGCTGTGAGCTGAAAGCCCTGAGCGAAGCCAGTGATGTTTATCTCCTGGGAGCTACCCTCTATGAGATCCTCACAGGAAAGCCTCCCAGGCCCCGGGCTGATCTTAAGGAGATGGTCCTCTCTGCCGCCAAAGGAGAGCTGCTCCCCATCGAACAACACAGCGCCCCCCGAGATATGAGCCCAGATCTCGGAGAGGTTCTGCTGCGGGCGCTTGCTCCTGAGCCCTCTGCGCGCTATCAAAGCGTCGCGGAATTTAGAGAGGCTCTAGAGCGCTCTTTGGGGCATATTGAGTCGATCAAGAGCTGTGAACAGGGCACACTGATCCTCAAGGAAGAGGAGCGTCTCCTGCTCAAGGACCCTGCGGTCCACAGCTACGAAGTAAAACGTCTAAGCCGAGAGAAGGCCAGCGTTCACTATAAGCAACTGGGTGCTTGCCAAGGCTTCTTTAGATTGGCCCTCTCTCTCTGGGAGGATAACCAATGTGCTCAGGAGGGTCTGCTCGCCGCCTCCCTGCTCCTGGGTCGTGTAGCCATCACGCAGGGAGAACTCAAGCTCGCCCGTACCGAAGAGCAGGGCTTGGAGAGGCTCAGCTCTGACAAAGAGACTCCCTTCTCCCAACTGGTTGAGAGCCGCCGGAGAGAGCTGCGTAGTTTGATCCGCGCAGCTCGTTTCAAGCGGGGCGAAGATGATCTCAGACAGAAGCGCATGAAGGGCCTCAGCTGGGGTAGCTTCACCATCGTGCTTATCGCGTTGGGGATCACGCTGCTGCTCATCGAGTCTGATCGTCGTAGTCTGGAGGAGGATCAGAAGCTACCTAATGCGATCATCCTTGAGACTAAGCTGATGATGGTGGAGCAGTTCCTCGATCACAGCCAACACCTCGTCTCTCTCTATAAGGAGAGCAAGTCGGAGAAGAGCTTGGCTGGGATGCAGGAGGCGATAGGTGACTTCGCCCACTCTATGAAAGTCCGAGGTTTGCTGGTCCAGAGTTCTTTTAAGGAGGACACGGTCAGCTATCGCGTCCTCTTGGACAGCAACCAGGATTTAGGAGAGAGCGCTCCTCTGGTTGAAGACCATATCCCTGTGCTCTGGCCCAAATGTTTGCAGCTCCTCCGAGAGAAAGACTCATCCAAGCTGGGTGATGGAAAAATCCACCACACCAGCTTCGATTACCAGGGCTGGATCCTCTTTGTCATCCGCAAATAGATGCGACTCATCTCCAACCTCGATCTCCTGGTCATCTTTATCTATCTCGCCCTGGTTTTTATCCTGGGGCTGCTCCTGACGCGACGCGCGGGGCAGTCGATAGAGCATTTCTTTGTCGGTGGTCGTGGCCTCTCTTGGTGGTTGATTGGGGTCTCTATGGCCGCCACCAACTTCTCTATCGACACCCCCATCAGCATCACCGGCTTTATCGCTAAGGAGGGTATTGGGGGAATCTGGTTCTTCTGGTCTGGGGCGATCTCGGCGGTCCTGGTGACCTTCCTCTTCGCGCGGCTCTGGCGTCGCTCTGAGGTGCTCACTGATGCTGAAATCATCGAGCTGCGTTATAGTGGTCCCTCTGCGGCGATCCTGCGTCTCTTTAAGGGCTTCTATTTTGGGATACTTTTTAATGCTTTTATCATGGCTTGGGTCTTTCTGGCGCTCTCAAAGGTTCTCAATGGGGTCAGTGATCTCAACCCAGACCATGTTCTTATCGTCGCCACAGTTCTTGTTTTCCTCTATACGATCGCTTCAGGATACTATGGTGTTGTGCTTACGGACTTCTTTCAGTACTTTATCGCCCTGATAGGCTCAGTTCTCCTCGCGATCTTTGCGGTGATGGAGGTGGGTGGGCTTAAGGCGATGGTTCATGGAATTCAGAATAGACCGGATCTCTCTCCACGACTCCTGGACTTCTTCCCCAGCTTAAGTGGAGAAGCGGCGATGCCCGCCTCGGTCTTTCTCAGCTATCTCCTCCTCCAGTGGTGGGCCCACAAATATGCTGACGGAGGCGGAAAACATATTCAGCGTATGCTCTCTGCTAAAGATGAGGAGCATGCGGTCAAGGCCAGCTTCTTCTTCGCTTTTGCCAACTACGCTCTTCAGGTCTGGCCCTGGATCCTCACCGCCCTGGCCTCTCTGCTGCTCTTTGGAAAGATGGCTGATCCCGAGATGGGCTATGCCATGGTGATGGCGCGGGTGCTCCCCTCTGGGCTCCTTGGTTTGGTGTTGGCCTGTCTCATCGGTGCCTTTATGTCCACCATCGATACTCACCTCAACTTGGGCGCCTCCTATATCGTCAACGACATCTATAAGCGCTTCCTTCGCCCTGAAGCTTCTCCAACCCACTATGTACGTGCCTCTCGGCTCTCGATGGCTCTGCTTTTGGCGTTGGCGGTGCTGCTCTCTAAGAATATGGACTCTGTGGGAGAGGCATGGAAGTTTCTCCTGACCTTTGCCAGTGGCGCGGGCCTGACCTGGATCCTGCGTTGGTTCTGGTGGCGGATCAACGCCTGGACTGAGTTGTCGGGGATGCTCAGCTCAGGGATAATCGCTACTTGGCTTCAGGTTTACCGCCCAGAGTGGCTCTTCTCTCAGAAGATTGTGCTCACGGTAGGGATCACAACCCTGGTTTGGTTGAGTGTCACCTACCTGACCGCGCCCACAGATGAGGGGCAGCTCTTGGAGTTTGTTCGACGTATCCGTCCAGGCTCTCTGGGTTGGCGAAGGCTCCATAAACAGCATGGGATCAAGCAAGAACCCTTTTTGATGAGAGCGCTGGGTTACTGGCTTCTGGGTCTCATTGCCCTCTTCTCGCTGAACTTCTCTCTGGGTAGTTTTCTTTTGCTGCGTCCTCTCCAGGGAGTCCTACTCCTGCTGCTCTCTCTGTTGAGCTTTGTGGTGCTCTTCCTCCTGGCTCGGGCTCAGGCTACCCTGACGGTGGTCATAAAGATGTAGTGATTAACAATTACTCTCGGTAGTGCTGAAGATGTAGTGATTAACAATTACTCTTTAGTTGCATGTTGTAATTGTGAACAAAGTCCCATATCGCTCCAATATGGTTCTCTAACTTCTTTGAAAATGACAAGCTCTTGCGGACAAGTCGCGAAATCCTCTGGCGCAACGTACAGTTCAAGCGTTCGATATGATCAGTTAGTCCAGACCCTTTAGCTACGGCGCGGTGTCTTTTAGACGGAATGGCTTTCTCATAGGGTTCCCAAGAATCAGTATAAACAACCACACATTGTCTATATATAGACGGTAATGATTTCCAAAGGGCCTTTGCCCCTTTTCTGCTGCGAGGACCTACATATAAACCAACGATTTCTTTGCTGCTTATATCGAGAGCCAACCATATCCATTGTTTGTTTCTGAGTCCGCCGGATTTGGCGGTTCGGCCTCTATTACCTGAACTTATGTAGAGCACAAAAGGGCTTCATGATCTGCCAGGGTTTAGATTCCAACCAAAAACCGAGGAAGCACCATGAAGCCCTCGCGAGGCAAGGCAATCTGCTTACCCCTCGGCAGTCGAGATGACTACCTCAAAATTGTCAACTCTCCTTCCGCCTTCAGAACCATCCTCTGCCATCTCCAAAAACAACATCCAGAGCTATTCCCAGATGGTTTCTCTTTTCATGACATCAGGTGGTTTGTTAAGCTAGATATTCCATTAAGGAGAATTAAGCTGGCCTCAAGTGGAAAAGTGTTCCAAATAAGGCCATCCTTTATAATGCTTTATTGCATATCACTGACGGAAGAGATCGGAAAAATAATCGGAGAAAAAAATATGGGATGTATATAAGTCAGAAAATAGATGTTCTTTTGCCCAAAGATTACATCGATTTGC
>CAYLJJ010000032.1:0-57520 GCA_964384025.1 uncultured Nannocystaceae bacterium
CCGAACCCACCGCCCCTATAGCGCCCCGCCCCCCCTTCGCGCCCAGTGCCCCTATAGAGCCCAGCCCCCCTGTAGAGCCCAGCCCCCAACTCTCTGTAGAGCCCGCCTCAGCTTTTAAGCCCAGCGAGGAGCTGGAGTCTGGCAAATTCAATGAGAGCATCCTGGGCAATATCGCGCTCTTCCTCCTGGTGGTGATCGTCATCGCTATGCTTGTCTACTTCATCAGGTGAATCGATGATTCGACTCTATCAAGCCCCCGGAGCTTGGGGCCTCCCCAGCCTCAGCCCCTTCTGCTCTAAATTGAGCCTCTATTTTCAACTGAGCGGCTTGGAGTTTGAGCTTCGGACAGCAGATTTCCGCAAGGCCCCCAAGGGCAAGGTCCCCTATATCGAGGATGAGGGGATGATCCTGGGGGACTCTGGCTTGAGCATCGAGCATTGCAAGCAGAAGTATGGGGACCCTCTGGACGAAGGCCTGAGCCCTGAGCAGCACGCCTTAGGGCATCTGGTCCGGCGGGTTTGCGAAGAGAGCCTCTATTGGGTTCTGATTTGGCGTCGCTGGGCTGATGATTCCGGCTTTGCTCAACTGCGACCAGAGTTCGCCAAGAGCCTGCCTCCTTTCCTCCGCCCCATCCTGCTGCCTGTGATTCGTCGTAAGGTGATCAAGAGCATTCAAGCCCAAGGCACCGGGCGCCATAGCCCGGAACAGATTGACGCTCTTGGGATCGCTGATCTAAAGGCGATCACAGCTCTCTTCCGTGGTCCCTTTCTGCTGGGCGACTCTCCAAGCTCTTATGACGCCACCCTCTACCACTGGCTGCTCAGCTTCAAGCTCTTTAAGCCTGAAAATAGCGTGACCCGCTTCCTCGCAGAGCAGGAAACTCTATTGAAATATATGGAGACTGTGGAGGCAGGGATCAAAGATGTTGAGCGCTGAGCAGAAAGAGGCCATCGCCGAGGCAGTCATCGCGATCCTCAAGGCAGCACATCCTCACGAACACCTAAATTTTCTAAAGACTCAACCTCAAGATGAGCTGGAGAGCGTCGCTCTGGCCATCGCTCAGAGCCTCCTGGAGCGCCTCCCCCGCGTTTAGAGCGATGGATCTACCCGCAACACAGCCTGCGGCTGCGCCGCTGGCTCCGAGGGCTTCAGAATCAATAACCCACTCCAAAAAGCCTCCCATGCAGGATCTCCTCTCCCTCACTCTCCCCGCGCTAAATCAGTTCTTAGAGCGGATCCAGGTAGGTGCCCACCACAGCGCACGGCTCTTTCGAGCACTGCACTGTCAACAGTCTCCGATTCAGGGGCTCCATCAACTGGGTGAGCGTCGGCTGCAGATCCTAAAGCAGCGGAGCTACCAGGTTCAGGCGAAGCTGCTTGATCTGCTCCCCGCCTCAGATGGGAGCAGCCGTCTACTCTTGAGGCTGGAGGATGGCATCAAACTGGAGGCGGTGCTGATCCCCAAGGCTTCTGGACGCCTCACCCTCTGTCTCTCTACTCAGGCGGGTTGCGCGATGGGCTGCCGCTTCTGCGCCACTGCTCAGCTGGGGCTTAAACGCGACCTGAGCACAGGAGAGATCATCGCCCAAGTTCAGGCTGCGCAGCGTTGGCTCAGGGGACAGGGAGAGCAGAAGATCAGCCATCTTGTCTTTATGGGTATGGGAGAGCCTCTTCAAAACTATGAAGCTCTACGCGACGCCATCCAGATCCTCAAAGATCCAGCTGGTTTGGCGATGCGAGGACGCTGGATGTCGGTCTCCACCGTGGGCCTGGTCCCCGGGATGCTGCGCTTTGCTCAAGATTTTGGGAACAGGGTGCAGTTGGCTCTCAGCCTCCACGCTGGGCGAGATGAGACCCGCCGCCAAATCGTTCCGATGGCGAAGCGCTGGGATCTGGCACAGCTCAAAGAAGCTTGCTTAGCTCAGAGGCTCTCTAAGACCCGCTATCTAATGCTGGAGTATGTGCTCCTCCCCGGAGTCAACGACTCTCTCGAGGAGCTAAATGCCCTGGCTGAGTGGACTCAGGGGCTCTACTGTATTCTCAACCTGATCCCCTTTAACCCCTTCCCCAACGCGCTTTTTCGCACCCCCAGCGCAGAAGAGTCAAAGCGAGCCTTAAAGATCCTCAGAGATCTCAAGGTCCCCACGACCCTGCGTAGATCACGAGGAGCTGAGGTCTCGGCGGCCTGTGGACAGCTCGCTCTGAGAGGTTCAAGTTGAGGCGCTACTCGGGGAGCCCCTCCCAGATCTTGATCAGCGCTCCAGCGGGACCAAAGCGGCGACCGATATCCTGTTGAGAGAAGCGATGCCCCTCGCTCTCCTGGATCAGCAAGCTGCTGTCTCCACTGCGCACCAGGAAGCTGCCATCCAGGAAGACATGGAGAATCTCACCAGGCTGAGCCTCAGGCCAGAGGAGCTGTTGATCAAAGGGGATCGCGCGCCAGATCATCACCCGCTGTTGAGGGTCGTCGTCCAGGAAAGAGAAGGCGCCAGGGAAGGGGCGCGTAACTGCCCTCACCAAGTTATAGAGAGCCTCGCTGGGCTCCTTCCAGAAGAGCTGTCCATCCTCGGGGCGACGGCGAGGATAGTAGCTGGCGCTCCCCTCCGGCTGAGGCTGCCTGGAGGCACTGCCATCCATCAGGGCGGGTAGATGGCGGCAAGCGAGGCGGATCATCGCCAGAGTGTTCTTATGGTGTAGAGTCAAGCAATCATCATGGGCGCTGATGTCAAAGCGCTGAACCCCGATGATGGGGCCATCATCGACGCCTGGCTGATACTGAAAGAGATGGGTATAGAAACGATCCTTCCCCTGAATCAGAGACCAATTCATCGGACTCCGCCCTCGGCCATGAGGAAGCGGGCGGCTGGAGCCATGCATCCCAAAGGCACCGACGGAGAGGCCCTGGAGCCACCAGTCGGGGATCAGGCGTTGCCAACCCATCACCAGGAGCAAATCCAGCTCCAGGGCCAAAAGCTGTGCCTGATCTCTCTTGCCCTTGAGGCTGTATCGATGAGCGACGCTAAAGGGGATCCTGTGGCTCTCAAGGAAGGGTCGTAGATCCTGATAACCCGCTACCTCCTGCTGCGCTCCCTTCTCTGGAGAGATCGTGATGCAGTGATCGATCGCAAAGCCCTCGCGCTTCAGGCCTAAGATCAACTCCAGGGTTGTGTGCTTGCACCCCAGGACCGCGACGCGCTTATCCAGCGCTCTTTCTGGATGTCTCATGATTCCCTCAGAGGAGCCAGCGGAAGAGCTGGAAAGCTTCTGCATAGGGCTGCGCGATCTGAATCCCTCGGGTACGAGCGAGGCTCCTAATAAACTCTCCTGTGGCATAGAAGCGATCCGCCTGAGAGGCATAGCACCTCATCGCCTCCACCTTCTGCTCTACATGCCGCTTCTCCAAAATGGTGAAGGCGGTGGTGCTGAACTCTAGGTTATTCCAGGGCATCTCATAGCCCAACATTCGGGTGGTTTTAAACGCCCTAAAACCCTCTTGGGCGACCTGTTGATGATCTTGATGGGTGTCATCCTTGGAGGGCATAAAGACCAGGTCGGGCTGAAGCTCCGCCTTGAGGCGCACCATCTCCTCCAGAATCTCTTGGCGCAGTTCAGGGAAGCGCCGCACCTCAAAATCGAGGACTCGCAGATGTTGAGGATCGATCCCCAGCACCTCAGTCGCTGCCTTTACCTCCTGTACCAAGATATCGGGGGGCAGATGAGCGGGGAGGCTGCTTTGACAACTGCTGAAAGCCACATAGTGGGCCTCCCAGCCCTCCTCAACCAGCTTGGCGATGCTGCCCCCACAGCCAAACTCGCCATCATCTACATGGGGAGCCAAGATCAAGAGACGTTTGCTCATATCTTTCTCATCGATAAGTTCTCTTAGGATTTAGCAGAAGTTCAGACCCCGCTGGAGCCTTTGAGATCCCCAGATGCGTGGCGAAGCCAAAAGATGTAGCGTGCCCACCGATTTCTAGGAACTCAAGCAGATGATCGATCTCAACAGCCTCAATCCTCCACAACGTCAAGCGGTCCTCAACACCGAAGGCCCGCTCCTGGTCTTGGCAGGCGCAGGCTCTGGGAAGACTCGCGTGATCACGATGCGCATCGCTTATCTCCTGGAGCAAGGGGTCCCTCCAGAGCGCATCTTGGCTCTCACCTTCACCAACAAGGCCGCTAAGGAGATGAAGGAGCGGGTGGAGAAGATGGTGGGTGTCGCCGCTGAAGGGGTGACCCTCAGCACCTTTCATGCCCTGGGGCTGCGCTTCCTCCGTGAGGAAAATCAGGCGGTGGGCCTTCACCCCGGCTTTAGCATTATGGATGAAGGGGATCAGGTCGATGCGGTTAAGCGCGCGCTGGAGCGGCTGGGTTTTGATGAGGAGCGCTTTGAGCCACGCAAGGTTCATGCGCGCCTGAGCGCCTTTAAGGGTCGCCTACAAGCACCTCAACCCAAGGGGGGCGAGCTTGACGCCGTGGTCGCGCGGCTCTTCCCACTCTACCATCAGCGCCTCAGAGCGATGAACGCTGTAGACTTCGACGATCTCATCGTGCTCCCGGTGATGGCGATGGAGGAGAAGAGAGAGATCCGCGCGAGTTGGTCTCATCGCTTCCGCTACATCATGGTGGATGAGTATCAGGACAGCAACGGAGCGCAGATCCGCATGCTCCGCGCCTTTTCAGAGGGCTCAGGCAACCTCTGTGTGGTGGGTGATGATGATCAGTCGATCTATGCTTGGCGGGGAGCTGTTGCCAGCAACATCCTGCGCTTTAAAGATCAGTTTGAGGGCGCTCAGCTCATCGCCCTGACCCAAAACTATCGCTCCACAAACCGCATCCTTAAGGCAGCCAACCAGCTGATCAAAAACAACCGTGAGCGCCATCCCAAGAGGCTCTGGAGTGAGAAGGGGCAGGGGGCGCTTCTTCAATATCGCCTCCTGGATAACGATGAAGAGGAGGCCCGCTGGGTGGCGACAGATCTATTGGGTCATAGACGCCATCACCAACTGAACTGGAAGGATTATGCGATCCTCTACCGCACCAATGCCCAGGCGCGGGTGATCGAGGATGGCATCCGCAGGCTTCATATCCCCTATCGTATCTTGGGAGGGACACGCTTCTATGATCGCAAAGAGGTGCGTGATCTCCTCGCCTACCTCCGCGTCATCGCCAATCCCTTTGACGAGATCTCCTACCGTCGCATCATCAACTACCCCAAGCGGGGCGTAGGGGATCTCAGCATCCAGGCGATCGCAGAGGAGGCGCAACGCAGCGCTCAGCCCTTCTGGCGCATCGTCCAGCGTCCAGAGAGGGTGAGCAGGCTCAAGCCCAAAGTACAGAAGACCCTCCTGCTCTTAGACGCTCGGTTAGCGGAGTATCGTCGTCGCTTTGCTCAGGAGCCCTTTGCAGGAGTTTGTCGCGATTTATTGAGGACCTTTGGCATTTTTGATGATCTGGTGCGGAGCTACAAGCAACCCAAACAGATCCAGCACAGGACGGAGAACCTAGAGGAGGTGGTCTCAGCGTTGGAGGCGTTTCAGCGACAGAAGCCCAAGGGGATTTTGGAGGAGTATCTGAGCGAGGTCTCGCTGATCAGTCGCCCAGAGGAAAATGAGCAGGGAGATGTAGATCAGGTCAGCTTGATGACCCTGCACGGCTCTAAAGGTCTGGAGTTTCCGGCGGTCTATCTCCTGGGCTTGGAGGAGGGGCTGATGCCTCATAAGCGGGTTATCGATGGAGATGGCTCGGTCGCCGAAGAGCGACGCTTGGCCTATGTGGGTATCACCCGCGCTCAACGCTGGTTGAGCCTCAGTGGCGCCTCTCAGAGGCTTCACTTTGGTCGTATTCAAGCGCGCCGGCCCTCTCGCTTTTTGGCAGAGCTTCCCGATGAACTCTTTTCGGGGGGGATGAGTGGCCAGAGGATAAAGCTGAGCCCCGAGGAGGAGCGGGCACAGGTCCTCAAAGCTTTTGCGGAGATGCGTAGAAATCTTGGAGAAGATTAACGTAACACCCATGTCTGGGAATGCTGGCTTCGATGGATCTAAAACGCAGTTCAGATCAATACCCAGCGTTTATATCGAGCGGCCTCTGAGCAGACTCCACGTCAGATCAGATGTTGTGGAGAGGGGATGGAGTTGAAGTCATGAGGGTATCGTTCCGAGATCGAAATTTAAGGTTGCTTGTCTGCGCTCCGCTGATCTGGGAGCTTGAGGTTCCCTACTTTATGAAGAGAGAGCCCATGAGGATCTGTGTACTCCTTCTGCTCTGCCCCGGTCTCCTTTGGGCAACTGTCCCTGATGATGAGAGCGATCCACGCAAAATCATGGAGGAGGTGGAGGCTCGCGCCAAGGGAGACAAGAGCCGCGCGCGTCTGGTGATGAATATCACAGATCGCTCAGGTCGCAGCCGACAACGCATCCTCCGCTCAGCCTCGATGCTCTTTGAGGGTGGACAGCGACAGTTGATGGTCTTCGAGAGCCCCGCTGACGTTAAAGGTACAGCTCTACTCTCCATCGATTATGACGATGGAGATAAAGATGATGATCAGTGGCTCTACCTCCCCAGCCTGCATAAATCCACGCGCATCTCTACTGGAGAGAAGTCAGGCTCCTTTATGGGCAGCGATTTTAGTTATGCGGATATGACTCGCTCCGACCCCAAGCACTATGACTATACCTTAAAGAAGGCGGCGGTAGTGGTGGATGAAGAGCTTTGCTGGTTGATCGAGGCGCGCCCTAAGAGCAAGAGGGCTGAGAAGGAGACGGGCTATCTAAAGAGTCAGATCTGGATCAGCAAATCTAAGCGCCTACCTTATCAGATTAAGATGTGGGTTAAAGCGGGCAAACGCCTCAAATATGTCACCTTTAGAGATTTTAAAAAACTTGAAGGGATCTGGAGCGCTCACACCCTGACTGCTTATACAAAGCGTCCTAAGAGAAAGAAGCCTGAGTCGATCACCGTACTTAAGTTTCACGAACTGAGCTACGCCAACTCCGATGTGAACGAGGCGCTCTTCAACCAAAGGCAGCTTGAGAAGGGGTTATAGAGATTGGATACATGGATAAACTCTCCTCTATGGTTTCTCCTGCTCTGGAGCTGTGTTTCTGGGAGCCCTCCTCTCTGCATCGCCGATTATGACTGCCCCGAAGGACGCTGTGTGGAGGGGGACTGTCTGGGCAAGGACAGCCAGGGCGAGGACAGTCAGGAGAGGGACAGTCAGGAGAGGGACAGTCAGGAGAGAGACAGTCAGGAGAGAGACAGTCAGGAGAGGGACAGTCAGAGCAGGGACAGTCAGAGCAGGGACAGTCAGGAGAGGGACAGTACTGTCATCCCAGTAGAAGATATACTGGATATACGAGATGATGGGCAGCGGGATGTACGGGATGTAGAGTCTGATTTTTGGGGGGAGGAGTTCGGCTGTGCGCCAAGTCAAGAGGCGCTGGAGTTCTGTGGTGTTTATGAAGGCTCCTGTCTTTACAGGGCGCCTTATAATCCAGTCTCCAATTCAAGCTGTGAGGCGCTCTGTAATCAGCTCGGTGCTTGGTGCCTTAGCGCCTTTGCTCCTGATGTAGTGCATATATGCACAATAGATTTAGATAGGGAGCAAAATTGCAATATTATGGTCCGAGAACTGAGTGTTTTTGGCGCTCTTTGTCTCTGTTCAGAGGTTTCAGAAGACTAGATACTCAGAGCCCCTGGAGATTAGACGATCAGCGGATCTAAGCCCCCTGTAGCCTGGGCAGACTCACGACAGCCTCCGCCGCAGCGGGGCAGGGCTTCACAACGCTGGCATCGCAGAGGCAGCTCCTGTCTAAGTTGGGGGAGCAGCTGTTGATGGTAACGGAGCTGCACGATCTCCCAACCCTCAGAGATGTGGCCCAGATGTCGAGGGGAGAGGCTACAGGGGCGAACCCAACCTCGAGGATCGAGGCTGTAGTTGGGTCGCCCCATCATCAAGCCACAGCCTCCCCCTGTAGGGTGAAGACAGTGAGGGATCGCCACAGCGTTATGGATCTGAACCTTGTAGAGCGCTGAGAGCTTGGGCAGAGCCTCTAGAGAGGCTTGCACCTGCGCTCCGCTGGCCCAAATAGTCTCTGTTTGAGCTTCTCCCAGAGTGCAGAGCCGAGAGAAGGCCAGCTCCTGAACCCCTAAGGCTCGGCACAAACGGAGCACCTCCTCTAGATGCTCGGCGTTCTGCCGCATACAGACAAAGGAGACGCTGACAGGCACCCCCTCTCGACGCAGGAGCGCGAGGGCTCGGAGGCTCTGATCCAGAGCTGATGGGCTGCCTGGCTCCAGACCCTTGAGCGCGTCGTGTAGATCGCGATCAGAGGAGAGGAGCGTGATCTGAACACGAGCCAGATCATATCGGGCCAAGCGCTGAGCTTCTTGGGGGCCGATGAGGCCACCGTCGCTGATCAGCGCGGCGCGAACTCCATAAGAGCGCAGTAGGTCCAAGATAGAGAAGAGATGAGGGTGGCTCATCGGCTCTCCCCCGCTGAGATCTACCCGCTGAAAATTTTGTCCCCGGAGAGCCTGATGGATGTTGAGTTCTAGCGCTTCTAAGCTGGGCTGATGGCGCCTCTCTAGGGAGGGAATTCCCTGGTAGCAGTAGAGACAACGTCGAGGACAATCTCCACTCAACTCCAGGGCAAAAGAGGGGGGTAGGTTCAAAGGGAGGTCTCTTTTAAAATCCCCAGGATCTCTGGAGAGAGCACCCCTCGCTGGAGGAACTCCGCCAACAGCAATGAGCGATCATGGGGGAGGCTTAAGCGCGCCTCCTCTACCCGGCAGGGATCGGCCGGGGCCTCCTCTGGACAGAGATCCCCTGTTCCATCTCCATCACTGTCCTCCTGTCCTGGGTTGGTTCTGCTTGGGCAGTTGTCACAGAGATCCCCTACCCCATCTCCATCCTCATCGGCCTGATCCTCGTTGCTCACAAAGGGGCAGTTATCTGCTGCGTCGAGTGGGGGCTGCTCAGCGCCGCCTGGATGCCCATCTCCATCAGCGTCATAGCAGCAGGGAGGGCCACAGGGAGAGAGGTAACAGGAGTGAAGCTCACAGGCGTCCCCGTAGTTGAAAGGGCCCTCCTGCGCAGCGTCGCTGTCCTCCTGTCCAGGATTGTAAGTGTGGGGGCAATTGTCCTCTCCATCGGCGATCCCATCTTCATCGCTGTCCAGGAGATCATCGCAGAGATCTCCAAGCCCATCCCCATCTTGATCTTGCTGATCTGGGTTGCTCTTCTGAGGACAGTTGTCACAGAGATCAAGATATCCATCCCCATCGGTGTCCTCTCCCGGCTGAGGTTGAACTCCCCGATCCTCCTGCGTCACCACACCAAGATCTTCCCCTGTAGGCTGTGTTGCTGCGCCGAGATCCTCAAAGGGCTCCTCTTCGCGAGGCTCTGTCCTGCTGATACAGCCTACCAAGAGCATCAGCAAAGTGAGCAAGAGTGAAGCCCCCAAGAGTCCACCGCTCCCCAACACGCTACAGGAGCTGAGGAGCAGACCAAGAGAGAACAGAGCGCTGAGTAGAAGATAGAGGCGCATGGTTGAAGTCCTTCAAAAACGAAGGCTGAGCCCTGAGGCTTGAGGCTCAGAGGTGTTTAAGAGGAGATAGAAACCCAATCCAAGACCCAGACTCGCCAACCCCGCGCTACTCCAGGCCCAGGGCTCATAGCTCCGCGCCTGATCATCATAGTCACGCCAAGCCTTAAGATCTTTGGCTTCATCTCGATGCTCCAGGGAGCTGTAGATTCCATAACCCAAAAAGCTGGCGATTATCCCTGCAGTCAAGCCAGAACCCAAGCTGATCCAACCCCAGGAACGGTCAATCGTCTTAAGACTCTGAGTGGCGGGCTGAGTAGCAGGTTGAGTGGCGGGCTGAGAGTTTGGCAAAAGAGAGAGCTTAAAGGAGAGGGTCTGAGGCTCCCCCTTCTTGACCGTGAACTGTGGATAGAGCGGTTGGTGCTCCTCGAGGCGCAGCTCCAGGAAGTGAGATCCAATCAAAATAGGCACCTTCAGGGGAGTCAGGCCCAGAATTTTACCCGACTTGTCTAGAGAGAGGCTCGCTCCTGGAGGCTCACTCATAAAGAGGATCTGAGGCATCAGACGGGCGATGTGCAGCTCCGCGATCTCCCGTTTGTCCGCCTCAGATTGCAGCTTGAGATATTGGCGAAATTTCTCTACCGCGCGCCCATATTCTCCCATCTCCTCCAGGATTAACCCCTGGTTAGCGATGAGTCCTGGACGGGGCTCGATGCGGTAGGCAGCTTGAAGGCGGTGAAGCGCGGCCAAGGGCTGCTTCTCATTGAGGAGGGTATCAGCCTCCTCTAGGAGACGCAGCACCTCAGGGTTGGCTTGGAGGAGCAGGATAATCAAGAGCGCTCGCATGGGATCATCTCCTCAGCTCAGGCTTGGGGGCAGAGAGGTTCCCCCTCCTCGATTCGAGATGCTAGGCTGCACTTTATGAACTCGCAAGCCTCCGAGAATCTAGGGGATGAACTCACCGGTACCCTGCTCGCAGATCGCTATTTTGTTGAGAGCATCTTGGGCGAAGGGCAGATGGGGGTGGTCTTCTTGGCACGGGATAAACGCTTGATGGGGCGACCCTGTGCTCTGAAGCTTCTTAAGCCTGGGCATAATGATCAGCGCTTCAACCAGCGTTTTCAGCGAGAATGTCAAATCATGGCCCGGCTCCACAGCCCCTATATCGTCGAGCTGCTGGACACTGGTGAGACTGCTCAAGGCTGCTCCTTCTTGGTGATGGAGTTACTGGAGGGACGACCTCTGGCTTTGGCCTTCTCAGCAGAGCGTCCGCTCCCCCCCAAACGCGCCTTGGAGATCTTTGGTGGGATCCTCAGGGGCCTCGCTGTGGCCCATGATGAGGGCATCATCCATCGTGATCTGAGTCTAAACAACATCTTTCTTATCCGCAGCAGTGATGGGAAAGAGCACCCTAAGATCCTTGATTTTGGTTTGGCCAAAGATACCTTTGGGCTCAGCGGCGAAGAGCTGACCCGTAAGGGGGTTGCTCTGGGGACTCCAACCCATATGTCCCCCGAGCAGTTCCGGGGAGAGGCCCTGGATGGACGCTCCGATCTCTACGCTGCTGGGATCCTGCTCTATCGTATGTTGGCAGGCCACCCCCCTTTTCGAGCAGATTCTATAGTCCCCGCCAGCATCCGCTATATGGATCCAGTTCTTCGTATCGGTTGGCAGCATCTCAGACAAGCCCCTAATCCCATCCCAGGGCTCGATTCCAAGCTAGAGCGTTACCTCCATCGTTTTCTCACGAAGCGATCTGAAGAGCGCATCTCTGATGCCCACCGAGCGTTGGAGGAGATGCCTGAGGTGGAGGGAGACCCTCTCCCTTCATGCAGCACTGATCCTCTCCAGGATCAGGATGATACCCAGCCCTCTGAGCGCCAAAGGCTCTCGCTGTGGAGTTTGAGAGGGCTGCTCCTGTTTGGGGCTCTGACGTTGATCCTCTCTCTGCTCTTTATCTGGAGTCGTTGATGGAGACCTATCAGGGTTACGCCAGCCCCGCAGGTGATCCGCTGCTGGGACGCACAATCGGTGATCGCTACCGCATAGAGTCGATCCTGGGGCGAGGTGGAATGGGGGCGGTTTATCGCGCTGTAGATACCCGCCTTCATGATCGAGCTTGCGCTGTCAAGGTCCTGGCGGTGGCTTATGATGGTCGAGATGTAGAGCGTTTTCAGCGAGAGGTGCGCTTGGTCGCGGGCCTCAGCAGCCCCTACACGGTGCGGGTCTATGATGTGGGAGATCTCCCTGACAGCCGCCCTTTTTTGGTGATGGAGCTGCTCGAGGGGAGATCGCTCTCAGATTTAAGCAAGCCGATCCAGGTTGAGGAACTCCTACCGGTGATGCACGGCATCCTCTCCTCTCTGGTTGAAGCCCACGCTCAGGGCATCGTTCACCGCGATCTCAAGCCCGCCAACATTCTCCTGGTGGGAGGCTCAGCAGGTCTTGGGCTCCCCAAGGTCCTGGATTTTGGTATCGCCAAAGAGCTGCGCCCAAGCGAAGAGCAGCTACAGACCACGGCCCTGGTTGGAACCCCCGCTTATATGAGCCCAGAGCAGATCCAGCGCAGCGCTGTAGATGGTCGTGCAGATCTCTACGCTCTGGGGGTCTTGCTCTATGAGTTGTTGGCAGGAGAATCTCCTTTTGCCAAGACAGATCAGGTCCCTGATGCCTTGACTGGCTTGCCCTCAGAGTATCGTCTGGGTTGGCAGCATATGTATCAGGAGCCCGAGCCCATATCAGAAATTTCTCCTGAACTTTGGACGATCTTGGCTCGACTCTTGGAAAAGTCCCCCAAAGATCGTTATCCCAACGCGGAGGCGGTGATTGAAGCCCTGGAGCAGCTCCCAGAGAGCGGCTTCAAGAGGAGCAAAGAGCGCCCCTTCAAGCGCACGCTGCTCTTAGGCGCCTTAAGCTTGATCGCTCTGGCTTGGTGGCTGTTTCAAGGGATCTCTCCAGGAGAGTCGCCGCTTGAAGCGGGCGTTCAGCTCAGAGAGGAGCAAAGCCCACCAGATGCCCAAGTCCAAGATCTAAAACCCAAAGATGCTCAACTTAAGGATCTCAAGATTCAGGATAGGCAGAGATCAGAGGAGCCGTTGAGCCCAGCCCCCGTGGAGATCATCTCTAAGCCGAAGCCCAAACCCAAACCACCAAAGGTCAAGAGGAAGATCCGTCGTCCTCGTAAAGAGAGACCCAAAGTCCCTGCTCAACCACCAAAGAGACCTGACGCCGGACGACCAAGCAAGCTTTACTTTGGTCTCTGAGCTGCTCAGAAGAGCGTTGCAGCTCTATAGGATTCTCAATCTCGTCCTAATTTTTTCCTTGAATCGAGATCAAAAACGGGCGTCGATGGGCGCCGGTGAGCAAAACCTCTCACCTCTGGCAAGGAGAACGCTATGTTCCGATTTGGACTTTCTCTCATCTGCGCGCTGCTGATGACCTTCAGCTTCGGCAGCTTCAACGCGATGGCCTCCTCCACGGATGGCAGCGTCGAGGTCACAAAAAAGAAGAAGAAGAAAAAGAAGAAAGCCAAGCGTCACCGTCGTAAGCACAGGAGGCGCGTGGTGAGGCGGAAGGGCAGAGCGCATGCTTCTCACGCCTATAACCGCACAAACCGCCTCCTCCGCCGCGCCCAGGAAGCTGCCAAGGTCGGCGGTGAGGGCAAAGAGATATTGAGGCAGGCTCTGGTTAACCAGGCTGCGTCCAAAGAGGCTTTGGATCGAAAGAAGTTCCGTGTCTCTGTCAAGCTTACCCGTGAGGCGCGTAAGAGCGCTCGCGAGGTGCTCAAAATCAATAAAGGTAAAGTCGCTGCTCCTGCCGTCGTTCCCGCTGTCGCGGTTGCTGTACCCGTCGAGAAGAAGCCTGATGAGGTCGCCAAGGCGCCCGCTAAGGCGCCTGAGGCTGCTGCAGAAAAGGCCGCTGCTGCAGAAAAGGCCGCTGCTGCAGAAAAGGCCGCTGCTGAAGAAGAGGCCGCCGCCGAAGCAGAGGAGGAGGCCAATGAGGCCGCTGAAGCTGCTAAGGTCGCTGATCCTGCCGCCGCCACCGCCGATACTGAAGCCGCCCTCAAGGTCGCCGAGAAGGCTGTCCCTGAAGCTGACAAGGCGGTTGAGGTGATCATCAAAGATGAGCCAGAGGAGTAAACATCCCTCCTGGTTCAAGCCTCCCTGCCGATCTCTCCAAATCACAGCCCCTTGACGAAATGAGCTATACTACTCCTGTTGGAGAAAGGCTGCGATCTCCTCTACACAGACCTCAGGTACTCCTCTGAGAGAGCTGTCATGTCGCATCGTCTCTGCGTGGCTGCCCTCATAGTAAAAGCTCTGATCACAGGGCAAGGCCCCACACACTTGAAGGAAAGAGTCTTGGTGGCGCCGCAGAGAGAGCACCTGCTGATGGGAACCTTGGAGAGGCTCAATGGCGAAGGCTTTGTGAGGGAGCTGCGCCCTCTGCACCTCTCGCAGTACCTCTCCATATTCCTCTCCTCGGGCTTTGCAAAGGTAATTTAGGAGAGAGAGAGGCCGAGCCAGGGCTGAGTCTAGGATGATCTGATCCACCGAGGGATGAAGTCGTGCGGCATAAGAAGCTCCGATCATACCGTGAGAGGCTGCGAGCACTGAGATCTTCTTGACCGGGAGACACTCGCTGATGGTGGTCAGGATATCAAAGAGCAGCGGCGTCTCCCAGCGTCCTGCGGTGACCAACTCCTGCCCCTCCTCATTGAGCATCCCAACACGAGCAAAGAGGTAGCTGCCCTCGATGCCACGCTTGATCAACTCCATCGCTAAGGGGATCGCGGCGCGCTCTGAGGCGCGGAAACCTGGGACAAAGAGAAAGGCGCGCTCTCTTCGACCTTTGGGGATATAGAGCAGCTCGCAGATGCCACGCGCCCTGCTCTTGAGTGGCCGTAGTTGGAAGTGGGGATGAGCTTTCAGGAGAGCATCTAGAGCCTCCACGCCGCTCTCCACCTTGGCATGGCTGTAGATATCTGTGCAGCGACTGTCTTGAGGCTTAAGCAGATCTCTCCAGTGCCCATAGGGCTGCACTGCTAAGTTGGGTGGCTTCATCGAAGTGGGTGTTAGGCCCAGCTCTTTGAAGATCCGCCCTGGGCCCAAAGGAGAGATCTCAGTGGCCAACTCCTCTAAGCTGAGCGGCCCTCCCTGGCTCAGCAGGATGGAGGGTTGCTCTCTCACCTGGAGAGCCTCTCCAGTCTCCATCTGGTGGCTGCGTAGGGCGTGAGCGATGATCGCTGGATTGCCTGAGATCTGCTTGACCTCCTCGTTGGGCTCTAACAGAAGATCAGGGCGCTTGCTCCGAAAAATGATCTCATCATCAGAGAGGCTCTCATCGATCTGGACTTGGTAGTAAGAGAGATCCAACTCATCATCACAGGGAAACCAGCGCCACCAGTCCCGCAGATAGACCCAGCGCTTGGCGGAGATCTGAGCATCTTCAAGATCAAGCTCCATCACCGAGGGGCGAGAGCGACCCTGCACAAGCTTGCTCTTAAAATACTCAAGGTAGGCGCGCAGGCTGGGCCTACGCGCCACCTCAGAGAAGCTGCTTTTGTGGATCTTGGGCCCCGAGTCCAGCAAGACCCAGCCCGAAGCCCAACAGAGATTCTTAGGGGAGAGGTCTAAGAGTAACTCAGAGGAGGCTTCAATCTCAGCCGACTCCCGCAGCACTACCATCAGCGCCTGCTCTTGCTGTCGACTGAGCCCCCCTCCTATGATCAGCTCAGCCAGAGTGGGTTCTGGACGCCACTCTTTGACCAGGAGATGATCTCCGTAGTCGAGGATCTTCGCAGCCCTGAGCGCAGAGAAGGAATCCAACAGTCCGGCCACTTCGCGTTCCAAGCGAAGAGCCTCTTTAAAGAAGCCAAACCGAGCCCGAGCACGCTTAACCGCGAGTTGTCTTCCCTGCAGATCCTCGGCAGCGTAAACCACTCCAATCAGACCACTGCCCAGCTGCGTTCCCAGACGCAAGCTGTGTTCAGGGGTGTAGATCTCTGTCCCTGGAGGCAAGAGATGGGTCCCTTGGATCATCTTTCGCTTTAGGGCGCTGCTCTTGCTGATGGCGCTGAGAAGAGAAAGCTGCTCAAGGTTGAGGCTGAGACAGAGGCTTTGAGGAGAGGTCTTCGAAGATGAGGCTAAAGCCTGCGACCCCCAATCAGTGCTCTCGGATCCAGGAGATTGAGGCTCCACGATGAGGGGTGGTTACTTCTTTGTGGGGAAGAGAGCCTTGCGTAGGTGCCGGGCCCCACGCTCCAACTCCACCAGAGCCTCGATCGAGGCGAGGAGTTGACTGCCCACGCCCAACAGCGCAGCAGCCTCAGCGACAGCAGCTTTCTCCTCAGCGGCATAGACCCCATCCGCACTGGAGATCTCGATGGCGTCACGGAGCAGCATACGGGCGCGTAGCCCCCCCTTCCTCATGTTGGGGAGGACCTCCGCTAGATCTGCGCTGCTGTGATCAAAATCGTCGATGGCGGCCTTGATCTCATCGCTGGCACCGAGGCGCTTCATTCCGACCTGAAGAGCCTTCATCTCCTCTGGAGCGATCTCACCATCCGCGCCGATCATGATCTTGACTGCTTTGAGGTAAGCGAGGATAACTTCTTCGACAGGGAGGCGCCCATAGCGCTGTTTGACTGCGGATGTGTTCATAAGAGAAAACTCCTGTTGATTTGAGGACTGCTGCAAGAGATAGCCAGAATCACTTCAACTTGCAAGCCTTGATATTCGATGTCTCAAGGTGAGCAAGCCTTTAGGAGTCCAGAAAATGTTGCTCAACCTCCCGTTTCTCTTCCTCCTCTGTTCTCTCCTTGCCTGTAGTGAAGAGAGCCCAAGCGCTGAGAACCCAGACGCTGGGAGTTCAGAGGCTTTGGACCGCTTCGCTGAGGGGTTGATCGCTGAGTATCGACTGCCCTCCCTGGCCCTGGGGGTGATTCAAGGAGGAGAGCTGAGCCTGAGCCGAGCCTACGGTTTCGCAGATCTGCACAGCAGCCAACCCGCGAACATCGAGACCATCTATGCCATCGCCTCCTGTTCCAAGGCGATTGTGGGTTTGGCGGCGGTGAAGCTTAAAGAAATGATGGGAGATGAGCTCAACCTGGGTGGGGATGTCAACGATTGGCTGGCTTGGCCAGAGCCTCTGCTGCACCCCGACTTCCCCGATCAGCCTGTCACCCTACGCCAACTCTTAACCCATAAGGCAGGCATCATCAGCGACAGCGACGCGGACTATGAGAGCTATCCTAAGCCCGATCCCGATATGGACCTGGATCCCTTCCTTCAAGATTGGCTGTTGCGGGATGAGAGTTGGTTGGAGTCTGCGCCAGGAGAGGAGTATGCCTATTCAAACCTGGGCGTTGCCCTGGCAGCCCTGGTCTTGGAGAAAGCGGCGGGGCAGGAGTTTAGAGCCTTCTGTAACGAGCAGCTTTTTGAGCCGATGGGGATGAAGGATAGTCGTTGGTCTTTCTCAGAGTTCAATCCCGCGCAGCAGGCTCGCATCGCGCGGCCTCATGACGATCTGGGCGAGCCCCTAGAGCATTATGGCTTCAACGATTATCCCAGCGGGCTCCTCCGCACTACTCTGGTAGATCTCTCCAACCTGATGAGAACCCTGATGGCCGATGGCCATGCACCTGGGGGAAGGCAAGTCTTAAAGCCTGAGAGCATCACCCTCTTTGAAGAGGCGCCCCTCATCATGGAACCAGAGGAGTGGGGTGGAGCGCGGGCCTTCAGTCACGATGGAGGTGAGGCGGGGGTGATCAGTCGCTTTATCTATCGAGAAGATGGGCTGGGTTATCTCTACTTTGTCAACGGTGAGTTGGAAGAGGATGATTTGGAGAGTTTTCAAGAGCGTCTCAATGCTTGGTTGAGGGCCTCTGCTGAGGGATCCGGGATCTGAAACCTGGACGAGATCGAGGCTCGGAGGCATAGTGCCTCGGTTTGTCGCTCTTGAGGCTCCCGTGCTGTTTAACTCTCTTGAGTACATCCTCTTCCTCCTGGTCATCTTCCTCCTCTATTGGTCTACGGTGCGCTTTGCGCGAGTCGCGCGGGGTCTGCTCCTCAGCGCCAGCCTGATCTTCTATGCCTCCTGGAAACCGGAATATCTGATCCTGATCATCGCCTCCTCCCTGGTGGATTATGCTGTAGGAGGACGGCTCTTTAAGGCGAAAGAGCCACAACGGCGCAAACGCCTGCTCTGGATCTCGGTGGGTTATAATCTGAGCGTCCTGGCCACCTTCAAATACTTCAACTTTTTTATGGAGAACCTGGACAGCCTCCTTCAGCGCCTAGCTTGGGTGGAGGCGTTGACCTTCCAAGGCTTCTATCTAGGAGAACTCCGCATCGAGTTCCTCCTCCCGGTGGGGATCTCCTTCTTCACCTTTCAGTCGATGAGCTACACCATCGATATCTATCGAAAACAGTTGGAGCCGATCGACAGCTACCCTAGGTATCTCCTCTATGTGAGCTTCTTTCCTCAACTGGTCGCGGGGCCGATCGTACGGGCTCGGGATCTGCTGCCCCAGCTCCTCCACCGCCCTCCCCTGAATGATCAGATGGGCGGCCGGGGCTTCTATCTCATCGCTCTAGGGCTCTTTAAAAAGATCGTCATCGCCGACTACCTCGCCCTCAACTTGGTGGATCGCAGCTTCTCCATGCCAACAGCCTTCAGCAGCTTAGAGGTGCTGATGGGGATCTATGGCTATGCGCTGCAGATCTACTGTGACTTCAGCGGCTATAGCGATATCGCCATCGGCTCCGCCCTGCTCTTGGGCTTTAGCTTCCCTGATAACTTCAACGCCCCTTATAAATCGGGGAACCTTCAAGAGTTCTGGAGGCGCTGGCATATCTCTCTGAGCAGTTGGCTGCGAGATTACCTCTATATCCCCTTGGGGGGCAGCCGCAACGGCTCGGTGATGACCTACAGGAACCTCCTCCTGACCATGCTCTTGGGAGGGCTCTGGCATGGCGCGGGTTGGAACTTCATCATCTGGGGGGCTCTACACGGTGGCGCTCTGGCGGGGCTACGCTTCTGGCAACGACGACGAGATGCCCTGGGAAGACAGCCACTCTTAAGGGGAAATTGGGGCCGTGCCCTTGGGCTGTTCTTCACCTTCCACTATGTCTGCTTTACCTGGATCTTCTTTCGCGCCCCCAGCTTCGAGAGCGCTCTGGAGATCATCAAACAGCTCCTTCAGCTCAGCTTCTCCAGCGCCAACCTGAGCACCCCAGTCCTCAGCATTATGTTCTTGGGCGCGCTGACCCATCTCTGGCCTCAACGCTCCTTTGAAGCTCTCATCGCCGCCTTCACCCGCCTCCCCGCCTCTCTTCAGGCCCTGGGGGTGATCGCCGTGGGCCTGGGTCTGAGAGAGATCGCCTCTACCCAGATCGTGCCTTTCATCTACTTCCAGTTTTAGGGCTTGTGAGGAAACCGATGTCTCTTGACTCCTCGGGGAGCCCCGCCGCGCTGTGGTCCAAGACGGGGCAAGTTCTCCTCTATGTAGGCTTAGGAGCCCTCCTGCTTCAGCTTCAGCCCAGCCTTGAGGAGCTGCGTTGGCTCCCTGAAGATCCTCAGGAGCTGCTCCCTCGCCTCTTTCGATCTGAGGAGCCCTCAGAGGAGATCTTAGGAGAGGTGAATGATGAGGTCTTGATCAGCTTGGGGGCTCCTTCGCTCGGGGGCGTTTTAGAGCCACGCCCTCAACTGGCTGAAGAGCAGCCGATTGAGGATGATCAGGAGTTTCTCATCGAGGGGATGGTGGTGGAGAGCGGTCGGGCGCTCCCACCCCACCCGAAGCTCAGACGAATGACGGGGGGGCTGCCTCTCATGGAGATTGAGGATCCTCAACAAAATATGAGGCGCTTCTACTCTGGCCTGAGGCGCTTAGAGATTGAGGAGGCGCAGCACAAAGTCCGTATCCTTCACTATGGAGACTCTCTGATCACTGGAGATCTCCTCAGCCGCACCGTGCGTCGCCTGCTTCAGAAGAAGTTTGGAGATGGAGGTCACGGCTTTGTTCTCGCAGGGCGCCCCTCCCCCTGGTATGGCCGCGACCAGCTCAGACTGAGCAACAGCAAGGAGTGGAAGATCAATCGCCTCACGCGGCCCTGGACAGCAGACAGATCCTATGGCTTGGGCGGCGCCTGTTTTAGCAGCCGTCAGCGCGGTCAATGGGTCAGGATGCAACCCAAGGGTAAAGAGGGCTTGGGTGAACTGGTCTCTCAGATCACAGTGCATTATATGGCGGATCCTCGAGGGGGGCGCTTTCAGATCTCCCTGGGGCACAGCCGAGTTGAAGTGAACACACGAGCTGAGAAGGGCGCTCGTGTGGCGGAGATCAGGACCTCAGAGGGGCGACATAAGCTGCGGATCAAGACCCTCGGGGGGGGTAAGGTGCGGCTCTTTGGGGTTGCCTTGGAACGAGACTCTGGGGTGGTCTATGACAGCCTGGGCATCGATGGTACACGGGCCAAGCTGCTGAGGAAGATGAACCCTGAGCACTGGCATAAGCAGCTGCGGCAGCGACGCCCCGATCTACTGATCCTGAACTATGGCACCAATGAGAGCGAATCGAGGAGCCTCAATCTGGATCGCTACCGCGATGATCTAGCGTATACCCTGGGGCATCTGCGCGCGGCCTTGCCGGGGATCTCTTGCCTCATCGTCGCTCCTATGGATCGAGCGAAGAGGAGCAAGAAGAGCGGTCGCTTGGCGACCATGCCGATCATCAAGCGTATCCTGCGTGTTCAGCGTGAGGTGGCCTATGCTCAGGGCTGCGCCTTTTGGAACACCTGGCGGGCGATGGGTGGAGAGGGCTCAATGGCGCGGTGGTATCGGGCGCGCCCCCCTCTTGGAGCGGGAGATCTCACACACCCCACCGGCCGAGGTGGAGATCGCTTGGGGGCGATGCTCTTCGCCGCTCTGATGGAGGGCTATCGGGGCTTCAGCCTAGAGGCTGCGAAGAGATAGTCTTTGAGGCTCACCGTAACGCAAAATGGGCAGAAAGAACTGAAATTTTAAGACGTTCCCTCTTGGCCCATAGATTGCAAAGCCCGCGCCCCCAAAATCAAAGCATCCGGGGCCATTTAAGCAACTGAGTGGTTTGGATGAGAGACACTCCAAGCGAGCTTGGAGTATCGCTACTCCAAAGCGGCTCATCGGTCCAGATTGAGAGAGAGATCATGAGCAAAGCCCAAGTTCAACAGGCGGTCATCTTGGCGGCAGGCTTCGGGAGTCGGATCCGCAGTAACGAAGAGGCGGCGCCCAAGCCTCTCATCTCTCTGGGGGGTCTCTCTCTGCTCAAGCGCAGCCTCCTCACAGCTCATAAAGGAGGAATCAGCCGCTTTGCGATCATCTTGGGTTTTCAAGGCGAGCGTATTCGTCAAGCCCTGGAGGGGGATCCTGAGCTGGAGCATCTGGAGTTGATCTGGGTCGAGAATGAGCAGTATCAACTCGCCAACGGGATCAGCGTCCTCAAAGCTCAGCCACATATGGAGGGTGAGTTCTTCCTGATGATGGCTGATCATGTCATCGACGCTGCCATCATCCAAAAGCTCCAGGAGGAGGAGCCTGCCGAGGGCCTGATCCTGGCGGTAGATCGCAAGCTGGACAGCATCTTTGATATGGATGACGCCACCAAGGTCAAGACTGGTCCTGGGGAGCGCATCTTGGAGATTGGCAAACAGTTGGAGGAGTTTGACGCCGTTGACACTGGGGTTTTCCGCTGCAGCCCGGCGCTCTTTGAAGCTCTGATCACGACCTTTGAAGAGCGGGGAGACGCCTCCCTCAGCGATGGTGTCCAGGCTCTAGCCCGCCAGGGCAAGGCCAGGGTGGCTGATATCGGTGCTGCTTGGTGGCAGGATGTCGATGATGAGCCCAGCCGCAAACATGCTGAAGCCCTCCTCTTTAAGAGCTTGACCAAGACGATCGATGGCCCCATCAGTCGCCACATCAATCGACGCTTCAGCAAGAGCATCACCCGCTTGGTGATGAACAGAGATGTGTTGCCTAACCATATGACCGCCTTGGGACTCCTTATCGGTTTGGCTTCAGCTGCGGTCACCGTCTTTGCGACCACCGACTCCCTCTGGTTCTTGGCCCTGGGCGGGCTGCTCTATCAGCTCTCTTCGATGATCGATGGCTGTGATGGAGAGCTGGCCCGGCTTAAATTTAAGCACAGCGATCTCGGCGAATGGTTTGATACGGTCTCTGACGATGTCATCAACCTGAGCTATCAGCTCGCCCTGGGCTATGCGCTCTTTCAGATCACCGGGAACATGCTCTGGTTGCACCTAAGCATCGCTACCTTTATTCTGGGTTGGGTCTTGGCAGGCTCCCTCTATCGCAAGCTGATCGCCGTGGGGAAGGGCACCCACTTGGCCTTCAACTGGAACATCCAAACTGGAGCAGAGGCCAGCCTGAGCCAGCGCTTTATCGCTCGCTTTGAGTTTGTCGCCCACCGTGACTTCTATGCTCTGGCCCTGATGCTGCTTAGCTTTATAGGGGTGGTGGCGCTTCAGTTCGCGCTCTCCCTGAGCCTCTTGGTGGTGTCGATCACCGCCGCTCAATGGATCTCGATGAACCTCAACAGGTCTTCAGATCGCCAAGAGACCCGCACTGTTGCTTAATCTCTCACCAACCCCCCACTGTTGCTTAATCTCTCACCAGCCCCCTACCTCAGCGCTTCGACTGCTCTGAGGGAATCGCGCTCTAAAGCCTGCTCCTGCTCGACGAGCGGCCTCTCTCTCTCCCATCTTCAAGAGCGCATGAGCTGCCCGATAGGCGAACTCCTCTGCGTGAATCCCTTGGGGGAAGCGCCGCTCCGCTTCAGCCCAAAAACGCTGCATCACTCTGGCTGGAGCTTGCGCCTCCAAGCCTCGCCCCAACTCCAGGAAGTGGTTTCGTTGGCTTAGACTTTCAGAGAGCGCGCTGCAGAGCCGCAGATGAATCTCGATAAGCGCCTCCCAGTCCTGAGCGGCCTCTGCAGCCTGCGCTCCAGCCTCGTTGATGGGCTGTAGTTGACGCTCCTCTCCCGCCGCGACGAGGAGGATGGGGCGCCCATCTTTGGGGACCAGCTCGACTAGTCCCTCCTGAACCTCAACTCGTGTGCTCTCTCCCTCAAGGGAAACCGTAAAACGAGTGCCTCGAACTCGGACCCAAGCCTGAGGAGTCTCCACCTCATAGCGAGCACCCTCTTGTAGCTTAGGAACCTGGCTATAGACCTGCCCCTGCTCTAGGCGTAGATGAACCTGTTTGGGATCGTCGGAGAGGAGACTGAGGCGCCCTTTCACCTGAAGCTCTGCACCCGCCTCTAACCGTGCTGTGCCCTGGATAGGGCCGGGCTGAGCAAACTGATCTTGAGCAAGAGAGGGATCAGTTCTCTTCGAAGCTTCCGGCCGCTGCTCCAAAAACAGCCCCAAGAGCAGGGCTGCAGCCAAAGCGATGGCTCCCCATAACAGCTGCCTTGATCTTCTCTCTTTGCGCTGTTGATGCCCCGCCTGTATCTGCTCCCAAATCTGAAGTTGACGATCAGAAGAGAGAGGATGTTGCTCCTCTCGCAGAGGAGTGAGGAGGGAGAAAAGCTGTTCTTTTTGAGTTTTCATCGTAGCTCTTCCAACAAGCCCAACTTCTGAGCGCGACGTGTCAGCTCAGCGCGCGCTCTGGAGAGCCGCGTCAGCACTGTTGAGCGGGGACAGTCTAAGATCTTGGCGATCTCCTTGGTGTCCATACCTTCCAGCTCATGAAGGATCAGGACTGTACGTTTGCGCTCATCCAGTTGATTGAGAAGAGCCCGGACTCTCTCTAGGCGCATACGCTCTCCAGCTAAGCTGTCAGGGCTCGGCTGAAGTGAAGCCTTCCATTCTAAAATCTCAGCCCCCTGCTCTCGACGGCGGCTCCACCAGCGGCGGCGCTTTAGAGCGCGGTTTACGGTGATGCGGTAGATCCAGGTCTTGAGGCGCGATTGGCCTCGGAAGCGACGAAGAGATTGGAAGATGGAGAGGAAGACCTCCTGAACCACCTCCTCCCCCTCAGCGTCGCTGTGAACAAAGCGGCGAGCTAAGCGAAAGACCTCAGGAGAGTGCTCCCGATAGATCTCCCACCAGCTGCTCTGATCTCCCTCAAGCAGGCGTTGGATCTGCTCCGCTTCTGCTGTCCTGAAGTCCAGAACCATGGAGCTCATTCCCATCCTCAGCCTCATGTAGTGGTTCTCTTATGAGTCCCCCTACATCTGGCTCTTATCTCAATTTCCAAGAACATAACCCAACTGAAGCCCCATGAGGAGCGTGGGATCTGGACCGCTGTGGAGCGCGAGCTGTAGCCCCAGGGCGAGGGCTCCCAGGCTTCTATAAAGTTTGAAGCTCAACCGCCCCAAGAGCTCCTCCTGCCATCCCAGAGCCACGCCCAAGCTGCTCTCAAGAGCCCCCCAGCCGTTGATAAGTTGAGGCCCCAACTGAAGAGAGGGGGAGCGCTGAAGGATCCCCAAGCCACCGCCCAGGCTGAGCCCCCTCCAGATCTCCCAGAGCAGCTCTCCTTCCGCTCCCTTTTTTAATCCCTGTGAGTCAAGCCCCAGCTGTGGGGCCAACCAGAGCGTTGGTCCTGAAGGGGTGTTTGCTTTGATCTCCAACAGTGTAGAGCTTTTTTCTTCTGGAGGCTTGGGGAGGGATTCTGGGATGGGGGGCAGAGCAGGCCGCCTCAGAGGGGGGAAGGCGGGGGGAAGCTTGGGCTGCAGCTCAGCCAGCTGTTTTGGAGAGATGGAGCGTCGCTTTGGGAGTGGGGGGAGTGGAGGCCAGGGCTCTCCACCTCCTCGAGGTGCCTCCAGAAACCAGGAGAGCTGAAGCCGGATGGCTCGTTCTCGCTCCTTCAAGTTTCCCTCTTGAGGGGTGGGTAAGCTGCGCAAGCGAGCGCTCTCAGCATCATAGAGGCAGAGACGACTCTGAGAATCCAGCCAGAGGAGCGCATCCAAACCGTGGCGTTTGAGCTGCTGTAAAGGATCTTTGAGGGGTTCCCTGAGTCGAAGAATCTGCCAATTTCCCTGAGGTTGAAGCGCTAAGAGAGGTGCCCAGGGCTGTTCACTTCCCTCTGGAGGATCAGGGACACCCAGCAAAAGAGCGTTTAGGGAGAGAAGAGAGAGGAGGGCTTTCATCGCCAAAGGTGTCAATTCCGATATCAATCTTGATTGAGCATAACCTTTTCAAGCTCCAAGTTTTTATCGGCAACTGTTTGAATCCTGTCAGATAGATCTCTAGTCACAGAATTCTGTTCCTCGATGGCAACAGCAATCTGTTCTATATGTTCGGATATCTGGTCTGATGTGCCGCCAAGTGTCTTTAAATCTTCCGATATTCGATCTGTACTTGCTTTTAATTGATTGACAAGGGACCTAACTAAGTCAGCAGACTTCCTGCTCTCATTTGCCAATTGCTTTACTTCCTCTGCAACAACTGAAAATCCTCTTCCAGCATCTCCAGCGTGGGCAGCTTCAATATAAGCATTAAGAGCCAACAGATGTGTTCTGTCAGATATCTTTCTCATTATATTGATAATATCATCTATCGATGTGCTATCAACCTTTAGTTTATCTACAGTATCGATCGCATCTTTTGTCCTATCTTGGCCGACAGATGCAACCTGTTTTGCCATTGTTGAATTCTGCGATATTTCCAATATTGATACACTCAGTTCTTCTGAAGATGAAGCAATCATTGTCAACAATTCGTTATTTTCAGCCAGTAAGTTTGAAAACAATCTTATGTTATCAATAACGACAGCAAAACTCTCACCGAGAGTTCCGGGAACTCTCTCTAAAACTAAAGGATTATCGATATCTTTATCAGCGATCAATCGACTTTGCATCTTTAATTTATCTATTTGCAGCTTCAACTGGTCAATATGCTCTGTACTATCCGAATTACCTTCAGTAATCACAGATTCGACACCCACTCCAAATGATTTAAGAGTGCTCATCAGGAAAGCATCACCAACAGCTTGCATATCGTAGTTCATCAACTTGAGAAGAGAAGATCTAGCAATTGGAATATTAGACTGTTTTTTGCGACTAAAAGCACTTTCTTCGATCGATTCAATGATTCGTTCATATAAGAAAACATAGCTTCCAATATACCATTTATATGGCATATTGATGCGGTCATGTATAAGTCCAATGCGAACTCTGTTGGCAAAATATTTCAATCCCCATCCGTCCCTCGCACCCTCAAAAATTCCTACCAGATATTCTGCCTGAGAATTACTTAAACGCCCCCTAAGAGCTGAGATAGAGATTCCCTGTTTTTTGGCAAAGCGTTTCATAAAGTTACGTACTTGTTCAAACGAGAAGAGGTGTTCGTAGTAGGCATCGACGATAGAGGCTACAACGGTTTTAAACCAGGGGAGTAACTCCAACAAGATTTCCCGATCTGCCTCTGTTATCCCAATAAAACGTCTTCGCAGCGCCAAGTTCTCTGAGTTTATTTGAAAGTTATGACAAGCTGCGATGCCCAAGTTTTCCTGCATGTTTTTAAAACTCCTAATATACCTTACGATTCTAAACCCTAGATCTTGATAAAAGCATATCCATCAAGAAAATCAAAAAACAACCAATTTAAAATTCCTCTATCTCCTCTGCCGATTTCGGGAACTGAACCTGCCGACAATCAGCCCCTTAAGTATTTTATCTTAATTTATCGCAAACGCGTTTTTTGTATCGTCTCCTTGGGGGAAATTCCAAGGATGTGAAGACCTGGAGGGGTCGGCACGGCCTCTGCAATGGCCCCATCCCGTCTGGGCGATAGGCTCAGTCTTTAAAAAACATCGGGGTGTAGCTCAGTTGGATAGAGCGCCTATAAGGGTTTCGACTGTCTGAATCTCTTTCTTCGTTTGGGACGAGGAGGCCGCAGGTTCGAGTCCTGCCACCCCGACATACCGCAAGAGGATGAGAACAGCTATGTATATCAAGGAGCCGCTCAAGAGCGTGCCGCTGGCCTGGGGGGTTGGTCTGGCGGGCTTTAGAGTGGATGGTTCAAGGCTGGTCTTCGATCCACGACTCGAAGAAGAGAGTAGAGCGTGATGCTCAGGAGGCCTCAAAACACCTTTCCACGAGGGTTGAGCAGCCCGAAATCGACAGACAGAGAATGCTCATCCAGAGCGGCGGGTTTCAAGTCGCTCTTTGAGGACATAGTTTAAGAGTAGAACGCCGGACGTCAGGTCTCAACTGCCTGAGACCTATACCTCGTTTCAATCCGGATATGTGGGTGCGAATCCCGCTGTCCTCACTCAAAGCCTCTACACAGGAGGCTTTAACTCCCCATCAGAAGGGGGCAGTTATGGCACGCAAGCTTTCCATCCAATCTCTACGTAGGCTCTTCAAGCCCACACGAACCTATGAGGGCGCCGCAGCTTATGACTACAGTGAAGATCACGCCCTCATCCACCTCTGCTTTAGTATGGGATCAGCGCTCTTCAGCGATGGTTTCTATGAGTCAGAGCGAGAGCAGGTTCGTCGCTACACCCAAGCCCTGCTCAAGGCTGCTGAGGTAGAGCCTAAGTTTCCCTGGCAATATGCCGCTTGGATGCGAGACATCCGAAGAGGCAAGGGCAACCGGATCCAGGGCTCTCTGGCGCCTGCGTTGCTGGACAGCTTCTTGGGTGAGACCCCTTTTACAGAGCGTTACACCTATCTCTGTCTCTCTCAGCGCGCTGATGATGTGACCGCTTTCCTGCGACATTATGAGCGCCTCGACCTGGGACGCCCCAGCCCCGCTGCGCGGCGAGGGATGGCACAGGCGCTGGCCAGCTATGATGAGTATCAACTCATGAAGTATGCCCAACCCCGGGAGCAGGTGCGGCTCTGTGATGTGATCCTCTTCTTGCGCTCTGAACTGGAGGCGCTTGGAGATGATGGAGCGCTGGCCCTGGCTGTGGGTCAATATCTCCACGCCCCGACTCGACTCCGTGCTGAGCGTCTTAGGGGCCTACCGATGACACAGGCTCGGCGCGAGCTGTGGCGTCAGGAGCCTCATTATGCGCTCGGTGAGGAGTTTCCCCGACATGTGCAGAGGGCGCGGGTGACCTGGGAGCAGCTCTATAGCCACTTCGCCTCCAAGCCTCAGGAGAGCGAGAAGCATTCGGTCCAGAGGCGTGATCGGCGCCTCAACTTGAGGCTCTGGCGGGTTCTCTTAGCTGAGCGAGGTCTCCTGGGAGATCTGGCCCTCTTGCGCAACCTGCGCAATATGAACCAAGCGGGCTTGGGCGAAGCTGAGCTGATCGCTGAGATCAAAAAGCGACATTTCCGGGGGATCTGGCCTCAGCAGGTCTACGCAGGCTTTATGACCGAAGCGAGCTTGGAGAGGTCTTTTAACGCGATCTTTAAGAAGATGATCGCTCAGCTGCCTCCAGGGCGACATTTGGGTTTGGGTGACGCCTCTGGCTCAATGATGGTCCCGGTAGGGGGCGCCAAGGGCACGCTCAAGGCGATGGATCTCGCCTTCTGTTTTGTGGGCCTGATGAGCGAGACCTCAGGGCTCGGCGCTTCCTTCTCTGATGATGGCTTTAAGAGTTGGAGTGGGGGACGATATCTGGCCATCGCCAAGCGCAGTGGCGCGGAGAGCGCCCTCTCTTTTTCTCGTCGCTCAGATGTCCGCAAGGGGATGGGCGGGACCCAGGTCGCAGGGGCGGTGATCGAGCTGATCCTTTGGTTAAAGAAACACCCGGAGATAGAGCCTCCAGACTGCCTTTGGTTCTTTTCAGATATGCAGTTTCACCCCGCCGCGGGCCAGCTCCCCAGCAATCTGCATAAGGGCTTGAGGAGTGAGCAGCTCAAGATGGGTGCCAAGGAGCCTCCACTGGAAGCAGCCCTAAAGCTCTATCGTCACTGCTTTGGTGCTGTCGATGTGGTGCTCTGGAATCTAGCAGCCTATAGCCCTGTACCGGTGCCTTCTGAGATGGAGGGGATCCTTTTGGTCAGCGGCTTTGACGCTAACACTTTCCGCTCTGTAGCCGCCTGGCGAGAGGGCAAGGAGCTGAAAGAGAGCCAAGCTCTCAGCGAAAACCAGGGGCTGATCTTAGAGCTGATTCGGAGCTTCTAAACTCTGGACATCACTTCTCAGGCGTGCAGGATGCTCGGGCAGACAAATAAGGAGCAGATATGCCCGAGTTCCAATATCAAACCCCCTACCCAATCGGAACAGATAGGACCGAGTATCGCCTCCTCAGCGAGGAGCACATTTCACTGCTCAAGTTGGGTAAGCGGGAGTTCCTCCATGTCGCTCCTGAGGGCTTGACCCTCCTGGCCCGTGAAGCGATGAGAGAGATCTCTTTCCATCTGCGTCCTGCTCATCAGGAGAGGGTGGCTGCGATCCTCTCCGATCCTGAAAGCTCTGAGAATGATCGCTTTGTAGCACGCACCATGCTGGAGAACTCCATCATCGCCGCTGAAGGTCTGCTGCCCACCTGCCAGGACACAGGCACTGCCGTGGTGATGGCTAAGAAGGGGCAACATCTCCTGACCGATGGTGGAGATGCCGAGGCTCTCTCTCGGGGGATCTTTGAGACCTATCGAGACAACAACCTACGCTACTCCCAAGTGGTCCCTCTGAGCATGTATGAGGAGAAGAACTCAGGGAGCAATCTCCCCGCTCAGATCGACATCTACGCTGTGGATGGTGACGAGTATAAATTCAGCTTTGTCGCCAAGGGGGGGGGCTCTGCCAATAAGACCTATCTCTTTCAGGAGACTAAAGCCCTCCTCAACCCTGAGAGTCTAAAGCGCTTCTTGGTTGAGAAGATGCGCAGCCTGGGCACCGCTGCCTGCCCCCCCTACCACATCGCCTTTGTGGTGGGAGGGACCAGCGCTGAGACCTGCTTAAAGCTGGTCAAGCAGGCTTCGATTGGAGATCTAGATGCTCTGCCCAGCACAGGCAATGAAGGGGGACGCGCCTTTAGAGATCTGGAGATGGAGTCCTTCCTACTCAAGGCGGCTCAGGAGCTTGGTGTGGGCGCTCAGTTTGGAGGCAAAGCCTTCGCCCACGATATTCGGGTCATTCGACTTCCTCGCCACGGTGCCTCCTGCCCGGTGGGGATGGGGGTCTCCTGCTCTGCTGATCGCAATCTGAGGGCCAAGATCAATCGAAGAGGGATCTGGCTTGAGGTGATGGAGAGGAACCCTGCGCGCTTCCTTCAGGGGGTTGAGGAGCCTCAAGCCAGCACGCCCAGCGTCGAGATCGATCTGAACCTCCCGATGGAGGAGATTCTAACGGAGTTGAGCAAACATCCCGTAAAAACCCGCGTCTCCCTCAGGGGGACGATGATCGTCGCTCGAGATATCGCCCATGCGCGCCTTAAGGCCCTGCTGGACAGCGGCGCGCCGCTCCCTGACTATATCAAACGGCACCCTGTGTACTATGCAGGGCCTGCCAAGAAGCCAGAGGGCAGATCCTCAGGTTCCTTTGGTCCCACTACGGCCAACCGTATGGATCCCTATGTCGATCTCTTCCAGTCCTATGGTGGCTCTATGGTGATGATCGCCAAGGGCAATCGCTCGGCTCAAGTCACCGAAGCCTGCAAGCGCCATGGAGGCTTCTATCTGGGCAGCATCGGCGGTCCCGCTGCCAAGCTGGCTCAGGAGTCGATCAAGAGCGTTGGGGTCCTGGATTATCCTGAACTGGGGATGGAGGCGGTCTGGAAAATCGAGGTCGAGAACTTTCCCGCTTTTATCCTTGTAGATGACAAGGGCAACGACTTCTTTAGCGCGCTTTAGAGCCTTGATCGACGAGCATACCGGTGGGCTTTATGATTCTCATCAAACAGACTCTTTTCTTCGATCACTTCATCGAAGAGGCCCATAGATATACAGACCAGGGCTCTATCAACTCAGCTTGAGAGATCAACCAGAGGGGAACAGTATAGAAACTTTCAAAGTCTGGCTTTGAACCCTGGACTGGAACAACACCAGGCCAACATCGGCTGTGTCACCGTCAACCATCCTCTTCCTGAGAAGCCCGCTTTGGGCACTCCAACTCAGAGAGGTCATCCCCTGCATAGCTGCTCAGCTTGAGGGGCGGATCCTCCTCTCCCCAGTAGAAAGGTCCCTGCATCTCCTGAAGAGGTAAGCGCCGCCCTCGACGGTTATAAGCCACCAGGAGGCCAGGACAAAGGGGCTCTTCTCGGTTGTAACGCAGCACCACAGCGACACGACCATCCTTGAGGCGCAGCCGAGAACCCACAGGAAAGACCTGTAACAGTCGTCCAAGGTGTGCGATCAGCTCAGGGTCCCAACATCGCATTTGAGGACCAAAACGTAGCCTCCAGAGAACGCGAGGAGGTGAGAGCGCCCTCTCACCAGAGATAGCTCGCTCAAAAGCATCTGTCAGACGAAGGAGACGAACGAAGACATGCAGGCGCTTAGCAGGGATCCCTTTGGGATAGCCACCCCCCTCCATATTTTCATGATGTCCCAGGATGGTGGCCTTGATCAGGGGTGAAGCGCCTGGAGGCAGTAAGCTGAGGCTACGGAGTGGATGTTCCCGCTCCTCTCCCTCCAACAGCTCACCCAGATCGGCCATCAGGGCAGCTTGGCCTAGAGCGACTAGGTTCTTGAGCTGCTTTAAGCTTAGGCTCTGTCGAGTGAGGCGCTCTCTCTCCGTCGCGATCCAACCCAATTGGCTCTGAGCTAAAGCCAGGGTGAGGAGAAAGACCCGCGCCCTATGAAGCGCTGGGCTGCGCTCTTCAGATGGATCCACGATGATCTGTTTGAGAGGAATCTGGACCAGATCTCTGCTAAAACGCTGCACCTCCTGGCTCTGCTGATGAAACTCCGCCGCACTGAACGCCTTTGTGCTCTTCATCCGCCGAAGGAGCGCTGTGCTGATCTTTAGAGCTTCACTGAGAAGCTTCTCATAACGCTGACGCTCCTCTCGATCTTCATCAAAGAAGAAGTGCTCATCAAGGACCCGTTCAATGACCTTGAGCTTACGTCCTGGAGCATGTTTATTGAGGGACTCAAGCTCTCGCTTGCCCAAAGGAAGCTCAGCGGCGAGGAGGAGCATCCCTCGGCTTAGGAGGGGTTCAGCGAGGCGCATTCCTGGGCGAAGCTGCTCGGTCCTCAAGATCAGCGGCATGGTTCTCCTCTCAGGGATCGATCTCGATAACCCCATATTGAGCATTGTCTACACGCTCGACCATCTTCCAGCGAAAAAAGTTGAGATCGGAGAGGCTCGAGCCCAGAGATGGAGGCAGTTCATCTGTCTCGCTGAGGTCATAATCAACCATCAGCGCGTGACCCTCCATCTCTGGATAGAGGGGGTCCTTGTCTCCAGGATTGCCCACATAGATATAGCCTCGATCTCTGAGGAAGGCGAAGCTGGGTAGGCGCTTTCGATCATTCTCCAAGCGGGTGCGTAGGGGGTCCCAGCCATCACGAGCAATACAGTTGATGGGAGTCTCATCAGCGATCTCAAAGCCAGCACGCTCAAAGATCTGGCTGAAGCGCACACCTCGGCGCTCCAGCACTTTAACCTTATCTACATCGACCTTGATTGCTCCTTTGAGAACCTCTACCGGCAGACCATTGATCGAGACAATCTGCTCCTCTCCCGCGAGAGAAAAAGTCAACTCATGGAAGTCCAGCTCAGCCTGCGCGCTGCTCATCCCCTCGGATTCAGTGGAACTCTCCTGCTGTTCTTGATCATCACAGGCAGACAGCAGAGTGAGCAGGCAGAGGAGTGTATATCTCATTCCAGGTCCCTCCTTTAAAATCCTGCGCCCAACCCCATGGAGAGGCTGCGGCCAGGCTGCGGGGCAAAGCCCCCACGTTGATAATCGCGGTCCATAAGGTTCTTGAGATGGAAAAAGCTGTAGCAGCTCTTAGTCCACTTAAAGCGCCCCTGGAGATGTATGAGCAGATAGGAGGGGATGGGATCATCCCTCCAAGCGTTTAAGCTGGGGTCATACCAGATCGAGCGCTGTCCTGAACGCCAGATCCCCTTGAGGCTCAAGCTGCCCTGCTCAGAGCTGAGGAGAAGTTGAGCACCTAAGCCGTGAGGGGAGCGCAGCTCTAAGGGTTGCTCTCGGCGCTCGTCCCAGGCGTGGAGATATTGATAGCTCAAACCAGCACTCAAGAGAGACCAATGCGCACGCAGCTCCAGCTCAGCGCCAGCTAAAGTCGCCTCATCGAGATTGGCGTAGGCCTCCCGTTCTCGCTCGATGAGATCACTCAAGCTGTTGTAGTAGATCCGTGCCTTGAACCCCAAAACCTTGCCTTTCCAGTCCAAGCCCAGTTCACTCATCCAGGCGCGCTCAGGCTCAAGCGCTGAGTTGCCTCCCACCGCATTGCTGTAGAGTTCTTTGAGGCTAGGATAGCGGGTCTTATGTCCAAACGCCAGGATCAGCCGCGCCTGGTCTCCCAGGCGACGATCCAGGAACAAACGACCATCTAGGGCTTGAATGAGACGATCTTCTACCGGATACTCCCGCTCCCGCTGCTCCTCAGCTAAGAGCTTGAGAGCACTCAGGCCCAGGCCCAAGCCCAGGCGCCAAGGTCCCATGTGTTGAGTGTCCTCCAAGGCAGCGTTAAAGATCTGAGCGCTGTAGAGATCCCAGGGACCCCAACGCTCATTGACCTCCTCGGTCTTGACCGGGATCTCCCTCTGGCGGCTCTCGCGCTGCTCATACTGAAAGCCCAAATCCAGTTCATTGTGCTCCCAGAGAGAGAAGCTTGGGTGCAAAGAAGCACCCAAGATCTGATTGTCGTAGCTGGACTGAACAAACCAAGCCTGGGGATCTTGAGTCAGGTTTTGACACTCTGGATCACCACAATCTTCTAGGGTGTCTTGATGAGCAGATCGCCAAGCGACCGCCTCCAAACCCAGGAAAGACCAATCTCCTCCCTCTTCCGGCAGCCAGCGCAGTGAGAGGCCCTGGAGATCATTGTCATACTCAGAGAAGCGCCAACGGCGAAGATAGCTGGCGGACTCCATGGTAGGGATCCCCCGCTCCTCGTGGAAGCCCTGAAGCAGCAATTTGAGGCGTAGACCAGGGCGAAGACGATACTCAAGATCGGCGGCGAGGCTGCTCCTCTGAGCGTCGCTGTTCTCTCTGATCCCCCCATCCTCATGAAACTCCGCCCTCAGCTCATCCTCACGCCACTCTCGAGAGAGAAGATAACCATCAGAGAGGCGGTGAGCAAAGCCCAGGCGCAGGCTCAGCGCCCCCTCTCGATGAGAGAGCTGTACGCGCCCTCCCTTAGAGAGGAGCTGCCCTTTGTAAAGATCGGCTCCTGAGAGTTCTCCCTGTCCATGGAGACCCCGTTGAGGACGGCGGCTGTGAATCTGGATCACCCCTCCCATGCTATCGGGACCATAGAGCACCGAGGTCAACCCCTTATCCACCTCTAAGCGCTCAGAGCCCAAGAGGAGCAAGGAGCTGAGGTTGATCTGCCCCGAGAACACCTCCTGAATGGGAATTCCATCAAACAGGATGCGATTTCCTCGCGCTGAAAAACCCCGAAGTTGGATGTAGGCTCCCCGCTTGGGGCTCTCGTTGATCTCCACCCCCGGAGTCAACTCTAAACTCTGGGGTACATCTTCTCCCAGCGCCTCACCCTCGACGATCTCCAGAGCGCTCTTTGGAGCATCTCGGTAGCCGGTGACGATCACCTTCTCCTGGGCCAGGAGAGGGAGGAGAAAAAGGAGGGGATAGATCATCTCAGGCAGGCGTAGAGCTGTGCCTTAAAGCTCTGAAGATCAGCGTGAGGATCGTCCAGATCCAAGATCGCCTTAGGCAGCTGGGGCAGACGCTGAGAGAGAGCTTCTACCCGGCGGCGAGCTACAGTGAAGAGAAAGATAGCTGGGCTGCCTTTGAGACGAGTCTCTACAGCGGGCCAATGTCCCTCGCCGCGAGCCTCAGCATGACCCAGCTCATCGATGATCACCAGGGGCGCCCCCTGGCTAGCGGCGATCACCTCGGCTGCAAACTGAAAAGCGCCCTCCTGAAAGATCACCCCCTGAGGACCAAAGCCAGCGATGGGTCGCCGACGCCCTCCCAGGATCTCTTGTACGTCATAGTGATCGCGGCTCCCCTCGACAGGGCGACGGGGCTGGAGGATCCCTTGCGCCTCTGGAAAGATCTGGCTCAGTTCGCAGAGGAGGCGGGTCTTTCCTGAGCCTGGGCGCCCGGTCACAAAGAAGATCTGCGAACCAGACTGAGCGGCGATCTGAGCAGTCTGCTCTAGGAGATCGACCACAGCGGCGTAGAGCACCTGAGGTCGGAAACCTCCACGGGTGGTCTTACGCCACTCTCCCTGTAGTCCAGGCAGGAGATCCATAGCGGTCCCCAGAGCGGGACCAAGAGGAGCCAGGCCCAGCTGCCCTGAGAGGCTCAGGAAGCGCTCTCGGGGGAGGTGTCGTGCTAGAAAGGCCAGGGCGAGGAGCAGAGCGGCGCTGCGCAAGACCATCACCACCCCAGCCATCAGCCCCTGGGTAGAGAGGGAGAGCCCCCAAAGCGACACCGGATCGCGGCCCAACAAGAGCCCCGCTCCCGCTCCAACGCAGAAGCTGATCAGCCAAAAACGCTTTCCACCCAAGAAGCGGAGGGCCCCAGGATCCCAGCGCCGCGCCGTGAGTAGGGCGAGGAGCAGGCCCAGGGCGCTCCAGTGCAGATCTCCTGAGAGCTGAAGCGCGACGATGAGCAGAGAGAGCCAGATGGGAGGAGGCAGCTTCATAGAGAGATTCGCGCCTCCACCTCTCGCCCCAGACGAAGCCCCAAAGCGGCGGCAGCCAGCCCGGCTGAAGCCACCAGAGCCAAGAAGAGCATTAAAGCCCCTCGACCCAGCTCCAGATGAAGGATCCGACTGGCTCGCTCAAGGAGGGCCAGATAGAGTTCGAAGATGGAGGCCCCATAAAAGAGCAGGCGGGTGAAGGTGAACTGAATCAGGGTCCCCAAAGCAGCGAGGCTGCCCCCCAGGAGAGCGGCGAGGCTGCCCCCCCCCAACAGCAGGAAGCTGGCCTCTAAGAGTAAACCCTCCAGCATGATCGCCAGCATGGGGCCGAAGATAACTCCACCAGGAGAGAAGGCCTTGAGGCCCGCACAGATTAGAGCAGCGCGGAGGCCAAAGCCTCGACGAGGGAAGAGGTGGCGACCTGCCACCAAGAGGACCACGCCGCAACAGGTCAGAAAGAGGCCAGTGAAGGGTAGGCGCAGGGCGTGGAGGAAGCTGCCCAAGGCGACCTCTAGAGCACCCCAGAGGGCACCAAAGGCTGCTGCCTCTCGCCAAGCGGCTTCGTTGGCGATCTTCATATAGGCTCCTGGCAGTCGAGACAAAGCCCTGAGAGAAGGAGCTGCTTCTCTTTTACGCTGAAGCCCTCAGGGAGCTGTACCCAGGGCAGCGCTCCAGGGAGACAGATCATCAGACCACATCGCTCACACATAAAATGGGGGTGTCCACCAGGGCAGCGCTGCTCATCGATCCGATGAGCGCAGAAACGCCAAGCTCCATCGGAGCCCTGCACCCGGTGAAGGAGCTGGGCTTTTAAGAGGGTGCCAAAGCTGCGATAGATGGTGACTCGATCCAGGCCCTCCGCTCTGGGATCTGCCGCCAGCCGCGCTTGGCTCAGAGGATGTCCTGCTTCCAACAGCAAGCTGAGGATCAGACAACGCGCCGGGGTGGGGCGGATCTCCGCTGCGTTCAGATGACGCTCGATCTCCTGTTGAGTGCAACGCTGTTGCATAGTGGCGCCCTCCTATCCCCTTTGTGGCTGAAGGTCAAGGGTGAAGGATGCCGATATTCTTTCTTAAAAGGGAGTTGTTACGGTGGTCTGGTGAACTGCTCGGGTTTTTGCCTTGGAGGCTGCCTAAACTCTGAACAATGACTGAGTCATTTATCACCCTCCATATATTTTCTTCGAGGATCAATATGCGTTTTGGGTCTTCTTATCAGAGGCGAAAATAGCATGACTGGGTAATGATTCTCGTGTTATTCTAATGGGATGGGACGGAGAACCGCCTGGAGGTGAAATCCCTTCTGGCGACTCTCCGCTCCAGAGAAAGCGCAGAAAAACCCGGCGATGTTTGGGGATCGAGGGATCCCATTGCTCTTTCACAAACTCTATGCTTTGAACTGTCGCAAAGAGGAGCTTCAGATCTACGCGGTGGGAGCAGCACAGGTCGCAGAGGGTCTTGAGAGCTTTGATGTAGGTGCTCAGAACATTAAGATGTTGAGGTTTCTGTTTGAGCGAGCTGGTCTTAAGATCAAGGCAGAAGGGTTGGGGGACGACACGCTCGTAACCTCTATCTGAGGATCCGAGACGGCGCAGTTTGGAGCAGCTCTGATGGCCAGCATCGACTCCTCTCAGATCCTCCCTCTGCTCCTCGGCGTGGGCAGGTGAAAGCGCTTAGACGACATCTCATCGTGATTGGAGCGTCCACTGGGGGTACAGAGGCGATCCTCAGGCTGCTGCAAGCTTTGCCAGCCTTCTCTCCCGGTATTTCGCCTCTTTGAGCGCCGTGCAGGTTATCCGAAATATCGATAGCTGGCTGAGATTCTGAGCTCCTTGCTCTCTAAAGATCGAGGGGGCTATCTTGCTGAACTCGTCATCCCCAAGTGGAGAAGAGATTGGCCCTCATCGATCATCTGAAAGCCCAGCCTCCGGGTTCACCTGTTCCCCCGGATGAGGTGGATCAGATTTACCGTAAGTGGCGCATCCGTACCATGTACTCCATGATGTTTGGCTACGCCCTTTTCTATTTTGTGCGCAAAAACTTCTCGATGGCGATGCCTGCCATCAAGGATGAGCTGGGCTATAGCCGCACAGACTTGGGCTTGGTGCTCACCACCTTTAGCATCATTTATGGCCTCGGAAAGTTCCTCAATGGCACCCTCGCCGATCGCGCCAATCCCCGATATTTTATGGCCATCGGTCTGCTGGGCGCGGCGGCGGTCAATATCTTCTTTGGCCTCAGCTCTTCGCTCTTCTTCTTTGGGGTCTTTTGGCTGATCAACGCTTGGTTTCAGTCGATGGGTTGGCCCCCCTGTGCTCGACTCTTGACTCACTGGTATGGCAAACAGGAGATCGGGAGTTGGTGGGGGATCTGGAACGCCAGCCATCAGATAGGCGGCGCTGGCATCCTGATTTTGTCTGGCTGGCTGATACAAAATTTTGGCTGGCGCAGCGCCTTCTTTGTGCCCTCGGCCATCGCCATCCTAGGGGCCCTGCTCCTGATGACTCTTTTGCGAGACAGCCCCAGTTCCCTGGGGCTGCCCCCCATTGAGAAGTATCGCCCTGCCGCCTCACCTGAAGAGCCTGATCAAGAGATGGGCTTATGGAGGCTGCTCAAAGAGGAGGTCTTTACAAACCCGATCGTCTGGTTAATGTCCTTCGCCAACTTCTTTGTCTATATCGTGCGCATCGGCATGTTGGACTGGGCTCCCTCCTTCCTCATCGAGGCCAAGGGCAGCGATCTAAGCCAAGCGGGCTGGCAAGTAGCGGCCTTTGAGATCGCGGGTATCTTTGGGGGCCTCGCTGCAGGCTGGATCTCAGATCGCATCTTCCGAGGAGGGCGCGCTCCGGTAAACATCATCTATATGCTCCTCCTCATCAGCGCCCTGATTCTTCTCTGGCTCCTCCCCTCAGGCAGCCTGATTCGAGATGCCCTGCTCCTGGTCGCCATCGGTTTTCTGGTCTATGGGCCTCAGATGCTGACGACGGTGGCGACCACAGACAACACCTCTCGGAAGGCAGCGGCCACCGCTACCGGCTTTGTGGGTCTTTTTGGTTATCTGGGCAGTGCTGTCTGTGGGGTAGGCACCGGGATGATCGTCGATCACTGGGGCTGGAACGGAGGCTTTATCTTCTTCCTCAGCGCAGGTTTGGGGGCGCTTCTGATCTTTTTAAGTGCCCTGTACCTGGGGAGAGTTAAGCTCAACTCATGATCATCGCCGATCTCAGCATCTGGGCCTCGGTGCTCCGAGGCTATAATCCGGGCTTAAGCGCCCTGGTCAAGGATCTCCTCCAACAGGAGATCCTCAACACACCCCCCATCGTCTTTGCTCAGCTCCTCCGAGAGGATCCTGAACCACGACATTCACAACAGATCCGAGGGTGGGTTGAGCTGCTCCCTCCCTTGCCGCTGGGTCCTCAAGCCTGGATCGCGGCGGGGGATCTGGGTGCTCTCCTCGGCGGAGAGGGGCTCAATCTGAAGATGGTGGATCTCTTTCTCCTGGCTGTAGCCATCCGTGAGGAGGCTCAGTTCTGGAGCATGAACCCTCTCTCTGAGCAGCTCATCAAGCACCTCCCCCTCAAACTCTATCAACCTAAAGGACTGTGAGGGCCTCTCAATGAACATCGCCCGCCTTGACCAAGAGATCGATCTTCTGCAATCGCAAAAGCGGGTCTGGGCACGCCTCCCTTTGAGTCAGCGCCTGGAGCATTTGAGATCTTGCCTTGAGGGTACAGGTCGCGTCGCTGAGCGCCAAGTTCAGGCCGCCCTGAGGGCCAAAGGCCTCAAAGCGAGAGACCCTCGGGCAGGAGAAGAGTGGTTGGCCGGTCCTGCGGTGCAGGCTCGCTCGATTCGTCTCCTGATCAAGAGCCTGGAAGAGATCGAGGCCAAAGGCTGTCTCCAGATAGATCCGCGCCGAGTGCAGAGCCGCGATGATGGCCAGGTGGTGGTTCAGGTCTTCCCCAACGACCTCTATGATCGAGTCCTCTTTAGAGGCTTTCAGGCTGAAGTCTGGATGCAGCCTGAGGTGAGAGCGGAGGCGCTTGAGGAGCAGATGGCCGCCTTCTACCGGGAGGAGGAGCCTGAGGGAACCGTAGCCTTGGTCTTGGGCGCGGGCAACGTGGCCAGCATCGGCCCCCTGGATGTGATCCATAAGCTCTTTGCAGAGGGGCAGGTCTGCCTCCTTAAGTTCAACCCCGTCAACGCCTATCTGGGACCTCTGCTGGAGGAAGCTTTTCAGGATCTGATCCAGGCGGGTTTCTTGAGGACCGCTTATGGTGGCGCGGAGGTAGGGCAGTACCTCTGCCGTCATCAGGGGATCGAGGAGATCCATATCACCGGCAGCGCCAAGACCCACGATACCATCCTCTTTGGCGGCGGAGATCTGGGAGCCAAGCGTAAAGAGCAGGGAGAGCCTCTTCTTAAGAAACGCATCACCAGCGAGCTGGGCAATGTCAGCCCGGTGATCATCCTACCGGGCCTCTGGTCTCAAGCAGATCTACGCTTCCAAGCAGAGAACGTCGCTACCCAGATGTGCAACAACGGGGGCTTTAACTGTAACGCTGCTCAGTTGTTGATCCTCCACGAGAGTTGGCCTCAGCGGCAGGAGTTTATGGAGCAGCTCCGAACCCTGCTCGCGGCCCTACCTCAGCGCCCCGCCTACTATCCTGGCGCAGAGATGCGTTATCAGCGCTTTGTAAGCAGACACCCTCAGGCGGAGCCCTTGGGGCCGCCTCCTGATAAAGGAGTCCTACCCTGGACCCTGATCCCTGATGTTGATGCTCAAGCTGAGGAGGAGATCTGCTTTAGCCAGGAGTCCTTCTGTGGGATTCTGGCTCAGACCACCCTCCCAGGTGCTGATCCTCAGGAGTTTCTTAAGGCTGCCGTTCAGTTTTGTAATCGGAAACTCTGGGGCAGCTTGAGCGCCTGCCTGATCCTCCACCCCAAGAGCGAAGCCGCCTTAGGTCCCGCTCTAGATGAGGCGATCAGCGCCCTGCACTATGGCTGCATTGCCATCAATCACTGGCCCGCCCTGGGCTATGGCCTGGGGGTTACTCCTTGGGGGGCCTTCCCTGGACACAGCCCTCAGGATATCCAGAGCGGCTCCGGCACGGTTCACAACAGCCTCCTCTTTGATAAGCCCCAAAAGGCGGTGATTCGAGGACCTTTCCGGGTCTGGCCCAAACCTCCCTGGTTTTTGAATCATCGTCAGGGACATCGGGTGGGAGTACAGCTCCTCAAGTTGGAGCTTAAACCCAGTCTCCCGAAGCTGCCCAAGCTTCTCCTCCACGCCTTGAGGGGCTGAAGGCTCAAGCAAGTGAGCTAAAAGAGAGGGGGCAACCCAGGCTCAGGCTCAATATGCTTGGTTTGCGTGGAGGGTCTCTTTGGTTTGCCCGGAGGATCTCCCCGAGAGGTCCAGGTCTGCTCACTCTCCAACAACGCCCGAAGGCGACTCTACATCCCTTGAGGTGCTTTTCTCTGACCTCGCTCCCAATAGAAGATAGTGGATACGCTCTTCTCAACTCAGCGAGCACTCTTGAGGAGGCGCTTGGCCTCCAAAGAAAATGGTGCTTCAGGGAAGGTCTCGAGATAGGCTCGATGGAGCCGCCCAGCTGCTTTAGATTCAGCTTTGGACTTAAGAACCTCTGCCTCTGACCACCAAATCCGAGCTTGCCGCTCCATCAAGCCTTGAAGCTGTGTGCTGAGAGAGCGGTGTCGTTCTGAACGCTCTTGAACGCTTCGAAGCAGGGAAGCAGCCTTGAGGCACTCTTCAAGAAAAGCTTCTCTTCGCTCTAGATCCCTGAAATTCTGAGCCCGTGACAGGAGCAGATCAAGTTGTTTCAGAGGATTTATGGTTGTTTTAAGCAGCTCCATATAGATGAAATTAGACTCCCCATATCTCCCCATCTCAGCATAAAGGCTGGCCAGACGCTCCAGCAGGGAGCGCTGCTTTTTTGGGGCGATCTGCCTAAAGAAAGCCTGCGCTCTGTTGTGATCTCCGGAGTGGCTGTAGACCATCACCAGATCTTTGAGAGCCTCGGAGCGGAGGGCGCTGCCCCCCTCTTGAGCTACCTGTGAGAAGAGCTGAAGGGCCTGCTTGTACTCTTGGAGGTTAAAGCGACACCAAGCCAGCTTATAGCGTGCATAGCTGTTCAACTTGCCCTTAAACCTTAGGATTTTCTCGTAGATCTTCGCTGCTCGCGGAAAATCTCCGCTTTGGAAGAGATGTTCCGCAAGGAGCAGGAGAGCCTGTTCCAGATATTTGGATTGAGGTGCTCTCTTGATGAACTTCATGATCATCGACATCCCCTGTTGGGGCTGATCCAGGTTCATATAAGCGCTGCCCATAAAATAGAGCAGCTCTGGAGAGCCTTGCTCCTGCTTCGCTTGACTTCCCCAGTTGATCACCGCCTCCAAAGCAGACCTGCGCTGCTGTGTATAGCGCTCCTCTTGGGCTGAACCCTCTTCGCTGCTCCCTGAAATCTGCCCCAGATACTCTCCATAGAGTTCAGCCAAAGCCCAATAACGCAGGGAGAGCTTTATATGTAGATCTCCCTCCTGTTGGCTGTTGAGTTGGGTTTGTAGAATCTGGATCTCACTCAGCAGCGCCTTCTCCTTCTGCTTGACCGTTTGGGCTTGAGCCAGAGGGAGCAGAGCAGAGAGCAGCAGAGAGAGGATCCCCAATCTAAGCCTCACCGGAAAGCTCCACCCATCGGGTTGCGTCCAAGATCGATCACCGCCTCTAACCAAGCGACGGCGGCGGCCTCACAGGCAGACTGGCTGCCGCTGAGCCAAGCTGCCGCGAAGTTGGTCTCCGTCGGGGGAGGGAAAATCTTAACCGCTCTGACATCGGCAGCTTTGAGGGCCGCGTCTAACGCAAAGGTTGCTTCTATCGGCGGTGCAACCAGGTAGGCCATCGAGTCACCCGGCGCTAAGCCCGCCTCAGCAGAGAGATAGTGTCCCAGAGAGGCGATGACATGAGGGAATACAGCCAGATCACCCGCTTCATTGGCGCTATAAAAGCTGGCATCATGCTCTAGGCAGCGCAGCGCAGCCTTAAGCCCCTCCTCGATCTCCTCAGGATCTGAAGAGGCCAAGATCCCCAAGAACTCTCCAGAGAAGGGGCCTGAGGCGTGATCAGCTCCAGCGTAAAAGGAGCGAGCGAAGATCACCTCGACGTTGGCGTGCTTGGTGGCCTCGTCCAGGGCGACATAACCAGAGTCATCCTGATCGCAGCTGATCAGCCCCAGAGCGGAGTGCTTTTCAGGATCACCGCCATAGGCCCGGATTAGGGCAGGAGCAGCGTTGGGGATACGTCGCAGGGCGAGGACACGGGCTGGGATCACCTCTAGGATCATCGCTCTACCTCCACGAGGCGCTGGCGCCGCTGTGGCGCGCGACAGCCCTCTCCAGTTGTGCTGCGCAGCTCAGGGAGCTGTGAAAGATCAAGCTCTACCCCCGAGCGCTCCTGATCCAACATCGCCTGAGCCAGACGCGCCAAGCGGGGAGCTGCCTGAGCAGCCGGAGTTCCTCGTGCGTGGATGTTGGACATCATGTTTCGATCACCATCTGTTCGACCGATCTTGGGATCATAGACTAGATATGCAGAGAGCCCATCTCCTGTCCCTAAGCCGGGGCGCTCTCCCAAGAGAATGATCGCTACCCGCGCTTGGCAGATCGCGCCGATCTCATCTTGGAGCCAAACCCGTGCATAGCGAGCACAGAGGGGGCTGCCCAAGCTCATCCCCAACGCGCGACACTCCCCCTGGAGCCTCGAGAGCAGCTCTACACCTGAGCCCATACAGGCCACCGCTGAGAGGCCATCCGCCAAGATAAGCTGTATATCTGCTCCCTTTTGAGCTTCAGCTTCTAGACGCGCCCGAGAAGCTTCATCCAAGCGACGACCCAGATCGGGGCGCAGTAGATATTGGCGATGATCCTCCACCCGACTCTTAAGCGATAAGAGGTTTTGTTCCTGAGCCCACTCCTCAGGCAGCTCAGCGGCGACCGCAGCGTGCGCTACAGCCAGCTCTGCCTGAAACTGAAGCAGGACATCGGTCGCGTAGCGGCTCCCCACCCGACCGATCCCCACCAGAGCAGTTGTGTGCGCCTTGGCCTCCTCAGCGAAGCGGGAGGGGTGGCGTGGTTGAGGGAAGACCTGCCGAGGGGCTGGAGTGATCGGGAGCGGGAGTTCTACAGGGGGGAGTGGATCTTGAGCCCCCAGACGGCGGCGTAGATCTGCAACAAGGCTACGAGTCCTAGACATGGATCACCCCTGGATCTCCAAAGCGCTCTCCAGGCCGACTCCCCTCCATGATGCCTCGCTGGTTAAGCCAAGCTTCAAACTCCGGGGTGGGTCGTCGCCCCAAGAGTCCCCGCACTGAGGGCAGGTCGTGGAAGGAGGTGGATTGGTAGTTGAGCATGATATCGTCGCCCACAGGGAGAGACATCAGGAAGGCACAGCCCGCCGCGCCCAAGAGGACCGTAAGGCTCTCCAACTCATCCTGACTCATCCCTGAGTGATAGGTGAAGCAAGCGTCACAGCCCATCGGCAGGCCCATCAGCTTCCCCATAAAGTGATCCTCTAAGCCCGCTCGCGTGATCTGTGGACCATCCTCTAGGTATTCTGGACCGATAAAGCCCACCACGGTGTTGACTAAGAAGGGCTGATAGCGCCGAGCCAAGCCATAGCAGCGGGCCTCGATGCTGAGCTGATCGGCGCCATGGTGAGCGTCCGAAGAGAGGGCAGAACCCTGCCCTGTCTCGAAATACATCCGATTGGGGCCTCGGGTGCTGCCCCGCTCCTTCATCATCGCCCAAGCTTCATCCATCAGGGAGATAGAGATCCCAAAGGCGCGGTTGGCGCCCTCGCTCCCCGCCAAAGATTGAAACATAAGGTCCATAGGAGCGCCCATCTCTAGGGCCTTCATCTGCACCGTCACATGGGAGAGCACACAGTGCTGGGTGGGGATCTCGTTGTGGCGCATCAGCCCATCTAGGGCTTTGAGGATCTCAGCGGTTGACTCTGCGGAGTCGGTCGCAGGATTAACCCCAATCACGGCATCTCCACAAGCATAGGAGAGGCCCTCTCGGGTGCTGTAGAGGATCCCCTGAACATCATCGGAGGGGTGGTTAGGCTGGAGGCGAGAGGAGAAGCGCCCCGGCAAGCCCAGGGTGCTGTTGGCGCGAACAACCACCTCGCACTTCTGAGCGGCCACCATCAGATCCATATTGGACATCAGCTTACAAACCGCTGCTACCATCTCAGGAGTGAGCCCTGGAGATATGGCGCGGATCTGAGCGCCGGTCGCTTGACCCAGGAGCCACTCGCGAAACTCTGCCACATTGAGCTGAGCAACAGCTCGGTAAGCTTGCTCGTCCAGGTTGTCTTCCACCAGACGGGTCAGCTCATCCTGTTCATAGGGGATCACTGGGTGTTGTCGGAGATCAGCGAGGCTCAGCTCGGAGAGGACCGCGCGAGCAGCGACACGCTCTACTGCGTCTCGGGCGGCGATTCCGGCGAGGAGATCTCCAGATTTCGGGGGGTTCGCCTTGGCCAGCACCTCCTTGACCGATTGGAATCGATAGCGTGTTTTTCGAATGGAGGCGGTTAAATTCATCAAGAGCCTCAAGGTGATTCTCAGGGTGAGCCTAACGCATTTTTTAAAGCAATTGGAGGCTCTTCTCAGGGATCACGAGCCCTTGAATATCCTGGATCTTTGCCGCCATTGGCTTCATCAGAATTTCGCTCGATGCAAGGAGGAGGGCATTTTATCTTGGGTGTGTTGGTGGCGGAGAGATCCTCTATGTTCAAACCCAAGCATGTTTCATAGAGTGCTTAAACTTCTGATTTTCTATCAGTTGTCCTCAATTCAGGCTCTGGATGAGGCTGGAGTTCTGAGCCCAGACCTGGAGCAAAAACAGATAGGAGCTTAATGCGCATCATCGCAGGGTTATGGAGCAATCGGCAGCTATACTCACCTGGGCGCCGTGTGCGCCCAACTCAAGAGCCTGTTCGAGAAGCTTGGATGGATTTTTTGGGTGATCGCCTTGAGGGGGCTCAGATCCTTGACCTCTTTTCAGGTTCAGGCGCCTTGGGCCTTGAAGCGCTCTCGCGTGGCGCCGCCAGTGTAGATTTCGTCGAGAGAGGCGGTGAGGCTCTACACGCGCTTAAGGCGAACGTGGCAGGCTGTAAACTGCGGCCTTTGCGAAGGGGTCAACGACCCACCGCCCGGTTCAAATCCACGCGCATTTTTAAGCGTGATGCCCTACCCTTTATCGCAAGGCTGGATGTTGGGGCTTATGATCTGGCCTTCGCCGATCCTCCTTATGGCTCACGTAAGCTGGATCAGGTGATCAAAACGTGGCAGGCGCTGCGCTTTGCTCAGATACTCTGCGTTGAACATGCGCCTGACCATCCGATACCTAGAGCCAAGCAAATGCTCTCTTTTGAGGCCTCTCATGTGAGCATCTACGGTCTCTGAATGGCGAACAGTGCGGCTACACCACCCGGGACTCCTGCTCGGCCCTCAAAATCGCCCAAGGTTGTTTAAAGATCAGCGCAGCCCTGTGGATCTTCCCTGAAGCACAACATAATATCATCCCCTCTTTTAACAGGAGATCCTTTGATGAAACCCCTCATCATCATCCCCACCTACAATGAGCGCGAGAACCTCCCAGAGTTGCTGGATCGTGTCACCACGATTCTCCCTCAGGCTCACCTTCTCATCGTAGATGACGCCTCTCCAGATGGCAGCGGAGATCTTGTAGAGGCGCGGGCCGCTGAGGATGAGCGGATCCATCTGCTGCGCCGAGAGGGCAAACTGGGCTTGGGCACGGCTTATCTCGCGGGTTTTCGCTGGGGCCTGGAGCGAGACTACAGCCACCTCTTTGAGATGGACGCGGACTTTAGCCACGATCCTGAGGCCCTGCCTCGCTTCTTAGAAGCTGCAGAGTCTGCTGATGTGGTCCTGGGCAGCCGCTGGGTCAAGGGGGGAGGCACTGTCGGCTGGCCCCTCAAGCGCCAGATGATCAGCCGGGGAGGCAGCCTCTATGCGCGTACGGTCTTGGGGGTCCCCATCCGCGATCTCACCGGGGGCTTTAAGTGTTTCCGACGTGAGGTGCTGGAGCAGATCGGTCTGGATCAAGTGCAAACCGCAGGTTATGGCTTTCAGATCGAACTGACTTGGCGAGCAATCCGCAAAGGCTTCAAGGTGGTGGAGATCCCTATCCGCTTCGCTGATCGGGTGGCAGGTGAATCCAAGATGTCAGGGCAGATCTTCCTTGAAGCTTTTCTTCTGGTCTGGAAGCTGCGCCTGGGTCTGGTCTGAGCACCCCAAAAACTCTCTTAAGACAGGCCCTAAGGCGGCCCTGGCTCCTTTTCATCCTCCTCTGGTTCCTTCAACTGGCCCTGGCGAACCAGCTCCCCCTCCTCGCCGATGAGCTTTATTACAACGCCTGGGCCCAGAAACTCTCTCTAGGCTACTTTGATCATCCCCCTGGCGTCGCCCTCTGGATCCGCCTGGGGCTGGGACATCCCCGTCTACCAGGGCTACTCCTTTTGCCTCTAGCGTGGTGGTGGCTGGCGGGGCTTTTGCCTTCAGAGGAGCGGCTCTGGCTGCCCCTCCTGGTACTCTTGACCCCTTTGGGTTTCTCCGCCTTTATCGTTACCCCAGACCTTCCCCTGCTCTGCGCTTGGCTGATGCTGCTCAGGGCGGTGTTGAAGGGGGAGGCTTGGCGCTCTGGCTTCTGGGCTGCAGCCTGCCTCTGGTCTAAGTCCACCGTCCTCCTCGCCCTGCCCTTCGCTCTCTGGGTTCTGGCTCGGCGCTTGAGCTGGGGGAAAGCTCTGGGCGCCGCCATGTTCTGTCTCCTGCTTTACAGCCCCCATCTGCTCTGGAGCCTCCAACATGAGGGCCTTCCTTGGCGCTTTCAGATGGGGCGACCGCTGCACTTTGGTCTCCCTGAGTTGCTCCTTGGCCAACTCCTGGTACTGAGCCCCTGGGTCGCTTGGGCGCTGCTTCAGGCTTGGCGACAGCCTCTAGACAACCTGGATAGAGAGCTGCGGCTCTTGAGCCTAACTCTTTTCATCTCCTGGCTGTTGATCTCCCTTCTCTACCGAGTAGAAGCCAACTGGCCAATGCTAAGCTGGCCCGCAGCCCTCTTGATGTTGGCTCGTCGTCGAAAGCGGCAGCCTTTCTTTCTGGCAGGGCTTCTTACTCTGAGCGCGGTCTTGATCCTGCCCCTTCTTGACCTCTGGCAGCCCTTTTCAGGCCCCCCTCGAGGAGCTGCGCGGCTGCGTAGCTGTCTAGAGCAGCAGAGCGACTTGCCTCTGGTGGCAGGGCGCTATCAGGAGAAAGCTCTCCTAGATCATGTGGGGGTTCCTGTAGCTTATCTACCCTGGGCGAAGCATCGCATGAGCCAATATGATCTTTGGGAGACATCTGCCCCTCCCTGTGATTTCAACTACCTGGGAAACCTTGAGCAACTCGCGGGGCGCTGCCAGGGCCAGATCAGCTCCAGTTTGAGCTGTGGTCAACAGCTCCTTGAGTGTCGCTGCGTTTCTCTTGATGATTCTCAGCGTTCCGCTTCGCCGCTCCTCTGAAAAGCAACCATTCAAGGCAGGTTGGAGCCTTCTCTTCTTTGATCCCTGGATGTTATTAGATTGGATCTTAAGAAGCCCCAAAAGAGGAACTGCATGAAGCTGAACTCGCATCGAGACTGTAGTCTCCTGGAGCTGTGGCTGAGACGAGCCTACTCCGGGCTCCTCTACACCCGCGTTTATCGAAGGCTGCACCCAGAGAGGCCCTTTTACACACCCGCCGCGATTCAAAGGATCGAGGGTCTCCTAAAACCGGAGATGAAGGTTTTGGAGTGGGGCACTGGGGCCAGCACACTCTGGTTGGCAGAACGAGTTGGAGAGTTGTTCTCTGTTGAGCATGATCTCGACTGGTATGAGCGGGTCAAGGAGCAGATCAATACAGCCCAGTTTCAGAACGTAAACTTAAACTACCGACCTCCACAGGAGAGGGATAAAAGCTACGATTGGCAAGCGAACTGGTCTCACTTTAGCGCTCTGGAGAGCGCGCCAAGGAAGCCTCAGTTTAAAGAGTACTTTCAGATCGCGGACAGCTTTCCAGACGAGCACTTTGATTGCGTGATCATCGATGGCCGAGAGCGGGTCTGCTGTGCCCTTCACGCTATCCCCAAGCTCAAGAGGGGTGGATATCTGATCCTCGACGATTCGATGAGGCCGAAATATCAGCAGATTTGGGAGCTGCTCTCTGAGTGGATCGTTGAGATCTATGATTTTGGCCTGATACAGACCAGCATCTTCTCCAAGAAAGCCTGAAAATATTCTCATCAGAGCAACAAGAATCAGCTCGAGCCAGAGATATTCTTTGGGGGCTCTCATCCTTAAGAGAGCGCGGATACAGTAGGTCCTTCAAACGAAAATCGACCATTCTTGATGCTTTGCCAACGGTTACAAGAGCCCCATTCCGACTCAGATCTTCTTAGAAGCTGGAAAGCCTTCCTGACCTGGTGAGACAATGCAGAGAATTTTGCTTTGGGAAAAACTCCATGGCCTCACGTCTCTGCTCCCTGCTGCTGCTGTTGCCCCTTCTGGCTTGCGATGACGCAGATTCAGAAGGAGAGAATCTGGACTTTGGCTTCAACATAGACGCTTCTCAGGATCTCGCGCTGGAAGATCTACTCTCTCTAGACAGCGCTCCTGTTGATCAGCTCCTGGATGCCGCTCCTCTCCCCATTCCCTGTCTCCTGAATTGGGCTCCAAACCCGCTGCTGGATTTCGGAGATCAGGATCTCAACCAAAGAGAGGAGAAAAGGAGCTGGCTTCAGGCTCCACAGGGGGCCCACTGTCGCATCGAACAGATCCGTTTGGTGAACTCCGAACAAGGCTTTGATTTTGCGTTTGAGGAGCGCCTACATCTCCCTGTCGATCTGGAGTCAGGCGAGGATGAGAGGATTTTGGAGCTGATTTTGAGCTTTGAACCTCAAACTCCTGGACGCTATGAGACCTACCTCATCATCACCTACCGAGATATCTATGAGGAGGGTTCGGATGCAGGTGCTCAGGAGAGACTCTCTGAAGCTCGGCTCCTGAGGCTTCAACTCAACGGTCAAAGTCGCATTCCCGATTCAGATGGTGATCGCGTCCCTGACAATCAGGACAACTGTCCTCAGATCAACAACCCTGAACAGATCGATACAGATGAAGATGACCTGGGAGATGAATGTGATGATTGCCCTCTCGATATAGACAACGACATAGACCAGGACGGCACCTGTGCAAATCAAGACAATTGTCCTCTGGTTTTCAATCAGCAGGATCAAAATCAAGATGGGGATGAATTTGGAGATCTCTGTGATCCTTGCGATGGAGTCTCCAATATAGATGCTGATCAGGATAAGAAGTGTGATGAGATTGATAACTGTCCTCTCCATCCCAACCCAGGGCAGGTTGATAGGGATGGAGATGGCATAGGAGATCTCTGTGATCTTTGGCCTGAAGATCCCGAAAATGATACTGATGGCGACGGGGTTCCCAACGGGAGAGACAACTGTGTTGATCAGGCCAACCCCGGTCAACAGAATCAAGATGGAGATGAGCAGGGGGATCTCTGTGATCTCTGTCCACTAGATTCTGAAAATGACGTGGATCAAGATACTGTGTGTGGGGATGAGGATAACTGTCCAGATATTAGTAATCGAGATCAAGGCGATGAAGATCAGGATGGTGATGGTGATGTTTGTGATTCTTGTCCCCTTGATCCATATAATGACTACGACAATGATAATGTTTGTGGAAATGTAGATAATTGTCCAACAGTTTATAATCCAGGCCAAGAGAACGAACCTATAGACGGAGAAGAGCAAGATGATGTTGGAGATGCTTGCGAAGTTGAACGGTGTGATGGAATAGATAATAATGGAAATGGTTTGGTTGATGAAGGTTTTCCTGACCAGGATGGTGATGAGTTGGCTGATTGTATGGATTTCTGTATATTTGATCATGAAAATGATCAAGACGGAGATCAGATCTGCGAGATTCTAGATAACTGTCCGAACGACCCTAATCATGACCAACTAGATGAAGACAACGATGGACAAGGAGATGAATGTGATATTTGTCCTCTTGATCCTCTAGACGATGACGACAATGACGATGTTTGTGATAATATTGACAACTGCTTGGGTTTATTTAACCCTATTCACCCCGATTTGATGGTTCAATTAGACTCTGATGGTGATGGTTTAGGGGATGAATGTGACGATTATCCATTCGACCCCAATAATGATATAGACAGAGATCTTTGTCCATTTAACCCGGACTATGATTATGAAGCAAATCCAAATCCAGAGTTCTGTGTTCAAGACAATTGTCCTAATGTAAATAACCCGGGCCAATTTGACTCAGACAATGATGGTTTAGGTGATGCTTGCGATGCATGTGCACGCGACCCGGATAATGATAGAGATAGGGATTCTCATTGCCATAACTTAGATAATTGTCCGTTTTACTACAATCCGAACCAGAACGATCTAGATGAGGACGGTATTGGTGATGCATGTGATTCGTGCCGTTCAGATCCACTTAATGATGCCGATGGAGATACAATATGTGATGGAGTTGACAACTGTGTAGGCATATCAAACTTCAATCAGTCTGATATTGATAGAGATGGCAAAGGAGACTTGTGTGATAAATGCCCCAGGGACCCTTTCAATGATATCGATCGAGATGATGTCTGTAGGGAAGATGACAACTGCCCTGCAATTCACAACAACAAACAATCAGATAATGATAATGACGGAATTGGAGATATTTGTGACATTTGCCCGAATGATGATACAAATGACAGAGATTTGGACGAAATCTGTGGAAAGCTAGACAATTGCCCACATTTTGGCAATCCTGACCAGATTGACTCGGATGGCGATGGCATTGGTGATATTTGCGATGATTGTCCAAATGATTATGGAAATGACTCTGATGGTGATAGCATTTGTGGCGATGAAGACAATTGTCCAGGACTATTTAATCCGATACCAGAAGACCAGATGGGTGATTCTTGCAATGGGGAACTATGCGATGGAATTGATAATAACAACAATGGAATAATCGATGAGGGTTATTCTGATGTAGACCATGATGGAATTGTTGATTGTCTTGATAGCTGCCCACTTGACAGAAATAATGATTCTGATATGGATTCGGTATGTGGGAATGTGGACAACTGTCCGAACATCTCAAATGAAACACAACGTGACAGAGACGATGATCACATCGGTGATGCTTGCGACGAATGTGTTGGTGATGATATGAATGACATAGATGGTGATGGCATATGTGGAGACTCTGATAATTGTCCATCGGTTAATAATATTGACCAAAATGACGTGGATTTTGATGGAATTGGAGATCAATGCGATGATGAAACCTGTGACGGTCAAGATAACGATGGAGACGGTGAAATTGACGAGGGTTTTGATGACACAGATGGTGATGGTGATGCAAACTGCGCTGATGATTGTCCTTTAGATGAACAGAATGACCAAGATGGAGACGGGCATTGTGCCGATGTAGACAATTGTCCAACAGTTCCGAATCCAGAGCAGATGGATCTAAATATGAATGGCATTGGCGATATATGTGAAGGTGAAGAGTGTAATGGCATTGACGATAATGACAACGATATCATCGACGAGGGCTTTCCAGACTCAGATGAAGATGGCTCTGCTGACTGCATAGATGATTGTCCCCAAGATGCTCATGATGATGAAGATCAGGACGGGTATTGTGCTGATCAGGACAACTGTCCTGAGGTAAGAAACCCTGATCAAGAAGATGTCGATGAGGATGGTATCGGTGACCTCTGTGATATTGAGGAGTGTGACGGTCGTGACAACAACGGGGATGCTGAGATCGATGAGGGCTTCCCTGATGTTGATGGTCGAGGAGGCGCAGATTGTCATGATCATGATGGAGATGGGCTGACCGAGGAGGAGGGAGACTGCGACGATGAGGAGATCTCGATTCATCCGGGAGCGGAGGAGCTTTGGTATGATGGGATCAACTCGGACTGTAACGATGAAGAGGATCCCTCCCCCTGTGATCGTCTCCCTCCCAGTTATGAGTTGGAGACTCAAGCAGGCTGCAGAACCGACCTTTACTTTGATTATAAAGGGCTCTGCGCTCAAGAGTGCGATGCCGATCTGGAGGTGATCCTTCAGCTGGTTAATCAGGGAGAGCAGATCGGCTCAGGAGCGGCTCAGATCACCCTCTATGGGATCGATGCAGAGGGGCTCTATCACCCTCTGATGGTTTATCCATCCGTCGTCGTTCCAGATGGTGGGCACAGCACTGCGGGCTTTAGCTTAAGGCTGATCGCCCCAGAAGAGGGTGTGACCCTGACGGTGCTCAATCAGTATCAGCGCTTGGCGCTGTTCTTGGACGACAGCGAGGGCAGAAGAGAGATCTCTGAGTGTGATGAGAGCAACAACTTCATCGAGATCTTCACCAGCGCGCTGCCCTGTCCTCAACCAGAGGGGTGTGAACAGCTCTCTCAGGGAGAGCCGGTGGAGCAATTGGAGAGCTGTCGCTCTGAGATCGAGGGAGACTTTCATCCGGTGATCCGGTGGCAATGGGGTGACATCAGCGAGAGCTGTCCTCTGGGGCCTGCCTGTGATCAAGATCTGGACTGTGGACCCTACGGGAGCTGTCGCTGTGATGATCAAGATGAGGATGGCGAGTGTGATTGCAAGGAGAGCGCGGATGATCCCAATGGAGAGCCTCGCTGTCTGAAATACAGCTACTGTGAGCTTTGCCATGCACCCCAGCAGTTTCCCAGCGCGACCCGAGTGATGATGAGCCCTGTTGTAGGCAACCTCAACGATGACAACGGTGATGGCTTTATCGATCAGGATGATATCCCCGATGTGGCTTTTATCAGCTACTCCTCAGCGGAGGAGTACGAGGGAGAGGGGGTCCTTCGAGTCATCTCAGGGCAGAACGGCGCCCCCATCTGGTCCACCTCTGGGCTCTTCGCTTCAGGGGGGGTTGCCTTGGCGGATCTAGACCGCGATGGAGAGCCTGAGGTGTTGGCTCGAAACACTGCGTTGGACCTAAACTGCTATGACCATGAAGGCGCCCTCCTCTGGACCTGTGACATACATGACAGCGTCAGCCGCTTTGCTTATCCGGCGGTCGCCGATCTGGATATGGATGGGGATGCGGAGGTTGTGATCGGGCGCAGCATCTGTGATCACCTAGGCAACCTCTTGCTCAACACCGTGATGGACCACGCTCACACCGCTTTCCCCTTGGACATCAACTTGGGAGAGAGCTGTCAAGGTGATGAAGAGTGCCTTGGAGATTTCCGCTGCCTGGGAGGCTATTGCTCTGATGGAGAGATGGAGCTGATCAGCGGCTATGGTGTCAGCCGACTGGATGGTGAGACCCTCTGGACAGGCGGTAACGCGGGCCACGCCGCTGCCGCCAACTTTGATGGAGATCCTGCTCCTGAGATTGTCTCGGTGCGTCATGAAAATGGCCAAGTTGCGCTCTACGATAACGACGGGAGTGTCGTCTGGAGCGCTCAGATACCTGGAGGAGGAGGAGGTCCTCCCAGTATCGCTGATTTCAACGGTGACGGCTTCCCTGAGATTGGAGTGGCGGGGGCTCAAAACTTCGTGGTTTTCCTGGGTAAGCCGGTGTTGGAGCCTGAAGAGCAGCGCCTCCTCTGGAGCCGAGCGATTGAGGATGCAGCCTCCTACACCACCGGCTCCTCAGCCTATGACTTCGATGGAGATGGAGAGGTAGAGGTGGTCTTCGCCAGTGAGGAGAACCTCTGGGTCGCCAACGGGGCCACCGGAGAGATCATCTTCCAGGAGGGGGAGCATACCAGCGCGACCCTACAAGAGTACCCCGTTATCGTTGATGTAGATCGGGACAGCCATGTAGAGATCTTGGTGGTCTCCAACAGCTACGGCGCAGAAAATGGGCTCTGGGAGGGGATCACCGCCTTAGGTGATCGTGATCATCAGTGGATCGATGGCCGTCCAGTGTGGAACCAATATGCCTACCACATCACTCAGATCGAGGATGATCTCAGCGTTCCTCAGTTCCAGCACCCTCACTGGCTCCCAGAGCCAGAGGGCTCAGATCAACGAGGCAACAACAGCTTCCGCCAGGGAAGCTATGGAGAGCATGCTCCTCAGGCGGCTTCTAACCTGCGCCCCAGCTTCCAGAGACACTGCCTGGAGACCTGCATAGATGAGGAGGAGGGTCAGGGCTGTCTTGAGGATGCTGACTGTGGTGGGGATCAGCGCTGCCATGAGGAGATCTGCCGCAACTGGACACACAGCCGCTTCCAGATTGAAAACCAGGGCCTCAGGGATCTCCCTGCTGGAACTCTGTGGAGCCTCTATGGCTTAGACGCTGAGGGAATGTACGCTTGGATCTTAAGCGAGCGCCTTGAGAGCCCCATCTGGGCGGGTTGGAGCTCAAAGGAGATCGAAATTAAGCTCTGGGATTGGGAGATTGAACCCTATCGATCTCTACTTCTGGTTGTGGATGATGATGGCTTCGGGCAGGGACAGTATCCAGAGTGTGATGAGTTTGATAACAGTCTAGAGATCAGCCTCCCCTGCGAACCCTAAAGCTTAAGAGAGGGAGGAAACAGAGAAGCAGAGCTCCAACTCCAGGCTGAGGCGCAAAGTTACAACCCTTGGCTGTTCCAGTCAGCTCCTCTTCAAGCTCCTCCTCCACAACAGCATCAGGGGCAGGAGCAAAGCCAGGGAGACTCTGATCTGGATCGAGAGGGCTGGAACCACCTTGATCTGGAGAGATAAAGCGGTCTGGCTGTTGGACTGGACCCAGATCGGGGTCAGGACCTAGATCGGGACTCAGGCCCAGATCGGGGAGCTGCTCTCCAGCAGGCCGAAGAGCAGGGGGGCGACCATAGCCCTGACAATGAACACGCTCTCCGTTAACGCAAGCCTGCACCATACTGTCAATGATCCACTCCAGATGATAATCGACTCGAGTGTCGATGCCTCCTTCTCGACAGTTGTCATCGTCTTGGAAGCCACGGCTGGTGACCCCGATGAGGCGGCGCGCTGGAACGCGATCGTCATCGAAATCCATAAAGGTGGGGCCTCCAGAGTCTCCATGGCACTTTTGAGGTGTTGGAAACAGCGTCCCGATCTGTATCTCAGCCTCTCCAACCTCCCCGAGCTGGGTCTCCGCATGAAAGCGGCGCCCAGTCTCAGGCTGAACAAATGGATTCACTTCAGGATCTCGCTGCCCATAGCCAGCGATGAGGACCTCGGCTCCAGAGCGAAGGTCTCCTTCAACATCTGTCAGTTGAGCGACTTGGACCCCCTCGATCGGTTCCTCCAAGAAGAGCAATGCGAGATCGTAGAGCATCCCCAGGCCATCAGGTACCTCGCTGTTGAGCCCTACCCAACGAGGGTGTTTGAGGCTCCGACGCACCGCAATGGTCCTTGGAGGCAGGTTCATATTCTGATCCCCAAAGTCGCTCACATCGACCTGGAGAGAGAAATAGAAGCGGAGGTTGGAGATGGGGAGCTCTGGGGGGATCTCTACACAGTGAGCGGCGGTGAGCACAACATCGGAGCTGATCAAGGTTCCGGTACAACCAAAGCCCCCCACCAGCCCTTGGGGGCCTCTTCCGGTCACCAGCATCGCCCCTACATTAGGAAAATCTCCAGGTTCGCTGGCGACGCCATTGATGATGTTCTGGGGCTGAGTGGCGAACTCAGCCTCTGTCCCACAAGCGGAGAGGAGAAGGAGGGGGAGTAAGAGACGCAACATAGAGGGGAGTTTAAGGAGGGTCCTAGGTTGGGTCTAGAGCTTATTCGAACATATTTTTAGATCTCCTCGATCTACTTATTGCTGCTCTCTGGAGCAGCTACGGACCAAGTGGTGATGGTGTAGGGCTGACAGCTGCCCGTAGAACTCTCTTGAGCCAAGACCTTGATCAGGACATTGGTGTCATCATCCAAGCCGCAGCTTGGCTCCACCAGATAGCGCATCACCTTGCTGCCATCCTCCAAGGTTTCACCATCGCCAAAGCAGGTCTCCTCAAGGAGCATCTCCTCTTCACAGAACTCCTGCACGGAGTCGATGTCGTCGCCGACGGTGAGGCAGAGATCATACTCTTGACCTTCAGGAATGTTACTGAGCATGACGAAAACCTCATAGGCCTCATCAGCAGGCCCTGTGATGGGGATACACCAGCTGAGGCTCTCCTCAGCACGCACCAGATAGTGATCTACATCTCCATCCGGATAGAGGGTCCCAGTGAAGACGCGAGGATCATTATCTTCAGCGATGACTCCGATGTTCTCCGCTTCGGCACAGATCTCATTGCTCTCAAAGATGTCGGCGTCCAGCTCTTCATCTACACCACCATCGCAATCATTATCCTCACCATCGCAGATCTCAGCGCTGGGCTCTACCGCCCCCTGACAGATCACCTCTCCATCCTGGCAGACTTGGATGCCCTCTTGGCAGATCCCCTCGTCGCTGCCACACACCTCATCCATCCCCTCAAAGCTCTCATCAGTAGCACCATCACAGTCGTTGTCCTCACCGTCACAGATCTCCTCCTCTGCGTCGGGGAGCAGCACCTCTTCGCCCTCTACATCCTGACAGCTCTGCCAAGTTCCATCAGCGCTACAGATGCTGATGCCCATGGAACAGTTGCCCACATCAACGGAGCATGGCGTATTGCTGCTTGGTTCACAATCCTGGCACTCTTCATCTATCTCACCATCGCAATCATCATCGATGCTGTTTCCACAGATCTCATCTACAGGCTCACGGCCAGTACACTCGCCGCCATCAAAGCTGCCATCTACACAGGGGCGAGCACCCAGACCACAGGCCTCATTGCCACACTCTTCAAAGAGGTTCTCGTCGGTATCCCCGTCACAATCATCATCCTCCCCATTGCAGGTCTCAGGTCGGGGACCCTCTGCATTACAACCCATCCAGTTGCCTAAGGAGCAGAGTTCTCGCCCTGTAGTTCCACAGCCAGAATGCTCGCAAGGGCGTTCCAGCGCCTCATCGATCTGCCCATCACAGTCATCATCCTTTCCATTGCACACCTCTGTCTCAGCCTGAGGCGCGGTGCAGCCGATCCAAGCAGCTTGATTGTTCTCATCTGTGCTACAGTGCTCTTCGCCGCTGCCGCAGGCGGTGTTACAGGCGCGGCTCAAATTCT
>CAYLJJ010000033.1:0-43544 GCA_964384025.1 uncultured Nannocystaceae bacterium
GAAGCCCTGGCCGCGTAGATTACAGCGAGCGCCCGGACTTATTGAGAAGTTACAAGTGATCATCAAATTCAGAGATAGAAGATCAGGGCGATCTCCACGAGGATATTACAAGCGGCATGGTAAAGAGCGGGAGCAGCGACTCCGCCTGAAGCGCGGCGCATCCAGCCAAAGAGCAGGCTGGGGAAGAAGACCGCGAGGCGCTGAGGATGAGGGATGGTCGCTAGATGCCCCAGGGCAAAGAGGGTGCTGGTCAAGAGGATGCTCTCTAAGTTGACAGAGACCCCAAAGAGGATCCGCTCCTGTCCGATGAGACTGTCTAGACGACTCTGAAGATAGCCCCTGTAAAACACCTCCTCAGGGAGCGCCACCAGAAAGAGCTGTACCAAGATGAGGTTGAGGAACCAGAAGAGACCACGCTCCGCTCTATAGGGCTGCTCCTCCGCTGGCTGACGCCAGCTCCCTAAGAGGAGCTGATCAGCGGGAAGCCTTCGCCCTCCTCTCTTGATTTCCAGGCTGAGAGCTTTGGTTGAAGCGTGGATTTTCGCTGAGCCGGTGTGCCCTCCTTTGATCCTGAGCGCTCCTGGGATCTTCTCAATCTCGGCATTGCCTCCTAAGGAGGAGAGCCCTTCTCCTCCCAACCAAGCTTCTAGATCCTCTCCTGGAGGCAGGTTCCAGCGTAGTTGCAGATGAGGACCTTGAGCATAGAAGCGAACCTCCCCCTCCTTTAAAATCGATTGGGGGGGCTGACCCTCCAGGTCTTGAGGCCAACGCGCTAAATGAACTGCGTTAAGATCCAGGCTCCGCCCTTGCCGCTCTCCTTGCCAAAAATGAAAACCCAGAAGATAGGGTGGGAAGGTTAGGAGCATGATCAAGAGCGCCCATCTTGTCGCTCTCCCCAGTGCTCGCCTGTGGATGCCAAAGTCCCGAGGATCAAGGCCCTGCCGCTCTAGAACCTCAGCGGGGAGGTGTAGGAAGGCTGCGGCCACCAACACCAGAGTGTAGCCTTGGAGCCAGCTCACCGCTTCCTCTAGGCGGCCTAAGAACACGGTGAGTAGGAGGGTGACGGCGAAAAGGGCGAGGGCCTCACGGCCCCGAGGATCACGGAGCAGCAGCACGTCGGCGCCAGATCAGGAGCGGAAGGAGGAGTAGGATCGCAAAGAGAGGAGGCCTGCTTCGGTTTAGGCTACACCCCCCCCCCCTCCACCAGTGCCTGAAGGTTCTGCGCCCACATCCACCTCTAGGCGGGGGGGTCTGTTGAGATCCGGGATAGGGGCCAGATCTGTTTCAGGCTCTGAGCCTGCGTCGGGGAGCGGGAGGAGGCCCCCATCGGGGATCGGCATTCCTGCGTTAAGATCTGGATTAACCCCTGGAGTACCATCATCGCACTCTCCCGCTCGGCAGCGGGTTCCTGGAGGACAATGGATGTAAATACAGAGCGCATCATCAAGGCACTCTCCCGCTTCACAAGCACTCCCTTGGGGGCAGTTGATCTGCGCACAGGGATCCTGGGCGCAGAGCCCTTCGACGCAGATCTGCTCTGGGAGACAGCGACCTCCGCAGGGATCCTCAACACACTCCCCCCGCTCACAGCGAAACCCCGCTCCACATTGAAGAGCTAAACAGGCCCGCCGACATTCCCCCTCTACGCAGAACTCCTCCTCGGGGCACTCCTGTTCAAAGCAGGGGTCCTCGACACAGCGCTCCGCCAAGCAAATCTCCCCCTCAGGACAGCCCTCATGACGACAGCTGCTGGCTACACAGCCCCCCAACTCACAGCTCAGCTCCTCTGGACAGCTCTCCTCTAGGCAGGGATCTATACAGCCCCGCTGCGCTGAATCACAGATCCAACCTGGAGGACACTCAGCGCGGGCGCAGGGATCAGGATGACAGAAGCGCTGTCCAGGCCAGAGTTGCAAACAGATCTGCTCCCTTGGACACTCTCCGCTGGGATCGCAGGGCTGTACACAGGCGCCTTGGAAGCAGAGGTAGCCTCGGGGGCAGGGTGCCTCCTCATCGATGAGGCCGTCACAGTTGTCATCAGTGCCGTTGCAGATCTCCGGAGGTGCAGGACCGCAGAGGCCACAGGCATTATAGAGCCCCTCATCGACTTCACCATCGCAGTCATTGTCCAGGCGGTCGCAGATCTCCTCGCTGGGACCCACAGCTCCCTCACAGCCCTCAGCCCAGTTCCCCTCCAAGCAGCTCTCCTGACCCAAGCGACACTGTCCGATGTTGCCGATCTCCAGGGCGGGGCCGCAGGGGCGAGTCAGTTCATCGATGAAACCGTCACAGTCGTTGTCTAGAGCATCACAGCGCTCCTCTTCAGGTATAACCCCATCACAGGGCTGCCAACGCCCCATCTCACAGCGCTCCACTCCCAATTCGCAGATCCCCAAATCCAAGCTGCAAGGGCGGTTGAGGGCCTCCTCACTGCCAAGGAGGTTATCCACTCGACCATCACAGTCATCATCTAGGCCATTACAGGCTTCCGTTTGACTTGCCCCAGGGAGAGCATCGCAGAGCAGCCCCAAGCCATCTTCAGCGCAGATCCAGTGCCCTCGACGCTCACAATTGTGCGTCCCCGCATCACAACCATCTCCCAGGCTGGGGAAGGTCTCATCGATAAGGCCGTTGCAGTTATCATCTAAGCCATTACACAGCTCCTGAGGCGAAGGGCCACACTGGCCACAGGAGTTGGTCACCCCCTCATCAATGAGCCCATCACAGTCATTATCGAGGCCATCACAGCGCTCTTGAGGGATCGCCTCTGCCAGAACCCGCGCAAAGGCGAGGCGGAGTCCATCGCGATCTCTGGCGGATTGAGCACGACCCACGAAGAGATCAACCTCTCCTTGTGGATTCATCGCAGTCCCTCCCCTTCGCGCGACCTCATCGAGATGGCTGGCGACCTCTGGGGTAACAGAGAAAGCAATCACAAAGACCCGCACATGGGGTCGAATAAGCTCTCCGTTCAGGTCCAGCCGCATCTCTCGTAGTGCCAGGGCGCGTTCTTCAATCAACGTAGCTGCTTGGTGGCTGGGCAGACAGGACTCAGCGCCATCGGTCAAGAGGATCACATGGTAGCGGCGACAGCGGAGATCAGGATCCTCTCTCATCAGCTCCTGAAAGTAGCCATCCGCGAGCCTCAGCGACTCTCCAAGAGGGGTGGGTCCCTCCGCTCTCAGCTCTGGATCTTCAGGCCAAAGCTCGTGGTGATCCAGCCAGCGGAGGAGGTCCATCTCATTGTCGGGGCGGAAGGGCACCGCCAGGGCGAAGGGCTCATCCACATGCCCAGGACGCAGAGCACCATTACAGGTGCCCAGGTAGTTGAGAGGCTGCGCCTCTAAGCCCTCGTAGGCGTTGACCGAAGAGCGCCCCTCGCCGTTGTTGATCCCCTCCCCCTCCTGTTGGGGATATCTGAGGAGACCAAACTCCACTTCAGAGGTGGTCTGTACGATCTCAGAGATCACCTCTTTGGCGACGAAGAGGCGGCTGGTCCCATCGCCAGGATACTCCTGAGAGTTATCTCCCCCGGTGGCGTGCTGATCAACAACGTCATAGCTCATGCTGCCTGAGGTATCGAAGACCAGGAGGATGCGTGGCTTAACCTCTCGGGCTGAGGCGAGGCCGCCAAGCAGAAACATAAGGGCGAACAGCTTTAAGCGCATGAAATCTCCAGGAGCGAGGGCCTCTTATAGCATAATCCCCAGGGATATTTTTAAGCCCCAGCCACGCTCTCCTCTGGTCTTGAGCAGGAGTTCTTTCACTTTGGGCTCCTCCTCCGAACCACTCTGAGGCTAGGTTGTCCTTCAGCGCGGAGGTGCCATCTATGCGTCTGCTCTCTCTCATCCTTCTACTTTACCCCAGCTTCAGTCCAGCCGAGCCCAGCTCTCGGGAGGAGGCTCTCACGCTTCTCGCGGAGGGGCAGATTCAGGAAGCGATCACGCTCCTGAAAACTCTGCCTCCCAAAGCAGAGCATCTCTGCCTCCTGGGGCGCGCTTGCTTCCTCGCCAAACGCTACGTTGAGGCGGTGGAGACCTGGACACAACTCCCCAAAGAGGCCCCTTGTTGGAACTCGGCGCGCTTTGGGCGCGCCGACGCGCTGCGTGCCTTAGGGCGCTCGGAGGAGGCCGCGCAGATTTACGAAGAGTTAGGGGCAAAGCGTCTCGATCCAGTACGCCCCTCTGCTTGGCTCGATTGGCTCTTGGAGATCGCCGAGCAGCTCGCTCGGGAAGATCGAGGAGCTGCCGAGGGGCTCTTGATGCGGACCTTGGAGACGCTGCAAAGGCAGCCGGAGGAGTTTAACCTCCCTCTTCAGCGACGTTTGGCCCTTAAAATTGCTCAGCTCAGAGAGCCAGGAGCACCCCATCACCTCCTGGCCAAGATCCTCGCTCACGAAGGAGAACTCCAAGGGAGCCTACGTAGGCTTATCGCCAATCTGCTTTCTCCTGCTTGGGCTCTGAGTTTTTTGAAGCAAGCCTCCGGAGTTGAGGAGCGGTTGATCCACAGCCAGAAGCTCTTAAAGTTGAACCCTGAGGGGGGGCTGCTCAAGCTTCCTGAGGGCTTGAATCTCGCTCAACTTAAGCCTGCCCTAGAGTTCCTTAAGCGAAAACGCCGCTTTGGAGAGCTGTTGAAGCTTTTGGCGGCGCTCCCTGAAAGCTTGGAGGTCTCTAGAGAACGCGCCCTGAGGCTTCAAGAAGCAGGGCGCTGGGTTAAAGCAGAGGAGGCCCTAAAGAGACACCTTAAGCGTCACCCCAGCGATCCCCAACGCAGGCTTCTGGAGAGGTATCGCGATGAAGCCAACTGGATGCAGCTCCGCCTGGACTACACCGCCTCACGCTGGACACAGGTGCTCAAAAGCGCTGAAGCCTTTGTTTCTCCTCGAATCGCTCCTTTGGCGATCTTTGCTGCTGAAGCTGTTGGGCGACTCAAAGAGGCTCAGCAATATCGCGCAGAGGCTTTGGCGCGTTGGCCCGAGGATTCAACTCTAAAAGCTCTGCATCTGCGCAGGCTGCTTCAAGAGGAGGGAGCAAAAGCCTTGAGCTCCGAGGAGCAGGCAGCCCTCTCGGAGCCCAGCCTCTATCTCGCCTCTGAGGGATATTTCTCTAAGAGTACAGCGGCCAAGCTACGTGTCATCACTCGCAATATCAAGCATCTAGAGGTTCGACTCCATCGCATCGACGCAGAAGCTTTTCTGAGAGATGGTGGCACCCTCGCGGGGCTGGCGGCGCTGGATATCGCGGTGATCGAGCCTGATAAGCGCTGGAACATTGAGGTCCCCAAATATAGCGCCCTCAAGGAGATCGATTTCAATCTGCCGTTGCCCCTGCTTAAGCCGGGCTTCTATCGGATCACCCTCTCAGGGGCTGAAAAAGAGGCCTCTGTTCCGCTCTGGATCAGCGACATCAAGCTGCTGGCGCGGGCAGAGGGAGGGGAGCTGCTGGCGGTGGTGTTTCGTGGGGGTCAACCCGTTCCGGCGGCCCCCATTCTGATCCACAGCTCAAAAGGAGTGCAGGTTGAAGAGAGCGACGCGCGTGGCCTCTTACGGGTGAAGGTGCCCTCTGGAGACCTCAGCCTCCTCAGCGAGGTGGAGGGGGCGCCCGCCCTTTTGAGCCTCCCAGGAGAGCGACATGAGGCCCCTGAAGCGCCCAAGGTGCGGCTCTCACTGGAGACAGATCGCAGCTTCTATGCCCCTGGAGATCTTGTTCACTTTCGCTTGAGCGCGCGGCAGGGAGGAGCGCCTCTTCAGGGAGAGTTTAAGATCTGTTTAGAGGGCGCTCGCTGCGTGACTTTGAAGAGCGGTCCCTTGGGGACAGCTCAAGGGCAACTCCCGATCCCCCACACCCCAAACGCCAAATACAGGGAACTCTCTATCGAGGTCCAAGCTCCAGGAGAGGAGAAGCTGCAAAAGCTCAAAGTGGTCGTGATCTCCTCAAAGTTTCTCCGCTATCGACTGAGAGGCTCCCTGGAGGGCTCTGGAGCTCGCCTCAGCTTGATCGACGCTGAGGGTTTGCCGATCCCTGGGGCGCTGATCCACTGGAGAGATGATCTCAGCCAAGGACGAGGGGTGAGCGACGCTCTGGGACAACTCTGGGTTCAGGGTCCCCCTCTAGGTATTCCTTGGAGCTTAGGGGCCAGCAGCAAAGGAGCCCTCCATATCAGACTGAGGCGTGTGCTGCCCCCCTCCTCTGAACTGAGCTTGGAGAGCGATCAGCAGAGGCTCCGACCAGGAGAGAAAATCAGGCTGCGTTTGAAGGGAGCAGCTGGGCCTCTGCACCTCAAGCTTTTCAAGCTTGAGGCGCCTCAGCATCTACAACAACTTCAAGATCCCCAAGCACCACAACGAGAATTGGGCACCTATGTAAATGATCAATTTCACACTCCTCAGAGGCCGCTTCACGGACCTGTTCATCTGCTGCGAGAGGAGCGCATTGAGCCCTTCCAGGGAGATCTTGAGCTGAGCCGCAGCTTACCCAGACCGGGATTCTATCGCTGGCTGCTTGTCTCTGAAGAGGAGCCAACACAGCCTGTAGGGTTGCACTGTCAAGTAGATGAGGAGATCAGACTCCTGGGGCTTCGAGACTTGGGCTTGGGTGAGACGCTGAGCTTTAAGCTGGAAGCTCCTCACCCCGCTCTGGTGCTGGCCTCTGCTCAGGGGCAGGTGGTCAAGGCTGCCCTCCTCTCGCCTGGAGAGAGCCTGAATTGGCCCATCTCCCCCAACTGGCACGGTCCCCTTGTGCTCAGCGCTCTGGATCCCTCTGGAGGCCTGTTTGAGCAAACGATCATGGTGGATGCGCGCATCAAGTTAAAGCTTGAAGCTGAGACTGAGGGGGGGAACTGGAGCCTAGAGGTCCAAGCTACAGATGCCTTGGGAGCTCCAGTTGAGGCAGAACTCAGCATCTTTAGCCTGGAAGAGGAAAAGCAGCTCCACTTGGAGAGCGCCCCCAAACTTTCACGGGGCTGGGGGCTTCAATCTCAGGGGATCAGCTTAGATCTACGCAGTGGCGCCGAGGGGCAACCCTTAGATCCTGCGTTGATGGCTGAGGGAGCTCGACTTGAAGAGCGTGCTCGTGCCTCTGGGGTCGCTTCTGGGGCTCTAGGTGGTCGTTGGAGCAAGATGCAGCGTACACCCATTGTCCTGGAGGAGTTGAGGATCGAGGGATTGGGTTACGGAAGCGGTAAGAGAGCACTGTTGGGAAGTCGTCGAGCAAAGTTGCCTCGGGTGATGGCAGGAAAGGCGAGCATTCAGGGAGTTCTCTCTCCTGGCCCTCTTGATCCTGGGATCTGGGCGGTGCTCAAGACCGACAAAGCGGGGCAGGCCAGCCTGAAGTTCCCCCGTCCGTCTGTTCAACGCCCCATCAAGCTGCGGGTCCACGCGGTCAGCTTAGAGACAGTGGGAGAGGCCGAACTGAAACTCTCGCCCGCCCAGAGCCTGCGCCTCCTGCCCCCTAAGCTGAGCCCAGGTTTCCCCGGTGAGGTGTTGACGCCTCAAGTTCGCCTCTTTAACGGAAATTCCCAGCCTTTCCGGGGGGAACTCTTCTTTGGAGATCTGGGACAGCATGTTGAGCTGGCGCCTGGAGCGCTCTTGAGCCTCCCGATGAACCCGATCCGCCCCGGTGACTCTGGGATGTTGCGTCTGATGAGGGGGGGGGCGCTGTTGGAGTCTCAGCTCTGGAGTTTTCCCATCGCCGAGGGATGTGCAGATCCTCAGGGGGAGATCCTCAACCTGATGCTGCCTGAGCGAGGCAGCTTTCCGGGGGCCGCCCTGGCGCTTCGAGAGCACCCCAAGCTTTGGAAAGACCAGAAGCTGATGGGACAGGCGGGGCGGGCTGCTCTGGCTGCGCTCCCCAGCGCAGGAGCCCAGGAGCGAGGAGCCCTGCTGCGCCGCCTTTGGGCTGTCCATGACGCCCTCCAAGGCGAAGGCGCACTGAGCGCGTCAGCTTTCCTCTTCCTGGCTGAAGCTCGCAGCCTGTTTAAGCTCAGCGGGCCGGATTTGGAGAAGGCTGCAGAGCGGCTGCCCACTCCCTCTCAAGAAGATCGTCTCCTCCAACTCCGAGGCCGCGCCCGAGCAGGCTTGCCGATCAATGAGGCTCTCTTGAGCTATGCGCTTCAGGCTCCAGAGAGCCGAGGAGAGGCCGCGCTTGTGCTGCTGAGCCTGGGGCGCGAGGCGGAGACAGAGAAGCTGAAGTTGGGAGAGGATCTCTCCTCTAAATTGGCAGCCTATCTGATGGGGCGCCCTGTTGAAATGCCCTCCCCGCTGCCTCCATCCCCTGCCCACCCCAGCCTAGCCGATTGGATTCGCCTCCAAACGGCGCCTGGCGATCTCAACAGCCCTCGCACGATCTTTGACGGCACCAAAGAGATCGCCAAGCTTCAGCCCGGCGAGAGCCTAAGCCTCTTGCTCCCTCCAGAGAGCGAGCTGCGCGCCGAGGGGGTCTGGAGCTACCGCAGCAGCCCTCCTGAGACAGGACAAGCGCCGCTCTCGATCAAGCGCTACCCCAAGGGCCTCAGCGCGCCTCTTCGAGAGAGCTGTCAAGGAGAGCGTGCGCGCTGTAACGCCAAGCGCTGTCTCCTGGCAGTGGGAGATATTCTTGAGATCAGAGCGACGCCCATCGAGGAGAGCTGGCGGCCTCCTGCGGGCTTTGAGCTGATCTCGATGAGAAACTCTCGGCTAAAGCTGCGCGCCCTCTATCCTGGACGCAGCCCTTTACGGGGTCTCAAGACAGCAGAGGGTACAGCGCTCTTGAGGCTGCTTGAGGTCCAGGCTCAGCTCCCTCTGAGAGAGAACTTCTGTCAAACTCAGGCGCTGAGCCTCGCTCAACAGGCGTTGAAGTTGGGGCGCTCTCCTCTCCCTTGGTTAGCCCCCTGGCCAAAAGAGGAGGGCTGGGGCTCTCAGTTTCCCGAGGTGCTTCAGCTCCGCTTCCACCAAGCGCTGAATGAGGGCACAACCCCACAGCTACTTATCCAGAGCTTTGAGCGGCTGCGAGCGCTCTGGCCTACCGCGATGCTCAACCAAGGAGAGATCATCGCGGTAGCGCGTGCCTATCGCGCCACTGCTCAACCTGAGCGCGCCGTTGATCTTTGGCGCGCGGGCTTGGAGGCCAGCTTCCGTGATGAGACCGCCAGCTTGCTTAAGCTGGAGCAGCGGGTCGGTCGCCTCGCCAGCCTCAAGGGAATCAAGGAGCTGAGCGCGGTCTATCCTGCTCTGCCCGCTGTAGAGGAAGCCCTCTTTCTCCTACCTCAGCGTCTGGCAGAGATGAGCAAAGATGAGCTGCCTGAGACGCTGAAGGAGGCAGATCTCAGCTCTACAGATCTCAAGATGATGGCGGCGGCTTGGCAGCGAGAGTTCTTAGGCGCTTGGCCGCAGAGCCAGAAGCGCCCAGCGGCGGCCTTTCATATGATTCAACTGCTCCTGGATCTGGGCGCTGAGGGGCAGGCCGCTCGTTGGGCACAGCGCCTCGCCGCGCAATCCCCTCAGAGTCCGCTGCTCGACGCACTCCTCTATCAGGAGGGCTTGGCGCGCTCTCGGCTGCGTGAGGACAAAGCTGCTTTTAAGATCTTCAAGCAGCTTGTAGAGGGGGAGTTCCCCCAGAGCGATGGACATTTGGGGCCTGCTCAGAGCCGCCGAGATGCTCAGCTTGCCGCTGCTCAGCTCCATGAGGCTCGAGGTGAGCTTGGGGAAGCCAGTGCTGCCTATCGAGCCGGAGGCCACACACAAAGAGGGAGAAGCTTGGAGCAGGTGCTCCTGGAGAGTCCAGCGCAGCTCTGGTTCAAGAGCGCTGAGCCCAGCCTCCTCTCCATCCGCGTCGCCAACTTAAAGGAGATCCATCTGAGGGCCTACCGCCTCGACCTAAAAACCCTCTTTTTACGGGATCATGGCTTGGACAGACTGCACAAAATCGATGTCGATGGCCTACGCCCAGTCTGGTCAGGGAGCCGGGAGGTGGAGATCGGAGCCTTTCCTGAGAGCCGAACCTTGAAGCTGCCTTTGACAAAGCCTGGAGCCTATCTTATCCGCCTGAGCGCCAAAGGGCAGAGCAGCTCCTCTCTGTTGATCCGCAGCGATCTAGGCCTCGATCTTAGGCTGGAGGGGGAGCAGCTGCGGATCTGGGTTCAGCGACAGGGGAAGCCGGTCGCTGCGGCTCAAGTTCGCGCAGCGCAAAAGGGGGAAGCGATCAGGGCTACACAGACAGATCTCAGAGGTGTTGCTTTACTCGAGGTGGGCTCCACAGTCTTGGTCATCGATGGGGAGCATGTCGCTTTTCATAAGGGGCAGCTCTCTTCACTCCAGGAACTGGCAGACCCTTTTGAGGAGGAGTCTGAGGAGAGCAACTCCAATATAGAGATGAGGCTACGAGAGCAGGTCTTGGATAACAACCTGCTCCTAGAAGAGGGCTATCTGAACAATGTTGGGATTGAAGCCATAAGCTTCTGAGCGCGCTCCTCCTTTGCTCGATTCCTGGAGATACTCTAGACATAGAGGCGGAGCGCTATGTGGGGAAGAGCAGCGCGTTGGCTCGCCGCGTAGGGCTCTGTTTCCCTGTCGTCGATTGAGGGCTTTGCGGTTGTCCACTGCTCCTCAGCGTCTTACTCTGCCCCATGCCCTCAAAACTCCAAAGCTCAGCACTCTGGCTGCTCCTCTTGGCCTGCTCTGAGGCTCAGCAGCCTGGCGCGCTCAGTCTGAGCTGGCGTATGAGGGAGACCAACTGCGCAGAATCTGGCTTGGTCAGCGTTCGAGCAGAGCTTTACAGCTATACCCAGTCCCAGGCCTCCTATAGCGTGGAGGGGGCTTGCTCGGCGGGAAGATTGAATATTAAGGCTGTGGATCCAGGAGAGTACAGCTTAAGGCTGATGGGTTTGGATGCTGAGGGCTGCTGGACCTATACAGCGCGCAAAGAGGATCTGAAGATCGAGGGGAAAGAGAAGCTGGAGCTTGAACGCCTCTCTCTCTCCCCACGGCTCCGGCCTCTTCAGATCGACTGGCTCCTCCCTGAAGAGCAGGACTGTCAAGAGAGCGGCCTCTCACAGGTGCGTATCATCGCCACCTTGGAGGGGAGAGTGAGTGAATCTTTCCTCTTCCTCTGTGAAGGGGAGCAGAGACAGATCGGCCCCTTTGAATCTGGAGAACTTCATCTGGAGGTGCAGGGCTTGGATGCTCAAGATGAGGTGATCACTCGCAGGGAGGGCAGCTACCCCAGTACCCTCTCTCGCTTAGAGCCCTGTGCTGATCTCATCAAAATCCAGCTCCCTCTCTGTAGAGATGGCGGTTGTGAAAAGGAGCTGCGATGAACGACGCCCCACCTATGGAAGAGCTCTTTGGAGATGAGGAGTTGGAGCTGCCTCCAACTCCCAGTCGCCGTCGTTTTCCTTTTCGCTCTCTTATCGCTGTGACCGTGATCCTTCTTTTGGGAGCGCTCTGGTATGTCTCAGCGGTTCATCACGACCACTACTATCTTCGAGTAGAGGGAGACACTGCTCGGATCAAGAGGGGCTACTACTTCCCGGTCGGCAGCGGCAGTTGGGCGCCCAATCGAGCCTATGAGCCCTTCACTCTTCCTCCTGAGATCGTCCTTCAAACCGAGGGCGCGCTCTCAGCTGAGGATCTGGACAAGGAGCTCTATCGGCTCTTTATCAGTATCGCCAAGCGAGAGCTTGGCGATGTGGGCATCGGTGATCCTGATGTCGCTGAGGATATGCTGATGCGCGCCAACAAGCTGCACTTCACCAGCCTCTCTGAGGATCGACGCCTTTTGGAGATGTTGGGGGATGTTGCTTTTCGTAGAGGGCTCACCGAGGTACGCGGTATTCAAGTTCGCTTTGATGAGGCCCTCAAGCAGTTTCGTTTGGCAGCGATGAGAGGGGGAGTGGCCTATCGGGGCGCCAACCGCTGGATCGAGGCGATCACCCGCCTGAGAGGGGAGTTTCGGCGCCTCTCGATGGAGAGTGGTCTCGACCCTGATCAGATCATCACCTCCCCTCCTGAGGGTCTCTTTGAGCCGCTCACCAAGCCCCCAGAGCCTGATGCAGGGCTTCCTGAGATGCCATGAACTCTCCGATATAACCAGGAGTTGTATGTTCTCGATCATCATCTGCAGCGAGGACGGAGAGCATAGACGGCTGGAGTTTAACCAAGATGGTGTAGCTCGTAGCTGAACACTGGTTTGAAAGCCGTGGCGACGCTTGGACTTCGGTCATGCAGATAGAGCTCTCATGTTGAAGATTGCTCTAGCGTTTTTAAAGATCTCCATGTATTTTTCTGGTTTTTCTTTCCATAGCCCTTTTCTTTCTGGAGGTGATATGAAAGGCGGAGTCCTTACAGGTGAGCGTGCTCTCGCGCTCCTCAACATCGCAAAGAAGCACTCCTTCGCGCTCCCAGCGGTCAATGTGGTGGGCAGCAATTCCATCAATGCTGTCTTAGAGACCGCTCAGGCGGTGAACTCCCCGGTCTTTATCCAGCTCTCCAGCGGCGGGGCTGTCTTTAACGCTGGCAAGGGCCTCTCCAATGAGGGGCAGCGCGCCGCCATCGCTGGCGCCATCGCAGGTGCCAAGCATGTGCATGAGTTGGCTGCTCTCTATGGAGTGCCTGTTCTTCTGCACACCGATCATGCTTCTCGAAAGCTTCTGCCTTGGGTTGATGGTCTTATCGAGGCCAGTGAAGCTTGGTTTGAGAAGAACGGTGTTCCCCTCTTCAGCTCTCATATGATCGACCTCTCTGAGGAGAGCGTCGCAGAGAATATCGCCAGCTGCCTGCCTCGGATGAAGCGCATGAGCCGGATGGGGATGTCTCTAGAGATCGAGCTGGGGGTTACAGGAGGCGAAGAGGATGGAGTGGACAACACCGGCATCGACTCCTCCCGGCTCTATACCCAGCCCTCTGAGGTAGCCTATGCCTATGAGAAGCTCTCAGCGGTGAGCCCCTATTTCAGCATCGCGGCGGCTTTTGGCAATGTTCACGGTGTTTATAAACCTGGCAATGTCAAACTTGAACCAGTGATTCTCAAGAACTGTCAGCGCCATCTTGAGGAGAAGTTTGGAGGGGAGAAGCCCGCTCATTTTGTCTTCCATGGGGGCTCTGGCTCCAGCCCAGAGGAGATTCATGAGGCGATCTCCTATGGCGTGATCAAGATGAACATCGACACCGACACTCAGTGGGCCTTTGCCAGCGGTGCCCGAGAGTACTTTGAGGAGTTTTCAGCCTACCTCCAGGAGCAGATCGGAAACCCTGAAGGGGCTGATAAGCCCAACAAGAAGTACTATGATCCCCGTGTTTGGCTGCGTAAGTGTGAGCAGGGCTTGATCGCGCGCCTCACGCAGGCTTTCGAAGATCTCAACTGTATCGATCGCAACTCCCTGCTCTAACATCTGCAGGATCGTGGGTTCACTCTCCATATCGAAAATTTTACCCACGCTCGCTCTTAAGATTCCAAGCACCCCATCCTGTACAAAAATAGGATCGGGGGAAGATCCTATTTTTGTACAGGACGGGATCGATGAGCGTCCAACCGAGGTACTCCACCGCCAAGATGGAGATGAGAGTCTTGCAGGTTGCCTCTTGGGGTCCACTGCCCACTGCACGACCTCTTCTCCTCAGGTCCGCATGGTTCATCCGCTTCAGGAAATTGGTCACATAGTTGAACTCTTTGAGGATCTTCTCCCGCTTTGCTCCCCTCGCTCTGTCGGCACGGTACTTGAGAGCCTTCCTCACTTTGGTTGCCCCCTTGGGGTCCTCCAACAGGGCTTTCCCCCAACTCCTCATATGAGTCCGAGCGTTTGGAGATTTTGTGGGAAGTCCTCACCCCGACCTTTCGCCGAGAAATCCTTATCGATGAGGACCTTGACCGACTTAATGAGCTGCGTAGCTGTATCTGCTATTGCGGAGAAACACCCATAGAGAGTGGACCGCCTGTAACGCGAGAAACAAAATGTTCCAGGCTCTCAAGGAGAGGAGGCATCGATGAAAGAGGACGCTGAGTTTTGTGAACTTCTGGACCTCACCTTTGGAGTCTTTGATCGAGTAGTCTTTCTCCTGGGGGAGGACTTTCGCATCCTCTGGGTCAGCTCTAGCTTGGATCAAATGGCCTGCAAGCCCGCCTGCCGCAACACCTCGGTATGCCGTGTCTGTATCAAGCCTCCTCCCTCACATCGCGCTCCAGGCAGCCACGCCGCCGAGATGCTGGGGGACAACCTCTTCGGCCCCAGCGGAAGCCTAAGGGGCTCCCTGGAGGCTGGGATCCTGGAGGAGGGCCGCCGCGCCTTTCTGCGCTGCTGTCCTGAGGGGGGTTCTCGCTTGGTTTCCATCTCCGCCGCCCGTCTTCCCAAGGTGATCGGTGGGGGACGTTATATGATCATTGCGCGCCCCTCCGTGAACGATGCAGTGCTCCTGGAGCGGGTCCGGACCAACCGAGGCATCTTGGCCGAGTCCCCCCCCATGCTCCAGATCGTACGCCTTATCGAGACCCTCCAGTACAGCGAAGCCAATGTGCTGATCACAGGAGAGAGCGGCGTGGGCAAAGAGGTCGTGGCCCGAGCCATCCACGCTCACTCCCCCCGCAGTGATGGCCCCTTTATAGCTGTTAACTGTGGGGCCATTCCTGAGGCCCTACTCGAGAGTGAACTTTTCGGTCATAAGCGTGGAGCTTTCACCGGGGCTCTCCAGGATCGTCAGGGCCGCTTCGCCCTGGCTTGGGGAGGGACCCTCTTTCTGGATGAGATCGGAGATATGCCCCAGGCTCTCCAAGTAAAGCTCCTGCGGGTGGTGCAGGAGCGGCTCTTCATCCCCCTGGGCACCAACCAAGCTCAGCCCCTGAGCGCACGCCTCATCTCCGCTACCAATGTGAATCTCCCTCAAGCCATCCAAGAGGGACGCTTTCGAGAGGATCTTTATTATCGCCTCAGGGTGGTCCCCATCCACGTGCCCCCCCTGCGAGAACGAGCCATCGAGATCCCCGCCCTGGCGCGACACTTTCTGGCCCTTATCGGCGCTAAAGAGGGGCTCGCGCTGCGCTTCTCTCCAGAGGCGATGGGTTGCCTTCGCCGATTCCACTGGCCAGGCAACGCTCGGCAGTTGGAGAACGCCATCGAGTACGCTGTGGCTCTCTGTCGTGGGCAGACCATCGAGCAGCATCATCTGCCCGTGGAGCTTCAGCACCTACTGGAGATACAAGTAGAACCTCTGCCAGCCCTCGCCCCAACTTCCAACATGCCCCAGATGAGCACTCCATACCAAGCTCCTACCCACCCCTCTCCTCAAGATCAGATCGGTTGCCCAAAAAAAACTACCGATACCTCTGTTCTCTCCACACATCAATCCAGCTTTAGACCCCTGAGAGCTTATCCAACACCTCAGCCTCTTCCGCCTCTCTCCTCTCCCACAGAGCTTTCTGCAAGCTTGGTAGAGACCGTCGAAACTCGACGCGATCCTAACTTTCCGGATGTTCAGGAGGGGGCTCAAGCTCAGCTCAGAGCGATCCTGGAGGCCCACCGCTGGAACCGTCATCAGACCGCCAAAGCCCTGGGTATCAGCCGCACAACCCTCTGGCGCAGAATGAAAGCTCTGGGCCTGAGTTCCTAAAGCAGAGCACCCCAGGAGCTATATCGGTCGGACCCGTTCAGGACCCCTGTGCGCTCGCCGCTGTTCTGAGGCGTGGAGACACAGCGCCTTTCCGAGAGACGCTGTTAAAATATGCATACCGAAATATAATGTTTCAGCATTTGAAACAAATCGTGCAACAGCAATGCATTTCGTTTCAAATAAAAGAAACGGGGTTCGGAGCGATTTTTGCTATTTCTCTGGGGCGTTTGATAGGAGAGGAATCGTGCTCAACCGGAGAGAGTTCATCGGCATCAGCGGCGCGGCTCTAGGAGCAGCAGCCCTGGGCGCGAGCCTGCTTACAGAATGGAGCCCAGCGGCCTGGGCAAGCCCAGAGACCGATGGTGAGCAGATCATTCCCAGCCTCTGTGAGATGTGTTTTTGGAAGTGCGGTGTCCTGGCCCACGTTAAGGGCGGCGAACTCAGCAAGATCGAGGGCAACCCTGCTCATCCCCTCTCTCGGGGGCGGCTCTGTCCCCGGGGTGTTGGGGGCACTGGCCTGTTGAATGATCCTGACCGGCTTCGCCAACCCCTCATCCGTCGAGAGAAGGGGGGGCAGCAGAGCTTTGAGGTGGTGAGCTGGGAGAGCGCCCTGGATCTTGTGGCGGAGCAGCTCCTTAAAGTGAAGGCTCGATATGGTCCTGAGGCGGTGGCCCTGTTCAGCCACGGTATCGATGGGATCTGGCTTAAGCGTCTGCTCCGAGCCTTTGGCACTCAGAACCTAGCCAGCCCCTCCTATGCCCAGTGTCGCGGAGCCCGGGAGGTGGGTTTTTCGCTCACCTTTGGTGCCCCTGTGGGCTCCCCCGAGATCCTCGATATGAGCAACAGCCGGGTCATCACCCTGCTGGGCTGCCACCTGGGGGAGAATATGCACAACACCCAGGTGCAGGAGTTGGCTCAGGCTCTGAGCCAGGGGGCCGAGCTTATCGTAGTGGATCCTCGCTTCTCCATCGCCGCAGGCAAGGCGAAGCACTGGCTGCCCATCAAGCCGGGGACCGATCTAGCTTTGCTGCTGGCCTGGATGCATATCCTCATCAAGGAGAAACGTTATGACGCTGATTATGTAGCCCAATATACCACCGGCTTTGAGGCTCTTCGGGACCATATCCAGGAGAAGACTCCCGCTTGGGCAGCTCAGCAAACAGGGCTCTCAGTAGAGCAGATCCTCAAGAGCGCTCGGCTGATGGCAGGGGCTCGACCTGCCACCCTGATTCACCCTGGGCGGCGCACCGCTTGGTATGGAGATGATACTCAACGCAGCCGCGCCATCGCCCTACTCAACGCCCTGTTGGGCAGCTGGGGTCGCCGAGGGGGCTTCTATCAGCCCCAACGCTTGAAGATAGCAAAGCCTCAGCTCTCCAAGCCCCCCAAGGCCAAGGCCCCCGCAGGCCCTAAGTTCCCCTTCGGCAAGAAGGCCCTGGCTCACCAACTCCGGGATGCCAGCCTGCCAGGAGACTCTGAGGCGAGGATCCACGCTTGGATGGTCTATGGCACCAACCTCATCCAAGCGTTGCCTCAACCCGAGCGCAGCATTAAGGCTCTGGAGAACCTCGATTTTATGGTGGCTATTGATGTGCTGCCTGCGGAGATTACCGGTTGGGCCGACGTGATCTTGCCAGAGTGCAGCTACCTAGAACGCTATGGCGAGCTACACGCTCCTAAGCATCGCCGCGGCTATGTGGCCCTGAGGCAGCCGGTGGTGCCGCCGCTCTATGAGAGCCGTCCCGGCTGGTGGATCGCCAAGGGCTTGGGAGAGCGCTTGAGCTTGGCCTCTCTATTCCCCTGGACTGACGCCAAAGCCTACCTTCAGGAGCGGGTAGAGCGCTCTGGACTGAGCTGGGAGGTGTTGCTGAAGAAGGGGGTCATCTTGGGAGAGGAGGCGCCCAGCTTCATAGAGGAGGGAGGGGTGCCTGCTTTCCGCACTCCCTCAGGGAAGATCGAACTCTACTCTCAGCAGATGGCTGACGCGGGTCTGGATCCTCTGCCCCAGTTCAAGCCCCCTGATCCTCCCCCTGAGGGCCACCTCAGGCTGCTCTTTGGTCGAGCCCCCGTCCACACCTTCGGGCGCAGCATCAACAACCCAGAGCTGGCGGAACTCTATCCAGAGAATGAGGTCTGGGTGAACGCTCAACGGGCTCGGATTCTGGGCTTCACGCCGGGGGAGCGTATCTACCTCATCAATCAGGATGGGGTTCGCACCGGCCCTGTCCGCCTCAAGGCCACCCAGCGGATTCGGGAGGACTGTGTTTTCATGGTACATGGCTACGGTCAAGATGCTCGGGGGCTGCGTCGGGGCCATCAGCGCGGCGGCAGTGACGCCCGCCTGATCACCCAGGTGGGGATCGATCCCGCTATGGGGGGGACAGGCATGAACCGAAACTTCGTCCGCCTGGAGAAGATCACATGAGCAGCCTCGCCATGTCCGTGGACACCCGCCTCTGCGTGGCCTGTAAGGCCTGTGTCCTGGCCTGCAAGGCAGAGAACCGCGTTCCTCCAGGCCACACCCGCACTTGGCTGGTGGAGGAGGTGCGGGGGCGCTTCCCCAAGCTGCAAGCGGAGAACCGCTCAGAGCGCTGCAATCACTGCGAAAATGCCCCCTGTGTTAAAGCCTGTCCTACAGGGGCCAGTCACATCGTTGAGGGGGGTATAGTCCTCGTAGATCGGGGCCGTTGCACCGGCTGTAAGGCCTGTATCGCTGCCTGTCCCTATGACGCCCGCTATGTACATCCTGAGGGCTACACAGATAAGTGCAGCTTCTGCGTTCATCGCCTCAGGGAGGGCCGAGAGGTGGCTTGCGTCTCCATCTGTCCTACTCGTGCCCTCACCGTAGGAGATCCAGCGCGCTTGAACTCTCTTATAGCGGGGCGGCGTTGGCGCAGGCTGCACCCCGAGGCGGGTACACGCCCCAAGATCTATTTCCTGACATAGGGAGCTTGACCATGGAGGAGATGCTGCTGCCCGTGGAGATCATCTCCGGGCGTAACAACCCACATATCGATCCCAGCCTCCAGATTTGGGGTTGGGAGATCCCCGTCTACCTCTTCCTGGGAGGCGCTGTAGCGGGGCTGATGATCCTCCTGCCTCTGCTGGAGATGCGTCGAGGGCGCCCCAGCGCTGCCCGAGGACCTCAATGGATGCCCTTCTTGGGCCTGTTCCTCATCTCCTTGGGGATGGGAGTCCTCTTCCTGGATCTGGAACATAAAAAGAACGTGCTCTATTTCTATCTGAGCTTCCAACCCAGCTCCCCCATGTCTTGGGGTTCGTGGATCCTCCTGTTGGTCTACCCCAGCTTGCTCCTCTTGGGCCTGGGAGGGCTGGACGCAGGGCTACGAGAGCGGCTCCCAGCCGCCTTAATGAAGCTCCTCCGCTTTGCGCAGCGGCGCCGTCAAGGCCTGCTTTGGTTGAGCCTGTTGACAGGCATCAGCCTGGGTACCTATACCGGCTTACTCTTAGGAACCATGGTCGCGCGTGTGCAGTGGAACACCGCAGCTCTGGGGCCGCTCTTCCTGGCTTCAGGAATCTCCAGCGGCGCCGCGCTCTTAATGCTCTCTCCCCTGGAGGAAGCAGAGGAGGCTTGGATATTGCGCTATGACAGCCTCGCCATCGCCTCAGAGTTGCTCTTGCTGGCGATCATGATCATCAGCTTCCTCAACGGCTGTAGTCTCTCCCAGTTTGCGGCTCACAACCTGATGACTGGGGAGTATCAGATCTACTTCTGGACGCTTATCGTGGGGTTGGGGTTGGCCCTCCCCCTGGCCCTTAACCTCTTGGAGATCAAAGATCGACTCAGGCCTGGACTGATCACCCCCATCTTGGTGCTCTTGGGAGGGCTTGCCTTGCGCAGCATTCTCATCGCCAGCCAGGGTGTCTCTTTTGGAGCCTGAGTTCATGATAAGGAGACTCTATGCGTTATCTGCTCCTGTTGAGCTTTACCCTCTTCGCCTGTAACACCTCTCAGCCCGAAGTCCCCAAGGGACCCGAGGCCAAACCCAAAGAGATGCAAGCCAAAGAGGCACAGCCCAAAGCGGCTCAGGTGAAGGCTGAGGTCTTCAAGGGTCGCGTGGAGTCCTACTCCCGCAAGGCCAAGACCATCCAGGTCAAGAATCCCAAGTCGGGGAAGATTGTGGTGGTGAGCTTCGGGGAAAACACCCAGCTCATCAACGCTGAGAAGTTCAAGGACCTTAAGCCTCCCACCAAAGTGAAGGTGGTCTACCGACCGGGCCAGCCTGCTCAATCTATCGAGCGTCTTTTGGTAAAGATCGCCCCTGAGATGCTCTACACCACCGAACAGCTGAAGACCCTCATTGAGGGGAAGACCCCCTTCACCCTTGTGGACGCTCGCCCAGCGCGTCGCTATAAGGAGGGGCATATCCCCAAGTCCATCTCCATCTTCGCGGACAAGATCAAGGAGAACCAGGACAAGCTTCCCAAAGATAAAGATCAACTCCTGATCTTCTACTGTGGCGGGGTGACCTGTGGCCTGAGCCCCAAGGCGGCTAAATGGGCCAAGAGCCAAGGCTATAAGAATGCCAAGGTGTATCGAGATGGCATGCCTGGCTGGAAGAAGGCGGGGATGCCTGCGGTGGTTGAGCCAGAGCAGCTCAAAGAGCAGCTGGGGATCCACACCGTCCTCATCGATGTACGAGCAGCCGAGCTTATCGCCAAGGGACACCTGCCGGGCGCGGTCGCCTTTGATTCTGAGCAGCTCCAGAAGCTCAGCGCGACCCTGGCCAGCGCCCGGCGTAAGCGTCTCCCTGAGATCCGAGATGCCAAAGCCCCCATCATCATCTACGGCGCGGCCTCCAAGGACCCCAAGGCCATGAAACTCTATAAGACCCTCAAGAAGTGGGGATATAAGCGCCCCGCCCTCCTCTGTGGCGGCTTGGAGGCCTGGAATAAAGCCAAGTTACCTCTGGAGAAAGGTCCCGCTCAGAGCAGCTTCAAATATACAAAGAAGGTCCTGCCCGGCTCCGTCAACCTGGAGATTTTCAAAGCCGCTCTCAAGGATAAGTCCGCCGTCATCGTCGATGTGCGGGGAACAGCGGAGGCTGGTAGCGGCCTCCCTGGTGCTCTGAACCTGCCCCTGGATACCATGGAGAAAAACCTGGACAAGCTCCCCAAGGAGAAGCTCTTTTATCTCTACTGTGAAACAGGCACTCGCGCTGGGATGGCTTACACCCTGTTGAAGGAGAAGGGTTTCAAGAACGCTCGCTTCCTGGATGATGAGTTCGCTCAGGCACGCCCCAAAGCCGCCAAGGCAGACACCGCCTCTGAAGAGGATGAGGGCTGTTAGAGCTGAGTGGCTGATTGGCAGCGCTCTAAGAGAAGCCTAAGCTGGCCGCTATAGGAGGCGAAGATGAAGAGCGAGAGCCTGGAAAATGCCGGGTGAAAGATGAATCGCCGCTTCATCCTGCGTCTATCTTTGGGAGCCTTGCTCTTCCCTTTTCTCTGGCTTTGGCGGGACCTCAGCGCGGTTCATCGACGCCTTCAGCCTCGGAGTCGCGCCCCTCTTCGCTTAGACCCTCTCAGAGAGGGGATCCATTTTCATGAAGAAGCGATCCTCCAGGTTGAAGGTCAGGAGATCTATGCTCTCTCGGCTCGTTGTCCCCACCTGGGCTGTCATATCAACCAACTGCGTGAAGAAGCTCTCTATTGCCCCTGCCACGGCTCCCGCTTTGACCTGCAAGGACGCCGCCTCAGCGGACCTGCTCAAGAGGATCTGAAACCTCTTGAAGTCCGCGCTGAGGGGGGACAGCTCCTTATTGAGATCTAAACCCCGCCCGCACCGCGCTTGGTGGCGTCGGGGTCCCAGCCTGGGGCATCTGGCCCTGGCCAGCCTGCTGTTGGCCCTCATCACCGGCCTGCCCCTGGCCCTGGTTTATGATCCTGCGCAGCCTCTGGCCAGCCTCCAGCTCCTGCAGTTGGGCAACCCCTCAGGACGGATCCTGCGCAGCCTCCACGCTTGGACTGGACACCTCTTCCTCATCTGTACCCTGCTGCACACTTTAAAACAGCTCATCCGCCGTGGTCAGATGCGCCTCCGGGTTGGCCCCTGGCTGCGGACCGTCGCGCTGCTCCCCTTGGCCTTGGCGGTGATGTTGACCGGCTTCCTTCTACGAGGGGACGCCGATGCCCAGATGGCTTTGCAGATCCTGGGGGGGCTCTTGGAGCGCCTCCCAGGACCAGAGCTGCACTCCAGTCTCCTGGGGCGAGGTGATCTGGGAGTCATCTATACCCACCACATCTTCAGCGCCTCCCTGCCTCTCTGGATCATCAGCGTGGAGCATGGTCGTCGCCTTTGGCCCCGAGCCAGCGCCCTCCTCCTCATCATCATCCTGAGCAGCGTCCTGGGCTTGATCCTGCCGCCAGGGCTTCATGATGGCTTGGAAGCTTCTAGGACCGGCCCCTGGTACTTCTTGGGTCTCCAGGAGGCGCTGCGTTGGATCAGCCCTCCAGAGCGAGCCTTGCTCCTGAGCCTGCTGCTCCTCCTGGCTTTGGCGGGGCTGCGCAAGTGGCCGCAGAGCCCCTTGATTCTGGGGGGGCTGAGCCTCAGCCTTGGGCTCTATATCCTCCTCAGCCTCCTGATATTCTCACGGGGGCCGAGCGGGGATCTGGGTGCAGAACCTCTCCCCCTACCCAGCCGAGCCCCTCGACCACACCGCTTCTTAGATTTCAGCTCCCCCCTCGAAGCACCCCCGCCAGAGCAGCCGGGATATCCTGAAGGTTGCCTTATCTGTCACCAGGGTGTTGAGGGCTTCTCCCCTGCCCACCAAGGCTTGGGCTGCGCCATCTGCCACCTGGGAGATCCCCTCAGCCTGGATCCAGAAAGAGCCCATGATGGTCTAGTGCGAGTGCCGGGCAATCTGGACAGCGCTCACTTGACCTGTGGGCGTTGCCATCCAGAGCTGTTGGCTCGAGTCCAGCAGAGCCTGATGGCTACAGGGCGGGGGATGGTGGCTGTAGATCGCTTTATCTTTGGGGAGCAGGCGCAGCCAGATGGGGTGGTCAGCTTAGCTGAGTTGGGGGAGAGCCCCGCAGATCGGCACCTACAGCAGCTCTGCGCTGGCTGCCACTTGAACAAGCCCAAGCTGAAGCCTGCTCCCCTCTCTGAGCGGAGCCGTGGGGGGGGCTGTGTTGCTTGTCATCTTCAGGATCTCCAACCCCGACGACCCTTTGAAGCGAAAGAACCCTATACTCACCCTCGCCTCAGCGCCGCTGTCACTGACGCCCATTGCTTCGGCTGCCACAGCCGCTCAGGACGCATCTCCCTGAGCTATCAAGGTCTAGGGGAGACTCTACTGAAGCCAGAGGAAGCGGAAGAGGAGATGCGGATCCTGGAGGATGGTCGAGTCTTAGCTCCTTTACCCCCCGATGTTCACCACCGCCAAGGGATGAGCTGTGTCGACTGCCATACAGCTCGGGACACCATGGGGGATGGACGCCTGTACCTTCACCAAGAAAAGGCGGTGGAGATTGAATGCCAAGATTGCCACCCCTTAGAGCCCCCTAAGCTCCTGGCTCCTGAAGCCCTGGATCCTGAGACTCGAAGCCTATTGCGGTTGAGGGGTCAGACCTTAGGAGAAGCCCCCTATGTTCAGACACGGCGCAGCGAGCGCCCCCTGAACAATGTGCGCTGGGTCCAAGGGCGTCTCCGAGTGGACAGTAAATCCACCACCGACCAGGTTTGGTGGCCCAGCCCTCCTCCCAAAGCCTGTCGCGCAGCTCATCATCAACGTTTGAGTTGTCGGAGCTGTCATAGCGCCTGGAGCCATCACTGCGTGAGCTGCCATACCCGCTTTGACCCTCAGGGGGAGAGCCGAGATGCAGTGACTGGGGCCAAACGACAAGGTCGCTTCCTTGAACTGCGAGATGCCCCCCGCTTTGAAGCTCCCACCCTGGGTCTACTGGGAGAGGAACGAATCGTCCCCTTCGCTCCAGGAATGATCATGGATCTGGAGACAGGAGAGCGTCATCTTCGATGGCGGCTCTATGCCCCTGTGGCTCCTCACACCACCAGCCGCCGAGGACGAGCTTGTCAAAGCTGTCATCTGAATCCCCTGGCTCTGGGCTTTGGTCGAGGACGGCTCTCCTTTGAGGAGGGACGCTGGCGCTTTGAGCCTGAGCTTGCTCTCCGAGAAGATGGTTTACCCGCTGACGCCTGGACTGGGTTCTTAATCGCTCGGGAGAAGCCCAACTCCACTCGCATTGATGCTCGCCCCCTGGATCCAGAGGTTCAGGGTCGTGTCCTTCAGGTGGGGCGTTGTTTGAGTTGCCATACAGGGGAGGAGACTCTCTTCGAGCGCTTCTCTCAGAGCCTAGAGCGGTGCTCTCCAGAGTGTCGAGGGGAGAAGGACTGAGGGTGCTTTAGAGCGTATCAAGCTAGGCTCCTCCCAACCAGGCATAACGCGCCAACAGGGCCAGGGACAAAAGAACCATTAGAGGATGTACTCGACGCCCTCTTAAGAGGTGTAGGCTGGTCCAAGAGAGGATCCCCAGAGAGATGCCGTTGGCGATCGAGAAGGTGAGAGGCATCACAATGATGGTCAAGAAGCTGGGTAGCGCTGTGAGCAGATCATCCCAATCGATCTGCTTAAGCCTTCCCAACATCATGCTGCCGACAATCACAAGGGCAGGAGCGGTGGCTACAGCAGGGACCGCTCCTGCCAGAGGCCACAGGAAGAGGCTGAGGAGGAAAAGGAGGGCGACGACGATGGCAGTGAGCCCTGTTCGTCCTCCCTCCTCGATTCCTGCAGCAGACTCGATATAGGAGGTGGTTGTGCTGCTCCCCAAGAGCGCACCTACTGAGGTGGCGAGAGCATCAGCGGTGAAGGCTTGGGCGGAGCGAGGCAGCCTGCCCTGCTGATCACAGAAGCCCGCCTTCTCTGAGAGGCCGATGAGCGTCCCTGCGGTGTCAAAGAGGTCTACAAAGAAGAAAATAAAGATGATCCCCAAAAGGCCCAGGCCCATCGCTCCTTCAAGATCGGCAGCGAGGAAGAGATCTGAGGGCCAGACGGGTGTCTGAATCAGCTCCTCAGGGAAACCTCCGAAAACTCCCCCCTGATAGACAGGAGCCTCGAAGAGGATCGCCAAGGCGGTGACCAAGATCACTCCCAAGAGGATCGAGCCTCGCAGCTTGAGGCTCAGGGCCAAGGCGGTGAGGAGCAAGCCTCCAAAGAAGAGCAGAGGAGCTGCCCCGCTGAGATCTCCCAAGCTGACCAAAGTAGCGGGGTGGCCCAAGATCAGCCCTGCGTTCTTTAAGCCGATAAAGGCCAGAAAGACCCCGATCCCCGCCGTTGTAGCGCGGCGTAGGGGTCGTGGAAGGGCCTCGATGAGCAGGCTACGCAGACCTGTGACGCTGAGCAGCAAGAAGAGAAGACCGCTCAAGAAGACCGCGCCCAGGGCGGTTTGCCAAGGGATCTGCTGCTGTCCTACCACGGTGTAGGCGAAGTAAGCGTTGAGACCCATCCCCGGAGCTAAGGCGAAGGGGTAACGGGCGATCAAGCCCATCATCAGGCTGCCAAAAGCCGCAGCTAACGCCGTCGCGCTCAAAAGCTGGGCCATCCCTGTTGCTCCCGGTAGAGGGATCGCTGTGCTCAAGATGCTGGGGTTGATGAAGAGGATGTAGGACATGGTCAAGAAGGTCGTGACCCCTGCCCTCAGCTCTCCTCCAAAGCTGGTGCCCTGAGCCTTAAGTCCAAAGAGATCCTTCATCTGTTTCTCCAGGGAAAGCAGTGATCGCTTACCAGTGGATCGAGAGCATGAGCTGGATCATCGCGAAAAGAAAGAGCCCCAGAATGATAAGCAGATAGCTGGCATCCAACAGGGCGCGCTTCCTTGATCCCTGCTCTCCGTCAACATCCCCTCCAGCGAGAGACCAAGCTTCATTCACGTCACGATTATGCTGGTAGATCAAGATGCCTAAGCCCAGCAGTAGAAGCAGAGCGACCAGGAACATGCTGAGCGCAAAGCGCCCTTGCCAAAGTTCTTTGAGCGCCTTAATGCTCTGTCGAGCGCTTACCCCAGAGTCTGCCAAGAGAGGAGGATCCCGCTCAGGGCGACCAGGACGCCCCAGGAGATACTCGAGCAGAAGAGGCTCTTGAGAGAGTGGGATCTTCTCTAGATGCTCAGGGGCGTTCTCCTGAAGCATCAACTGAGAACGCAGCCAGCGAAGGCCCTCTTGAGGGTTGGAGCTGAAGAGGAGATGTCGCCCTCCCCGTGCCTGTCCAGGGAGAAAAGCGCTCTTATAGGCTTGGATCCAGAGCAGGGCCGGATCATCTTTTAGTTCGGGGATCTTGAGCTTCCCCTGTGCCAAACCTGCGTTCAGCTCCACCGTGCTGCTGGCCAGCCAGCGCTCTCCATACCAAAGATCGACAAAAAGAGGACCGCGCTGGTGAAGAGAATGTACGCGGAAGGGCAGCTCATCGTCAGGAGCGACCTGGAGATGAGCGCTGTCCAGGACAAACTGAACCCCCTTCTGCTTGAAGCGGCGGTTACTGCGACTGCTGGAGGCTCCAGAGGTCTCCAGATCAAACCAGAAGCGGGGATGGATCGCTCGAACAGGGAGCCGTGCGAGGCCCTGATCCCCTGTCTGAATCAGGGAGGGGATGGGCAACGCGCTGCGACCTTCGCGGGCGCTGATCTGAACCTCAACCGCCTGGGGCTGACCCTCTCGATCGTAGCTCCTGAGCAGGAGGGCATCTGTTAAGCTTCCTGCCAGGAGAGGTCCCATGGGGTGGATATCCAAAAGGATAGGGCCTTCATCAGGGGGGTGGGGGAGAGCACGCTTGGGGATAGCAGGCCAGGGAGGAGTCGAAGCTTGATCCTCTACTCGGATGGTTTGACTGACCTCTAAGTGCTCCTCCTCTATCTTGATTTTCAAGCGCCAAGAACCAGGACGCCCAGGCGCAAAGACCGTGCCCTGAACAAAGAGCCCCACCCTCTGGCTCAAATAGTGTGGAGGGCTCTCTTCTCCTTCGGGGCTGATAAAACGAAGCTCGGCCTTAGGGCAGGGCAGCAAGCGATTGTAACGAAGATCTCGACGGGCGAGTCGTAGGACCGCAGGCTCTCCTCGCTGCCAAACCTTAGGGCCAAAGAGGTTGAGGCCCTCACGAGCATCAAGCTGGCTTAGAAAGAGGCCCCCCGCCAAGATCAAAGTGAACCAGGAGAGGATGATCCCAACCAAAAGCTTAGAATGAGACTTGATCAGTCTCAGGAGAATCTTCAAGGTTTTACCCCTGATTCGACTCTCAGACCTCCATCTTCAGCTTGAGCCTCTTGGGGCTCCTCAGTTGCAGCCAAAGCTTCCTTTCGTTTGGCGACCAAAGCTCGGAAAGCACTTCTATGTCGTTCAGGCAGAGGAGCACCCCGGCGCACTTTGAGATCCCTGGGGTTGATATAGTGTCCCTTCTGTTTAAGCCCAAAGTGCAGATGGGGGCCGGTGCTTCGCCCTGTGCTGCCTACGGTTCCGATGAGCTGTTTCTGCTTCACCTTAACCCCTCGCTTGATCCCCTTATGGATGCTGTGTAAATGAGCATAGTAACTCAAAAGGCGCTGGCCATGATCGATGACCACCAAGTTCCCATTGGGCCCCTTCCTCCCTGCGAACTTGATCTTCCCGGACGCCATTGCCCAAACCGGGGTTCCGCGAGGGGCCGCGTAATCAACCCCCTGATGCTTTCGAGTGTAACCCAGGATGGGGTGTCTTCGCTTGCCAAAGCCACTGGAGATGCGGCTGAATCTCAGAGGGGTCGCGAGAAAGGTTTTACGAGCGCTTTCACCATTCTCCAGGTAATAGCCTCCCTCTTCTCCTGGAGCCTGAAAGAAGAAGCTCTGAAAAGTCTCTGAGCGCCCTCGATATTCCCCCATTAAGATCCGCCCATAGCGCACAAAGCTCTTATCTTTATAAAGCTTCTCTAACAACAGACGCAGATGGTCTCCTGGGTGGGTGTCTTTAAAGAAGTCCAGATCCCAGGCAAAGATCTCCACAAGCTGAGCCACCAGGGAGGGACTCTCACCCTGATCTTTCAAGGCTTGGTAGAGAGAGCTTTGGATCGGGGCGTCGATTAAGACCTCCCGAGTTTGTAGCGAAAACTCCAAACGGCGGCCCTTGAAGAGTTCTCCTTGGCGTTGAACCTCATAGATCTCCAAAGCGCTGTGCTCAAAACGAAAGCTTTGAAGTCTCCCCTGAGGATCTTGCCGAACGCTGTAGCGCGCTCCTGGTCGAGCGCGACGAAAGTTGTAGAAAGTTTGAAGGGCTTTGACGATGCTCTGAATTTGGGCAAAGGGAACCCCCTGCTTTCTCAAAGCTGTGCTCAAGGTCTCTCCTCTCTGGAGTCGTCCTTGGATAGAAGTAGAGAGAACGAGCGCTTCTTTTGGGGAGGAGAGGGGATGCTTCTCCAATTTTGCTTCTTCTGAGGGGGGTGGACCTGAAGCATCTGCGCTCTTAATCGCATCTTCACGACCACCGCGATTCACTAAAACAACCAAGCTGATAGCGAGGCTGAAGAGGAATACGCCGCCCAAAAAATGAGGAGGAGGGTTCCGCTGAGTTCTAAACACCACCAAATTTTATGGCCCTCGGTCTGCTCTGTCCAGACTGAGTTCAAATTGGATCGGGGTCCAGCAGATAAAACCGTAAGCAGTTGAAATTAAAAAACTTTAAGATCCTTATCTCCCAAACTGCTTCCTTTGCATTCAAATGCTTATCTCCCAAACCGCCTAACTCCCATTGGAAAGGAGATTTTTTGCTTGGAAAAGGGTTCAACACATCTACAATTCCTTGAAATTGGAGGTTCCCGTGCTTGAACTTTGTGAGGCCTTAAAGGCCTCTTCCCTCAACTCCTGGTCTTTAATGAACGCTGAGGGAATCTTGCTAGAGCGCAGCGGAGCAGAGGCTCAAGATCTAGGGACACTGGGCCTTTTCATGAACCATCAAATGAAAAATTCTCGCAAAGTGATTGACTTTGGAGAATTTGTTTCATGTCGTCTGTTATGTGCTCAGGAAGCGATCTTTATGATCTTAAAAGAGAACTACATGTTGATATTTAAAGCACCGTCTGATTTTGATGTATCTCAACTAAAGCTTCCATATCTATAAAAATAGAAATAGAGAAATGGTGCAATATGTTGCAAAAAATCGGAGAACTTCTCACTGAAATTCGTACTATTGAAGGTGCTATGGGTAGTTGTGTTCAAGTAAGGAGACGTTTGGTCTACAATGATCTTCCTTCTATTTTTAAAGATGAAAAAATACTTTTATTCCATAATCATGTTAGATATATACAAAGCGCCATATCGATATTAAACTTTGAAAGCAAAATGCACTGGTTTACGTTTGAATCGATCAAAATACTCAGTATTTTAATCGATAACAGCATCAGGTTATCCATTGTCTGCGATAATTCCGCAAATGAATCAATTATAGAGATGTCATTTCGAGTTATTTCCAAACAATTAACTGCGTTGATTGATCGTTATGGAAAAAACTCAAACGAGTTGATCAACCCTCAAACCGCTGGCATTACTAGAACAATTACAGTCCATCCACAGGCATCGAGTGGACTAATGCCACTGAATCAAACGCCTTTAAGCATTAGGACAGAATTACCACAGAAATCAGAAGACAAATTTCCGGTAAAAACTAAGCATTCATTGACTAGAAAACAGAGGATAGAGTTCAAAAGACTACTAACCAGTTTTATCGGAGATGAGGCCCGTACAGTATGGAAAGAGGGTTATAAGGACTGGATAGAATCTGATATGATGTTGTCAGATCTTATTGAAAATTTATCTCGGAGACTTCTAACATACTCAGAGAAGGAAATTTTTCTGAGAAAAGCAGAAAAAATATTGGAATTGAAATAGAGTACTGCCCTCATGCTGCAGACGATCCTGATCATCGCTGATGGTGAGTTTTCACTCTTAGATCTCTCTGAGAGTCTCAACCGGCTACAGCCTGATCTATGCATCCTTCACGCGACCAGAGATTCAAAGGCGCTCTACGTTATGGAATCGCAGAGCGTCGATCTCCTCATCGTGGATGTTGAGATCGCAACCGCCAAAAACTTCAATCTCTTGAAAACCATGGAAGGTCTTCAACCCAGAGTACCTCTGATGCTCATCGCTGAGCCGGAAGAGATGAGGAGCATCGATACAGAGCGCTTCCAGATCATCCAGATACTTGACCGGCCTCTGCAAGCTGATCAGCTTCATAAAACTCTCCAGGAGAGCTTTCAGGAGGCTGCAGAGGGCGTCATACAGGGCTTCTCCCTATCAGGTCTTCTACAGATCATGGAGATGGAGCAGAAAAGCTGCCTCCTGGATCTTCAGGGGCAGAAGGCAGGACAACTTTATCTCCTCAAGGGTAAGCTCTGCCACGCCTGCTGTGGTGACCTCAAGGGAGAAGAAGCCGCCAAGCTTCTGCTCAGCCAAGAAAATCTCAAAATCGAAATAAAGCCGGTTAAATATCTTACCCCAGAGCGTCAAAGTATTAATATACCTCTTCAATACCTTCTTATGGAGGCGATGAGGCTCAAAGATGAAGCTCAGTATGAAGCTCAACATGAACCAGAGCTTAAAAAAGACTCATCTAAAGAGCGTGGAATACCCGGAAACAAACAAAAAGAGATAGGCGCTAGAAGTACAGATCTGCCGCCCAGAACACCTAAGAATCCCACAAGTGTATTTAGCCAAAATGTGCCCAACCTTAGACAGAAGAGCACTGTTTTCCCCTATGGGATTTCTGAAGAAAAACATTCAGGAACGACCGATGAGAAGAGCCCAGTTCCAAGGGAACGATCTACTCGAAATAAGCAAAATACAGGTATTCCTCCTCATCAACTCCTGAGAGGAGAGCCCAAACACAGAATCGAGAGATTTCGTTCAGCCTCTCCTCCTCAGCCTCTAAGAGAGGAAGCACAGTCTAGGGAAGAGCAGGCGTTAGACTCTGAGAAGCTTCCTCTCAAGTTGAGGAGAGCCTCTTCTGTAAAATCGCCTCCGGTTCCCAGAGATCGTATTCCTACCGCTCCTCTTAACTCAGAGAGTTCTCCAAAACTCTCCAGGGAAGCTCAAAAAATCAAAGACCTTCTGAGTCTATCCAGCCTCTTTGAGAGTATTGGGGTGGAGATGTGGTCACTCTTTAATGAAGAAGGGACTTTGATTCAAAGTAACTCAAATTTAAATATAGATCTATTGAAATTTTTTGAGGTCATTAACAGATTTTCACTTCTGCTCGCAAAAGATTATAGTTGGTCAGTTCCGCTAACATCTAGGTTTAATTTAGCAGATCATCGTATATTATTTCTTGTGAGCATTAAAAGATTATATGTATTTTATGTAGTCAAGAAAAACAAAAACTTAATCGATTATTATCAAGAAGTCTTACTTGAACTTGAGAGAATAGATCATGGTCTATAGATTTAACCCCATCAATGAGATTATCTCTCTACCAGGGATTGACCTTATTGGTGTTCTGGTGGGAACAGAGATCTTATATTGTACCCAGTCTGGATATGATGAACAGTTTTTGCGTATTGCTCAACAACTTGAGTCATTTGAAGCATATTCAAAGAGGGTTCATTTTAGAGAATTGTCTTTTAACATTAGAACAGAAAATGGTGCTGTTTTTCTGTTTAGGATGCCCAAAAATAGACGAATTGTTATCTATACAAAGGGCAATATAAATCAAGACCTTCTCTACCTTTGTGTTCAAGTGCTTATGCCAGATCTTAATCGTTGGGTTACCAATTTGAGTTCGTCAAATGTTCGAATCACACGTACAATGACCCAGGAACTGCGTACACTTAACCAGATAGATGCAATTTCTATGCTGTTCAAACAGATGACGCGACATCCAGAAGATTGGGATCAACTATTAGAAGAATGGGTTTCATCTGGTATGGGTGCTTTAGATCTCATCAGAAATTTGGAAAACTCATTGAACATCAGAGATCAGATTCGCTTCCGGCGTGAAGTTGAGAAGATTCTAGCCTCATTTAAGGAGAAATGATGACAGTCTCAAGAAAATTATCCATTATTACTACTCTTGTTACTCTTGCTATGACAGGAGCAACTCTTATAGGAAGTTATTTCCTTAGGTCAAGATCGCTAACCCAAGATCTAAACGATAAAGCTGCAATATTGGCTAGCGAATATATCTCTTTACGCCACGTGATTGCGGTTAACCAAGACAAAATCAACAATGACGGCTCAGGCAATTTTAAGTTTAAAGGACTGAACCCTGCGCGAGTTGGAAACCTGGTTGCAAAGGATTTCAACAAGAAATCATCTATTAAAATCAAGCAAACAAGCCTTCGTGTTCGCAATAAAGAGATGGGTGAACCTGATGAGTTTGAACGCGAACAGCTGAAAATTTTCGCAACCAATAAAACACTAGAGCCGATTTCTATGAGATCGACAATAGATGACAAACCTGTATTTCGTTACATGTTTCCAATCCAAATAAAAGAAGCGTGCCTTAAATGTCATGGAGAGCCTAGAGGAGAAATCGATATTTCGGGCTATAAAAAAGAGGGCTATAAAGTAGGTGATATTCGAGGAGCTATCAGTGTTATTGTACCTATGGAGCAAGAACTTGCAAATATGAGAGAACAAGCGTTTATCGTTGCTGTAGGAGGGATTCTTCTCGCTTTACTTCTTATCATTACACTCCAGTTTTTCCTTAGAAAGATGATGATCAAACCGATCATAGAACTTGCAGAAAGTGCGGATCGCATCAGTATGGGAGATTTAGATGTCTCGGTCACTTTTGAACAAGAGGATGAGATTGGACATTTATCTCAATCTTTTGAGCGTATGCGCATCAGTATGAAAAAGTCTATCGCTCTATTAGAAGAGGAGGAGTAAGAAAAACTCTCCTTAAATCGCTTCAAGCACCGCTGCCCCCCCCAGCCCTCCTGCTGCACAGATCCCCAACAGGGCGGTTTCATACTTTCCCTGGTGCAGTTCATTGGCCATGGTCATCAACATACGAGCACCTGTGGCTCCAAAGGGGTGCCCGATGGAGATAGAGCCACCGTGGATGTTAAAGTGCTCCATATCCACCTCCCCGACCGCCTCATCGAGCCCCAGGCGAGCTTTCGCGAAGGCCTTAGAGCCCAACATCTTGAGGACACTGAGGACTTGGGCAGAGAAGGCTTCGTGCATATCGACGAGGCCGACATCGGCAAGCTTCATCCCTGCACGTTCTAGGGCCTTGGGCATCGCCAAGGCTGGAGCCATAAGGAGCTGATCAGCAGGATCAACGGCAGAGTAAGCCCAAGAGCGGAAGTAGGCCAAGGGGGTGTACCCCAGGGCTCGTGCCTTTGTCTCCTCCATCAGCAGTAGGGCTGCGGCGCCATCCGTGAGAGGGCTAGAATTTCCCGCAGAGAGGCTGCCCCCACGGGAGAAGACAGGACGCAGACGAGCCAGCTTCTCAAGGCTGGTGTCTGCTCGAACCAGGCTGTCAGCAAAGACCTTTTTCCCTCCAGCCAAACTTAAAGGCGCGACCTCATCATCAAAGCGACCCGCAGCGATCGCTTGCGCGGCTCGATGGTGAGAGCGCACCGCGAACTCATCTTGGCTCTCCCGTGAGATCTGGTTGCGCACCGCCATACGTTCGCAAGCCTTACCCATCGTCTCTCCGGTGCTGCGCTCGGCGATGGAGGGAGCCTGGGGGAAGATGTCGGTAAAGGGGGCCAACTGAAGCAGCGCCTGAAGATAGTCCATCGGCGCGCTCTTGCCTCCCATGGTTACAGGAGCCAAAGCATGAACCACTTTGGAGGGGAGAGTGATCTCAGCGTTGCTGGTGGAGTCTGAACCTCCCGCGATGACCACATCTGCGTCCCCTCGCTCGATCATGGAGGCGGCCAGGGTGGCGGATTGGAGACTGGAAGCGCAGGCACGACTTACGGTGAAAGCTTCCACCGAGTTCATCCCCAACTCCAGGGCGATCTCTCTGCCCAGGTTGGGTGCTGAACCAGGAATGATCACTCCACCCCAGATCAGCGACTCCAAACTCTCCTGAGGCAGCTCATATTTCTTAAGGAGAGCGCTCACAGCGGCGACACCGAGAGCGACGCTGTCCAGCTTAAGGAACTCCTTGAAAGCTTTAACAAAAGGGGTCCGTTGCCCACCAACGATAACAGCACGTCTCATCTTCTTCTCCTTAAGCCCCAATAAACATACCGCCACAAGCGCGCATTACCTGCCCCGTGATGCCTACAGAGCCGGGAGTAGACAGGAAAGTGAGCAGCTCAGCCACATCTTGGGGGAGGCCCCCTTGACCCAAAGCGGAGAGGCGGCGGCCCACCTCTCGGGTCATAGCGGGGATCGCTGCAGTCAGACGGGTTTCGATAAAACCTGGAGCGACCGCGTTGATCGTGATCCCTCGAGGAGCCAAGCTGGGAGCCAGAGCCCTTACATAGCCCACAAGCCCTGCCTTAGAGGCGGAGTAATTGCTCTGTCCCAGGTTCCCCGCTAGACCCGCGACGCTGGAGAGGCAGACGATCCGACCCTGATCATTAATATGCTCAGCGATAAGGCGCTCGTTGATGCGCAAGATCGCTGAGAGGTTGACCTCTAGGGCCATCTCCCACCATTCTGGCTTCATGCGTGCCAGGGTCTTATCTCGGGTGATCCCTGCGTTGTGGATCAAGATATCTAGGCCCTTGAAGTTCTCCTTGATCTCCTGTGCGATCGCCTCTGGGGTGGCTTCGTCGGTGATATCTAAGGCCAGCAGACTGCCACCCACCTCTCGGGCGATCTTTCCGGTGGGTCCCTCATCTCCAGGACGGTCCAGACAGATGACGTGGGCTCCCTCCGCAGCCAAACAGCGAGCGGTGGCGGCACCGATGCCCCGCGCCGCGCCTGTAACCAGGGCGGTTTTGCCCTTGAGAGGAGCAGATTTGAGCAGGGGAGCTTCTGTGGCCAGCGGATCCAGACGCCAGGGCTGACCGCTGAGAAAGGCGGAGCGCGAAGAGAGCAGGAAACGTAGGAGACCCTCAAGGCGATCCTCGGCGCCTTCGGCGATATAGATCACATGCGCGGTGGCCCCTTTGCGGCCGATCTCCTTGGCTATAGAGCGGACAAAGCCCTCCAGGCCCGCAGCAGCAGCAGCGGCGGCAGGATCTGTCAGATCCGCGCGTCCCAAGAGGATCAAGCGACCGTTGCGCCTGAGGTTGCGAATCCAGGGATGGAAGAAATCATAGAGAGCGCGCAGCTCTCCTGGGCTCTTGAGTTGGGTGGCGTCCAGCACCAAGCCATTGACTTGGAGCCTCTCGGGAACCTCTCCTGAGCTGTGGAGTTGGGCGGGGCGGCCATAGGCCTCACCCGCTTGGACCCAGACTGGGCTGATCTCATCAGCAAAGAGCTGGGGGTTGGCCCCAGCCTGAGTAAGGGTTTGAGCCAGAACCTCTTCCAGATCTCCCTGGCCTGCGACTGCGATGCTTTGATCATGAAGGGGTCGTTCCTCCCAGGGGCCTCGGGCGCGCCTAAGCTTTTGGGGGGTGGGGATGGGGAGGCCAAGGTTCCTCACCATGTTGCGAAACCAGGGCTGTGCGCTGAGTTCAACTAAGCGATCACTCATCTGAATCTCTACTCCTTTGTCTCAAAGCTGCCCGTGAGATAGGCTGGTCCCCCCGGAGAGTCGCCCACAAAGAGCTGATTCTGCTTAAGGTAGACCCCAACCTGATTGGGTAAACGAAGGGGGCGAGTAAAACGTACTTCGATGCTACTCAGGCGATGGATATCTCGGGACCAGAGCACCTGATTCATGATCTCCATGCTACGAGCCAGGGTGCCAAAGCCATGCAGGATGGTGCGTCCAAATCCCGCCATCTTGGCATAGGGGCTGAGCCAGTGGATGGGGTTGAAGTCTCCTGTCAAACAAGCAAAGGCGAGTCCATCCCGAGGCCCTAGACGCAGCCAGCCGATCTCACGAACATCCCGAGGGACCAAAGGCTTGGGTCGCTGCGGTCCCTCGCTGCGAGGCTTTCTCTTATAGGGCACGATACCGTAGACCGTAGCGATGAGGGCGGGCGCCTCTCCTGAGACCGCTGTGGTGAGCCGTTGAGAGAGAACCGCTCGATAACCGTTATCATCTACATCAACAAGCTGAGCCTTAAGATCCAACGGGCTCTTATCGGGGATAGGCGCCTTGATCTCCATACGGCAGCCCCCATTGACCACCTTTGCCATGGGGTATTTGATCCCCTCTAGGGTTTGAGCCATGAGCGGGAAACCCCATTGAGAGAAGAGGTGAGGAGGAAGACAACCTCTCCACGCTCGCAGATCAGCCCCACACCAACGAAGATAATCCCGCAGCATTCCAGGATCTCGAGCAGAGACACGCTCTCTCAGTTCAGGGCCGGGGACCTCCATCTCCTGAGAGCCTCGCTGCTGCTCCAGGCTCGCCAGCGCCAGTTTCCCCAGGACGGATAGCATCGCGCCCTGGTGTCTGATGTGTTGAAAGGGAACAGCCATCTGCACTCCTCGCGCTCTAAGTTCCTGAAGATGACGCGGGATGACGCTCTGCGTCAATGGATTTTGATACGCAGTCGATTTGAGGCTCCTTGAAGCCTCAATCGGTCGGAATATAAATCACTTTTTAGAAAGAGCTTTGGGGGCGATGGCCTTGGGTTATCCTGCCGATAAGATGGGAACCTAAGCCCCGAATCAGAGGTGAGATCGTGAAACTGCGTTATGGGTTGTTTTGCTGCTTCCTTTGGAGCTGCTCAGGAAGAGAACCTAAAGATCAAGATAAACTCCTCTTCAGCCTTAGATGGCTTCGCCTTCAGATCCGTGGAGCGCCTGGCCTCTATCTCCTCAACCTGAGTAACGCTGAACCTCAAACCCCCGAAGAGTAAGCCGATGCGGGATCAGAGCGAAGAGAGCTATGAACAGGAACAGCAACATGAAGAGGAGCTTGAGGAGGAGCAACAGGAGCAACAGAGTGAGGAGGAGCAGCAAGGTGCTCAGCGCGCCTACTACTGGACCCTCTATATGGCTCAACGCTGTCAAGCCTCTCTCGGGCGCAGCGGCCTTCCTGTTGGGCTGCTTATCCCTCACCTAGAGAGCTTTGAACGCAAACCAGATCAAGGCTTTTCTATGCGCTTAAGGACCCCCATCAGCTTTATGCTTGAGGGGCAACTTATCCACTTTGAACAGGAGGTGAGTGGCCAGATCCGAGGGCAAACCCTAGAGGGGCTCCAGGGGGTTCGTTTGGCTGGAGTTGAGAGCGATCATCTGAAGAGGGTCTCAGGCTTAGATCTGCGTGAGTCGCGGGCCATCGCGCGTTTGGATGATTCCACTCAGAGCGACCAAGAGATCTTCCTTAAAGGTATGAAGCCTCCAGAACTCTAGCGCCAGTTTCCTTTAACCGCCTACTCATTTCCGTCGCCCTCGGCCGTTGTCCTATTCGTCACCGTTATGAGCCAACTCATAAGCAGGCCTACCCCAGGGATCGTCATCTTGGCGAGCGCCTACCTAAGACAGGGCTTCTACCGCTGTCCTTCGGCGAGGAGATGCTTATAGAGGCTGCTTGGGCTGCGATCAGCAGCTCGAGCAGCCTCTTGTCCAGATTGAAGAGCCCAGGTGAAAGGGTATTTTTTCTGGCGAAGCCTCTCTAGAGGTTTTAACGTCTCCAAGTCTTTGGCTGAGTTGAGCTTCACTTCAGCCAAAGCACCTTGATCGAATGTAAAGGCTTGAGTGAAACATGCACCATCTAAAACTTCTCCCTCTTCTTCTCCTCCTGGCCAGCTCAGCTCAGGCTCTGGATACCTTAGAGCCCTTTGTTCCTGGGATGACAGATGTGGAGCTCTATAGTGGCTTGAGCGGTCTGGGAGAGGATCATCAGAGCGTCAGCATGACCGGGATCTTGGGGGCGGGGCTCACAGACCGAATCTCCACTCTGATCCTCTGGAGCGCCTCTGCAGATGAGAATCTCGCCTCTAGTGGCTCGATCACTGGACTGGGTCTCTTCGCCAATCTCTTTGATCAGAAACATGTTGATTTTGATCTGAACCTCGGCGCGGAGTGGGGCGGGGGAGCCTTTGCTCTGCTCCCTGGCTTTGAGCTGAACCTAGACGCGGCTGACAAGCTGGAGAAATATGGACTCTATTTCCGCTTCATCATGCCGCTGAGCAACGAACCCGCAGAGCCTGCGGACCCAGCAGACCCTGCTGATACCGGAAAGATCGCTAAGGCGATGACTTTCAATCCAGGGTTCTACTACAGCATCGGGGGAGGACAGATCCTGGCGGAGTATAGGAACACCACCGACACCAGCTTTGACTCAGAAACCTCAGGGCATTGGGGCTTAGGCTTCAACTACTTGATCAAGAATATCGACGTGATCATGCAGGTGGGGATGGAGGAGGGAGCCTTTGATATAGGCTTGGGCCTCTTGGCGACGGTGCCCTAAACTTCCAAATGCGATCCTACTGCCTCAGCCTATGGCTGCTCTTCGGTTATGGCTGTGGCGCAGCTCTCTTCCCCCGCGAAGGTACTACCCAACCCCCGGACAGCTTCAGCTCTGAGTTTGGGGTAGTGATGTTTGGTTATGCGCCAGGGGAGATCAGCTCGGAGCTTCCTCCAAGCAAGAGCAAGCGCCATCAAGGCTCTAGCCTGCTCCCTACCGAGGTTCATCCAGGTCTATTTCCGCTCTCCTTTATGTTTGGAATCCGCCACGGACTCAGCGAGCGCTTGGAGCTGAGCGCTCGAGCGACGACAACCCTTAGAGCGGAGCTGGAGACGCGACTTGGACTACTACAGGAGCAAGGAGGCGCGCCTATCTCCGCTGCTGTAGGGCTCGCCCTTGGCTATCAGGCTGGCTTTGGACGCAACGCCCCCTGGCTGCGCGGCTCCCTGGATCTCAGCCGTCGCCTCCGCCAACACCTCCCCCTTGTGTTGAATTTGGCCCTGAGCTGGGGGCATGAGTCCCATATGCTCCCCATCAATGTGGCTCCAAGCTGGGGCGAGGATGAGATGGTGATGGATGCGGTAATCCATGCCCATGTCGTACGGCCTGAGCTGCGCTTCAGCCCGCTCATCGCCCTGGGCTCAGAAATTCAAGCTAAAGGGGCTGAGAGCTTCAGCTATCTCATCGGCTTGGCTCCCTACTGGACCCTCTGGTATGAGGAGGCACAGCTGATGGAATGTGTCTACTGTGATCGACAGGTTCAGCTCTCGGAGTTTAAGGAGCATTGGGGCTTGACCCTCTTGGTTGGTTGCTTGATCGATCCCTCTGATTGAGCTCATCGCGATCAGCATTTGCCCGAGACGAAAATCTTCGCAGACCGATAAACCATCTGATGTCATAATTTTGCTGAGAGGAGATCCGTGATGCCAGAGATCAAAGGACCTAAGGCTCTCGGAGCCGCAGTGGAGATGGTTGAAGCCCCTAAGGCTCTGAAGAGCGCCCAGGTCGCTGAGGCGATTGAGCCTTTAAAGAGCAAAGACCCCTTCATGGATGAGCTTATCCAGGAGACAGCCCCTCTGAAGAGTGAGCAAGCGCTCCAGAAGATCATCGAGGCGGTCTTGGCAGAGGAGATGCCCTCCCTCGCCTCAGCGGAGCGTATTCAACTGGGGGAGCAGGTGCGAGAACTCCTCTCAGCAGATCCCAACGCCATGGCGCGTTGGATGCGCATGCGGGGATGAGGCTCTCTCTTCTGCTGTTCTTGAGTCTCATGGGACGCGGGGAGGCTCAAGAGCAGCTCCCCCGCGTCCTGGCCATCTCTCTGAGACAGGTTGAAGCTCCCGAGGCGGTTCAGAGCCTCTGGAGCGTGCGTGAGGCTCTCAAAGCCCGTTCTGATCTTCGCTCTATCTCTCAAGCTGAGCAGCTCTCGTTTCGGAACAGCCGGACACCGTATGAGGAGCTGGCTCGGGGTCTTCAAGCGCTCCATGAGGGGCGCCATATGGACTCTATCCAAGCCCTAGATCAGGCCGCAGCTTGGTTTGAGACTCATGGAGAGATGCGCTCTACGATAAGAGCCCTTAAGGGCCTCGCTCAGGTCGCTCTTCAGCGTCAAGATCAGCGAGGGGGCGTGGAGATCCTCAGGCGGCTCCAGGGCCTGGGTTTGGAGATCTCCACTCAGGACTTCTCTCCTCAGATGATGGCTTGGTGGCGAGAAGCTCAGGAGTCGGTCGCGCGGGGAGGGCTCTATATCGAGACCTACCCAACCCCCGCTGCCATCTTCATCAAGGGCCGCTTTATGGGCAGCAGCCCCCTGCGCCTAAAAAATCTACGCGCAGGCTCTCTGAGCTTTCGTCTGGAGGCAGATACCTACCTCCCAGAGATACGCACTCTCTTTGTTCAACCGGGAGGAGAGGAGCGTTTGGAGATCCCCATGCGGCGAGCGCCTAAGGCGATCCTCTTGGAGTTGATCAGGGAGTCCCTCCCCGAAGAGATGCAGAGGAGACATCCAGGCAGCGCGCTGCGGGATCTCAAGGCCCTCTTTGCTGTGGAGCAGGTGATCCTCCTCGACATTCGTCGTGCCTCGATCAAGGCCAGCCTCTTTGATCTCAGGAGCGCTCGTCGGCTGCGCGTGGTAGAGCGCCAAGGGGTTGATTTGGGACCCAGTATCGTAGAGGCGCTCTATCGACCTCTCAGCGCTGAGGAGAGGGCATCAAAACACTCTCTCAACCAGGACGAGAAGGAAGACACCACCCAGCCCTTTTACCGTACTTGGTGGTTTGGGGCTGGTGTTGGTCTGGGGACAGCTCTGCTCTTAGGCTCTCTGCTCTTTTGGCCCGAAGATCCTGCCTTTGAGCGCGATGGGCGGGGGAGCTTGATCCTTCAATATTGAACCCAGCATGGAGTAAGCAGTTTGGGCTTAGAAACCTATGGACGGCATCTTCTGGCTGAGTATCGTGGCTGTGATCCTCAGGTCTTAGATGATGTTGAGCGCGTTGAAGCGCTTATGCAGCGCGCGGCCCTCGCCGCGAGTGCTCATATCCTTCAGTCCAACTTCCATCGATTCAGCCCTCAAGGGGTCAGCGGGGTGATCATTGTGGAGGAGTCTCATCTCTCCATCCACACTTGGCCTGAGGCCTGTTATGCAGCGGTTGATTTTTTCAGCTGTGGAGAGGCAGATCCTCGAGCAGCTCACCTCCTCCTCTCCAGAGGCTTCGCCGCTGCTCAAGAGGAGCTGGTGCTGATCCATCGTGGGGATCCGGAGGCTCCAATGCGTATAGAACGCCCTGAGTGGCTCAGGGAATAAAGTGCCGGAAGGTGGTCTTGCCCGGCTCGATCAAAACGGTGATGGTCTCTCGAAAAGCGGGGGCCTCATCACGCACCAAGGTGATCTGATGTGAGCCTGCTGGGAGAGCGTGGCTGAGCACCGGAGTCCAGCCCAGATCCTCTCCCCCGATATAAGCCCGAGCGGGGGGGCGTGCCTGAAGCCTGAGATAGCCCCCCTCCTTCTCTACCACTGCAGGGGGCGGTAAAGGCACCTCAGGCGGCTGCTTGGGGCCTCCATTCTTTAAAGGTAAAGGTCGTCGTTTTTTCCCCTTGGGCGTTGCTCTATTCGGTTTGGATTTAAGGGGCTCCAACTCTAAGAGGAGCTCCTGTCGTCGCTTTAAGCTTTGGAGTATGGGCCGCTCTAGGGTCTCATAGTTCTTGGCTTCAGCGATCAGGACCACTCTCCCTCGATTTTCTAAGAGCACAGGAGCTGAGCTGATCTCCTGAACGCGGCCGTCAGGAAAACGCAGCTTCAGGCTGGCCTCCTTAGGATCAGGTTGGACGCTGAGGGAGATCTGCTGTGGATAGAGCATGATCTCTTGCACCTTCTGGAACTTCCCCTTCTCCACCCGAACGGTACCGTTCCAGTTCAGGTAGCCCTTTTTCTCGATGCGGAGACGACAACGTCCAGCGCTGATCTTTTGGGCCTCTAGGGGGCTCTCTCCTAAATACTCATTGTTAGCGTAGACCCTCGCGCCGCTGGGGTGGGTGGTGATGCCCAAGCCTGTATTGGCTCCCTTAGGGGTTAACTGAACCAGGACCCGCTTCTCCTCCCCCTCTTCTAAGCTGAGGAGGCGATCCAGGGGCTCATGACCCTCAGCGGTGATCGTCAGGCGATACTCTGCAGCCTTTAAGTTCTGGAGCGTAAAAGGGCTGCGCCCCTCCTGAATCTGCTCACCGTTGATGAAGAGAGTCGTGATGGAGGGCATCGTGTCGATAACAAGGCTTGCTTGGCTGGGGCGATTGCGCATCATAAAGACCACTGAGACCGCCGCCGAAGCGATGAGGATGGAGAGGAAGGTGATCAGCGCCAAAGTCCAGAGACGGCTTGACTCCTTGGGGTAGTTGGAGCTGAGCGTGTTTTCGCGTTGAAGTATCTGTCCCCTCTGTAAACTTTGGTGGGTTTTGGCTTGGACCTGAGGTTCCTGCGTCCTGTGCGGATTGGATTGAGAGAAGCTAGGGGGAGTTTGATAGTAAGGAGCAGGGGGGCTCACGGAGAAGGGAGCAGAGTTGCCAGAGAGCCCCCCTCTGGCCCTGTGCGGCGAAGGGGTATATTGAAGCGTCGGTGGCTCTAGGCCAGGATTCTTCCCCAACTCGGCCAGAATCTGAGAAGGGGAACGATCCCAGACAGCGGTCTCCAGCTCCTCATCTTCCCAACTCAGCGAGGAGGGGCTGGCCTGGAACTGAAGATCTCCAGGTTCGCTCTCTCGGGTCTTATCTAGGTCTTGAGGAGAGCTTGATGAAGCCCGGCGAGCCTCTGGGATATGTTCCTGAGCATAATCTCGAAACTCCGTTAAGCGCGCCTGCTCTTTCTCAAACTCCCGAGCGAAGGTGCGACGCATAAAAGCGGAGAGGTTTTTACGAGAGTAAAAAGCTCCTGACTGATAGAGAAATTTTTGAAGCGCATCCTGGAAGTCTGAAGCAGATTGGTAGCGGCTCTCCGGATCCCGAGCGAGGCCCCGAAGGATGATGCGCTCCAGCTCAGGAGGGATCTCTCGGTTGAGGGAAGAAGGACGACGGATATCAACAGCGCGTACCTTCTCTAGAGTGGAGAAGTCGCTCTCTCCCTGAAAGCAGCGCTCCAGAGTCAAAATCTCAAAGAGGACCACAGCCAGAGAGAAGAGGTCAGAGCGGCGATCGATATTGGTCTTACCCCGCACCTGCTCAGGGCTCATATAGCCGAACTTGCCCTTGAGGATCCCAGCCTGAGTCGTGTTGGCCTTGCCTGCGGCCTTGGCGATCCCAAAGTCGATCAGCTTGGCTTCACCCTCATAGCTGATGATGATGTTTTGAGGGGAGACATCACGATGGATCAGGTTGAGGCTCTCGCCACGATCATTTCTCTTGTTGTGAGCATACTCAAGGGCCTCACAGATCTCCTTGACGATGTGGCAACACATCGGGATATCCAATGGAATCTCTTGACGTCTCGCTCGGTCAAAGATCGTGCGCAGGTCCCGACCCTGAACAAACTCCATGGCGATAAAATAGGAGTCCTCCGCTCTACCCAACTCAAAGATCTGCCCGATGTTGGCATGGCTGAGTTGAACAGCGATCTTGGCCTCATCGATAAACATATCGATGAACTCCTGATCTTCAGAGATGTCCGGGAGGACTCGCTTAACGGCGAAGAGGCGCTCGAAGCCCTCCACCCCATAAGAGACCCCCTTAAAAACCTCTGCCATCCCCCCCACAGCGACCCGCTCGATCAGATAGTAGTCGCCATATTTGACGGGTTCCCTCAAGTAAGGCTCCTTGGATTTATGGCGGCAATAACTTAGGTGAAGCCTCTGAATGAGTCAATGAGAGGCAAGCTCAGGAAGAGCAGCAAAACAGGAACAGGGGCCTATTTTGGCGTAAGCTCTCACTGAGTCAGGGCGGCGGCGGGCTCTTGGCGAGCGGCGGTGTTGGCAGGGAAAAAGGCACCCAAGAGGCAGAAGAGGATCGCCCCCCCCCCCGCAGCGATCCAGCGCAGACATACACATGCAACTGCATGCCCAT
>CAYLJJ010000033.1:43554-57002 GCA_964384025.1 uncultured Nannocystaceae bacterium
ACCGCAGAGATCCAGAGCCAAGTGGGAAAAGAGAAAAAGCTCTCCGGTTTATAGGGGAACTCTGGGAGCTGACCTGCCAGCCAGTCGATCAGTAGGGTAGCCCCCCAGCCCACCCCTGTCCCCACCAGACCTCCCATAAGGCCGATGATCGAGGCCTCTCCTAAGATCACCGCTCTGATGTTATTGCGGCTCGCTCCCAGGGCTCTGAGGAGGCCGATCTCTCGCTTCCTCTGGTAGATGAGCATAAAGAACATCTGAGAGATGTTGATGGCGGCGATGCCCAGGATGACAAAGCTCACCAAGGCAAAGACGCTCTCCACGGTGCGGATGATCTTGGCAGCGCGTTCAGCGTTATCGGTCTTCTCAGCCAGCTCAAAGCCCATCTCTCGGATGGAGTTGACGATAGCAGGGACCAGGGTCTGCTCCTGCACCTTGAGGATGATGCTGTGGTAGATCTCAGCAGCTTTCTGCCCTGAGAAGCGCTGGTTGAGGCGCTGAACATAGGCGATGGGCATAGTGACCCCAACGGTGATCGCCTTATCACTAAAACCCACCAGTTTGATGCGTCGGGTGATCGGCTTGCTCCTCTTGGAGCGCCCCAGAAAAGACTTACCCAGGGTGAGGTTGAGCTGAAAACCCATGACGGTCTGCTTGGTCAGCTTGGGGAATTTACGCTTTCCCCCGCTGAGGGCGGTCGCCAAGCTGCCGTTGTAGAGCTCCATAAGGTGATTGCTGACGATGACAGGGATGGGAGTCTCACACTTCTTTGTATCTTTGGCGCAGTAGCTCTCTCCAGGACAGGCGCTCAGGCGGGTCTTCTCCCGGTAGGAGCACTCCTGTTTGACACAGATCCCCTCCTGGCAGCTGCGCCCATCAGGACAGGCGCTCTCCTCTGCACATTGGATCTCCTGTTCCCAATCTTTAAAGGCCTCAGGATGTTCGATCTCCTCATAGACCAACATCGGAGCGATACCATCAGCGATGATCTCTGCCCAAACCTCTTTGCCGAAGAGGGCCTTACCTCCATAGCCTCGGGTGGGAAAGGTGAACTTCATCTTAGGGAAGATAGCGCGAACCCCAGGCAGGGCTTCAAGATCAGCTATCGCGCTGTCATCTAGAGGACGGCTGCCTCCCAAACCCAGGAAGCTCTCCCCGGTGGTGATCCCAGTGTTGAACTTCTTACGCACCACCTCCACCTGATCCACCAGGAAGATGCGCCCCAAGACCACCTCTTTGATCCCCTCTCCCAGGCCGATAAAGAAGACAAAGCTGGAGATGCCCACGACGATACCGATACCGCTCATAAAGAAGTTCTTCTTAGAGCGGTTTACATTCTGGACAAGCAATCTGCTCAGAGCCCCGAGGGTCAACTTGACCTCCCATCATCTGTGATCTGGCCATCTTCGATGCGAATCACGCGCTGCGCGGCATCTGAGACGCGGGTCTCGTGGGTGATCATAAGCACGGTGTAGCCTTCCTTATTGAGGGACTGGAAGGTTTCGATGATTTGGCGACCTGTGGTGCTGTCCAGGCTCCCTGTCGGCTCATCACAGAGGAGAAGGCGGGGCTTAAAGAGCAGGGATCGAGCGATGGCGACCCTCTGCTTCTGTCCTCCGCTCAGGTTGCTGGGGCGCTCCCCAGCTTTGTGCCCGATCCCCAGCATCTCTAGGGACTCCAGGGCGCGAGCCCGAGGGTTGGGGATCGGAGAAGGGCCTTTGAGGAAATAGGCGGGGAGGGCGACGTTCTCCAAAGTTGTGAGGTGATCAAGGAGGCTAAAATGCTGGAAGATAAAGCCTACCTCTCGATTCCTGAAGCTGGAGAGTTCGCGATCTGAGAGGGTCTGTAGCTTGCGTCCAAAGACCTCAGCCTCTCCCTGAAAATCCCTATCTAGGCCACCGATGATATTGAGCAGGGTGGTCTTACCTGAGCCTGAGGTCCCGATGATGGCGACCAACTCCCCCTCTTCAATCTCCAGATCTGCTCCTCTTAGAGCGAACTCTCCTTTGGCCGCCCCTGAGTAGCGCTTATAGATCTCTCTAAGTTGAATCATGGCGACTTTTTATCCCGGCCTTAGGTGGCTGTACAAGAGGCTCTGGAGCTTTGATTTTCTCTTGAGAGCCCATTGAGGGAAGAGAAGAGGGCATCAAGGCAGGGCGTCCTGTTCAACAACCCCAGCCTACGATACGACACAGCTTATTCTTCCCCTTATCGACGCATAGGCTGTCCACTTTCACTCTGCTCAGGGCCGCGCCTTTAAGCTCCTCAAGATCCCTGCTCCCCCAGAGATCGCTGCCCAACTTCGCGAGCGCCTATCTCTCAGCTGTCAGCCGCTAAAGAGCCCATCTTTATTGACGCCTTGCGCGCTGCCGCCAGCGCCTTATCAATACACCCCTTGCTCTTTCTCCCTGCCAAAACACGCTGACTCTTCCATCAGCTGATCGGCAAGGCCAGCTTCCACATCATCGTCACTCTCCCTCTGGGACCTCAGCGTCTCCATCTTCTCGCTGAGGATGCTGCTGACCGACGACGAAGACACAAAACTTGGAGCGCTGTGTTCTGCCTGAGGGCGCCTTGAACGATCTTAAAATTGGGATGGATGAGCAAGCCGCGAGGATCCTCTCCAAAGAACATCTCAGCAGCCAGAGGCGCGACAGGCCGAACGCATCAAATTCACTATGTGTTTAATATTATTAACAATCAACGAAAGCGGAGCGAGCGAAAATATCGGAAACAGGATGAGCGGCAGGTCAGGTTTGAAGATCCAACGAGAAAATGACCAGAAGATCAGAGCGGAGCATCAATGCCTATAGATCTTGCCATCCTTTGGTTTCCATTGGCGCGAGGATGATCTTTGGAAGGTGATAGGATCAAGCTCGATGATCAACGCACCAGCCAGAGCCCCCGCAGCACCACCCAGGAAGATCGGCTTGCCCTTGGAGCTGTTTACTGCCCACATGATTCCACCGACGATCGCGACGATCGACCCGATGGAGATGGCCAATCGGCCAGCCCCATGGAGCGCTGGGGAGGAGGCTGGCCTCATCTTGCCCATGGCCATGCGCGCCACAATGGGACTCCGACCCACTTCAACATTCATCTCCCCCGAGAGCCTCGTGTTCTTCTTGCCTTTAAACCTCAAGGTGTGCACCCCACGCTTCAAGTTGGCGACGCAGGGGGTGATGCAGAGGGGTATGCTTCTTGGTCTAGAGGAGCCGCTCCAAACCGTCCAAGACGATCCCGGCAGGAAGCGATAGACCTTGGCCCTACCCTTGGTGACATCAAGGGCGATCTGCCCTTCATGGTAACCAGGAGCTGGGGGCTTCTGTTTGATACGCGGGATCTGCCGCCTGGGGCGGGGTGGAGAGCGCGTCCTCCTTACGCCACAAGCAGAGAACAGAAAGATGATGAGCATGAGCTTAGACGCCGCGAGACTGCTCCTCACACATGAACGCTTGCTCATCACATCCCCTCCCACCAGCCGAGGTTGATGAGCAGCTCTCGCTCCTGAAAACCAACAGACTGGTAGATGCGCGCGGCGTGATACTCCTCGTCGGCGAGGACGACAGATCTTCCGAGGCGAAAGCCCACATCTAGAGCGCCGTGAGCGGCAAGGAGTTGCGTTCTGCGCGCTTGTGGGGAGCCTCCTGGAGTGGATGTGAGTGTAGGTGCAGCAAGGCTGGGTCGAGTATCACGGCAGCTCCAGGAGGCCGCTACAGCTGATGTGGTCATAGTAGATTGCTGCTCACGTCGCTCTAAGAAGGGCTGCAACGCGCTTCGCTCCCCGGTGATGGTGTCCCGAGCAAAGGTGAGGCGTCGAACCTCCAGGAGCGCACCAATCTCCTTGAGCGGCGGCCAGAGCGGCGAGAGATCTATCTTCGAGGTGCTCACGGTGGAGAAATTTTGGAACATCAAGCGTACACGCATACTTTCTGGAGCTTGCTTGAGATTCCTTGTGTCTTATTATCAACGCTCACAACATTCTTCATTCCCAGAGGATAATCGCTCTTGTAACCTGTTGAAATCATTAAACTACAATCCGTCTTCACGCGAAATGAGGACCCTTTAAGTTCAAAGACCTACGAAAAATGTCATTAGCGTTGATTATGATGATATCGTCAATTCAAAACCACCGATGAAGTTGGCCTAAAAGTTACTTTTTTCGTTTCAGACTGTCGGCGAAACTGATCCAAAAAACTGAACAAGATGGCTCCTATCCTTTTCCCCACGAGCTCCAAGATGCACGCTGTCATCATCCCCGCCGCTGGCCTCGGGACCCGCCTGCGACCCCTCACCTTAGAGACCCCTAAGGAGATGCTCTCCTTGGGGGGGCGGCCCGCTCTCTGGGGTGCGCTCCTGGAGATCCGCGCCCTGGAGTGTGAGGCGGTTGTGGTCCTCTCACCTCGAAAACCCAGCCTCCAAGATTGGCTGGACCGGGAGGCCCCCGAGCTGCCTACGGTGATACAGCCTGAGCCTGCTGGGGTCCTGGATGCAGTGGAGTGGGGGCGGCATCGCTTGGGATTCCCTGAGAGCTGCATCGTCCTCTTCCCTGACTACATCCAGCTCCCCCAACAGCAGGCCCTCAAGCAGATGCTGGCTCTAGCTCAGGATCCTGAGGCCAGCTACTATGGCCTCATTCAGATGAACGCTGAGCGGGCGAGGCGTATGGGTCGCAGCGCCCAGGTGCAAGTAAAACCTCTGGGGGGTAGCCTTTATCGTCTCCTGGAGTTGGAGAGCGCAGAGCCTGAACCGGGGGCTTGGCACACCTGCTTTATTGAGATTCGCGGCCACGCCCACCAAGCCGCCTTAGACGCTTCAACTCCCGAGGATCAAAACCTCCAAGGGATCCTCAGAGATCTCGCGATGCGGGGCCTGCTCTATGGCGTCGATCTGGGAGAGGTCCTGGATCTTGGTGTGATGCACGGTTACCAAGATGCCCTGGCCCGCTTTCAAGAAGGCCGCGCCAGCTGGAGGAGCCCCTGATGGTCAAACACTTGATCTTGGTGACCGTGGATGCCTGGAGGGCGGACTTTCAGGGCCGCTCTCTGCTGCCCTGCTTGGAGAGGTCCCCCTGGAGAGAGCAAATCTTCCGCTTTGAGCGAGCCTATAGCAATGGCCCTTGGACCACCCCAGGGCTCCTCTCCCTCTTCACCGGTTTAAGCCCCCAAGGGCACGGCGTCAATGGAGCTTGGTCTCTTCGCCCTGAAGGGGGAGCTGCTCTGGCTCACAGCTTCCAAGAGGCGGGCATCGCCTGCCCCAACCTCTGCTATCTCAACCAAGTGGAGAACTACTTTAACCTGGGATATCGCCCAGAGGAGAGCCCTGGCTATCCCAAGAATCCCCTAGATGATCAGCTTGAGCGAGCCATCCTCAACCTCTCCACCCCCAGCTTCCTCTGGTATCACTACAAGTTCCTCCATCTGCCCTACTGGGCCAGCCCTGAGGCTCGAGCCGCCTTTGATCTGGAGGGAGTCCCAGAGCGGCTCCAAGAGTCGGTGGGTGGACGCTTTGTGCTGCCTCTGGGCGAGGGGAACCTTCGACCTGAGGATCAGCCCCTTATCCGGCGGATGTATGCTGCGGGGCTCTGGGATCTCAACCGCTGGCTCTCCCGCCTGCTTCAGCTCCTAGAGAAGCGAGGCTTGGCGGAAGAGACCTGCCTAGTGCTCACTGCAGATCACGGAGAGGAGCTGATGGAGCGGGGCCATGTGGGCCATGCCTCCACCTCCCACCGCGCTCAGCTCTATGAGGAGCTGTTGAGGATCCCCCTCCTCATCCTGGACCCTCGGATTAAAGGCCCCCAGGTCTCCAACTTCCGAGTCCAGGGTCTGGACCTCTTCCCCAGCCTCTTGAAGCTCATGGGCGTTGAGCCTCCCGAGAACGAGGGCTTGGATCTCAGCGGTCACATCTTAGGGGCGAGAGCCCCTGGCCCTGAAAACCGCCCCTTCCTCTTCCACTCTCTGCGTCGTGGCTACCAGACTCCTCCTGAAGAGCAGGATCAGCAGATCCAAGGCTTTAGCGATGGCCGCTTCAAGTATCTAGAGGAGCACTATGCTGAGGCCCGCGCCCTGCTCTTTGATCTAGAGCAGGATCCTGAGGAGCGGTGTCCTATCCAAGATCCTACCGCTTTAGCGCGCTATGAGCGGCGCTTGAAGAGCCTCTTAGAGGCTGTCTTTTAGAGCCGAGCCTCATCAATCTCTTCGCAAGCGCATCACTACCCATATCCCAGATCGAGTTGAGGCTTAAGCGCGGTGCGTTTCATCTGACAGGAGATCTTCAGATAAACAGGGCCAAGGAAAAGTTGGCCCGGAACCGAAGCTGAGCCCTTAGAGCATCTCCTCACAGCCGCTCGTGACGAGGGAACTGGAGCAAGGGCTGAGGAGATCATCAAGTCTGTATGTTCTGAGAGTTAAGCGCAGGATATTGGCGGAGTTGAACGGTTGTCGGGTTTAAAGATAAATGAGGAGTTCTCGCTTTCATGAACGAGGTTTAGGGAAGAGTCTATCTCCTGGTGTAACCGAGAAAAATTGAGTTCAGCCTCGCTCTCTTTCAGAGTAGATTGCATTCAGGCGCACTCTATGGAGAGGTCAATGACTTCCGTTGAACAGAGAACTCAGGAGATCGGACAGACACTCTTTCAAAGCATGCAGGGCCAGAAGCCAGGCCTCTTTGATAAGGAGTGGTGGAGCGCTCAGATCCTTGATTGGGCGATGAAAGATGAGGAGTTCAAGGTTGAGATGTTCCGTTTTGTGGACGCTTTTCCAGTCCTCAAGAGCCCTGAGGAGGTTTGGCGACATATCCAGGAGTATCTCTTACGCCCAGGGCTCAACCCACCGATGGCCGTCAAGCTGGCCCTTAAGGGGGCGGGCCTGGGCAAGCTGGCTCACAGAGTCGCAGCACGACAGATCGCCAAAAATCTAGAGGGGATGGCTCAGAACTTCATCGCGGGTGATGTGCTTAAGAGCGCGCTGCCGATCCTCAAAGAGCTGCGTGAGCAGCAGCAAGCCTTCACCATCGATCTTCTGGGAGAGGCGACCCTAAGCGAGCTTGAAGCGGAGATCTATGCACAGCGCTATGAGGAGCTCATCCGAGGGCTGCTAGAGGAGAGCACGAGCTGGACAGATGATCCTCTGCTGGATAGAGATGATCAAGGCCCCCTGCCCAAGGTCAATGTCTCGATCAAGGTCAGCGCCATGTACAGCCAGTTTGATCCCATCGCCTTTGAAGAGAGCCTTAGGCAGGCCAGCGCTCGTCTGCTGCCCCTCTTCCAACTGGCCAAAGCACAGGGCGCCTTTATCAACCTCGATCTGGAGCAATATAGCCTTAAGGATCTCACCTTTGCGCTCTTTAAGAGGGTGATGTCTGATCCCAGCTTGGAGGGCTTTGAGGATGGTGGTGTGGTGATCCAGGCCTACCTCTGCGACGCTGAAGAGGATCTGAGCGCCTTAATCAGCTGGGCTCGAAAGCAGCGTAAGCGCATCACCATACGCTTGGTAAAGGGAGCCTATTGGGACTATGAGACCGTGGGTGCTGAGCAGCAGGGTTGGCCCTCTCCTGTTTGGTTAGACAAGAGCGACTCCGACGCCTGCTTTGAGCGCTGTAGCGAGCTGATGCTCAAGAACCATAAGTGGGTCCGCTCCGCCTTTGGCAGTCATAACCTCCGCAGCATCGCTCATGCGATGGCCCTGGCTGAGCGCTATAGGGTGCCCAAGGAGGGCCTAGAGATACAGTGCCTCTTTGGGATGGCGGAGCCCATCAAGGCAGCCTGCATTCAAGCAGGCTATCGGCTGCGTACCTATGCCACCGTGGGGGAGCTGATCCCTGGGATGGCCTATCTGGTGCGTAGGCTCCTGGAGAACACCAGCAACCAGAGCTGGCTGCGTCTGGGCTTCGCTGAGGAGATCCCTGTAGATACGCTCCTCGCCCTCCCTCAAGAGATCCGTCGTGACCCCCAGCTTCGACCGATCCCCAAGGTAGAGAGCCGGGCTGAGAATCCGGGTCCTTTCTATAACGAGCCCCTACGAGACTTCTCCAAGTCGACTCAGCGAGAGGCCTTCGCCCGACAGCTTCAGAGACTCAAGCTGGGGAAGGAGGTGGGCCCCATCGTTGGGGGAAAGCTTTTTAGGACAGGGCGGCTTCGAGAGAGCTTGGATCCTTCAGATGGCGAGAGCGTGGTGGGCCGTTTTCATATGGCTGATGAGGCTCTGGTGAGAGAGGCGATCTCCGTCGCTCAGGCCACCTTCCCCAACTGGAGAGATACGCCCGCATCAAAGCGGGTTGGATATCTACTGCGTTTGGCAGCCCTCATACGTCATGACCGAGATCGTCTGGCCGCTCTCATGGTTCGAGAGGAGGGCAAGAGCTGGAGAGAGGCGGATGGGGATGTCGTTGAGGCGATCGACTTCTGTGAGTATTACGCTCGCGAAATGCTGCGTTTGGATCAACCTCAGAAAATGCAGAGCCTCCCTGGAGAAATCAATCAGCTCCTCTACACCCCACGCGGCCTAGCGGTGGTGATCTCACCCTGGAACTTTCCCCTGGCCATCCTGACGGGGATGAGCACCGCCGCTCTGGTCACAGGCAACACAGTCCTGCTTAAGCCCGCCAGCGAGTCGGTGATGATCGCCAGCGAGTTTGTGCGTCTGGCACACGAGGCGGGTTTTCCCAAAGGGGTCCTCAACTTCCTACCCGGTCCAGGAGGGGAGATTGGAGACACCCTTGTTGAGCATCCAGAGGTTCAGATCATCGCCTTCACCGGCAGCCTGGAGGTGGGGCTGGGGATCTGGAAGCGAGCAGGGATCACCTTCCCAGGACAGCCCGCTCTCAAGACCGTCATCTGTGAGATGGGAGGTAAGAACGCTCTCATCGTGGACAGCGACGCGGATCTCGATGAGGCGATCCACGCAGCGACCAAATCCGCCTTTGGATACTCTGGCCAGAAGTGCAGCGCCTGCTCTCGGATCATCGTCTTGGAGCCCCTGTATGAGGAGTTCTTGGAGCGCTTTGTTGAGGCCAGCCGCAGTCTGCACTTTGGCTCCGCGCTGGATCCAGCCACCATCATCGGCCCTGTCATCGGCCCAAGCGCCAAGCGAGATCTTGAGGTCGCTATCCAGAGAGCCAAGAAGAGCAGTCGCCTTGTCTATGGCGGGGAGGCTCTCCCAGAGGGCTTCTATGTTCACCCAACCATCTTCGCCGATGTCGCCCCCGATGATCCCCTCGCCCAAGAGGAGCTCTTTGGCCCTGTGGTGGCAGTGATGAAGGCGCAGAGCTTTGATGAGGCCCTGGAGATCGCCAATGGAGTTCCTTATGCGCTCACCGGAGGGCTGATCAGCCGCTCTCCTGTCCATATCCAAGAAGCTCGTAAGCGCTTTCGAGTAGGCAACCTCTATATCAACCGCAACATCACAGGGGCCATCGTCGGTCGTCAGCCCTTTGGAGGTTTTAAGATGAGCGGTGGAGGGAGTAAGGCGGGAGGACCTGACTACCTCCTCCACTTTATGGATCCTCGCACCATCACCGAGAACACCCTCAGGCGAGGCTTCGCGCCTGAGGACTCAAGGAATGTCCAAGGATAATTGCAGCAGCGCCAACGCTCTCCTCAGAGGAGCCAACCCAGAGCCAATCCGGTCAGAAAGCCCACTCCTGTAAAAGCGATCGCCCAACCCCAGGAGATGCGGATGATCTGTTTGGGGACCAAGGTCTTGAGAGGCTGCCTTCCCTTGCGCTCCCAGATCTTAAGGGAAGCTCCCGGCTCTAAGGTCTCCGGGAGCAGAGAGGGTGCTCCCATCGCCTCAGCGAGGCTCCTCCGCATCTCCCCTGCGCTGCTCATCCGCTCTTCTGGATCGGAAGAGAGGTTCTGCTCAATACAAAGATCCAGGGCGATCTGCTCATGATGATCCGACTCCTCTGTCAGGCGCAGAGAGGGCTCCTCAATACGCAGGGCGCGAAAGGCTGCCGCAGAGAGCGTAGCCCGATCTCCTTTGGTGGGATAGGGCAGTATGCCGGCGAGCATACGGAAGAGGAGCGCTGCGGCGGCAAAGAGATCACTGCGATGATCTGTGCGCTGACCCCTGAGCTGCTCTGGAGCCATATATGAGACAGTGCCCACGATGATGGGAGTGTTCCCAGTCACCTCTAGAGTATGGGCTCCCTCGGCGTAGATGCGCGCAAAGCCAAAGTCGAGAAGCTTGACATGCTCATGAAATCCAGGGCCTCGGAGCAGGAAGATGTTCTCCGGCTTGAGATCTCGATGAACCACCCCAGCATGATGAGCGGTCTCCAGTGCGGCCAGGATTCCGTCGATGATATGAAGGCTCCGCTTTAAAGGGAGCTGCTCCTCTCGCTCAAGAAGCGCAGCGAGGGTCTCTCCCTCTAAATATTCCATCACCAGATAGCAGCGACCGTTAGAGAGCGTTCCAAAGTCGCTGGTCCTCACCAGGTGGGGACTGGAGAGACCCCCAGTGAGCAGAGCCTCACGGCGAAAACGAGCGATCTGATCTGGAGGCATCCCCGGCTTAAGAAGCTTGATGGCGACCTTGCGATACTCTAGACGATCATCTCGGGCTCGATAGATCTCACCCGTCCCCCCAGCTTCGATATATGCCTCAATGATATAGCGCTCATCCAGGATCTCCCCCAGGGACAGGCTGGGTTGCTTCGGCATGGACACCTCCCACCGCAGCATCGCGATCTCAGCCCCTCTCTGGCAAGAGCAATTCAGTCGGTTTAGGTTTCTCCCAATTCCAGAGTGATGGATTTAGCGACCACAGCGAGTCTACCCGTCGAAGCTCTGCGCTCTTTGATGATCTGAACCTGGATCTGGGATCTCGAAGGGGGCTCAGCCAACCTAAGTCGAAGGCCAAAGTAAAAACCCCCAGGGCTGCGCTCCTGCCTTGCTCCTTCGCAGCCTTGGTTAAGGATGATTAAGAGAGCACCTACCCGCGCAGCGCAGCGCCTCAACGCCTTGATCCCCTGAACCATCTGCTGGATCCGATCAGGATGTTCTCCCTGTTCAAGGCTGCGCCCCAGCTCCGATTGGAGGGGCAGGGCGCTGAGCGTATCGATAATCAGAAGCTGAAGAGCTTCAGAGGCCAAGAGCTGTAAAGCGATCCCAAGGGTTTGTTCCCAGCTCTCTGGCCGAAGGAGGAGGAGGGTCTCTGTTTTGACTCCCAGGCTACGAGCATAGCCTGGATCCAAGCTACGCTCTATATCCATCAAAGCGACGCTCCCCCCCTGCCTTTGGATACTGGCGGTGATCTGAAGCGACAGTGTGCTCTTCCCAGAAGAGGGGGGGCCAAAGATCTCCACCATCTCCCCAGCCCTCAAGCCCCCCAGACTCAGAGCATGGTCAAGGCGGTTTGAGCCCGTTGAGAAGATCTCTCTCTTGGAGGGCTGAAGCTTGGCAGGCTCTACTTGAAGTTTGGACCAAGATGTTCGAAGGCAGGCCTTGAGTTTCTCCCAAGCCATCAACAGGCTCGATCAAGTTGGCGATATTGAAGCGCTTCAGCCACATGTTGATCTTCGATCGCCTCAGAGCCTTCAAGATCGGCGACGCTGCGCGCCACTCTCAAAATGCGGTCATGGGCCCGAGCTGAGAGCGCAAAGCGCTCCACCGCCGCCGCCAAGAGTCGGTTGCCTGCGGGGTTAAGTGCACAGAGATGCTGAAGCTTGCTGGGGGGGATTTGGGCGTTACAGCGGAGCATATAGGGGCTGAGGCGTTCCTCCTGACGTCGACGCGCAGCCAAGACTCGAGCGCGAACGAGAGATGAAGCTTCCCCTGGAGCGCTCTGCTGTAGATCTCCTGGAGAGACCGGTTCGATGGCGACCTGAAGATCGATGCGATCCAGCAAGGGGCCGCTGATCCGTGCGCGATAATTCTGAACCGCTCGTGGATGGCATTCACAGGACCTCCGCGGGTGCCCTAGATAGCCGCAGGGGCATGGATTCATAGAAGCCACCAGCATAAAGCGTGCAGGATATTGCAACGTAAACTGGGCTCGAGCGACGACGATATGGCCATCCTCTAGGGGCTGGCGCAGGGTCTCCAGGGTTGAGCGCCGGAACTCAGGCAGCTCATCTAAGAAGAGAACCCCATTATGCGCCAGAGAGACCTCCCCTGGGCGGGCGTGTGGTCCTCCTCCGCTGAGAGCCACATCAGAGGCGCTGTGGTGAGGCGCACGAAAGGGTCGCTCCTGAAGCAGAGGATGTTCTGGGCGCAGCAGCCCTGCGACGCTGGCGATGCTGGAAGACTCCAGGCGTTCGCTGAGGCTCATAGGACTGAGAATGGAGGGCAAGCGACGAGAGAGGAGAGTCTTCCCCGCTCCAGGGGGACCGATAAAGAGCAAGTTATGGCGCCCCGCTGCGGCGATCTCTAGAGCACGGCGAGCCAAGGTTTGGCCCTTGACATCCGCCAAATCGGCCCCCCCCCCTGCCTCTTTCTCTGCGGAGAGCTGAGGTTCAGGGAGAGTGTTGTTCTCCTTAAGGGCTTCAACCACCTGGGCCAAGTGCTCTACCGCGTAGATCTGAATCCCCTCCACTGCTGCAGCCTCAGGGCCATTGATCGCTGGAACCAAAGCGCGCTTTAAGCCCATCCGTCGCGCTCCAACCACCAGGGGCAGGACACCACGGATCGCACGGATTCGGCCATCCAGAGAAAGCTCACCGACGACAAGGGTCTCTTTCAGGGAGTCAGCTGGGATCTTCTCATCAGCCAAGAGGATACCCAGCGCGATGGGCAGATCAAAGGCGCTGCCCTCCTTGCGAATATGGGCTGGAGCTAAGTTGACGATGACCCGCTTTTGAGGGAAACCATAGCCACAGTTCTCTAAAGCAGAGCGCACCCGCGTTCGTGCTTCACAAACCGCTGCTGCGGGTAAGCCCACGGTCTGAAAGAGCATCATCCCCCGCCCCAGATCGACCTCGATCTCGACACGATAAGCTTGCACTCCTACCGTGGCCGCTGATGAAATCCTTGCCAACATCTTTACCTCCTTGCTGAGGAGCCTTCCAGCAAGGATGGAGCCAGAAACAGATGTGTAAAATCAGTCGTTTAGCAGGTTAATAGAGAGACATATGTCCAGTTTCTGGAGGAGCCGTTCTCTTTCAGAACAGTTTAGGGTGACTCAAGAGGTTCTAACTTGAGTGTTTCATATTGGGAGAGTCTGCCTGAGAATACAGCAGAAATGCAGGCAACTCAAAGCGACAGCGCCCCTCTTTTCACCACAGCCGCCAGCGCTACATTTACTCTGACTTCTCCTCTGAGTCATCGCCCCAGCCGGTAGTCGCACCCGCAGTGAGGGAGAGAGAGGGCGAAGGTGCTGTTAAACAAGAAAGCTAAGGAAAGCCACCCTTAGAAAGCTGCGGTGAAGTCAGAGTAGTAGATGAAGAGGCGAATATATCCGCTGAGTCCGCCGGATTTGGTGGTTCGGCCTCTATTACCTGAACTTATGTAGAGC
>CAYLJJ010000034.1:0-56317 GCA_964384025.1 uncultured Nannocystaceae bacterium
TCAGTTTCGTCCTAAGTCTGCTTAATCTAACGCCTATGCTGAGAGTTACACCCATGCGTTGCGCGACCTAATTGAATCCAACCAAATGAAGGAAACAATGATTTCATGCACGGCGTGGTTCAACAGGATCAAGCCCAGACCTTGAAAATGAGAAAACGCAGTTTTTACGGTTGGTCGTTTGATCTTCTTGTGCAGAAATCAGAGAGAGGCTTTCTTCAGACTCACCGAGGCCCCGATCTTCTCAAAGCGGAGTATAAGCGCTTCCCCCTCCTCCCGGCTCAGACCTTTTTTAACAATACAAGGAGCTGAGTCCACCAACTCCTTGGCGTCTTTTAAGCCTAAGCCAAATAGCATACGGACCAGCTTGATGGTCTCGATACAGCGAGGGCCTCTGTTTTCAAGGCTGAGAGTCCAATCTTCTGACTGAGGCTCGTTGCTGCTTGAGCTTTGAGGAGCAGCGATGAGCCTCACTCGGGCTCCCGCCTCCTCCAATGCTGTCTGAAAATTCTTCAACTCCTCCATAGAGAGCGCTTTAGCCTGAACCGGCGCAGACTCAACCCACTCTTTGGCCTCTCGTAACCCCAGGCCTAGAGCATCGCGAGCTGCTTTGATCACTGAGATCTTGCGTTGACCCACGCTCAACAACTCCAGGCAAGCTCCCTGAGCCGCTCTGGAAGCTGGCTTCCAAGGAGGAGAGCTTCCCAAGTCGAGGAGCGCGCCTACCTCCTGGAGTCGGCGCTGAAGCTCTCGATTTTGGGTATCAGAGAGCGCAGGGAGAGCGACAGGAGCAGCTTCAGCCAGCTCTTTAGCTTGACGCAACCCTATGTTCAGCATCTCTCGTAGAATCTTGATCACCTGGATCTTAAGAGGTCCATGGCTCAAGAGCTGAAGTTGTTGGCCTGAGAATCCGGGCTCTCTCTTTATCTGTACGTTCTGCTGTTGAGCGCGGCGTCTTAAGGCCTCTTTCAACTCATCCAAGACTTCAAGGCCGAAACGGTCGATGATCAGCTCGTGCTGTTCTCCCCGCTGAAACCCATCCAGGGAGATTCGCAGCTCTTTGCGTCCTCCAAAGATCCCTTTGGGCTCACCTAAGATCAGCTCTCGCTCTTCCAGATCAAGAGAGAAGGTCCCCCCTCGCCCAAAGATGCTCCTCTCCCAATGATCGATCTGAGCACCATATCGTCCCCTCCTGATGATATTGGCCATGGAAGCTCAACTCCATTTTGATTTTAGTCTGATTTTGGAGATCATCGCTTTATGTCTAGAGAGTCACAAGCAGAAAGCCCCGCAGAGCTGATCTCCGAGATGCAGACCCACGAGCATCTGTGCTTGAGGGGAGAAGCTGACCTCATCCGTCTTCGCGCGGCCCTCAAGGATCCCAACCTGGGGTTGATGCTCTTTGAGCCAGACTCAGATCCTGAGCTGGTGGATTTTCTGACTGGAGGGAGCATCGCGGGTCTGGCGGGAGCGATCACCGGAGGAGTTCTGGGCGCGATCCTGGGTACATTTTTAGATCGCCCCAAGTTGGGAGCAGCCTTAGGTGCTGTGGTGGGTGGAGCTTTAGGGGTTCAGAAGGCGGTTGAGCGAATCGAGGATGGTTGGCGTATCTTGGTCAACCGCGAAGAGGGGGAGCCGGTGATCACCATCCATAGAACAGGTGGGGGTGGTCGTGAAGACTGAGGTTCGAAAGCCAAAAGCCGCATAGGCCATACCACCACTCTTCATGACCGCTCAAGATCGGCTGCGTTTTACTTCTCGATCCAGCGACGAACCAGGGTGGCTTGAGCCTCGCCCAGCTTGGTTGGAGAGATCATCTTGACGGGAGTATGATACTTATCCAGCGCGAACCAAGTGCTCCCCAAGGTGGGTTTGGAGTTGAGGAGGCTGGCGCTGATGAAGCCTCCAGTGATCTTTGAGGAGATGTTAACCCGCGTCGCTTTCACAAAGCCGATCCCTGTCTGAACGTCCTCTATCCCAACGACCTCGACGCTGACCAGCCGCTCTTTACGACCATCCCAGATATAGTACTGAAACTTTAATCCAGGCTTGAGATCGAGTCTACGAGCAGCGTAGATGCTGCTTAGACCCTCATAGAGAGGAGCGATAGAGCGGAACTCGCGCTTTCGTTCTTTGGCTTTCTTCTTGGGATCCTTGTTGTATCTCCTCTTAAGAGAGTGGACATGGTGTTTTTTCTGATCGAAGTTGGTGTGATAATCAACTTGTTTGCTTTTCTCTTTGATGTAGAAGTCTGTTTTGATCGGAAGAAAACTCTCTTCATCGACGAGAGTGACGAGTTTGTCCTTGATGGGATAAAACTTACCCAGGAAATCGCTTGACCTTAAGAAGCCTACCAGGGGCCTGACTTGGCGACCATCCTTCTTGCTGCGCTTCCCGGCAGCCAAAACCACCTCTCCAGCGACAGCGCCGAGCATCTTGACTTCAAAAGCCAAGCGCTCTCCTTCAGGAAAGGGGACCTTACCCAGCTTGGGAAGCCCCGAAATCGCTTCCTCAGGTCTTCGGGTCGGCCAGCGTCTTTTTCTCCGCCTCTTTTTGACTTTTTTGCGGGCGCTCTTTTTGACTTTCTTTTTGACGCCCCTTTTGCGTACAGCAGGCACAGCAGGTTTTGCGCTCTCCTCAGCCTGAACAGGAGAGAGAGAGAGCGCGAAGAGAACGATCAGGATAAATCGAAACATCTGAACCTCCGGTGGTAGTGTGCGGCGCCCGACGTGATGAATGAAAGCCTATTCAGCCAAGAGGCGCAGGAAAGCGATACATTGCGGGATCTCCGGGTTCTCCAAGAGCCCCTCCTTTACCGCTCGTTCGCAGAGATCACGGAGCCTACCCACCTCAGGCCCCGGCTTCACCCCCAACTCAGAGATGATCAAGTTGCCTAAGCCCTTAGGGAGCCTTGAGCGCTTGGCCTCATCCCTGATTTTAAGATCTCTCAGGCGACCGCGCAGCTCATGGAGCCTAAAGATCTGCGCTCGTCGTCGCCCTCGCCGTCGGCTGGTCACGTCGGCCCTAGAGAGCGCAAAGAGATCAGGAAGGAGCGCCCCCACTTCCTCTTCAAAGCGACGCAGCGCTGAGTCTGTCCACTGAGGCTGATAGAGCTGCGCCCTGAGATGCTGAGCGATGAGCGCCTGGATCTTTGAGGTTTGCGCTTTGGGGAAACGGAAACGCGCGGCGATCCCCTCAAACATCAACGCCCCTAAGAGTTCATGGCGGAGGAAATGAACCCTGCGGTCTGAAGTGAAGCTGCGGGTGTGAACCTTGCCGATATCATGCAGTAAGGCAGCCCAACGCAGCTCCTCCCTCGGGATGATCTGCGAGACCACCTGGCAGCTGTGCTGCCAAATATCCTTATGGTGGAAGCGACTGCTCCTATGAAAGTCAACCAGGGCTGAGACCTCAGGCAGCAGGAAGGGCAGCATCCCCGTCCTCTGAAGCAGCCGTAGGCCCCGAGCAGGTTGAGCACCCAAGAGGAGCTGACTCAGGGCGACCCGCTGCTCCTCTCTCGCTGCTCTCATCACCAGGGCTGGGTTCTGAGAAAGGGCCTCCAAGAGCACCGCCTCGAGAGGGCGACCCAGCTCGCTGGCCAGAGCCAAGAGCCGCAACCCCAAGAGCGGCACTCTCTTAAGCTCATCGAGATCTTTGAGTTGGATCTCTTTCGCCGTCAACTCAGCGCGGCCTCCTCGCAGATCTAAGATCTCACCAGAGGGACGGATCCCTAAGGCGTCCAGGCGGGGGCTATGATTTTTAAGAGCTGTGATTAGGTTGGGGACTGAGCGGAGTAACCAGGGACCAGCCTGATAACGCGCCGGACGAGCCTCAGCCTTAGGGAGTTTTGGCTTCCCCTCCACCCAAAGCTCAGGAGCTTGATGAAGACGACGCCCGCCCAGGAGGAGGCGAGCTGCAGGACCAACAATGGCTATAGGACCCAGATCGGGGAGTTGAGGCAGCTCAGGGAGCTGTATGGGACTCCAGGAAACGTTCATAGCGGTGACGAGCCTTCGGGTTGATGTACTTGAAACGGAAACCCCTCACCTGCTCTCCCTCATAGCGCAGCTCTCCCAAGGCGCGAATAGGACCTAATTCGCCAGGCAGCCGCAGCTGAAGCCAAACATGCTTGGGCTGACCCCAACGCTGACCAGGCAGGCGCTGGATCTTCAACCCTTGGGGACTGAGATCTTCACTCATGCAGAGACAGCGTTCCTCCTCACTGAGGATATGATCCACATAGATGCGCAGCTCTCGTCGTTGAACATCTCGACGTTCCATCGTCTCCCTCCAAGGCATGTAGGAAAAAGTACACTTCTCCCTACATGTAAGACAAGGGCGCACACCATTAAAATGTGTAGAGCAAATCTATCATTCACCTACAGGGCAACGGATCAGCCCTCGTGAGGAGCGACCATCGATCTCCACAAGGATAGGATCATCGAAGCGCAGATGTCGCAGATGTTTGGTAGAGCGCTGCGGGCGCTGTTTCATCAACCAGCTCCAATCAACGTGGTTGCCTGCTCGGCTCTCCTTGATAAAGAGATAGCCCAGACGCAGAGCCAACATATTTTGGAAGAAGTGGCTGCCCTGAGAGGGCTCTACCCAGAGATCATGGCGGTCTGCTTCTAAGAAGACCTGGGCCTGAGAGACCTGCTTCCACTGAACCGGAACCCCAAGGCAGGGATCTGAGGTCCCCCAACGACCAAAGCCAAGGAGGATATAGCGTCTCCCCTCTTCGACGAATTGTCGATTGAGTTGGCTCAGTTCCTGAACAATCTCCCGCGTGCGGAGGATGTCAAAACGCTCTGGATCGATAAAGATCAGATCGTAAAGATCCTCAAAAATACCATTCCCCATCGCCTGGATCGAGGAGGCGAAGATCCCCTCTGCCTCCAGCTCTTCCCTCTTCAATTCATGCTCTAGGTCGCTCATCAAGATGGGGCGAATCTGAAGAAAGTGAAACTCCGCCTTGCCACGATTTTGGGGATCCATGCTGACGGCAAACTCGATCTCTACAGGGGAGCCAAAGGAGCGCTCTCCCGCCTCCAGGAGATCTTGAACGATCTCAGGAAGAGGGATGCTGTTGTATTTGAGCACCTGAGCAAAGCGCAGGACGCGGGGACCAGACACCATTAAGGTGTCACGAATACTTCTATTTTGGGGAGAGTAGGTGCTGGCGATGAGCTGAAGGACCCCATCCTCTTCAGCCTGGGAGATGGGGAGCCGCTGGAGACTAAAGCTCTCATCATTGGTGATGCTGAGTTCCGGTTGGGAAACATCCAGGGCATAAAAGGAGGTCTGGCTGTTTTGAAGCAGCTCCTCAGCTGAGGAGTAGGGAGGGTTCATACGGGGGTGAGCGGGGCAAAAATGAAAGCACTTCTCCGACTCAACGATCGATTTGCCCAAGCCCAGGGCGAGAGAGGCGGTGCCCTCCTCAGGCTTTAGATCGGAGTAGGGATAATAGTTATAGGAGCGAGCGACCCCAGAGAAGGTGGGGTAGTGCAGGCCTCGATGTGTCTCTCCAGCCACCTGCTGAATGATCACCGCCATACGCTCTTCATCCACCCGATAGCCTGTGTTGCGAGTGTACTCTTTGGCGCTGTGGGAGAATATAGAGGCGTAGACCATCTTGATCGCCTCATTGAGTTGCTTAAAACGGCGCTTTAGATCGGGGTGGTTGTTGGGCAACATAAAGGTCTTATAGATGCCCGCGAAGGGGAGAGATTGGTTATCCTCCAGGAGGCTGGAGGAGCGCACCGCGATGGGATAGGTCTCAGTGTTCAGGAGGGTGAAGAGATCTCTACGGATCTGCCTGGGCAGCTGACAATTGAGGAAACGCTCAACGATCTTCTCCTCATCCTCCGTGCGGATCGCCCACTCCTTCAGCTTGTTCTCTTGAAGAAACTCTTCATAGACATCTGTCGCTAAAACAAAGGTGTTGGGGATACGGATCTGTGTATTTTCATAGCGCCCCACCACCTGATTGCGAGCCAGGAGCGCGTTGATAAACGCTAAGCCCCGAGCCTTTCCTCCCAAGGAGCCTGCGCCCAGCTTGATAAAATTATCGCTGGCTTGAAGGCGACCCGCCTGAAAATCTCCAACCAAGCCCTCTCGAGCTCGATGATTGTGTTGCCCGATAAGCTGACAAAGAGCCTCTCGAAGTGCGCTTACCTGAGGATAGTCGGAGACTTTAATCCGCCTGACTTTCTCCGCCAACTCAAACTCTGTGCGTGCTCTCAGCCAAGTAGAGAAGTGGTTGTAGGCCGCGTGGAAGGCGATCGACTCTTCAGGGACGGTCCTGAGCACATCATAAAATTCATGAAGATCTCGGGCGTTGCCCACTGGGTTTCGGTTGGGACGGCGAAAACGAAAGTCACCAAAACCAAAGTTGTCTTGGATACAACACCTCAGCTCCTCTTCCAAATTTCCAGAGTGCTTATAGAGAAAACCCAGCTCATGTTTATGGGCCAAGGATTCATTGTGCGGCTCTGAAGATTGGAGGATAAAGGGCAGCTCAGGGATGAGTGAGCGAGCCATCTCAGCGAGCTTAAACCCCGCCTCAGGGTGGTGCTCTCCCTGCATCGGGAAACGCACATCGGAGATCACCCCGATGATGTTGTGTCTAAGATGCTTAAATATGGAGTTTGCTTGCTCAAAGGTCTCTGCGAGGAGGATCTTGGGCCGTGCTCGCAGCCGCTGAAGGCGGTGCAGGCTGTTGAGGCCCTCGTTGATCAGCCGACGAGTTTGAGTCAACAGCGCGGTATAAATCAACGGAAGAAATCGGGAGTAGAAGCGGGGAGAGTCCTCCACCAAGAGGACCACTTGAACCCCCGCCCGAGCATCTCGATAAACGTTCTTCTGATCTTCGACATATTTGACAATGGAGAGCAGGATGTTGGTGTCTCGAAGCCAGAAGAAGATCCGATCATTATCGCTCTTCTCACGCAGGCTCTCGAGCAGCCCTTTGTCGACCGCGTCATAGGTCAGGAAGATGATCCTCAGTTTGGGCCGGACGATCTTGGCCTTTCTGCGGAACTCAAGGGGCTCCAGATCTGGAAGCCGCGTCATACAGAGGACCAAGTTGTAGGTCTTGCGCCCCATCAAATTCAGAGCCTCTTCTCCTGTGTTCACCCGCGTAATGCGAGGGACATAGCGCAGGTCCAGTTCTAGGTATTCGCTGAAGATGCGCTCTGAGAGGTTGCGATCCTCCTCAAGGACCCAAGCATCATAGAGGGTAGAGACCAGCAAAATCTCTCGGACCCTGAACCTCATCAGGTCATGAAAGCCTTTGAATCTGCTCTCATAATGGGGAATGAGGGAACGGCCACCAACGCGGCGAGTGCGTGCGCGTTGTTCGCTAAAGGGGATCCGGGCAGCGTCGCCGTTTTTTGATCTGAGCACAGTTCCTCCGGGCAACTTTGAGGGGGGAGGATGTCATGCTCTTAGAGAGGATGGGAGACTTTAGACGAGGCCCATATCGATCATGGAGTCCGCGACCTTAATGAAGCCTGCGATGTTGGCGCCCAGAACGAGGTTGTCGGGTACGCCAAACTCCTGAGCGGTCTCGTAGGCGCTGGTGTGAATCGCCTTCATAATGCCCTGGAGGCGCTGATCGACCTCCTCACGACTCCAGCTCAGACGTAGGGAGTTCTGAGACATCTCCAGACCAGAGACAGCCACACCACCCGCGTTAGCAGCCTTACCTGGACCATAGAGGATCTTGTTCTCTATGAAGATGTCGATGCCGCCCGGCTCGGTGGGCATATTGGCGCCCTCAGAGACCACGAAGCAGCCATTGTTGATCAGGGTCTGAGCCTCACCGGCGCTGACCTCATTCTGTGTAGCGCTGGGGAAGGCACAGTCACACTTGACACCCCAAGGACGCTCGCCCGGATAGTACTCAGCGCCCTCGAAGTGATCCGCGTACTCGCTGATGCGACCGCGGCGTACATTCTTGAGCTCCATCACCCAGGCCAGCTTTTCAGCGTTGATGCCCGCAGGATCATGGATAAAGCCGCTAGAGTCAGAGAGGGTCACGGCGGTAGCGCCCAAGGTATTGAGCTTCTCTACCGTGTACTGAGCCACGTTGCCGGAGCCAGAGACGGTGCAGACCTTCCCCTTCAGATCATCGTCGCGGGTCGCCAACATATTCTGAGCAAAGTAAACGGCGCCGTAGCCTGTAGCCTCAGGGCGAATGAGTGAGCCGCCCCAGTTGAGACCCTTGCCCGTGAGGACGCCAGTGAACTCATTGCGCAGGCGCTTATACTGACCGAAGAGGTAGCCGATCTCGCGACCACCTACGCCGATATCTCCAGCAGGGACATCGGTGTTGGGGCCGATGTGACGAGACAGCTCGGTCATAAAGGACTGGCAGAAGCGCATCACCTCAGCATCAGACTTACCCTTGGGGTTGAAGTCTGAGCCTCCCTTACCCGCGCCCATCGGTAGGGTCGTGAGGGAGTTCTTGAGGATCTGCTCGAAGGCCAAGAACTTGAGGATGCCCAGGTTCACCGTGGGGTGAATGCGCAGACCCCCTTTGTAGGGACCCAGAGCGCTGCTGAACTCAATACGGAAGCCACGGTTGACTTGGACCTCGCCGCGATCGTTCATCCAGGGCACCCGGAACATGAGCACGCGCTCAGGCTCAACAAAGCGCTCAAGGATACGGTGATGGCGATAGTCTGGGCGACGCTCCAAGAGGGGCCCCAGAGTGTCAAGGACCTCTTTCACCGCTTGGTGAAATTCCTTCTCTCCCGCATCTTTGCGGGTGACGAGCTCCATCACATCCTTGGTATAGGACATCTAAATCCTCCTCGTATTTTGATGAGGCTCAGCCCCATCAACGCTCATTAGGCTCCTCCTCCTAACGGGGAATCGAGGGGGAGTCAACCGGAAATCGAAGCAGTTTTTCCCTTTTATTTTCTAGAATTTTCTTTATCTTGGAGGCAATTTGGAGGGCTCTTCTTTCCTGCGTTTAGGGAACCTCAAGGAGCATCTCCTGAGTTGCCATAATCGGCAGGCCCTGAGGGCTTAAGGCCCAAACAGCCCAGAAGTAAGCACCCGAGGGCAGCACCGCATCTCCCTCCTCAACATTGTTTAAGAGGCCGTGTTCAAAGAGGATATTGCCATCCCGCCCCGCTCCTAAGCCGCTGTGCCAGAGCCAGATCACCGCCTCTGGGTTAGAGATCTCTCGCCCTTGAACATCGATCGCTTCGCTGAAGAGGGCACAGACCACATGATCTTCTTCAGCAGCTGGCCAGGAGAAGTTGGGGCGCTCAGGTCGCCCAGATTGAGCCGCTTGGAGCAGCTCAACGCCCTGGAAAATGGCATTATTATAGAGAAAGTCCTCCTCTCTATCAGGATCATACTCTGCACAGGAGAGAAGCAGCAGAGGGAGGAACAGGAGAGATTGAGCGCTCATTGGCCCACCTCGTTCTGGATGGGGATCTGAAGTGTGTACTCCTGAGAAGAGGCTTGGGGGACCCCTTGAGCGTCTAGAGCCCAGACCGCCCAGTAGTAGTCCCCCTCCGGTAGGGTCTCAGGGGGGCTCTCAAGCTCTGCGTTGGAGATCCCATGTTCAAAGAGGAGCTGCCCCTCTCGTCCTCCAGAAAGGCCGCTGTGCCAGATCCATCTGATGCGATGAGGGTTGCTGATCACCCCATCTTTAAGGTTGAGACGCTCGTCAAAGATCGCACAGATGACATGACGGTAACTGCTGGCGGGCCAAGAAAAGCTGGGGCGTCCCGGCTGCGCTCCAGGCTGGACCTGAGCAGAGATCAAAGCCGCTCCAGCGAAGAGGGGGTTCTCGTAGAGATAATCTGAAGATGCGGGCTCCAGGGCGCTATCATCACCACAGGCCAGAGAGAGCAAGCTTAAGAAGAGGAGCTGAGCCTTCATCAGAAGATCTCCCTCCAAAACACCGCCTTCAAGGAGATCGCCCCCATCGGTCCTAAGAGAGCGCGGTGCTCCTCTTGAGGCTCTTTGGCTCCATAGAGGCTGAATTTTCGCTCAGTGTAGGGGAGCTGTCCTAGATAGGAGACGCCAAGGTCCACCTCTGCCTCCAGGCTGAAGTTGCCCCCTCGGAAGATACGAGAGCCCAACTCCAGATAGAGCGCGCCTGAGGGAGACCACTCCAGCAGCTCCCGATCGCCATCGTCGCTCCTCAATAGACTCATACCCAACTCCCCCCCCAGCCAGAGGGAGGCGAATGAGTATTTCTCCAATAGGGCGTATTTAAGCACCCCTGAGAACTCATCGATATCAACGCTATAGCGCTGCAGCCCCTCCCCCTCTCCCAAGAAGGTGTCCAACCTATTCTCCGCCTCCTGAGAGAGGCTGCGAGCCCAGTGCAGGCCGAAATTCCAAGAGAGGAAGCGCAGCATCCAGGAGAGCACCATAAAATCGATAGAGCGGAGGCCAGGGTGCTCAACATCTAGATAGCTGTAGCGGTAGCTTAAGCTCAGTTCGTTGGCGTCTAGACGAAAACCTGGGGGCGCGGGTTCGTTTACGGGCCGTGGGTGGGGGTCTACCCCAAACCGGGGGGGCGCGGGCCGCACCCCCGCCGCGAGGGGATTATAAAGGCTGGCCTGCAGGCGCAATCGATCTCCATCGCTGAGTTGAAAGCGCTGTTCATAGGGCTTAAAACCCTCTTTTTGGATGCGAATATGATAGTCCCCGCTCTTCAGCTCGTGGATCAGGGGGCTCTCTCCGATCAGGCGATCGTCGATATAAATCTGGCTCTTAGAGGGTCGGGAATCGATATTTAGAGTGACCCGATAGCTGCGTCGAACGGTAGTGGCGAACTCCACAAGATCCGCTTCGATGGTCTGAAAGAGCCCCGCGTTCATGGGGCCTTTGAGGTGCCGCTCTCGAAAGATCCGTCCATTGCGGAAGTCAAAGCAGGTCATCAGCAGCTCGACCTCATCTTTCCTATAGCGATAATCCACCTGAATGAGGCCATCAAAGCCGGTCAGGTTCTTGATGGCGATAAGAGAAACCCGATCCAAGCTTCTGAGATCCCCAAAACGCTCAATCACCTTCGGGACCTCAGGCATCTCCATCAGGGTCTTGAGGCGCAGGCTCTCCAAGGCGTTGAGGCGGGCACGGGCGAGGCTGTTGAGCACCCGAGAGAGGCTCTGATCTTTAGAGTTCTCTTTCTGGGGCCTGGGATGAAAGAAGAGATAGACCTTTTTGATATCCTCCGGCACCAAGCGCTTGGGCTCTAGAGTAGCTGCCTCTTCAACAGAGGGGAGCAGGCTCTGAGAAGCTGGATTGGAGCTGGGCTCTTCAGCCCAGAGCGTCTTTGGCATCAGAGATAGGATCATCAGTATATAGCTTCGAAGCATCTCTCCCTCCAGAGGTCCGCCTGATAGGTTACAGTGCTCTCGTAAAGAATAAGAGTAGAGGGGAATTTAAGATGAGACGAGCCTCCTCGATCTACTTGGTGGGGCTTTTGCTCTGGGCCGCGAGCCCAGCCCAAGCTCAATTGGACAACCATCACTGGCTTCCTACCCTCTGCTCCTCTGACGCGACCTATGTCACTCAGCACTGCTTGATGCTCTCCACCCCACAGGAGGAAGAGCTGCTCGTTCGAGTGACTGATGGCGTTGATGAGCTGGTTTGGGAGGGCCTGCTCTCTAAGGCGGCTCCGATCGCTGTCCCTCTCAAGGGTAACAGCTGTGGTCCTCACACCGTGGCGCGTAACGGCCCTGCTTTAGACAGCAACCCATGTGGCCTCAGGGACCAACTCTATAAACCAGGGGCACTACACAGGGCAGAAGATCATCGCTGAGCAGCCTATCCATGCCAACCTAAGACACCTGACCTCCTGTCAAGCGCTGATCCTGACCAGCAAGGGCCGCAAGGCCTTGGGGACTGAGTTTCGCGCGGGCTTTATGCCCGAGAGGAGATCCAACTCCAGCTACAGGAGCATGTTTGTCTCCGCGATGGCCACTCAGGATGACACTCAGGTTCGTTTTGATGATGGCTCAATATGCGTTTTGGGGTCTTCTTCTCAGAGACGAAAATAGCATGACTAGGCAATGATTCTCGTGTTATTCTGATGAGATGAGAGGTTGTGTATGCTTTTGAAAATTCAAGATCTGATGGATGACAGTCAGTGCTTTGATCGACTCCGTGAGATGCGCTGGCCGGAAGGCTGAATATGTCCATTCTGTGATGGACATAGAGTAATTCGACGAGGCTGGGATGACAAGTAACCAGAAAAGCAACGTTATGAATGCAAGTGGTGTTTTAGGCGGTTTGATGATTTAGCAGGGGCTATATTTTCAGAGCATCATCAGCCATTAAAGACATGAATGCCAGTACTGCATTTTATGGGATTAAACCTATCCAACAGTCGAACATCAAAAGAACTAGACCTGGATAAAGATGATGTTTCCAAAATGGCTACCTTGCTGAGAAAGGGAACGACTTTTAAAAAAGAGGTATAATGTTGGATAATATCATCGAATGCGATGAAATTTACATTGTGACTGGGCATAAATGACAAAAAGGATAAGTTCTTCGGGCTGGTCGAGAACTAAGGCGTCGAAGGCTTAAAGAAAAGACAGAAAGAGGGACAACAGCAAACAATAAGCCTCCAGTCTTCGAAATGATTCCCCAGAGTGGTCAATTAGCAATAAAATTGCTGCTAAATGTCAAAAAAACAAGCAGTTAAGCCTCATATTTTTGATGACATTAAGTAAAGCGGCCTTATATGTACTGATGAGTACATAATCTATGTTTTTTTAGAGAACTGGGGTTTCTATCATGAAACAGTCAATCATGTCAGGCGTGAATGATGATGGAGACGGCTTCTACTCGCTCTCTTCCGGCGCTCTCGGCAGTAATCTAGTCGCTTGTTGGTGGGCATAGAGGCTTTTAAATCTGCCCCAAACAAAGGTGAGCGCTCTGGACTTCGGGAAAAATCCTCTCTGGACTCTAGGCTTGGAACTCTCGACTATATAGGTTGATGAGCGATGCCGCCCAGGAGAGGTTTTGAGCGCAGAGAAGTCCATCGGGCTCTGTCCATCCTGTGAGCGTGAGGGACCCTTGGGGCGGCCCTGTCCCCAGCCTGTCTGTCTCCGACGAGGCTATCACCACATCCCCACTGATAATGTGCTTGAGATGAGCCGCTCAGGGCTCCTCGATCCGGTCCTTGGGCAGCTCTGGGGGGATTACCTCATTGTTCAAAAACTGGGCGGCGGCGGGGTAGGCAACGTCTACCTTGCGTTACAGTTTCCCATCGGGATGAAGGCCGCTCTCAAGCTGCTGGACAATGGCAACGGCCCCCCTAATGAGGCCCTCACCGATCGCTTTCGTGGAGAGGCCGCCGCTCTAGCACGTTTGAGTCACCCCAATATCGTGCGCCTGCTCAAGTTTGGCAGCCACTATGGGCGCCCCTATCTGGTGATGGAGTATGTGGAGGAGGGCCGCACCCTTCGTGAGGAGATGCTGCGGGGGATGGAGCCTGAGAAGGCGCTGCGCATCCTCAATCAGCTGATCAACGCTCTGGAGTCTGCTCACGCTGCAGGTGTGATACACCGCGACATCAAACCCCCCAACATCATGCTCCAACGAGTACCTGGAGAGGAGGCCTATGTTCGCCTCGTTGATTTTGGTCTGGCTAAGTTCCTGGATGATGGAGATCAGACTCGCTTTCTGGCAGGTACCCCCTCCTATATGGCTCCAGAGCAGATCCTCCGCAAAGGGATCGGTCCCTGGTCCGATTGGTATGCTGTAGGGGCCATCGCCTTTGAGATGATCACACAGCGGCGTCCCTATCCTGGAGACTCCGCAGACGAGGTGATCGCTCTCAAGCGGGACCTGGAGTATGACCCTTGCCAGAACCTCCAAGATCTGCATCTGCCCTTCGCTGTAGAGCACTTTCTCCGGCGCGCTCTGGCTCATGATCCCAACCAGAGGCTCCGCGATGCTTCCTCTATGCGGGTCTCTTTGAGCGCGGCCTTTGAAGCCCTCGCTGGCCCGCTTCAAGGGATCCCTGCTTCCCCTGAGTATGAGCAGACCTTAGATCGATATGGCAGCTCCCTGGAGATGTTGGGAGAGTTACGGCGAAGACCCTTAAAGGCTGGAGTAGGTTTGCTGGTTTTAGGGTTCGCGCTCCTGGGTGTCCTCCTGACTCTCCTTCTCAGTGAGCCCGCTCCTACGATCACACCGCAGAGCAAAGCCCTGAGTTCCTCCGCTCCCGATGTGATGATGGTGCAGGCTGAGCCTCTAGACGCAGCTCCAACCCCCAAGCTGGATCTCTCCATTGAAGATCTGAGCCGCCCTGCGCCCCCTCCTCAACCCAAGCCCCCCAAGCTCCCTACTCCCTATGAGTTGGCGTTGGAGCGAGCCCGCTCACGCCGAGGTTTGGCGACCGCCGAGGCTCTCCTGCGCGCCCTTAGAGAGAGTAAAGATGTCAAAGCCTTGCGTAGACAAGCCCGCAAAGAGCCGCTCTTTCTCCGCCTCAACCACCCCGAGATAAACCGCATCTTAAGGATCTCTCCAAAGAAGGCCCCAGCTGGTCTGGAGATGAAGCGCCTTTAGCGGTAGAACTTGGAGATGCGCAGCCACTCTCTTTTGCTCCTCGCTCTTCTCCTCATCTCTTCTAGCGCTGAGAGCCGTCTGAGTAGGCGCAGGGCTCAAGCTCTCCTCAACCGGGCTCAACAAAACTTTGTAGCGGGGCGCTTCCAGCGGGCCCTACGAGATTTTGATCGCCTGGAAAGTTTTGTAGGAAAGTTGCCGATCTATCGCTGGAATGTCGCTCGCTGTCTGGAGGAGCTGGGTCAAGCAGAGAAGGCGATCCAAGCCTTTGAACACTATCTCAAGCTGAAAGATAAGCCTGAGTCTCAAGCTCAGGCTCGAGAGCGCATCCGCCTCTTGGAGGAGCGTTACCTGGGCCAGCTTCAGATCAGCTGTAACCTAGAGGGGGTAAAGCTACAGATCAAACGCCTCGTTCACAGCCACCCCTGCCCTGGAGAGTGGCGCCGGGTACGTGCAGGGCAGTATCACGTCGAGGCCAGATCTCCAGAGGGGATCAAACTCAGCCAAGGTTTAGAGATTCGCGCAGGCAGGCTTCATAAGATCCGTCTCGCCTTTCCTGGTCGCTTAAAGATTCGCAGCGCTACTGAAGGAGCGCGAGTCCTCATCGACCGTCAGTTTGTGGGCAAGACCCCCTATTTAGGAGAGCAGCCCCCTGGTCATTACATCGTCACTCTCCAATCGGATCAGGCGGAGTGGTCTAAGGAGGTGCAAGTCTTGGCAGGGAAGGAGGTCTCTGTAGAGGCGATCCTCATCGATCAAGGAGGAGGGCAGGTCTCTGTGAGCGATCAGCTGAAGGAGGATGGGATCCTGCCCTGGCTCACGCTGGGAGGCTCAGCCCTCAGCTTGGGCTTGGGAGGCTTCTTCGCCTATCGCGCCTCCCAGGGTTTTAAAGAGATGGAGACCGCTGGTTCGCGCTACGCCCTCGCTCAAGAGGAGGCGGAGGCTCTAAAGGAGCGCAGGGCGATCGAGCAATATCGAGATGAGGCCCGTCAAGATCGCCTTATCGCTTGGTCGGGGCTGGGGTTGGGGCTCCTCTTGGGAAGCGGGAGTCTCTGGGCGCTCCTCTCCGCTGATGAGTTTGTACAGCCTGAGCCCCTAAGCACTCCTGGACGCTCCTCATTCAACCCCAGCTCCCTGGAGGGAGGCGCTGGTCTCAGTTGGAGCTTGAGATGGTGAAGCGATCTACAACGATACTCCCGCTCCTCCTCTGTGCAGCCAGCCTGAACGCCTGCCTCAGCGAGCCCGAGATCTCCTTAGACAACCCCTGTGATCCCCTCTCTGGCGCTGAGGGAAGCTGTCAGCCGCTCTCCGACGCAGCTTTTCCAGACCTCTTCTTAGAGAGAGACCAGGGAGAGCGCCTGGATCAGCTCAGCTTTCCCGATCAGCTCTTCACCTCTGATCTCCCTCCCCGTCAAGATCGGAGCCTCCCTCAACCCGATGTTCAACCTGAGTTGAGCGACGAGGATCACGATGGCTTGAGAGATCTCTTGGACAACTGCCCAAGACAAGCCAACCCAAGACAGCGAGATCAAGATGGGGATGGAGTGGGGGATCTCTGTGATCCCAACGATGATGGAGATGAGCTCTGGGACTGGTGGGATCCTTGTCCCTGGGAGGCTGATGCAGACTTCTGTCCTACAGATCAGGATGGCGATCGGATCCCCGACCTGGAGGATCCCTGCCCTCTCTATCCCAACGAACCGGGAGAGTCTCCTTGTCGCTCTCCCTTTAAGATCTTTCCCTTCAGCGGCCACATCCTGGGATTGGCTCCCGGCCCAGTGGTCCTCAGCACCGGGGGCGCGATCATCGAAGAGCAGATCATCGGCAGTGAAGCTGGGCTCTTGGATCCTCGAGTCTCAGCCTACGCTCAAAGGGGAGCGCTCCAGGGCTTCCTTAACGCCACAGGTTTTGGTTTCAGACGGCGCCTCCCGGATGGTCGTTTTCAGAGCTTTCATTTTGATCCTGAGATGATGGATCCCTCCTGGGGAGAGGCCCGCGATCTGCTCTTTCCTGTAGAAGGGGGGCTCTGGCTTTTGAGCGAGAGAGGGCTGTTTCAAGTAGCGGAGGAGGGGAGTTGGAGCTTTCAAGAGGGGGTTGAGGCGATCCACCAAGATTTCAACCAACAGCTCTGGCTCTCAGTGGAGGGCAGCCTGAGGCGGGGTGAGGAGTCTCGACCGCTGCCCTCCTGGCTTCTCCCTGTAGAGGAGATCCAGAGCGACAACACTGGCGGGCTCTGGCTCGCAGGCCAAGGAGCCCTACATCTGAATCTCCAGGGAGAGGTATTGACCGAAGCCCCCGCCGAGATCCGCTATGAGCATATTCAACCACTACCGGGGGGGAGCGCCTGGGCGCTCTCCGAGGGGCAGCTGTGGAGGATCGAGGCTGATGGAGAGGCTCAAAGAGAGGGTGCCTGGGATCTCTATCTCAGCAGCCTCTTGCCCAGAGGAGAGGGGATGTGGTTGGGGAGCTATGCGGGGCTCTATGCTGCCCAAAGCCTGGAGCCAGGGGGGGTGGTTCTTGAGTTTGGGACCCTCCCAGGGGTCCCAGGTCCCCCTGAGCGAGTCCAACTTCTCAGAGGAGAGCCAGGAATCTGGATCGGCGCGTTGAGCCCTGAACAGATCCTCTTGAGCCCCTCTGGAGATCGACTTTCTCAGGGGCCGCAAACTCCAGGGGAACTGCGCGCCTGTCAGCGCTCTCCAGCGGGGCAGCTCTGGTGTATCACCGAGGAGCAGCTCTTCAGCTTCCAGGGGGGCAGCTGGAGTCCAGAGGGGGAGAGGATCCCAGGGCTCCTCAGCCTCTTTGTTCTGGAGGAGCGCATACTGCTCCTGGGCGCTGAGGATGGTCTCCATCGCATCGATTTTATCCAAAATCACCACATCTATCCTCCCCAAGCTCCCCAAATTCAGGCGATCGCGGCGGATGCTCAGAACATCTATGTGATCACCCCCTGGGGTCTCCTGCATCTGCTGGATGGAAGCTGGCTGGAGATCGCCGAGATGGAGGCCCAAGCTCTCGCCTTGGCCCCTGATGGACGGCTCTGGATCGGGGGGCGTGAGGGGCTCTATCTGCGCTCCCCTGATGGAGACTTTAGACGCTATGAGTCAGAGCGCATCCGCGGCTCTATTCAAGCCTTAGCGGCGGGAGATAATGGCCTGCTCTATCTTGGGGATGAGCAGGGACTTCTCAGGCTTCAGGGACAACACTTGGAGCGCTTAGGTCTTGCTGATAACCTCCCAGGAGTTGGGGTAGAACAGCTGCTTCTAGAAGATGGCTTACTGTGGGTTCGCGCTCAGCGAGGGATCGCGCGTCTGGAGCATTGGCCCTGACATATAACTCCAGTCTGGTCGAACAGCTGAGAAAACATTAGGATGAGCGCTCCCTTCATTTGACGAGCGCGCTATGAGATCTTTTTGGATCCTCTCTTTCCTCCTCTTTGCTTGTGATGATGGTAACGTCAGCCCTGCCGATCTCAGCGCTCCTCCCACGGACGCGGCTCTTGATCTGGCTGAAGAGCAGAGAGAGCAGGGCATCATCGGTTGTCGAAACAGTGGGGATTGTGAAGAGGCTTACTATTGCCTCATCGAGGGGCCACGCATCTCAGGAGAGTGTGAGCTGGGCTGTCGCCTAAGCCCAGACTCCTGCACAGCGAACTCTCCCCGCAGCTTCTGTGAGGAGGAGAGCCATGAGTGCCAGGAGATGCCCTGTAACGCTGACAACCAGTGCCCCGACTCAGACTACTGTGAGGAGGGAGAGTGCCTGCCTGGTTGTCGCCTCTCTGCTGGGGCTTGCGCGCCCGTTGAGGGGGTGAACAGGAGCTGTGATCCTGAGAGCCGCAGTTGCCTGCTTCAGTTTGCTTGCTGTGACCCTCAAAACCGCTGTGAGCTGCTCTTTGAGCATCAGTGCGAGGGGCAACTCTTTGAGGGCCTAGAGAGCTGTCAACCCGATCCATGCAGCACCCCCTGCACTACCGACGAAGAGTGCTCTGTCTCTGAGTATTGTGGCCCTTTGGAGCGCTGCCTGGAGGGCTGTCGACCCGGTGTTTTGGAGAGCTGTCCCTCTGATCTCTCCTGTGAAGAGTCCAGCCATCGCTGTCGGCAACGCAGCTGTGAGCACAACTCAGACTGCGATCCTTGGCACTACTGTGAAGCTGGACTTTGTCTCGTCGGCTGTCGTCAGGAGCCCGATAACTGCGAGGGGGGATGGCGCTGTGATCTGGAGCACATCTGCCGTGCCTTCTGCTTAGAGGACAGCGACTGTGGAGCAGAGGCATATTGTGATCTGGTCGATCAAAGCTGCTTATCCTTCTGCTCTCCTCAAAGCCACCTGCCCTGTCCAGCTGAGCAGCGCTGTGACCCTGAGAGCCTGCGTTGCCAACCGGGCTGCGCGGATGATCCTGCCGACATCGAGGGAGATGACAGCGCAGCGCAGGCGAGAGAGGGGATCACTCTTCCTCTGGAGCGGGTCGCCTGCCCCGCTGATCCTGACTTCCTGGCCTACCCTCTAGAGGAGGGGCAGCGCTTTCAAGCTCAGCTCTCTTCAGATCCCGCCCTGGGCCAACTCCAGCTGAGGCTCTGGCGTGGAGATGAGCTGTTGGTGGAGTTGGAGGGGCCAGGCGGAGAGAAGCTGCTGGTCTACCCTCCCCAGGGGGCACCTCCCCTGAGCACAGGGGTCTATCTCCTGAGTATAGAGGGCGCTGCTCGACGGATCCCCTACCGCTTAAACGTGGATATCTCCACCGACGCCTGCTTCCCTGATGGCTTGGATCCTCTGGACAACAACAACCAGGGGGCGCGTCAAGCAGGACTGGAGCCCCTGGATGACTTTTTTGATGTATTTGAGGGCAACCTTTGCGCCCAGGATGAGGACTGGATCTGTTTCCCGATGGGGGATGATGATGGCTTGGAGCTGCGACTTATGGCGCCCGAGAGCTGTGGCCCTATTGCCCTGGAGCTGTTCAACCTGAGCCGCTTGGCGCTCCTGGGTACAGACTCCCCTGAGGCAAGCATCACCGAGGCAGAGATCAGCCCTGAAGGGCTGCTCTACAGTTGGGAGCGAGGCCCTACTGGAGATGCATTTGTCGCAGGACAGCACTGCCTACGCCTTCGCCCTCAGGGAGAGGAGGCCAGCTGTGAGGGCTATGACCTGACCCTTATCTTTCACCGTCGTAGCCTCTACTGCACAGATCAGGTGGAGCCCAATGATCATCTAGCTGAGGCTCTACATCTAGATCACAGCGGCCCCATGGCCGACTTCAATGGCCGCCTCCCCGCCAACCTGGATCTTCAGGTCCCCCTGAGCCTGCGTATCTGTCCAGGAGATCTGGACCTCTACCGCTTTGAGGCTGATCCCCACGACGCGCTGCGCGCTTGGGCCATCGCGGGGGCTGATTTAGAGGGGGAGCTGCGCCTGATTTTCCTGGATGCAGAGGGGCAAGAGCGGGGGGATGCAGCTGGGGTTAACGCCACACCCAGGAACCCAGAGCAGGCCCTGGCCCTGGCGGGGCGCAACGGCGGGGAGTTCTATCTGAAGGTGGAAGGAGGAGAGCAGAGCGTGGGCGATTATGAACTCTACCTTAGGCGGGACTCTGGCGCCGAGGGCTGCGTAAGAGATCTACACGAACCTCGTGACCGCAATGACTTGCCGATCCGCGCAGTAGAGCTGCGTGAGGTAGAGCCTGATCGTTTCCAACTCAGCAATGGCAGCATCTGTCACCCTGAGGGGATCCAAGATGAGGATTGGTATCGCTTCCCTGTAGAGGAGGCGATGAGCCGCCTCTGTATCGGTGCTCGCTTCCGGCATCGAGATGGAGATCTAAGCTTACAAGTGTTCCGAGGGGGACAGATCGTCGGGGAGCAGGCCTGTGTACAGCATGTGGATTGTATTCCTGAGCCTGATCCCTTTAATCCGAGCCCACCTGAGCTTGCAGAAGCGGCCTGTATCAATAACAGTTGCCAGCTCCCCATAGTTCAATCAGATGCCCGCTATGATGGAGAGTATATCGCCATCCCTCGCTCTGAAGTCCAGGAGGGAGAGTACCTCTTGCGGGTCAAAGGGGCGGAGAACAACTACGATCTCAGCGTTACTCGCGCGCTCTTTAGCCCCGACTGTGAACCTGACTGGCAGGAGCGCAGAGAGCCCAATGATGATCCACGCCGAGCGACAGAGCTGGGCTCAGGTCGCGCGATGATCTGTGATGCTTGGATCTGTGAGCATGAGCAGGACTGGGGAGACTGGTATGCTATTGAGGTTCCTGCCCATCATGAGGGCAGCGTGGGGGTTGATCGCAGCGTCCATCTCTCTTTTAGCCCTCACGATGACGGTCTCTTACTCCTCAGCGCTGTAGATGAAATGGGGCGCCTCGTAGAGAGCTTTGAGCTGAGCACCAACGCACAATGCATCAACATCCGAGGTGGCGCTCTGCCTCAGCGGGTCTTCTTGGGGATCAGCGCAGACTCCATCGTCGATGATGGAGACCATCGGATCGACTACAGCCTGCAAATCCTACCTGTAGATCTGGATCGTGATGAGCGAGGGGCCTGTGACGCGCTCAATGAGGGCCTCTTCTCATATATCACCTGGCCTACTTTTGAGTTGGAGTAGAGAGTGCGCACTCGCATCGCCCCTTCCCCTACGGGAGATCCCCACGTCGGGACCGCCTATATCGCCCTGTTCAACTACTGCTTGGCGCGAGCCCACGGTGGAGAGTTTATCCTCCGCATCGAGGACACCGATCAGGCTCGCAGCAGCCGGGCCTCTGAGGAGCAGATCCTCAACTCCCTGCGTTGGTTGGGCCTAGAATGGGATGAGGGTCCCGACATTGGCGGCCCTTATGGCCCCTACCGCCAGAGCGAGCGGACGGAGATCTATCAAGCCCATATCCAACCTCTACTGGAATCGGGTGAGGCTTTTCACTGCTTCTGTACAGCGGATCGGCTCAGTCAGCTCCGTAAAGAGCAGATGGCGGCCAAGAGCCCTCGTATGGGCTATGACGCTCACTGCCTGGCTCTGAGCGCTGAGGAGGTGCAGGCCCGATTGGAGGCGGGGGAGGAGCATGTTATCCGCCTTAAGGTGCCCCGAGAGGGCAAATGTGTCATAGATGACGCGCTGCGGGAGAAGATTGAGATCGCCTGGGATGAAGTAGATATGCAGGTGCTCATCAAATCCGATGGCCTGCCTACCTACCATTTCGCCAATGTCGTCGATGACCATCTTATGGGGATCACCCATGTGATGCGGGGGGAGGAGTGGATCAGCTCTGCCCCCAAGCATCTGCTGCTCTATAAAGCTCTGGGCTGGGAGCCTCCTGAGCTGATCCACCTGCCCCTACTGCGCAACCCGGACAAGAGCAAGCTGAGCAAGCGCAAGAACCCCACGAGCATCCTTTATTACCAGCGCATGGGCTTTCTGCCTGAGGCCCTACTGAACTATCTGGGGCGGATGGCTTGGTCGATGCCTGATGAAGAGGAGAAGTTTGGGCTCTCGGAGATGATGGAGCGCTTCACCTTAGATCGCATCTCCCTGGGAGGACCGATCTTTGATCAGGCCAAGCTGAGCTGGCTGAATGGTCGCTGGATTCGCGAAGAGTTGGATGATGAGACCTTCGCTGAGCGGACGATGGCTTGGGCGCTCAATTCGGACTATATGAAAGCCTTGATTCCTTTGGTGAAGGTGCGCGCCGAGCGCCTCAGCGACCTTGGCCCGATGGTGAGTCACTTTTTCGCTGGGCTCCTTGACCTCAGCCCTGAGGCTTTAAGTCATAAGAAGCTGGATCCCAAGAGCGTTCAGCGGGTTTTGATCTTCGCTCAATGGCAGCTTGAGGCGAGCCCTGCTTGGGAAGCGGGGTTGATCGAAGAGGCCCTCAAGCGAGCAGCAGGGATGTTGGGGCTTAAGCTGAGGGAGTTTCTGCGACCCCTCTTTATCGCCATCTCGGGGAAGGCGGTCTCCACGCCGCTCTATCAGAGCATGGAGATTTTAGGGAAAGATCTCAGTTTGATGCGCATACGTCAGGCGGCGATCTCTCTAGGACCGGTTGGTAAGAAGGCGGAGAAGAGGCTCAAGAAGAGCTATGATGCCGCCTTAAAAGCACTTGCTGCATCTGAATGACTCTTGTGCGTAGATGATGGTAATATTAAGAATGTGGTGATCAACAACAATTGTTTCTTGTTTGCATATTGTGAACAAGGTTCCATGTTGCATCGATATAGTTCTCTCACCAAAAATGGCCGATTTATGAATAAACCACAAAATCTTCCAGTGTAATGTACAGTTCAAGCATTCAATATGGTTGGTTATTCCAAGGTTTCTAGCTGTCGTATTACTTTTTTATATAGAGCGATCACATCACAAAATTCAAAAAAATATTATCATAAACAACGGCATATACATTCTATCCTTAAATAGATTTCTTCAGTGAGGATTTACGTATAAATCAACAATATTTTTGCCATTTACGATAAAACCCGGCCGTATTTATCGTTTTCTGTCCCTATTTCTGACAAATAACCGTGTTCATTGCATTTAGCTGTTAACCGCCCCAATTCTTTTGTGCTGCCTTATTTAAACGCTCTAGCCCAGCCCATCCCGTCCAGAATTTGGCCGTTTATTTAGCTTAAAAACAGCATGGTCGATCTCATATCTCCTTGAAATCTAAGAGAAGGCGTTATCGATTTGCCCTTTGGTTTGGCTTCTTGACAAAACTCAAACCGGAGGAGTTGATGGGACGCCGTTCGCCCTGGAAAGAGGAGGTCTATCTTCGGAGTGCTGACAGCGGAGGATTTTTAAAACATCAAGCACACACACATACTTTCTGGAGGTTGCTTGAAATTCTTATGCTCTTGAGCTACTCCTCCCTGAGACCCCATTTAAGTAAGGCAGCTCAATGCAGAACCTGCTCTCTATTTTCATCGCTGCAGCGCTCATGCTACCCAGCCTCTCGACCGCGCAGCCCCTAAACACTGATGACGAGAAGCTGCTCTACACAATCGGCCTCTCCCTTGCGCAAAACCTGACTATGTTTGAGCTGAGCCCAGCCGAGTTTGCTCTGGTTCAACGTGGAATGAACGACAAATTTAATAACAAGCCACAGCTCAAGCTGGAGGAGTGGGGTCCTAAGCTCCAAGCCTTTGCCCAAGCACGGGTTGCAATTCGAAGCAAGAAGGAGAGCGAGAAGGGCAAGGCGTTCTTGGATGCTGCGGCCAAGGAGCCTGGCGCCGAGCAGACCGCATCGGGCTTGGTGTTCAAGAGCATCAAAGCGGGAACTGGTAAGTTCCCGACCACCAAGGACAAGGTTGAGGTGCATTACCGCGGTACGCTCACCGATGGCACTGAATTTGACAGCTCATATGCCCGCAACGCGCCGGCCAAGTTCCCACTCGGTGGCGTGGTGAAGTGTTGGCAAGAGGGGCTGCAGAAAATGAAGGTGGGGGGCAAAGCGCGCCTTGTTTGCCCCGCCTCGATCGCCTACGGTGACCGCGGTGCACCGCCCAAGATTGGACCTGGCGCGACCTTGGTGTTCGAGGTTGAGCTTCTAAACATCATCGAGTAGCCCAGCTGCCAACTGAGGAACTGGGTCTTCACAGAGCCTCCTTAGCGCTCTCCGAAGCTTCGTTCAGGCATTCGAGTTCGTATTGGTGTAAAAAATTTACTGTTAGATCGAGATCGAACGAAAATGGTCTATGTGAACAGATATGTTTTGGAGAGTTGTTCCAGGGTGAAAAAACTCTCAATCAACCTTGTTTTCTGCTTGCCGACGCGCGGTGATATCTTGGTGCGTTCCCACCCGGTATAGCTCTTGACCGGATTCATCATAGATGCTGTGCCAGCGATTATGCATCACCCCAATCTCACCATTGGGTCGAAAAAAGCGAAACTCGTGCTCCGTGAGCGCCTGTCCTGCCTGCGCGGCTTCCATCGCTTCGAAGACGATGACATGGTCGTCAGGGTGGATGATCGAGAACGCAAGCTCAGCTGTGATCGGCTCTGGCATCCGACCCAGCAGCCGCCAACTTGCATCGGACCAATGAATCTCGTCAGAGACGAGGTCATATCTCCAAGAGCCCAGGCGTGCATTTCGCTGAATATCGCTCAGATCACGCTTGGCCTGGTTCAGATTACGCACCGCTAACATGGTCGTAAGCTGGTTAGCAATTCGGCGCCCGATCTGTTGGAAGAGCCAACGCGCTTGCTCGCTCCAGCGTGTATCGTCGCATCGATGCAGACCGATAATCCAAGGCTTGCCCACGCCTGGGTAGATGGCTTGATACATCGACATACGGATCGAGAAGCGCTCGAAGAGCGGCGCTAGATCCGCGTTGGCCCCTCAGTGCCACGCAGGATCGGAGCGTCCGCGTTGAGCAACATCTCCCAGGCGTCATCGGCATCAGTTCCCCTGTACAAAGGCGCTAGGCCAAGCTGTACCTGTCCGCTCCATAGAAACGTGCCGATTGGCGGCGCTTGGATCGCAAGGGTGGTATATCCAACGCCAAGGCTATAAAGCTTTCTTGGGTATCGTTACTCTCTTCACTGAGGTTCAAGATGGATTTGAAGCTGTCCCATCACCTGAAGCAGCTCAGGTTGTCGCTTTAGGCCCTCGCTCAACAGACGAATATGCCCTCGATCTACAGGCATCTGTCCCCAGCTTGGATCCACGCTGACCCAGCCCTCACTTCCTAAAACCTCATTCCAGGCGTGGTAGCCAAAGCGCCCCTTTTGATAGACCAAACCCAGGTTTAGGCGCGCTGGGATCCCTAGGCTGCGAGCCAGGGCCAAGAAGAGAGCAGCGTGCTCTGTACAATCACCCTGCCGATTTTTTAACACCTCCAGAGCGCTGGGGACCCCCACTACCATCTCCTCCTCTAAGCTCTCATCAACCCACTCCATCAGGCGTCGCGCAGCGCTCAGGCTCTCCTGAGCCCCAGCCGCTGCCGCCAGAGCCGCGGCTCGAATATCGGGGTGTTGAGATTGGATTAGGGCGCTGGCCTCTAAGCTGCCAGGGGGAGCTTCTGATGGTTCCACCGGCAACAGTAAGCCTTCACCCAGAGGCTCTCGACGGATCTCCAGAAACTCGCCGTTCCAGTGTTGACGACGATCCTCCAGCTCAAATGCGCTGAGATCCGCTCCTGAGAGCCTGAGGCGCAGCAGTGGACGCCCGTCCATATGAGGAGGTAGGCCCGCGACCGGGATCATCGTCGCCTCCATCAGATCCGCTCCTCCACTGCGACGGGCCAAGGCCAAACCCCAGCGGGCCTCAGTTCGGCTTACCCGCTCCGCTGTCACCCCCATCCCCAACTCTTGACGTAGGATCTCTCCGCGCTGGTTGATCCAAGCATTCAATTTAACCCCGGCCAGCTCGCTGCGAAGCTGAACCACGCTTAACTCCTGACCCATGATCTGGAGCCTCGTGGGGCCGATCACCTTCACCTTCAGCGCTTGTCCTTGTTGGCTGAGGGGATCAAAGAGAGAAGCTTTAAAGAGAGCACCAGGACTCAGATCTCCTCGACTGAGGAGAGGACCTAAGTTGGAGCGCAATACAGGAGGGGCGCTCAAGGGCAGATGGCGATGGATCTCCTGATCTCCGGTGTGGATAAGCAGCCGAAGCCCAGTCGCATCAATCTGCCCCTCTCCCCTCAGCTCGGTAGAATCCGCTTGAGCGCTGAAGTCGAAGCGCTTCACCTGGAAGCTTAAATCCAGATCTGCCCCAAGGTTCACCTCCACTCGTAGATCATCTCCCAGCGCCTTGAGGCGCAATACGCTGCGCTGCTCAAAGCGATAGCCCCCCTCACGCGCGCTCTTGCTGAGCTGTATCAGCCCCACCTGTGTGCCTCGAAAAGAGAGCGCCATCCACTCCTCTCCCATCTGTATCTCAGCGCTGGGATCTGTCAGGAGAGCCTCTTCTGAGATTGTTGGAGCGCGGCTCCCTTTATATTGAAACCAGAGGAGGAGGGTGAAGCTCAGGAGGCCAAAAAGTCCCAAAAGATTCCGGGCTGTGGAGAGGCAATTGAGTGGCATCTATCTTGAGAGATCTCTTAGAACTGAATCACATTGGATACACACCAACCCAGGCCTGAGAGATCACTGCTGCCCAAACGCGCGCCTTCAGCACCAAATTCGATCTCAGGGAGCCAGTCATAGTTCAGCTCTACGCTGAGCCCCAAACCAAAACTGGAGTTCTTAAGCTTGGGTATCAAGCTGGAGTGAATGGGGAGAAAGATCAGCCCCAGGGCAGCGCTGGCCCCCCAGCTGTTCTCTTCAGCCAATAGACTTTCTTCGCCCTGCTCAAACTCCATCTCCAACCAGTGATAAGCGGGACCCAAACGAGCCTGCATCAGAAGCGGACCGATCAAAGCACGGCGGTAGTTCAGCTGAAGCGTGAGGGCGTTATCCCTGAGACGGGTATCGATCCATTGATAGAGCTTCCCCTCTCTTGAAGCACCGCTCCAGCTCAGATCAAGGTAAAGGTCTTCAAAAACACGCGAACCTACGCTCAATTCCGTTTTACCTAGATAGGGAGACTCCAAGAGTGCCGCTGTCTCTCCCTCAGGCAGATGGCGCATCCCCAAACGCAGATTTATATGGGTACCTGGCCGCTTGATGAGCATCTCCGGGCTCTTGGGCTCAGAGCGAGGACCCTGGGGTAGAGGGAAAGGAGGCATCAAAACCTCTCCGCTGGGCGTATTGACGGGGATCTTGGCTGAGGGAAGCAGAGGGGTCTTGAGTGGTGCTGAGCTGGGCGCTGAGGCAGGGAGAGGTTGAGCTACAGCTAAGTTGAGGCTTAGGAGGAGAAGCAGTGAGGTTCTCATTGGTCTAAAATCCCTTCCAACATCAGGCCGCTCCGTTCTTGGAGGCCCTCTTTGCTCAGGGCTTCTCCCACTGACAGTACGCTGATCTCTCCCATCTCTCCGCTGTGATCGACCACCAAACGCTGAACTCCTGTGCAGAGAAAGAGTTCTCCACCGCCTCGCCCCAGCTCAACAGAGGAGGGGGTCCCGGTGGCGACATCCACCATCACCGTTGAGAGAGTACCCGCGCCACGTACCAGGGCGAAGATATGGGCCCCATCTGGGGCGATCTGTACTCCTTCGATCTCTCCTTCGATGCTCAGAGGCATAGCGGTGCGCGCTTCAAAATCCAGGAGAGCCAAGCGGCGCGAGCCCATCTGAGCCAGAGCAGCAGGCTGCCCAGAGAGAGGCAACAGGAGATCGACAGGAGCGTCCAGGCGCAGGCGAGTGAGAGCGCGGCCCCGCTCCGCCTCTACCTGATCGAGATCCACAAAGATCACCTCAGGGTTTCCAGGTTGCCAAAGCAGACTAAAGTTTCCCTCTTCGCCTCCTTCATCTGCCGCTTTGAAGGGCAGAAAGTGGCTCATCGTGCCCAACTCTAAGAGCACACGAGTGCCCGAGTCGGGCTCGATAATGGAGAGCTGCCCCAGGCTGGGGCTGAGGCTAAAGAGTCGAAGCCCACCGCTGATCTCCTGGAGAAGCATATCGCTGGGCTTCTGACCTCCCGCCAGCTGGTTGAGATGAGGGCGAGGAACCTCATCCCCTTCAGCAGCGCTGGAGAAGGCCAAGCTGAAGATGTCATCAGATCCTTGGACCCGTACAAAGGCGGTCCAACCTGATCCTGTCTCTGCCGCCTCCAACTGTAGAGGGATCAGCTGCCGCTCATCCCTCTCCAACTCAAGATGAACCACCCGCTCCTCTGACTCAGGTCGCTCCAGATCCAGGATCGCCAGATAACGCTCTGCCAGGATCCAGGCGAGCTGCCGCTCTCGCCCTGCCACCTCTCTGAGGGGATCGATCTTGATCTCTCCCGGCTCCGCTCCAAAAGCCCGCAGGCTGCGTGCCAGAGGAGGCGTATCAGACTCCAGATCGAGGATCAAAATCTGGTTGGGGTTACTGATCACCTCACCGCTGCTCTGGCCTGGAGTGTGGTGGAGGATCGCCTTATGGCCCTCAGGCGAGAAGCTGACCCTTGAGTAGGAGCTGGGCAGGACCCAGCTTCGTTGGATCTGAGGGCTCTCTCCTAGGCTCAGCCAGGTGGCCCGAGGACCGTGGAGCAGCAAGAGATTCTGCTGATTGGGGCTGGGGTGCTGGCTGCCTCGGATGGAATCGCTGGGATTCCAGGAGGGACCCTCCAAAGGGAACCACTCTACCTTTAAAGAGAGCGGATCAAATAGAGCCAGGGCGGGCGCGCCCGCCACCAACCAGGAGAGATGGCGATCTGTCGCTGTGGCGCTGCTGCGATTTAGGGGACGATCCCATACCGCAGCTCGATCACAGGCCAACAGCGCTAAAAGTGAAAGCGCCAAGCTGAGCTTTCCAAGAACCCTCATTGGATCCTCCCGTTGAGGAGATAGCCGCTGAGGCTGCGGACCCCCTCTCCATTGCGATCTGCGAAGCTGATGCGGCCCTCTGGGTGTGTCTGAAGCACAAAAATCCCCTCTCCTACAAAGCCAGCATATTCAGGAGAGCTGCCCAGAGGCATTGTCTCAATCTGGAAGCGTTGTAGATCGATAATCTGAAGCGAAGGGGGCTGCTTCAAGCGGAGCAGGGCGCGGCCCTGTCCAAAATGGGCCCCCAAGGGACTTGAGGGGCTGGGGAGGAAGCGTATAAAGCCATCTGAGAGCCTCAAGAGGCTATAGGCCGCTCCCTCTTGAGGCTCCTCAGTATGCCAAAGGATCGCTGCCTCCCCTCCTGGATCAAGGAGTGCTCCTCTGAGACCGCGCCGTAGAGGTTTATAGATCAGCCGTTCAGCCTCGAGATCCAGAAGAGCCAAGGGGGCCAACTCCAGCGTCGTATAGAGTAGGGCGGTCTCTGTTCCAACCACGGCAGCTCCCAAGGACGCCTCCAGCTCCAATCGACGCAGGCTCTCAGGTCTCTCCAGAGGGAGGAGCACCAGGGCGCTGGCCGAGCGCAGCATCACCAGGGCGGTTTGACCATCCGGTAAAAGATCAAGATCGCTGGGCTCTGCACCCAGATCGATAAATTGGGGTTGGCCATTGGGCAGCTCCACCAGAGTCACCCCCAGTTCTCGAGGGCCTCGACTGATCACGAAGCGCGCGTCGGGGCTGATGAAGACCTCGCGATCTGCCTCCAGGAAGATGTTAAGCGCCAAAGGAAGCCGAGGAGCGACAGCAGGGGGGGCAGAGAGATCGATGATAGAGAGGCCATCAGAGGTCAGGACAAAGCCTGTTTCCCCTCGAAATATGATCTCCTCAGGGGCATAGCCTACGGCAACCCAGTGCTCCTTCTTCTGCTCCAGGTCCAGCACCAATACATCCTGGAGTGTGCTCACAGCCTCTCCAGGAACAACCAGCTGTAGGTCTAGATAAAAGAGGAGCCAACGCCCAGATGGATCCAGGCTCATACGATTAAAATGAGCCCCGAGCGCCCAAAACTCCAACTGATCTTCATCTACGAGGGCCAACTCATCGCTGCCCAGGTTGAGGACTAAGATGCGACCGTTGGGGCTCAAGAGAGTCTGGCTGGGGTTCTCCCCCAACCGCAAAACTTCAAGGGAGAGATCATCAGCGTGAATACGCAGCAGGCTGTCGGTGCTGGGGTTGGAGATCCAGAGCTGCTCCTCATCAACAACTGGGGGGTTAAGCGCGATCCACTCCTCCTCCAACTCCACCGGACCCGCGTCTCCATCTGATAGGGAAGCATCTCTCCCCTGAAAAACACAGCCTCCCCGAAAGCAGAGATAGCCCGAAGCGCAATGCTCATCCTGCTCACAGGGGGCGCCTTCGTGGGGATCAGCTTCTGCGGCCTCCCCCGTTCCAGCGCTCCCTGCATCTATAAAAGCGCCACCACCGTTCTCTTCAAAGGAACCTGCTTCATCCATGCTGCCCTCATCACAGGCGTTGAGGAGGAAAAGGCTCAAGAGCGCAAGAGAAGAGAACAGCTTCATTGGATCCTCCCGTTGAGGGCAAAGCCGCTCAGGGTTTGAACCGGTGGGGTCGCGTTGGGATCGATAAAGCTGATGCGACCCTCAGAGTGTCTCTGGCTGACAAAGGCTCGTGTTCCAATGAGCCCCCCTGTCTCCGGCAGTGAGCCCATCGCATAACTTTGAACTCGGAAGCTCTCCAGGTTGACCAGCTGAGCCTCTCCTAGACCTCGGGTCTCATCTCCCAAAAGGATCAGGCTCTGTCCAGCTCCAAAAGCCAAGCCTCTGGGACTGAGAGAGCTGAGCTGGAGTCGGGTGTATCCATCAGAGAGCCGCAGAAGGGAGTAGCCTCCCAGAGCTTGGGGGCCCTCTCCCATTGGATGCCAGAGGAGCGCGGCTCGGCCTGTGGGATCCAGCTCCACTGAGGAGATTGGGCGTCGCGCGGGTCGAAAGATCATCCGTTGCGCCTCAAGATCCAGGAGCGCGAAAGTCTCCGCTTGGGGGTCAGTCGAGAAGAGCACCGCCAGCTCCGCTCCGACAGCGGCGGAGCCCAAAAGATCCTCAGGGAACTCCAGGAAGATCGGTTCGTCTGGGCTCTCCATCGAGATCAGGGCCAGACGCTGCGCTGAGCGCAGCATCACCAGGAGCCTTCGATCATCTGGGAGGAGATCAAGATCGCTGGGCTCTGCGCCCAGATCGATAAAGTGGAGCTGATCTGCGCTCCGATTCAGGAGGCTGATCCCCTCCTCACCTGCTGCTCGACTGGCCACAAAGCTTCCATCACGACTGACCACCACCTCTCTGGCCTTGATCGAGAGGGGATCAAGGGCCAGGGGTTGGGGCTCAGCGATAGGTTCAGGCTCCGCCAGAGGGATCACCGAGAGCCCATCACCTGTGACCACGAGGATCTCATGGGTGGTAAAGATGATCTGCTCTGGCCCATAGCCTACGGTAATCCTCTCTAGAGTCTTTTGATCCAGATCGACGAGGACCACCTCTTGAAAACTAGAAGCCTCCTCTCCTGGGCGCAGGCGTGTACTGTCCAACCAACAGAGAGCGTGCTCTCCAGAGAGGCTCAGGGCATTAAAATGGCCCCCCAGAGGGAGAAAGCTCAGATCATCGCCCCGGAGGATCGCCAACTCATCGCTGCTCCCGTGGAGGATCACCGCCTCCTCTCCTCGCAGCGCCATCTGGATCGGCTCATCTCCAAGCTCTCGTTGCTCAACCTCCAGACTCTCTGAATCGATCTGGATGAGGGCATCAAACTCTGGCCCCAGGATCCAGAGATATTCCTCGCTGGCTAGGGGCGGAGGGATCTCAAACTGAGGGGCCTGCTCCTCCTCAGGAGCTGAAGGCTCAGCCGGAGGGGCTCGCTCTCCAGGCTCCCCCTGCCAGACGCACCCACCTCGAAAGCAGATCTCTCCCCAAGCGCACTGATCATCTGCAGTGCAGAGCAGGCCCTCCTTATAGAGTTCACCGGAACTGCTACAGGCAAAGAGGAGGGAGAGGAGCGAAAGCTTAAAGATGATGTTGTACACTTGTCCCCCATTGAGGTGCGTGGACCATTCTGCCTCAATTGGAGATGGTGGGTCCAAAGGCTGAGCCCCAGATCTCTCTATAAAGCCAAAAACAGAAGCTCCAAGCCAGCCTCTTTGAGCTGTGATGAGTTCCTTAAAAATCGATGGAGTGAGCGTTCCTGGGCTCTGTTTTTCAAGCGGTGATAAAAACCATCTTGGAATTACAGGCGAGCGAGGAGGGGGCAGATCAGCGCAGCTTGGTCTCTTTGAACTCAACATGACGACGGACAACGGGATCGTACTTCATCATCTTCAGCTTTCCAGTGCTGGTTCGCCGGTTCTTGGTCGTGGTGTAAAAATAGCCGGTGTTTGCTGTGCTCTCCAGCTTGATTTTCTCACGCTTAGGCTTGGCCATACTTCTCCCTCAGGTCAAAAGGCGCCGGAGGGTAGCGCAATCGAGGAGGAAGATACAGAGCTAAAAACTCAATTGCTCAGGTCCCCTGAGCTTGCTAATCTCGGGCCGAGATCTGCGAAAATGATACGGGTGAAGATGATGACGGAACTCTATGAGGGCGTCCGACTCAGCCAAGAACAGATGGCTGCCACCTGCCGAAGCCTCTACGACCTCGCTGAGATTGATGGGGTTGCTGAGAATGAGATGGAGCTTATCCAGGAGTTCTGGAGAGAGAGCGGAGGCGAGCCAGGAAAGCTTGAGGCACTGCTCAAGAGCCCCTTTGAGTTGAAGCGTATCGCGGAGCAGATCAAGGCGGGAGGAGAGGAGATCATCGGGGCCTTTTTCCTCTCCTGCTACCTGCTTGTTTATGCAGATGGGCTCTTTGCTCCTGAGGAGCGGGCACGCCTAAAAGATTATGCTGAGGCGATCTTGGAGGGGGATATGGAGCTCCTAGAGAGCTACGACATACAGGCGAAGCTCTTCCTACTTAAAAACTTCGCGCTGGGCCTGCGCAATCGAGACGCTATCCGTAGGGCTGGGGAAGCCCTCGCCCTCAGCGATGAACAGATCAACAGCGTGATGGAGGGTTAAGTATATGGGTCTCTTTGGTCGAATTTATAACCTCTGGAAAGGTTTCATCGGGATCTTTGTAGGTCGTATGGAGGAGAAGCACCCCGAGATCGCTTATGAGAACGCCATCAACGGCATGACCGAGAAGTACTCTAAGCTCAAGAGCGCAGCGGCAGGGCTGATCAAGCACCGTGCTAAGTTGGAGGCTAACCTCCAGAGAGATGAGGCCGCTCTAGAAGATACCAATCTTCAGATCGAGATGGCGGTGGATCAAGGCGATGACATGGTAGCGATGGCCCTCTTAGAGCGCCAGGATGAGTTGCAGGCTCGCCTGGCTGAGTATAAGAGCGATCTTCAACAAGCTGAGCGGGATGCTGAGACCGCTAAGAATTCCCTACGCTCCGTTAAGGAGGAGATCGACAAGCTTAAGCGGGAGAAGAGCAAGGTCGTTGCTCAGATCAAGGATGCTGAGGCCCGCAAGCAGATCCAGGAGCAGCTCGACGGCATCTCTGTCGATGATGATGTGCAGGCGTTGAGCAATGTTCGCGACTATGCTGATCGGGTTCGAGCTGAGGTGCAGATCGGAGATGAGTTAGAGGATAACTCCATCGAGCGTCGCCTGAGAGATCTTCAAGCCAACTCAGGTTCGGTCAAGGCCCGTTCGCGTCTGGAGGCTCTTAAGGCTGCCCGCGCCAAGGCTCAGACAGGTACAACGGAGACAGAGGGAGAGAAGACCCTTTAGTTCTCTTGAGCCCACCCTCCAAATCCCTCACTCTCTCTGAAAACCCCAAAGGAGTTGATGAGGGATGAGCAACTACGATCTGCCCCGCACCCCAGACCTGCCTGAGTGGATGAAGCTGCTCAGGGATCGATATCTACGCACCGACACTGGGCAGTTTATCCTGCACGGGAACGTGCATGACCTGATCTTCTGCGCGGGTCGCGCCTGGAGCATGCCGGAGTTTTTGGAGACCTTCTTTAAGCCCAGCGGAAAGTTGGTGGTTCACTACGATCCCAGCGCGGGCATTCGCTTTCCCGCCGACAACGAGGCAGCGCGAGCGGCCAAGGCGCTGATCCAGACTGGGATGCTGCCCTCGGCTCAGTTGGCTCCTCGAGGTCTTGAGCGCAGTTCAGAGACGATGCTGGCCAGCCGACTGAGAGATCAGCTTGATACGGTGAGGGGTGCTGAGCTGGCTCTGGAGATTTTGGAGAGCTTGCTGCGTTCCTCTGAGCCTGTCGCGTTGATTATTCACTATGCGGAGCTGATCGCTCCCGATGGCAGCTCCTCGGCATTGAGCTTTGAGGATCGCAACGCGGCAGCGCGGCTCCATCGTTGGAGCTTGGCACGGGAGATCGTCGGTAGAGACAACCTGGTGTTGATGCTCAGCTCAGCTCTCCCTGATCTTTCTCGGCGAGTCAGCCGCAATCCGCGCGTTGGCTCCATCTCCGTTGGTCTACCTCAACTTCTAGAGCGGGCTCGCTTCCTCGCTCACCTGGATTCCAGCTTGGATCCAAAGCGAGGAGAGCAACTCAGCCGCGTTACTGCTGGCTTACAGCTTAGACAGATCGATGATCTGATCTCTCCTCAGCTGAAGGAGCGTGTGGGTGCGCAGACTCCGATGAAGCTCCCCCTTGAGGCGATCAATCAGCGAAAGAAGGAGATCCTAGAGCAGGAGTGCGCTGGGCTTATCGAGGTAGTCACGCCTGATCATGGCTTTGAGAATGTAGGGGGCTTAGAGCCGATCAAGGCCGCGCTTCAGCGCGTCGCTGAGCACTTCAAGGCGGGACGTAGGGCTCAGGTGCCGATGGGGATCCTCTTTGTAGGGCCGATGGGCACAGGCAAGAGCTTCCTGGCTGAGGCCTTTGCTCACTCCAGCGGTCTCGCGTGTATCCGCCTTAAGAACTTCCGGGATAAGTGGGTGGGCAGCACTGAGGCCAACCTAGAGAAGGTCCTCAGCGTCATCGAGGGCCTGGGGGAGATCCTGGTATTGATCGATGAGGGGGATCGCTCTCTGGGCGGAGGAGATCAGGATGGAGGGGTCAACAGCCGGGTGATGGCACGGCTCAAGGAGTTTATGAGCGATCCCAGCCACCGAGGGCGGATCATCTTTGTGATGATGACCAACCGCCCCGACAAGCTGGATGTAGATATGAAGCGCCCTGGGCGCTTTGACCTCAAGATCCCTTTCTTCTCTCCTCAAGATGCTGAGGAACGCGCGGGGGTGGTTCGAGCGGTGCTCCGTCGTCACAGCATCAAAGCGGCGTTGCCCGATGAGGAGCTGCTGCCCATCCTCCGAGATCTAAGAGGCTTCGCGGCGGCGGATCTAGAGGCCCTGGTACTGCTCGCTTATGACGACCTCCAGAGCGGCCTCTACCCTAAAGACCCAGCGAGCCCCGCTGATCATCTGAGCCCTGCCTTCTTAGAGCGCGCCATCCAGGACTTTATGCCCAGCCGAGATCTCGCCATGATCCGCTATATGGAGCTGCTGGCGGTGCATGAGGCCAGCAACCGCAGGCTGCTCCCTGAGGAGTGGCGAGAGATCGAGGTGGAGACGCTTAATGAGCAGCTCTCCTCAGCCCGCCTCCAGCTACAGCGCAGGGCCGCGCCTCTGAGTTAGGTCCCGTTGAGATTTACAGGAGCCTTCGCAAAAAGAAGATCTTGTCATAGGCTCAAGGCCACGTTGGATGCTTCTCTTTTTAGCTCGCCACCTCAGAAATAGGGGCGAAGAGCCACCCAAGGAGTCTTTAATGATCCGCTCTCTTATCTTTATCTTAGCGCTCACCTGCTTTGCTCAGGCAAAGCCCTCTCCTCTTTCGGAGTTGCCTGCGCTCAAGGCGATCCCCAAAGAAGCGGTCTTTCTGCTCGCCACGCAGAACCCGCAAGCGCTTCGAGATGCCCTGGCTTATCAGACCGTCGCCCAGGGTTTGAAAGGGCAGAAGGGCTTGGATCGCGACCTCAAGATGTTTTTCAAGGTCCTGGACCCTGCGACCTGGACTGAGTGGGGTGTTGATGGCAACGCCCCAGCAGGGGTCGTAGGCTTTCTGCCACCCAATGAGGGTATCGTCCTCTTCCTTGGACTCAAAGATCCGGGGAAAGCAGAGGCTCAGCTTCAGAAAGCTCTGGGGAAGAAGAAAGTGGAGAGCCAGCCTCTAGGAGGAGGGCGCTTCCTCAAGACACGCAAGTTTTCTGTCGCCATCCGAGGAAAGATCGCCTACCTCAGCTTTGGACCTCGCCGCAAGCACGCGGGGATGGCGCAGCGAATTTTGAGCCTTGGCGAGATGGAGTCTCTTCCTAAGGTGGCCCTCTTTAAAGCTTCTATCGCTCAGATGCCTGCTGCAGCAGTGGGGCTCTATATGGACACTCGGCTCTTCGTAAATCTCCTCCTAAGCGAGATCCGTGGTGCTGAGAACAAGATCGCGGCTTCTATACTCTCCCCCTTTGGCGCTCTGACCGCCTGGGCTCAGCCTGAACGTGATGGCTTCACAGCTTCCGCTCAGATCGCTCTCCTCAAAGGCTCCACCCCATATAAAGTGCTCAGGCCTTCGGTGGGCAACCCAGGTCTTTATCACTACCTCCAAGGTGCTCCCCATACGATGCTCAACCTGAACATCGATCCCAAAGCAACCTGGAGCTTCGTCAAGAGCCTGGTGGAGCAGGCTGGAGAGGCTCAGGAACTCCAGGGCGCTGACGTAGGGATTCGTGCCTTCTTACAGATGGGCCTAGATGACCTCATCGGGCTCTTCTCGGGTAGCTTTGGCCTGGGCAGCTCAGGCAAGCTTTCTTCAATCCAAGAGCCTGAGCAGATCCTCCAGAGCCTCAATGGGGTTCTGGTCATGGGCCTGAGCAACAGCGCCAAGATGCGAGACCTGCTCAGCAAGCTGACCGCTCACCCAGCCTTCGCGCAGATGTTTAAGGTGGAGGGGCAGGGCTGGAGTTTCCAAGCTCCTGGCGCTCCCAAGTTCTCTCTGAGCATCCAAGGCCAGGATCTGGTCTTGAGCAACCAAGAGATTAAGAAAAACAGCCCCAAGGCCCTCCTCCCTGGGTTCTCAGGACGGCTTCAAAAGATCCTGTCTCAACCAAACTCCATCGCCAGCCTCTTCTTCGACTTTAAGCTCCTCACCCTGATCCCCGTCGAGGAGAGTTGGGAGACTCCTTCAAAGGCGATCCCGGCGAAGATGAAGAAGAACTCCCTCTATATAGCTAAGGCCAAGCTTCGAGACAGCTTGATCAAAGAGCGCTCCGCGCTTCAAAAGGTTCGCCGGGTCACTGAGAAGAAGGATCGCGATCAGCTCTTCCGTCACCTGGGGCAACTCGCCATCAAGTTGAGCAGCTCTAAGCAGGGCCTCCGCGTCGATCTGGGGCTCTCATCAGCGCAGCTCAAGACCCTGGCTTCTTCTGCCTTGGAGGTGGTCAAAGGAGAGATGCACAGCAGCGACATCTGGAAACAGCAGCGAAAATTGGGCGAGCAGATCTACAAGCTGGATGGAGAACTCAGAAATCTGAACAGGTAGCTCTCGGAGTCTATTAAGGAGAGGAGCGCTCTGAATGAGTCTGGGAGAGTCTCTAGATAAGCGCATCGCCGAAGCCAAGGAGGGCGGCTTCCAGAAGCTCTTGTTCCTGTTCCTGCGCCTCAACCTCAACGTCATCCAGCACCTGATCCGCGATCAGGCCTTCCGTAACGCCACCTCCCTGGCCTACACCAGCATCCTCTCGATGGTCCCCCTTCTCACGGTCTCTTTTGCTGTGATCAAGGCGTTCTTGGGCAGCCAGGAGATGGCGGACTCAGTGCGGCAGTGGATGTTGGGAACCTTGCTGACCGACAGCGTCTCTCAGGTGACTGAGATCATCGAGAGCCTACTGGAGCGAGCTCAGAGCGGCACCGTGGGCTTGGTGGGTTTTATCTTTCTCTTGGGCAGCTCCATCTCCCTCTATCTCTCTGTTGAGCGCTCCATTAATCAGATCTGGGGGGTGCGCCCCAATCGCCCTCTCTACCGTCGCTTGACCACCTTCTATGCTGTCATCACGCTCTCCCCCGCCATGGTGGGGCTGGGGTTTATCACCGCGCGCTGGCTCCAAAGCGGGCTCGCCGATCTGCCTTGGGGATTGAGCCTCAGCGCAACGATGATCTCCTGGGTGATGGAGGCTCTGGCCTTGGCAATGATGTATAAGCTGCTGCCGCACTGCCCTGTAAAGAAGCGCGCAGCGCTGGTCGGTGGGATCTTGGCAGCCATCGCCTTAGAGCTGCTTAAGTGGGGCTTTAACCTCTATATCTCCTCGATCTATCAGGGCTCTACCCAGGCCAAAATTTATGGCTCTTTCGCCCTCATCCCAGTCTTCTTCCTCTGGATCTATCTGGTCTGGTTGGTGATCTTGGCGGGGGTGGAGCTGAGCTATCTGGTACAGAACCATCGCAGCTTCCTCCAGAAGCGCGCCACCGTCAGCGCCCAAGCGCTCCCCAGCGGCTATCTCCTCAGCCGTATCTTCTTTGAGATCAGCCGACGCTTTCAGCGACAGGGAGGGGCGACACAGGGGCAAGAGATCGCCACACAGCTTCAGATCCCCATGAATGAGGTTCAACCTGCACTTAAGCTCCTGCTTCGGGCTCAACTGCTCCTCCCCGTTGAGGGAGAGCGCTCCGGCTATCTGCCCTCACGACCGCTGAAGCAGATCAAGCTCGGGCAGCTCTATCACGCCTGTCAGAAAGGCTATCTGCCCGGCGATCTTCCCGAGAGCCCTGAGCTGAGCCGCCTAGAGGCTCATCTAGAGGAGGGCCTACGTCTGAACAAAGCACACCTGGAGCTGCCGATCACCGATCTGCTTGAGCCCCTCGACACCGAGAACTCCTTGGATTGATCCTCTGTCGTCTACCTCCCTGAGCGCTGACGTTCTTTTGCCAACAAAGAGATCGGTCCGAGGTGAACATGAGGATCTTCCTAAGAAAAAACCCCTGGTTGCTCCCCCTCCTTCTGGGGGTGCTGATCGCCTGTAACGATGAGGGCGAGAGTGAGGGTCCCCTGGATGCTCAACTCCAGGTAGACGGCTCTGGGGGTGGAGAGGGCGGCGCGGAGGGTGGGCCTACGGAGGAGAGTTGTTTACGTAGTTTTGTCTATATCAGCCACAGCACCAGCCCCAGCACGGTACAGTTGGCGGGTCCCTTCACCAGTTGGGGAGACGCACCCCTAGAGATGACCCCTGCTGTTGAGGGGGTTTGGAGCGTCGATGTCAGCCTCGTTCCGGGCCGCCACCCCTATAAATTCATCGTCGATGGTGAGTGGATCATGGATCCCTTTAATCCCTCACGGGAGGGAGAGGGAGATGAGCAAAACAGCATCGCGGATCACAGCTGCCCCTTCCAGCCGGGGTGTATCCTCGACAGCGACTGTGAAGCAGAGAACCCTCACTGCCGCGACTACAGCTGCTACGCAACCCCTCCAGCCCCTCTGGATTGCAGCTGCCCTGAGCCTCAATTTTGTGATCCTCAGGGCCAGTGCATCGAGTGTGATGGGGCTCGACCCTGCGCCGCTCCCCAGATCTGCCGTGAAGGGAGCTGTGGCCCTGAGTGCTTAGGAGATGGGGAGTGTGAGCCCCCTGAGTTTTGCGGTCCGGATTTAAGCTGTCATCTCCCAGAGTGTGAGTTTGATGAGGATTGCGGAGAGATCATGCTCCAGCGCTGCCAGAATCGAAGCTGCCTGCCCCGCCCCGACTGTGGACATCAGGTGTTCCTCTTTGATCCAGGCGAGGCTGTCTATAACCGGGTCCATGTGGCTGGAGAGTTTAACGGCTGGGCCGCGACCCTAGAAGCGGGAGGGTTGGCGATGCAGTGGAAGCCAGAGTTGGGGCGATGGTTCGCAGCCCTGGATCTCCCAGGCGGCAACTATGCCTATAAGTTCGTCACTGATGATAACTGGAGGCCCAACCCCAACTGCGCGGGACCGGTCGATGAGTGCGCCGGTCGCCCAGAGTGCATGGATGACAATCATGGAGCTTGTAACAACCAGACCAACGTAGAGATTTGCGCTGAGGAACTCTGTGATCCCCCCTGTGGCTCCTGTGAACTCTGTCGCGATGGAGCGTGTGAAGCGGTCCCCGACTGTGGTGGCAGCTGTGGCGATCCGACGCTCTTCGACTGGAAGGACGCGGTGATGTACTTCGTGATGGTGGATCGCTTCCATAACTCTGATGGCCAAGTCGATCCGGTCCCAGAGGCTTCAGGAGGAGAGGCTGCTTGGGGACCCAGCGGTCAATATGAGGGCGGTGACCTCTCAGGTCTGACCAGCAAGCTTCCCTACCTTGAGGATCTGGGCATCTCTACCATCTGGGTCTCAGCGCCCTACAACAACCGGGAGTATGCTGGGGCTTCTATGGATCCTGGCAATGATCCCCACCTCTACTCTGGCTACCACGGTTACTGGCCCTCTCCTCTCGATGTTGACTACAGCGATCCAGCTCAGCCCAGCCCAACACCCACTGTCGAGAGCCGCATCGGCAGCTCTGACGACCTACATAATTTAGTCGATGGCGCACATGGCATCGGGATGATGGTGCTCTTTGACTATGTGATGAACCATGTTGATCTCGACAGCGAACTTTATCAGGCCCATAATGATTGGTTTTACCAAGAGGATGGACGCTTCCGTCTCTGTGGGCCTGAGAACCTCTGGGATGATGATTTTTATGGAGTGCGCTGCGCCTTCACCGACTACTTACCTCCCTTTGACTTCAGCAATGAGGCTGCTCGCGCTTGGTCCATCGACGACGCGATGTGGTGGGCGCAGGAGTATAATATCGACGGTTACCGCCTGGACGCGATCAAGCATGTTCCTCTGAACTGGCTGACCGATCTGAGGGCTCGCTTAAACGCGAGCTATGACAATCCCAATGGGGGACGCTTCTATCTGGTAGGAGAGACCTTTGACTACTTCAACCGAGACCTCCTGAGGCGCTTCGTCGAGCCTGACACGATGCTGGATGGGCAGTTTGACTTCCCTTTCAAGAAGGAGCTGTGTGAGGCGGTCTTCCATGATGGGGGCAACCTCGGTAACTTCTCCAACTGGATGGATGGCAACGATGGTTTCTATGGCGCGAACGCGATCATGACCACCTGGATCGGCAACCATGATATTCCTCGGGCGATCCACTTCGCCAACCGAGAGTTTGGCTGCACCGACGGCAGCAACACAGGTAATGGCTGGACTGACAGATACAATCAGCCTCAGGCTCCAGAGCCCTATGAGCGTCTGGGGGTCGCTTTTGCCGTGATGATGACCAATCCAGGCATCCCTCTTATCTACTATGGAGATGAGCTGGGTTTGGCGGGCGGGGGTGATCCTGACAACCGTCGGATGATGCCTTGGGCAGATCTCAACGCTCATCAAAGCGCCCTAAGAGAGCGTTTAAGCAAGCTGGGTAAGATCCGCGCAGAGAACAAGGCGCTCAGCCGAGGGACGCGGATGAAGATCCACGCCGATCAACACACCTGGGTGTATCGTATGGGCGGCTGCGATGGGCTCAAGAGCATCACCGTAGCGATCAACAAGGCGGATGGCCCCAACACCGTGCAGATCCCTGGTGGGGAGTACCTCGACTTGATGAACGCTGAGGTCCCCATTCAGGGAGGAGCTCATGAGTTGCCTCCCCGAAGCTTCCTGATCCTTCGAGAGCCTTAGCCTCTGTTCATAAACATCAGCCTTGAACAGCGCCTTCGCAGGATTGATGCGGTAAGGGCTTTTCGACCCCATCAAAAACTAGATCTGCAGCACCCCTGTTCTGGCGGCCTAAGGGCTTGCCCTGATTGGGCGGTGCAGCTCCTCAAAGATGGTCTTGCCCAGCAATGCTACTGAGAAGGGCTTTGATACCAGCGGCCCCGCGCCGAGCCGCTGAGCTTCACAGACATCCGCTGTCGCAGCATAGCCACTGACGATCACAGCCCTCAGGGTTGGGGAGATTCTGCGTGCCTCTATAAAGGTCCGCAGTCCATCCATCTGGGGCATCATCATGTCGAGCAGGAAGAGATCGATCGGCGTCTGCTTGAGCAACCTGAGCGCCTCAAGGCCTGAGCCCACCGACTCGACCTCGTAACCCAGGCGGGTCAGGAGCGCCGTAGAGATACGGCGCTGTGAAGCCTCATCGTCAACCACCAAGATCCGCTGACCTTGACCACGCCAACGCTCAACATCGACCTCAGGCTCAGCCGCCCTGGTGATCTCCACTCCTGGTCGAAAGTAAAGATCAAAGCGGGTCCCAGAGGGGCTGCTCTCTACATCAATATAGCCCCCCGCGTCATGCACCACGCTCCAGACCACGGCCAGCCCCAGCCCTGTGCCGCTGCGGCCGAGCGTCTTCTTGCTAAAGAAGGGCTCAAAGATTCTCTCCAACGCCTCCGGTGGGATGCCTGGCCCACCATCTATCACCGAGATCACCACATAGTCTCCTGCAGGGATCTCTTCATAGGCGCTCTTGGGACTTGTGAGCGTTCGTGTCGTCGTGCTCACGATCATGTATGTATCAGGTCCTACAGCCTCCAGCGCGTTTATCACCAGATTCAACAGGCACTTCCATAGGTGCGCCCGCGCGCAGTGTATGCTCAGCATACTCTTCAACTCGGTGCGCACCTCCACTGCGATTGTCATCGCGTGAGCGCGTTGGAACTCCGAGCTTTTCAGGAAGCTCTTTATGATCTCATTCGCGTTGGTCTGTGCCTTCGGGATCGCAACACCGCGTGCGATCATGAGCATATCCGCGACGATGGCTACGGCCCGCAGCCCTGCAGCCTGAATCTCCTCCAAGGGTCCACGCAGATCATCATCTAAGGCTAGATCCATCAGCAGCAGCTCAGGATAGGTCACGATGCCTGTGAGGATGTTGTTTAGATCATGCGCGACCCCTCCGGCCATCAGGCCCAGCGCGTCCATGCGCTGATAGCGACGCAGCTTGGCCTCAGCCTGACGCCGCATCTCTTTCGCCCGCACCTCAGCGCTCACCTCATGCAGCACTACGACGCTGCCTCGCCGCGCTCCGTTGGCGTCAAGCACTGGCGAACTCCCCACTGAGAAGCTGCCTTGGAGGGCGTCGATATAGATATACTTGTCGTCGCCAATGCAGCATCCCCCCCCACACCTCAGACAATCAACACTCTCCCGCGCTGCGGCGGCGTATAGAAACTCAACACATCGAAGGTCTAAGATATCCTCGATCTTTACTCGCTCGCGACACGCTCGATTCCCTCGCACGATCCGGTTTGAAAGATCGAGTTCTAGGACAATATCAGGGACCGCATCAAAGGTCTGGCTCCACAGCTCATTGGCCTGCTCTAAGCGCAAGTTCATCGCCCGCAGCGCCTTCGTGCGAGCACGCACCTTTGCCTCCAACACCTCGTTGGCCTCTCTTACGCGCGCTGAAGCGCGCGCGTTGGCGATGGCCAAACCCCCTACATCATTGAGCGTCATCGCCACGCCAAGGTATCTCGTCGCAGCCTCAGGCACCGCCAGCTCCTGCACCTCTACAAACCCGAAGGTCTGTGCATTCTGCCTAAGCCGTACCCAAAAGCCACCCGAGGTCCATCCATGTAAACCCTCACGGTGTTTGAGCGCCTCAATGGAGGCCATATCGATCATCTCATGGCTTGGCAAAACCTGCACCCCACCTGCAGCATCGAGATCACTCGGTAGATAGATGACGCGCGTGGGTGCAAACAGGAGTAGAAAGACATTGAGCAGGCGGTGTATCACCTCAGCCTCCGATTTGGAGGAGCCGATGTCTGAAAGCAGCTCTAAGAACAGCGCATAGTCCGCAGGCCTGTGATCCACCCGCGCAACCTCAAGCTGGCTCCGCGTGGCCTCCGCCTCACTGAGGGCTGCGATGAGCGCCCACCGAAAAATATCGAGCCCCACGTGGCGAGTCTTGGTCTTCAGCCCCAAGTAGGAGCCCATCTCAGCCAGCTGCGTCGTGTGCTTTGCCTTATCAGCTTCGCTCGTCTCCAACAACAGCAGGCCGGACACGCTCTCCCCAAAGAACGCGCGTGCGCTCTCCCGCGTGAAACCCCAACTGTCGATCTGATGTCGCCAATCCTTCAGCCAACCAGGCGTCAGCAAGTACCAGCCTGCAGCCTGCTCAGCCTCTATGATGCTCCGATTGGTGAACAGCTCAAAGCATTGAGATAAGTGCATCACATACGAGCAGCTTAGCGTGTGTTGAAACAGCTCCGGGTCGCAGAGGCTGCAGAGCATGGCGCAGATCGTTTGGCCCGTATCAATGCTCTGACCTAGGGCCGCCATCTCAGCTCTCTTTACTACTTGTGGTCCCTCACAGAGTGCCGAATATGTTTTCAGTTCGACACCCTCTCGTTCACTGGCGGTTAACACCGCGTGCGCCTCCTCTTCTAGGCGCTGGCAGATCAGCAATCGCATACCAACCGAGGTTTTGATGCCGGTCTTAATGTCTCCCTCCTCTACCGTGCGGTATGAGGTTACCCCAGCGTCGCGCTGCCTCAGACACCCACATCAGCGTCTCATCGCTCACTTGCCAAGGGATCTCACCGTGATTGTCAGCCAAGATAAGCCCACCGCGCTGCCTCGCGATCGCCATGATATCGCGCACCTGCCGATCAACTTCTTCGAGCGACCAGCGACGCATCAGGATCCCATTCAGGTTACCCATGAGCGCAAAACGCCTTCCTACAGACTGCTTGATCTCAGCCAAGGACTCCTCTTGACCAACCGCCACGAGGGGAGTCTCCAGCCCCATGATGTCATCAAGGAGCGGCGCGATGCGCCCTCCTGCGAAGTGTACAGCTACAGGCCCGTTGAGCTGAGCGATGGTCTGCTTGGCGATGGGCAGCCCCAGGCTCTTCGACTGTGTTGGTGTCGTCACGGTCGGTGAAGAGAACGGATCGAAGTAGCAGATCGCCGTCGCGCCTGCCGCGAGCTGCGCGTTGCCCCACGCTACCGTGTGTGCCTGATTCACTGCCATCAGATAGTTGAAGAGATCAAGCCGCTGATGTATCAGGTCCAGATATGCCTCGAAGCCCATCTGCATCACCGGAAGAGAGAAGGGCGAGATGACCACCCCGATGATCGGCACGCTCTCTCCCACCTCAGCCTTGAGCCCTGTGATGGTCTGGCACACCTTCCGTAGATGTGGGTTATCGATAGAGGGCGCCACCAAGTCGAGGATCTGCTCAGGCGCTTGGATGATAGGTGCCCCCGCGTTCGGAGGCCCATCCTTGCTAAAGAGAACATCCCCCCCGAAAGCTTGAACCTCCAGGGCTGCATAGAAGAATGGATACAGACAATCATGTTGATAGCGTGCGCGTAACCTCAGCTGCCCCTCGACGACACGCTCCCAACTCGAGAAATATCTCTCGATAGAGACATCGAGCGCTCGCGCGCCATGCATCGTCAACAACAGAAAGAAGGGCACTCGATCAGTAGAGGTGTGCCCCAGGGTTCTCAAGACACGCTGCATCGAGGTCATCGTATTAGACACAAAGAATCTCCTCTCCCCCGAGCAGATCCGCCACTATGATGAGGGCCTCGCTCGCGCTGCGCCCCATTGCGTCAGCACCCACCTCTCGCCACAATTCAGGATCCATACGGAAGGGCGCCCCTCCCACCACCAGCCTTACAGAGAGGCCACGCGCATCAAGAGCGGCTTTCAGCTTCTTGATGCGCAGCGCTGATGGCAGCATAAGTGTTGAGATCAAAAGTATATCGAGGTTGTCCGCCGCCACCCGATCAACCAAGGCGTCTTGGTACATGGTGCCGTAGTCGAGCAGCATATAGCCTGCGGCCCGCAAAATTGAATACACGATGCGCTTACCGAGCGAGTGGTGATCCTCGAAGACAACTATTGCCATTCGATGAGCGACCTTTTTCTCGATCACCACCGGCAACAGCTCGGTGACGAGCCGCTCACAAATTCGACCGCTCATATAGACCTGGGAGAGCGCTACGTTGCCTTCTTCCCAACCAACACCTATTCGCTCAAGGCTGGGTACCACCAAAGCCTCGATCGCCTCCGTTATCGGGCCCCATCCGTGGATAAGTTTTCGAGCGGTCTCCGTATCTAACGACAATAAAGCCGTTTCCAATTGTGCGACCCTGGACTCTACATCCATCGATCTATCGCCTTTCAAACGGGCTCATGAGCCCAGCTTTAGAGAGCCTCAGTAATTCGGAGCTTCGGAGCTTTCTCATAAGAGAAAATTTGCGTGTGTCATGATGACTGCGTCTTGGCCAGAGAGGGGACTGAAATTGAGATGGATGCAGGCATCGAGGCACTGGAATCTGCCTTAACTCAACAACCTGAGCATTTTGAGCAGTGGCCTGAGTGGCGAGAAATTTTGCTCGATGCGGGGAGGGGGAGTCTATCTTCTGGGCGCTCACGGTAGAGAGATTTTGGATATCAAACACACATATACTTTCTGGGGAACGCTTGAATTCCCTATGCTTCTGAGCCGCTCCTCAATTCGCTGCCCATCAGTAGAGCTGAGCAGAAAGAGTGGCTCAAGATCACCATAGATCTCAGGGCTGCTTGAGAACCCGCCTTGCTCATCCAAAATCAGGCCGGGAGGAAGGCCCTCGACCTCAACTTGGATCGGAGCCAAACCTCCAGATATGGCGAGTTGATGCTTATACTCAAGCCCAATCTGAGCGGGAGGCAACGCCTCCCAATCGATCGCCAGGAGCGGCGGGGCCAACTCTAAGAGATACTCGCGGTCTGTCTGCTGGCCGCTCTGATCTTCCTGATAATGAAATCGCCCTAGACTCGGTAGATCAGATCCAGATAACGCCGCAGCATCTCGCTGACGAGGCCGCGCACTGGCATGGTCGCCGCCATCCCATAAACCGGCGCCATGCTCCCTCTCTCCTCTGGATTGTCGCGCACCGCGCGAACGGCCTGCTGCAGATCGGCGATAAAGCGATCTGCGACCTTGGGCTGCGCATGGCGCAGCGTGACGCATAGATGAACGCAGATGGGCTTATGCAGGCCGTTGAGGCTCCAACCCGCGTGGCTCATCCGCTCCATCACTCGATAGATATCCAGCTCATCGCTGGTAAAGGCGATGACCCATAGAGGATCACTGAGTAGACGTAGGCCATCGATAGAGGCGATCTCTCGCTTCAGTCGCGCGGCGGTCTCAAGGATCCCACGCGCGGCGTCCATGTAACCTGACTCACCGATGCTGACCATCGCAGCCCAACAGGCGGCGCTCAGGGCGCCTGAGCGGCTCCCTGCCATGGTGGGTGAGAAGTATAAGCCACCAGGCCACTCCTCGGTGGTGTAGTACTGAAAGTGCCGCAGCGCCGAATCACGATAGAGGATCACCGATGTCCCCTTGGCTGCATAACCATATTTGTGGGTGTCAACAGAGACAGAGGTTACGCCTGGCAGACGAAAATCGAAGCGTGGCACCGGATAGCCGAGGCGCTCAGCCCAAGGGAGCAGGAAGCCACCCAGACAGGCGTCTGTGTGAAAGCCGATGCCGCGCTCACGCGCCAGCTCACTGAGCTCCTCAATCGGATCGATGACGCCATGCGGAAATGTTGGAGAGGAGCCGACGATGACCACAGTCCGCTCATTGATCGCACGCGCCATCGCTTTGAGATCGGCGCGGTGATCCTCCGCCACAGGCACCCGCACCAGCTCCATGGCGAAGTATTGCGCCGCCTTGTCAAAGGCGGCATGCGCGGTCTCGGGCGCAACGATACGCGCACGCTTAATGCCACGCTCGGCTCGCCCCTGATCGCGATAGCTCTTCATCGCCATCAAGATGCTCTCGGTGCCTCCTGAGGTAACCGTCCCTACTGGCTCATCCTCAATACCCAGGAGGGTTGCGGTCATCGCGACGATCTCCGCCTCATACTTGCTCGCGCTCGGCCAGAGATCAGCATGCAGTGGGTTGCTCTGAGAGTGCAGCGCATAGACCTGGTTGAGGAACTCAATGTGTTCAGGATCGCCGTGATAGACCGCGCCGGAGGCATAGCCCTCCCGCCAGGCGCCATGCTCCCTGTCAGCGAGCCTCTTAATCTCCGCCAACACCTCAGCGCGCTCGAGCCCCTGAACTGGAAGTTTTGTAAAGCTTTGTGCCTCCTCTCGATAGGGTCGTAGGCTTGGCGCGACCTCGGCGAGCATGGCGCTCAGCTCACGTTCGACGTGCTCTTCAACTCCAGGGAGATGCCGAGCGAAGGCGAAGGCGCCAGTGGCTGCTTGTGAAGCAGATCTGCCCAAGCTTTTGCGCATACGACGCCACCAGCTCATAAAGATCTCCTGTTGAGTCGCTTACAGATGCCTCGGGTGCTTGTATAGAGCGCCTTGAACTCAGGAAATAGAGCGGTGTAGCGCGAGCGATACTCAGCTCGGGGTTCGTAGCGCTCGGTGATAGGCGTGTGCGCCTGCAGATCATCAAAGCCGCAAGCTCCCAGAGCGACCGCCCCCAGATGGGCGGCGCCTCTTAAGTTGGCCATACGCGGCAGCTCTGGGCGCAGCACTGGGCGGTTGAGGAGATCGGCGTGGATCTGACACCAGAGGCTGGACTCTGCGCCTCCGCCCACCATCGTGATCTCCTCCACCGGACGCCCAATGAATCTCTCAAGGTGCTCAAGGACCCAGCGGCTATTATAGGCCACCCCTTCGAGCACAGCGCGCGCCATATCAGCCCTGGAGTTATCGAGAGATAAGTTAAAGAACCCACCACGGATGGTTGAATCATCAACTGGCGTGCGCTCACCATAGAGCCACGGCAAAAAGATGAGCCCGTCGCAGCCAGGGGCCGCCGTCGCCGCCAGCTCTTCGAGCTGAGAGTAAGCCAGATCGCGCTCCTCAGAGGGCGGCGCCAGGATTCGATCGATAAAATAATCGACACACTTACCAGCGGTCTCCTGAGCGTTGGCCACGAAGTAGCGGCCTGGGATCGCTGAGGGGAGCGAGGCCATGTTTCCTGCGATAGAAGTTTTCTTGAAGGGCAGGTGGCAACTGAGCCAAGAGGAGGTGCCGATATAGAGATGTGTGTTGTAATCAGCCACAGCGCCGGAACCGAGTGCAGCCGACTGAACATCTGGCGTCCCGCCGATGACGCGCGCGGTAGAGGGGATCCTCAAAGCTTGTGCGATTTCAGCACGGACAGTACCAACCTCATCGATGGAGCTGATGATCGGGGGAAACTTCTCACGAGGGATCCCAACATAGTCCAGCAGTTTAGGATCGTAACCAACATGTGACAGGTCACGGATGTCTGCCAACCAGTGCAGCGCGATCGCGCAGGGGGTTGTCGCCGCTCGACCAGTCAACCAAGCGTTCAGATAGTCCTTGGGCTCGATGAAGAGATGAGCATCTCGAAAGCGCTCTGGTTCATGCGCCTTCAAGAACAGGATATGAGCGATTGAGTCCTTACCAGAGAGGGTCGGGATGCCCCCAGTGCGACGAATCCAGGGCCAGAGGCGCATTACGTTATAACCAGCGACGCGCGGCCAGCCACAGGCCACCTCTTGGACCTGAGGCGCCCCGCGTGAGTCCATCCAGATGATGGCGTCGCCCAGGGGCTCACAGGCCTCATCGATCACCACAGTGCCCGACCACTGAGCGGTGCAGGCGACGACAGTGACCTCTCCTCGCGCTCGCTCCTGGCGGTCCAACATACGTGAGCAGCTTTCGATAATGGCGCGGGTCCAGTCGCGGGGACGTTGGCAAGCACCACCACCGTCAAACAGCAAGAGTTCCACCGGCTCAAAGTCGTGATCGATGAGCGCTCCGGCGACATCAAACAGCGCGACCTTGGGTCCAGAGGTGCCCAGATCGATGCTGAGGATCTTATCCGCGCTCATGAGCGCTCCCTAAAAACTGCTGTTGATAGCGATAGAAGAAGAAAAAGCAGTTGGCGTTGAGCAGGTGCCAGATCGCGTGACCGCTGATCCAGTGATTCTCTGGATCACATAGGAGCCCTGTGATGTCCACTACCCAGCTGAGGAAGGAGGCGGCAAAGAAGATCAACATCAAGCGCAGGGCGCTGTAGTCGATGGGGCGTCGCCGTGCGCGATACAGTCGCACCTCCAACGCCAACCAGATGATCAGATGTAGGCTAAAGATCGGGATGCCGCTGGGCCGCACCAGGAGCAGGAGCCCCACCGACAAAAGCAGGATCCCAAGATATGCAGTGAGCAGGAGCCGCAGCCCCCACCCAAGCAGCCGCTTGAGGGCGAAGGTCAGAAACAGCCCGCTGATGAGAAACATCGCGGAGATATCCAGGGCCTCACCCCAGAAGGTCCCGGTGGCGTGAAACGCGAAGCTGCCAAACCCCACCAAGAGGCCGGAGACGCCGATGGGCAAGAGGAGCCGCTCACCTCCTCGGATCGCGCGCCAGCATACATAGGCGCCCACAGCGAGGTAGGCGATATTTGACCAAGCGTTCGCAGGCTCAACGATCCAGGCACAGAGCCGCTCCTCACAAAAAGCGATGGTGCCAGGCGCAAAGTCAGACCAGGGACAGCTTATAGAACTCTGCATATGATTCCTTGCTTCTTTCTTTCTATCTGAGCGCCTCACGCGGCTCAGAGGAGCCTATCTGCGCCTCTCCTGCCTGACAACAATCGTTGCTCCCAGCCACCTCAGCATCTAAGGATGAGAAGATAAGCTCGACTCGCCTCAACTTTGGAGATCGTCAATGCGCATCTGCCTCCTGGGTCGTCCCAGTGCTCTAGCGCCCCTGAGCGCTGCCTTGAGCAGCCTGGGCGCTGAGCCTCTCTCTCTGGATCTACGACGTTTTCCTGAGGAGTTGAGCCTCCACCTGGGGCCTCAGGGGCTCTATGCCGGGGATCGCCTTTTAGAGCAGCAGGAGCTTTTCTTTTTGGCTCACCATCGACCCATCTCTCCAGTCCCTCAGGGGGTTCCAAGCGCCGAAGAGTGGTCTCAGCTGAGAGGATGCCTCGCTCAGGAATGGCAACGACCTCGCCAAGAGGCGCGCTCCATCCGCGCCTCTCTCCTGAGAAGCTTGGCGCGTCTACGACCGATGCTCAATCCCCCCCTGAGCCACCGTCTGACCTGCTTAGGACCCACCCTCCTGCGCCGCTGGGAACAGGCAGGTCTACCCGTGGCGGAGTTTATCTCAGGTAATGATCTGGCTGCCTGCGCTCACTTTGTAGATCAACCGGGACCTTGCCGAGGACGGCGGCTCCTTGATCCTCCCTGGGCTGAACTCAAGATCGACTTGGCTTGGCTGCGAGAGCACCATCAGCGTTTCGACGAGATCCCGCTCATCCTTCGACGAGCGCGAGGGCGGCTGCGAGTCGCTTGGGTGGTGGATCCTGAGCCTGACAGCCTGGAGGCTGAGGCCCTGCGCCTAGCGGGGGCGGTTTGGGGGCGGCTCAGCTTTGAGGAGGAGGGCGGGCGGCGACGGCTCGTGGGCTTTGAACCAGGCCCGCCTTTGCCCCCTGATCCCAAGCTGCTGGAGGCTCTCGCACGTCGTCTGCTCTCTGGAGCGCCCGCCCCACCCCTATCTGAACCAGAGCTGAAGTTGGTGGAGCTGCCACGCTTTGGCCTCGCTGGACGAGAGCCTGATCGAGAGCTGAACATCCTCGCCCAGACACTCCAAGCCCGAGGCGCAGAGTGTATCCCTCTGGAGTTACCTCTCTTTCCTGATCGACGCTGCATCTCGGAGCACGCTGAAGGGGTGAAGATCGGAGGGCATTCACTGGAAGCGTTGCAGGGGATCTTTCTGAGAAGCACAGGGGTCAAGAGCCCGCTGCCTGAGCAGCCCAGCTCAGAGGAATGGGCGCGGCTCTACCCTGCCTATCGGCGCTTTCCCCGTGACCAAGAAGAGTGTTTTTTCTTTAAGTATGGGGTCTTAGAACGCCTTTCCTGTCCCGTGATCAACCCCCCTTTAGTTCAAGAGATCCACCGCCTTAAGCTGGATCAGCTTCTCAAACTGACTCAGGCAGGGCTGCCGGTCCCTCCTACCATCGCCAGCTCCGATCTGGAGCGCAGTCAAGCCTTTGTAGAGGAGATGGGAGGGCCTGAATATGTGGTCTTTAAGCCCCTGGCAGGGATCTTTAAGACCCGTCTGCTCTCAGAAATCGATCTGGAAGCAGCCCTTAAACGAGGGCCGGTGATGCTTCAGCGCTATCTACGGGGGGAGACGATCCGCGCCTACTTTAGTAAGAGAGGCTGCTTGGGGGCAGGGCGTATCCTCCATGAGGGCTCAGTGGACTCCTCAGAGGATCAGCGTGGCGTGGAGCCTGTCAAGCTGCCTCAGGCTGTCCAGGAGATCGCTCAGAAGTCGATGAGTTGTTTGGGCTTGAGCTGGACCGGGATGGACTTTATCCAAGAGGAGACAGGGAGTTTCTGGATCCTGGAGTGCAACGCCTCGGCGATGTTCCGCGCCTTCTCCGAGTTGACTGGCTGGGATGTTCCAGAGGGCTTGGCTGAACTGCTTTTGGGCTCTGATGAAAAAAGATTTAGAGCTTCGTCTGATAAGCCATCACCCGCTTAGCCAACTCTGCGGGAGGCGCGATCTCCTCTGCGATCCCTCGGTTGATGATCTGTTTGGGCATGGAGGTAGCGATCGCGGACTCTAAATCTTGGGCGAAGACATGCCCTCCCGCCTCTGCTAGGGCTTGGCTCCCAGCGGCAGCGTCGCGCCCCATCCCGGTGAGGACCACCCCGAGGCCCCGCTGCTTGAAAATCTCTGCAAAACTTTCAAAGAGGGGATCTGCAGCTGGTTTTACATAATTGATTAGAGGCGCATCAAAGGGCTCAACCTGATTTGAGCGAATTCGAATATGCTTGTCCCCTGGAGCTAGATAGATGGTGTTGGCCTGATAAGCCATCGCTCGCTCCACATAGACCACCTCTCGCCGCGCGACCTTGGCCAAACGCTCAGAGTAGGTCTTGAGCATCCATACCGGACCATGAAGCACCAAGAAGATGGGACCGGAGATTGTTCCAAGCCTGGAGAAGAACTTGGCGAGAGCGTCGGGTCCACCTGTGCTGGCGGCGACAGCCAAACCCAGCTTGAACCGCGTGGTGCTGCTTCTCTGTCGGCTGGGAAGACGGGGTCGGGGAGGAAGCTGAGCGCGCCGAGGGATCGGACTCCTTGAGACGAGAGAAGTCCCCATACGCAAAAGGCCATTCTCCAGACGCTCTAAGAGCTGCTTGGGCACCAGGGGCTTGACTGCGTAGTCGTCTGCGCCCGTGGAGAGCGCCATCATGCGCTCCTGTCGGCTCTCAAGGTGAGTGATCATGATGATCAAGGGGGTGGGATGAATCTCAGCCCGAATGCTCTTGATCAACTGGATGCCGTCCATCTCAGGCATCTCCCAATCACTGAGCACCGCCTGATAGGGACGCTCTCTGAGCGCATTCAGGGCTTCCCGACCATTAGAGGTTGCGGTGACACGATATTGGGCCCGTTCTAAGACACGCTGAAGGAAAAGACGGCTTCCAGGTTCATCTTCTGCGATAAGAACATCGATACTCATTTCGCCAACATCCTAAATCAGTCTGGGGGCAGAGGCCAAGCTAGATCTCTTTAACCCTAGGAGCTATTTGAGGATCTCTTGTGCTGACTCCGCATAGGCTCCGTTGGGGGCCAGCTTGAGATAACGCCGACAGTGAGGTGCAGCCTGACTGCGGCTGCGATCCTTGATCAAAGCACAGAGCTGGTAGTGCGGACGAGCCAGCTCAGGAGAATGTTGAACCGCGCCCCTCAACAGTGTGCGCGCTTCCTTGATGCGAGGCTTGGGCAGACGCAGATAGGCATCCGCCGCAGCCGAGTAGGCCCTCCCTAATTTCTTGTCCAACTTGATCGCCTGTCGATAATGCTGGATGCCTTTCAAAAGATCCCCCTCATAATCGGAGAGCATCCCCAACATCATCTGCACATCTGCTCGCTTAGGAGCGCAGTGGCTGGCGTCGAGCAGCTCTGCTCTCGCCTTATCCCACTCTACCTGAACATTGATGCGGAAGAGGGCTCGACGATAGAAGGCATCGCAGAGCTGTTTGGCTGTGCGAGGATCTTTGCGCGCAGATTTGATCACAGCATCGTACTCCTGTTTGGCCCCCAAGATGGCGCTGGCGCCTCCAATCCCCTCTAAGGCCCGACCCATCCAGTAGCGATACTCAAGGTTAGCCTTGTCTATCTCTTGAACCATCATAAATCTCTGGTTAGCGACGTGAAAACGGCCCTTCTCAAAGTCGATTCGACCGAGATAGAAAATAGGATCAGTCAATTTGGATTCGATGCTGTGAGCCTTACTGAGATATTTTTCAGCTTTTTCATAGATTCCCTTAGCAAAGAATGTGGTTCCGGCTGCGACCAAAATACGTTGATCTTCTGGGCTACGTTTGAGCGCTACCTCGTAATATTCTAGGGCCTTATCATTGTTACCTAAGGCTTGATACGCTGATCCAAATTCAAAATCCAGATGACCATGAAAATCTGGGCGCTTGGCGATATGTTCTAGAACTTTTAGAGCTTCTTTGGGCTTCTCTAGTTTGAGCTGAATCTGGGCGAGGTTGATGCGAGCCTCCAGAAGGCTGGGTTCCAGCTTAATGGCCCGGTGATAGCCAGCTTCCGCCTTGCGTAGAAACTTACGGTTCACCCCTCCCTCTCCTAAGCGCCGGTTAAGGTTCGCGCGACCCAGGTGAAGGAGAGCCCCCTCTGGACTTTGTTTGATCGCCTCCCCCAGATATTTGATAGCCTCTCGCACCTTGGCCTCCTTGACTAGGAGCTTCGCCATCTGCAACTGAGCGGGTTGGTAGCTCTTGTCTATCTCTAAGGCGCTTTTATAGGAGCTCCGCGCCAGTTCAAAGGTGCGGCTTTGGAGATGGAGTGTGCCCAAGGCGGTGTGCGCCGCTGCGTTCTGAGGGTACTTTTTGACGGTAGACTCAAGCTCTTTAAGAGCCCTGTCTTTGCGCCCCAGCGCTTCATGGCACTGAGCGATCTTAATGAAAATCTGAGGGCTCTCAACTCCCGCCGTAGCCAGCGCTTCCAGTTGATCCAGAGCCTTACCATACTGCTTATTTGCGAAATGCTGTTCGCTGAGGAGATTGAGGGCTGCGATGTTCTGAGGATAAGCGCGAATTGCCTGCTCCAAGCTCCGCTGAGCCTCCTCTTCTGCTCCCTTTTCAAGCTCTAGACGGGCTTTGAGCAGCAGAGCCTCAGATTTATTATGAGCCTCCAAACGGCTGGGTTCTAAAGAGATCACCTGCTCCAAAAGCTTCTGGCTGCGCTCCTGCTTGCCCTTACGCATCTCCAGAGAAGCCAGAGCGATGACGATAGTTGGAGCCCCCGCTGCTTGAATATAAAGCGCCTCTAGGCTCTCTCGCGCCTCTTTCAGCTCTCCCGCTTTTAACGCGAGGATGCCATGCATCCTCCAAGCACCCAGCAGCTTGGGGTTTAGCTCCACCGCTTGGCTGAACGCCCGGCTGGCCTCCTTAGGCTGTCCCCTCAGGAGGAGAGCATGACCCAATAGGTAGCGATCATGAGCCTCCTTGGAGAGGCGCGTGGCCTCTTCTACCTCTTTGGCGGATCCTTCCTTACCCTCGATGAGCTTAAAGAGGAGCTGGGCCCGGCGCCCTTCAGGGCTCTTGAGCCTCTCCTCATTCTGACTCTCCAAGAGCGTTCTCCCTGCACGGATCCACTCTTGATTCTTGAACTCCAAAGCGCCAAAGGCATAAAGCTCGATCAGCTCATAATCCTGTTCGGGTGTGCGCTTGAAGTTTTCTAAGCGGGCGATGGCCTCTCGATAACCCGCAACCTCTGCTCGGGTCGCTCGTCGAGTTGGGAGCATATCCCACTCATCAGCTTCTACAGGGGCTTCAACCTTGGGAGGGGGAGGCGGAAGCTGCTTCTGTTTGCTCCTCTGTTTTTGCTTGGTCCGCACCGGCTCCACCGCAAAGGGGCCAATTTTAAGAAACATCATCCCTCCACCAAGCAGCAAGAGGCTGAGGGAGACACTGCTGGCAATGAGGATGATGTGGAGACGAGGGCTGAGCTTCCGTTCTCCTGGAGCCTTCGGTTCAACAACGACCTGAAGCTCTTCCTCCTCTTCGGGAGCGTCAAAGATGGCGTGGGCGGTGGCTTTAAGGGCCTCCTCATCATCGGGAGCGATGAGCCCTTCAGAGATATGTTCGGAGTCCAGTAAGCCGCCGACCCCAAGAGCGCCACCAACCCCAGGAGTACCACCGATCCCAGGAGCACCACCAACCCCAAGAGCGCCACCGACTCCTGGAGCGCCGCCCACTGCGACACCACCACCCACAGCGATTCCACCACCTACTGCGACACCACCACCAACACCGACACCCACACCAACAGCTACGCCACCAACTACTCCAACACAACCACCAACTGCC
>CAYLJJ010000035.1:0-25785 GCA_964384025.1 uncultured Nannocystaceae bacterium
GCTGTTATCGGTCCCTGGCTCTCGATTATCCGACCTGACGCTGAGGTGATCGAACCCTGTCTCTCGATTATCCGACCTGACGCTGAGGTGATCAGCCCCTGTCTGGATATGATCGAACCTGACGCGGGCTTACAGCCCTGCCTCTCCCCTCCACAATATGGTGCGATGAAGGCTCCAGGTATCCAACAGAACGCTTCTCAGGATGGCATCCCCACGCGAGCGCAGATTATCGATAAGCTGGTGAAGCGAGGAGAGCTTCCGCAGGAGATCATCGACCGTCTACAAAACAAGAAGCAGAAAAACAGTTGATAGATGGCCATTGGAGATTCCTCCCAAGCCCCTCGCCTAGAGATCGAGCTGACCAGCGGCTGTGACCATCGCTGTGAGCACTGCTATAACGTCTGGAACGCGGAGAGCGAGGATCATCAAGGAGGCTATCCTCGGGGCCAACTTCCGACAGAGGAACTGCTTACCCTCATAGATAAGGCGGTTAAGCAGAGCGGAGCAGGGCATATCACGGTCACAGGGGGGGAGCCTCTACTGCACCCTGACGCGGAACAGCTCTTGAGTCATTTTTGCAGCTTAGTCCCCTCTGTCAGCTTGATCACCAATGGCGGCCACATGGGAGAAGCACGAGCAAAGCGCTTGGCAAAGCTTGGCCTAGGAACAGTGCAGCTGACCCTGCTCAGCGCGATAAGAGATCTACATGATCGCATCAAAGGAGTGCCCTCTTTTGATGACACCCTGCGAGCCGCGCTGGACCTTCGAGACGCGGGGATCTCAGTGCAGATCTGCCACGTTGCAACTCGCCAGAATGAAGGGGAGTTTGAAGGGGTGATGGAGCTGACCTGCGCGCTTGGGCTTCAGAGCATCTCCTATAACCGTATGTCCGCCGCGGGTTGGTCCATTCACGCCCTGGATCGTCTGCTGCCCAGCATAGAGCATATCGAGGCCGATCTTGAGGTAGCTCAGCGTTTGGGCTCTCAGTTGAAGATCAAGGTCGCCACCGCTATGCCCATCCCCCCCTGTCTGATCCACCTTAAGCGCTATCCCTGGGTGCGCTTTGGCTTCTGTAGCGTGGGCTCCTCCAGCCCCAATATTGTCATCGATCCCTTGGGCAACCTGCGCTCCTGTAACCTCTCTAGTCAGCTCTTGGGAAACATCAGGGAGCAGAGTTGGGCGGAGATTTTTGCTCAGCCCTACCTCAAAGAGTTCAAGAGCAAGCTGCCCAAGATCTGCCGGGGTTGCGCCTATGAGCGGAGCTGCCAGGGGGGTTGCAAAGAGAGCGGCTTTGCGGCTTATGGGGATCTTTGCGCGTTGGAGCCCTTTATCGAGCGGAGCCTCCCTCAGTGAGCTTGGGGAGAGCGCCAGCGGTCCTGCTGATCTCTCCAGGGATCATCCAGTGGAGCGATATGGACTTTGGGCTGCCTCATCTGGTCAGTCTGGGGGGCTATCTTCGCGCTCACTTGGGTGTTCGAGTGGAGCTGCTGGATCTCAGCTACGAGGGGGGTGATCAGGGGCAGCTTGAGCGACGCCTAGATGAGCTGAGTCCCTACCTCCTCATCGGCCTCTCCTGCTACTCCAGCTTTGACTATCTGCGGGTCCTCAGCCTTGGACGCTACCTTCATCAACGTTACCCTGAGATTCCTCTGGTGAGCGGGGGTTACCACGCCAGCGCGCTCCCTGAAGATCTACTCTTCGAGGGCGGCCCTTTTCAGGCTGTCATCCTGGGAGAAGCGGAGATTCCCTTAGCGCGTATGGTGGAGAAGCTCTTGGGAGGAGACCGAATTGAGCCGGGGATCTACGGCCCAGAGATGATCCCTCAGCTGGACAATCTGCCACCCTACGACTGGTCTCTATTGGATCGCTACTGGCCTCGGGCTGAGTCGCTCGGTCGCAAATTTCAGATCTACCTCTCCCGAGGTTGCCCTCATCATTGCAGCTTCTGTATGGAGCGATCCAAGAGCGGCTATCAGTGGCGCGCTTATAGCCCAGCGCGCGCCCTAGAGGAGCTGGAACGACTCTCCAAGCGCATCCAGATGAAGGCGTGGATCATCAACCTAGCTGATCCTCTCTTTGGTATGGCTGGGCGTTGGCGCCGAGAGGTCTTAGAGGGGATCTTAAAGCGGGGGCTTCTGCCTCGGCAGTACTGGACGCTGACCCGCTCTGAGGATCTTCAGGAGCCTGATGTAGAGCTGTTGGCGAAGGCCCGCTTCTCTATCGGCATCGGCGTGGAGAGCGGTGATCCAGAGATGCTGCGACGGATGCAGAAGAGCCGCCGCCCTGAGGCCTATCTGGAAGCCTTGGAGCGCCTCGCCCGGTTGAGCTTAAAACATGGCCTTAACTGGGCTGGGAACGTCATCGTAGGGCACCCCGGAGAGAACCTCAGCTCCATGAGGCAGACCCAGGCCTTTATGGAGCGCCTCTTCACCCGCGCTGAAAAAACCTGTGGTTGGCTCTCGATCGACCCTTTTCGCCTCTATCCAGGCTCTCAGATCCACGAGGAGATGGAGGCCTACTCAGCAGAGTATGGCTGCCACTTCTACCACCCGGAGTGGTGGAAGCGCTGGTACAACGGCCCCTTCTGCGCCGAGCATATCGATCCCAGCGACGAGCTAAGCTTTCAGGGGCGCGTGGGGGAGATGTATCGGCTCTATGCCCCACTCATCCAGAGGATCAGCCAGCGTTTTGAGGGCCAGGGTCACAGCATCGACAGGGTCTTTCACCGTGCCCTACAGGCTCAAGAGGAGTTGATGAGCCCCAGGAGCGAGGCCCGGCTCTTAAGCCAAGCTCAGGCGGTCCTAAAGCTGCCCAAGGGCTCCCAACTCAAGCTTTCTGTGCCCATCGGCCTCCAGATCAAAAATCCCAGAGTGCGTCGTCGAGAGGAGGCGATCCGCGCGCTGCTTGAGGAAGGGGTTTTGCGCAGCGAGCGCCTACTTGAAGCCCTCCTCCAGGTTTCTCCAGAGGACTCCCTCAGTTTGGAAGAGTCCAAGGCGCTCTTGGCTGGACGGATCTCCCCTCCAAACAAGCACGGACTCTTGAGGCATCTAGGGCTGAGGCACTATGTCTTGGGTCTAGAAGCGATGGCCCCAAGCCTTGGAGATCGCGTGGTGGATCTCAGCGCTGAGAGCGCCTACCTCTCCATCCTATTGAGGCAGCTTGTTGGGGCTCAGGGAGAGGTTCTTTCGGGGCATCCGAGCGCTTGGCCGCGTCTTAAATGGCGTCGAGCAGGGCTGCGTCCGGTTCGGGTTGATCCCAGCACAGGGAGAGGGCTCAAGGCTCCCTTTGATGCCCTCTGGATCACCGGCGCGCTCCCCTGGTTCCCCAAGCCTCTGGCCGCTCTGCTCCACCCTCAAGGGGGGCGTGCCATCACCTGGTTGGGTCCGCGCTTCCGAGATCAGGAGATGCTCTGTCTGAGCCGCCAAGGAGCGCAGATCAATGAGGCAACCCTCGCGCGATTACAGCTTCCTCCACTCAGAGGAGCCGCAGGCTGGATTCGAAGATGAGCCCTATTCGATTTGAGCGTCGCCTTCACGTCGAGCTGCACTTCTACGTTTTGGCTCATCTGGATCTGGGACGGGACGCGGCCAATCTTCACCGCCCTGAGCTGAGCGCTCGGCGCCCCTCCTGGCTCCCTGAGCTTTACGCAGCCTATTCAAAGAGCCCTGGAGCGCTTCAAGCTCAAGCTCTGCCTCTACGCACAGCTGATCTGCCCTGTATGCTTAATCACCTCAAAGGGGGCTCAAGCTCTCTGGGTCAGGAGCTAAGCCAAGCGCTTATCCAGGCACTGCGGGTGGAGATGCCCCAGGTCGCGAGGCGCTGGCGATCGCGAGCGGAGGCGGATCAGGCTCAGATGGAGCAGATAGAAGCCCAACTTAGAGAGCCCCTGAAGCTGCTCCGCCTTGCCCTCTGGGCTCTTAAGGACCGTAGACCCTCAGCCCTGAAGATCTTAGACGCTCGACCTCTGGCCTGGGCAGGTCGAGGCGGCTTCTTCGCGGGAGAGCGTCGCGTCGCTGTCTCTTTGGCAGCTCCTCCCGCTCATCTTCTTTGCCAGATCTTCCATGAAGAGGTTCACGCCATCAGCGATGCTTGGCTACCCAAGGGAGAGATCCCTCGCAACACCCACCCTGGGCAGCCTGGTTTCTCCCGACACCAGGCTTTAGAGGCGCAAGCCATCGAGTTGGGGCGCAGGCTTATGGAGTTAGTATTACCCGAGTGGATGTGGGCTTATGGAGAGTGGGCAAAGAGGTTCACTGGGTTAGAAGTTGCTCTTGACTGAACTTCTATTATGTTGATGATAGCGGGCTTAAGATATTGGAATGTAGGCAGTAAGGTCGTGAGCGACCTGCGATTTATACACCCGTTTCGAATGATGCCAGTATCTCCCAGATTACTCATTGAAAAATTAAGGAAACCTAGAACGCTTGATTATTTTTTAAGGCTCAATCATGGCAGACGTGAACATGTTCGTGATGATGATGAAGACGGCTTCTATGAAGTCCATATCGATACAGTAGGAGGGGTATGGTCTCTATTAAGAAGTTGGATCAGACATCATCGCGGTATTTCTCAGAAATATCTATCTCACTATATATCTTTTTTTGAGTTCATTCATAATGCAGGAAAGCGTGGAAAAACAGTATTGCATTCGCTCATAGAAACTTTGGTTTCACGACCTCAAAACGCATATTGAGCCTTGAAAGTTACCTCATTTCACCCTAAAATTTGGATTTTTTCGGCTTCCCCATCGCAGTAAAATAGCCACACTTAAACGATTCAAGCTTTACTTTGGGTGCTCCGATAGGAGAACAAAATTTCTGGAACTGCAATGCTTGGCTTTCATATCAGCATACGTGTCAAGCTCATTGGAGCTTTTATGGGGATTACACTCCTCATTTTGGTGGCAGGTTTCTTCCAACACAAGCGACTCCTGCTGATCGAGCGAGAGACTCTTGTGATCCAGGAGAGCAGTCCTCGCTTAGACCTTATCGTTAAAGCACGCCTATTGCTCAGTCAAGGGATGAAAAACCTGTTCCTTCTACAAGGAATTGAAGATAAAAAACAGTTAAATCGCCTGCTCAGCGAGCAAAAACAGAATGCTCAAAGTTTTCAAGTGTTCATGAAGCTCTTGATCAAAGGAGGTATTCATGATAATTTGAAACTTAATGGCATCAGCAATAAAGATCAAGTCAAAATACTATCAAAGAGCATCGAATTTCACAAGGAAAAGCTCTCGCAAAGCATTGATGAAATATATCAATTCATTGAAAGTAATTTGAACGAAGATTATGAAGATGAAGAAGCTATAGAACAAATCAAAGATAAAATCAGCAAAGTAGAGCAGATGGGAGAATCATTGAGCTTAGAAATACTCCCTGTAGAGAAAAGTCTGCGTAGCCTAAGCTTAGATTCCAGTAAAGCTTCTTTGAAGAGCATCAAGCGTTCTATTTCTCAACTTAAACTGCTGCTTCTGATCAGCGCTGCCCTCGCCCTGCTCTTGAGCATCATCATTGCTCAACTCTTCTCTGCTCCTCTTAAAAAATGTGTGGTCATCATCCAGGCTGTCGCCCAAGGAGACTTCAGTGAGCGCTGTGATCTCAAACAGAGAGATGAGTTGGGGCACCTGGGTCGCGAGATCGACTCCATGAGCGCTGCCTTGGAGGTTCTCATCGGAGAAGTCTGTAGGAGCGTTCTGAGTATCACCAGCGCTGCGGAACAACTTCAACAGAGCGGAGAACAGGGCAACCTGCTAAACCAGCAACAGATCGAACAGGCAAGCCAGACCACAACAGCAGTGACGGAGATGAATCAAAGCATCACCGAGGTTGCCAAGGTCGCCTCCGATACAGCGCAAAATTCTCAAAAGATGGAGCAGATCTCCGACTCTGGGAATCAGCTCGCTGAACAGGCCGTGGAGAGTGTTACGAGGGTGAGACACTCTACCCAGGAGTTGGCGCGAGTGATCAAGGACCTCAATATACACAGCCAAGATATAGGTGAGATCATCACCATGATCAACACGATCACTGATCAAACCAACCTCCTAGCACTCAACGCCACCATCGAAGCAGCGCGAGCTGGAGAACAGGGGCGAGGCTTCGCGGTGGTCGCTGAAGAGGTGAGACAGCTGGCTAAGAAGACCAAGCAGGCGACGACAGGAATCTCTCTGAAGATCGAGAGGATCCAGGAGGGTGCCTTACGCAGCGCTCAGTCGGTGGATGAGGCAGAGGCTCAGGTAGAGAGCGCCCATGGATCTATTCTCCAGCTGGGTCACTCCATGATGGATATCAAAGAGAAAAGCGCTGAGGTGCTTGAGCAGATCTCCCTCATCGCCACCGCAACGGAAGAGCAGAGCAGTGTCGCTCAAGAAGTCTCTCTACATATGGAAGGCTCTCTAGCCAACTCTAAGATCCTGCTCAGCACATCTAATGCCTTGAATCAAGAGATTCAGGGGATGGCTGAGGTCGCTGCCGGGCTTCAAGATGCCAGCGCTCATTTTAAGACCCCTCACTCCCAGGAGAAAGATTTATGAAGATCTTTGGATTTGTCCTCACGCTCTGTTTTCTAAGCCAGGGTTGGTCTAAGGAGCTCACTTGGGTGGGCTGTGGGATCACCAAAAAGGCCTTTATGAAGGAGCTGGCCAGCACCTACAAAAAGGAAACTGGCACCAAGATCAAAATCAAGGGGGGAGGCGCCACCAAGGGGATCCGTGTGGTCTCCAAAGGAGGAGCAGATCTGGGAGGCTCTTGTCGTCACACCCTTGAAATCCCACAGGAGAAAAACGCGAGGATGCACCATGTGGCTTGGGATGCCTTGGTGGTCGTTGTCAAGAAAGATAATCCTGTTGATGAAATCAGCAGCACAAAGCTTAAGCAGGTTCTTTCAGGTGAGATCAAGAACTGGAAAGATCTAGGAGGTCCAGATCTACCCCTAAAGCTCTATGCTCGTCGGGGAAGCATCTCTGGAGTGGGTTTGATGGCGCGAGAGCTGATCTTTGGAGATCCCAAACAGGGCTTCTCCAAGGACGCTCAGCTTAAGAGAAGCTCAGGGCCCTTGGAGTTGGCTATTGGCAAGGATCTGGCGGGCATTGGGCTCTCAGGGGTCTCCAGCGCCAAGCGCAGAAAAAGGCTTAAGATCCTCAAGGTGGATGGGGTTGTTCCCAACAAGGCCAATATCGCCAGCGGTGCTTATCCCCTCTTCCGCCCTCTCTACCTTGTCACCTACCAAGCTCCAAAAGGAGAGGTAAAGCGTTTCCTCGATTTTGCTTTGGGTCAGAAAGCCCAGGCCCTTATCTCTGCTCTAGGTACGGTCAACTTAGTAGAAGGTCAACAGCTTAAGGATAAATTTCTTCAGAAACATAAGAATAGATATTTTGATCTCAACTTAGGGAAGTAAATTATTCATAACGTCTTATCTTGAATTTCATTCCCAACAAATGGGTGGTTTTTCTTGCGCAAAGCCTAGATGAAGCTACCATAGCTTTATGTATAGTCAAGCGATCAAGATCGTCCGTGAAGAACTCAAATTGACCCAAGCCAAGGTCGCCCAGCGTCTTGGAGTCAGCTCTCGTACCATTGCCCTTTGGGAGGGGGTCTCGGGCAAGAACCTCTCAGCTGCCGATGAGGCTTTTATCCAGCAAGAGTTTCTGGAGCCGCTCTTAGGGCCGATGTTGGCGCGGCGGTGCCGAATCGCCTCCCAGGCGATCCCTTCTGAGATTGTGGGGATTCGCTTTGTAGACGCTCTTCGAAACCTCAGTATACGTCTACCCTCCGCTATATATATCCGTGAACTATCTCGGCCACCCGCTTTGACCGAATACTCTGAAATACCCTTGGGCCTCAAACCCTCTCAGACCACCTATTCACTGCGGAGTGGTCAGATTTTAAACTTGGCTGGAGAAGGGATCCAGGATCACCCGGAAAAGCGCTTCCCAACACGGTACAACAACCACTGCTCTTTGGGGATCACTGAGAGCCTACTGCGCGTCCCCTACCTGCATCCCACCGATCAGGGACCCCGTCCCATCTTGATGTTGAGCTTTGAGAACAAGCTCAAGGTAGATGAACAGGAGATCATCATCTCCGATAAAGCGGTCTTTAGCTCCAAAGAGGTGACCGAGGCCCAAGCTTTGGTGCAGCGCTTTACGCTTCAAACGGAAGAAGGAGAGAGGCGCTCAGTCTTGGAGATTTTAGAAGCTTTTAATTTGAGCAAAAATTAGCGCAATATTTTCGGTGGAACTATGTCGGAATTTTTTTCCAGAACCACTTGACCTGAGCGTTTAAACTTTAGAACCTTGAGCCAAACAGACAGCGAGGTGCTCAAGGTGAACAACTCCCCCCAAGTGCTGTTTTTTCAGGCCCACTCTCCAGGGATCGTGGACGAGCCTCGGATGGAGCCCCCCTTGGGTCTAGGCCATCTGCAAGGTGTGTTAGAGGAGGGAGGTATCGACAACGACTTCTATGATTTCAGCAATGCGCTCTCCGTTGAGGAGGTGGTGGATCGCCTTCCCCCGGCTCCGGTCTATGCGGCTGGAGTGATGGCGACCACCCATCTTTATGTCGCCGAGGTTTTTCAGGAGCTCAGGCGACGCTTCCCCAAGGCCCTGTTTGTGGTCGGTGGCCCTAACCCCACCGCCCTGCCTGAGAGCGCTCAGAGCCTGGGGGCAGATCTGCTCATTCGAGGGGAAGCAGAGGATGCCCTGCTCTGGGCGCTGCGTCGCTTCTTTGATGGAACACGACCGCCTCCTGTCGTGGAGGGTTGGCCACGTCAAGATCTAGACAGCCTCCCCTTTCCAAAGCGTCCACTGGACAGCTTGGAGAGCTACCGGCGACGCCTCAACGATCGACCTGTCCTCTCTCTGCTCAGCTCGCGAGGCTGCCCTAACCGATGCACTCACTGCAACTCCCGGATCATGGGGGGAGGCTCAGGTGCACCGCGTTATCGTTCTGCAGGGTCGGTCTGCGCGGAGATCGCCAGCCTCAAGGCGATCACTCCGATGTTTCGCTTTAATGATGACAGCTTCAGCGCGCGTCCACGCGAGGAGCTATTGAAGTTCTTGGAGCGGATCAAACAGGAGGAGATTCAGTTTCGGATCTTTGCCCGGACCCAGGATCTCAGCTCTGAGGTTTGTCGCGCTTTGGTCGATGCGGGCTGTATTCATATCTCAGTGGGCCTAGAGTCCCTCAACCCCCAGAACCTCAGGGTGCTGGGTAAGGGCGGGCAAGCGGGAGAGGAGGAGAGGCTCTACTTTGCCCGTGAGGCCGGCCTAAAGATCAGGGCGTACTTCATCGTTGGTTTGCCCTACGATAACGAGCAGAGCATCACCGAGGAGTTTCAGCGAGCCGCTGAGCTGCCCATTGATGAGTTCTCGATCTACCCCCTGATTCCCTATCCAGGGACCGCTTTCTACGAGCATCCAGGGCGCTTTGGGTATCGCATCATTCAGAAAGATTGGAGCCGATATATCCAGATCGGTCAGGGAGGCGACAGCAGTTTCGCCCTAGAGCACGAAAACTTTGGTCCAGAAGAGGTGCGGCGGTGGAGAACACGGGCGGAGTCTCTCCTGAGCCTCGCCGGTGCCCGACACAGTCGAGAGAGCGAAGTGGCCCGATGAGATCCCTTGAGATGAGCCCTCATAAAGCCTTCCTACACAGCGCCAAATTGCAGGCCCTAGCGAGAGGAGAAGAGATCTATCCGGTTACGGTTGAGCTTGATCCAGTCAGCTTCTGCAATCATGCCTGCCCTTGGTGTGTCGATCCCCTCCATGACGGACAAACCATGCCCTTGGAGCAGGCCCTTAAGATCCTCTCTGAGCTGAAACACCTAGGGATCAAGGGGATCGTCTTTAAAGGGGGAGGAGAGCCCAGCCTGCACCCTCAGTTTGATCAGCTCCTCGCTCAAGCAAACGCCCTGGGCTTTGAGGTGGGCGTGGTCAGCAATGGGAGCCTCCTAAGCTGCTGGGCGGAGGCTCTGGCTGAGCACGCCGCTTACTGTCGGATCAGCATAGATGGCCCCACTGCTGAGAGCCATCGACTGATCCACGGAGTTAAGGGAGCACTACCGAAGATCGAGGCGGGGATCCGCGCCCTGGTCGCTGCGCGGGGAGCGCGCTCTCATCCCTTCTTGGGGCTCTCCTTTGCGATGGACCTACGCACGCTCCCGCTCGCTCCTCAGGCGGTCGAGATGGGCGAGCGTCTCGGAGTGGATTATCTATTGTTCCGGCCTCCCTTTTTTGAGGAGGTGGGTCATAAGTCCAGCATGAGCCCAGCTGAGGCGGCTCAAGTTCGGCAGGCCTTTGAAGTCTTGGCGAGAGCGCAGCAAGGTCCATTACAGATCTTGGTGGATCACTGGATCTCCGATCTTGAGGTGGCTGGAGGGCTCCCTGAGGCTCAAAGCTCTCCGCGACGGGGCTGCGCCATCGCTTTAGGGGCCAATGGTATTGAGCACAGCACCGGGCGCTGCTTGGCGGCGCCCCTCTTGGCGGTGATCACCGCAGACAGCCAGATCTATCCCTGCTGCAACCTCCGCGCGCTCCCCGCCTGGAGCCTTGGGAAGATCGATTACGGAGAGGGGCAGAGCTTTGAGAGCATCTGGGCTGGAGAGTCGCGAGCCCTTAAGATGGCGGCGGTTCAACAGATCAAGTGCATCAAACACTGTACCCACCCGCTCTCTAAGTACAACGAGATCATTGAATATCTCAGAGGCCCTCACCCCCACGGAGGCTTCCTATGAGGCGCATCAGGAGAGAGTCCTTTGGTTATCTCATGGTAGACTCGGGGAGGCTCTCTCTCCTGGAGACATCGCCCCAAGATGAGTCGGTGATCGATGTGGCTGAGTGGGGCTATCCTCTCTTGAAAGAGGCCCTCTCTACGCCTCTTCAAGCCTATCTTCAGATCACTCACCGCTGCCCAGGTCGATGTCTGCACTGTTTTCTGGGGCAGGGAGAGCCTCTAGAGATGCCCAAGCCTCAACTGATGCGCTTGTTGGAGCGCTTAGCGGAGCTGGGATGTGGTCGGGTGCAGCTCTCAGGGGGAGAGCCCAGCCTCTATCCTGAGTTGCCTGATGTCATCCGCCATATCAAGGCTCTGGGGATGGATTGCAGCCTCAACAGCGGTGGAGAGGGACCTCATGAGGCGATCTTAGCGGCGATCGACGCGGGCCTAGATGAGCTGCGCATCAGCCAGGACGGGCCGCCAGAGATCGATCGGCTGATCCGCCAGCGGAGTCAGGACTCAGCTTTGATGCTGTTGGAGCGCGTCAGCAGCTTGGAGTCTCCCCCACAGCTTCGTGTCAATGCTGTCCTCGATCGCCGCACTCGCCCAGGCGTGGCTTGGATGGCGGCGCTCGCTCGGCGGCTGAAGTTGCGGCTGAGCTTGGGGCTCTTAAGGCCAGGAAAGGGGGTCGATTTGGGGATGATGCTCAGCCCCAAAGAGCTGAGAGCATTGCTGGAGGAGCTGGAGGGGATTGAGGCAGAGCACGGCCAGCAGATCCTCTGTAACTTTAAGGTGCCGGGAGCGACCTCCTCTCTCCCCTACCCTCTAGATGGAACCTGCTGTCCAGCGGGACGCGCCAGCCTGGGAGTAGATGCTCAGGGGCGAGTCTCAAGCTGCGGCTATCTGGGTGCGATGAAGCAGCTTGGCGGCTCACTCTTTGAGATCGATCTGCTCAAACTCTGGCATGAAGATCCAGTGTTTCAAGCTACGCGAGAGACCCGACGCCCTGATTGCCAGGGCTGCCCTCATCTGGGGCGAGGCTGTAACGGGGGCTGTATGGCTTCAGCTTTAGCTGAGAGCCAAGATCTGGATGGCCCCGATCCCTACTGTCCTTGGAGGAGCGATCATGCAGATCCCGCCTGAGTTCCCACCCATCGTTAACCTTGAGGTCCTTCGAGGAGCGTGTCCTGCCCGCTGTGTACATTGTCCTTTGGGGTTGATCCCTCCTGAGGCTAGACATGCTCGCTTTGGAGAAGCGGAGATCAGCCTGTCTCTGTTTGAGCGCTTGGCCCGAGAGATCGCCGCACATGGGGCTCTGTTGCGCCTTCATGCGGTGGGAGAGCCTCTGCTCTGGTCAGCGCTCCCCGAGGCCCTTAAGCTCTCTGAGCACTTGGGTCTCAAGAGCTGGGTCTTTAGCTCAGGGCTGGGGCCTCCTGAGGCGGTCGAAGCGCTCAAGAGAGCAGGGATCGTGGAGATCTCTCTGAACGGCGTTGATGCTGAGGATTACCTGAACGCCAAAGGGATCTCCGCTTATCAACAGGCCCTCAAGAGCATCGAGCGCCTGAAAGGCCACACGAGGCTCCTGGTGACGCGGGTTGAGTCCTCCGATCCAGCACAGGATGCTGCCTTTGTTCAACGCTGGTCTGGAGAGGTTGATGAGGCTTTTATTCGTAGCTTTCATAACTATAACGGGCTCTTGGGTCGAGCAGAAGAGGAGGTTCCACCGCCCTGCCTTGTTCACTGGGGCCGCTTTAACATCTCCTGTGATGGCCAAGCGGTAGTCTGCTTTAACGAGCTGTTTCGAGAGACGCTGAGCCCCGATGTGATCCTGGGAGATCTACAGAAGCAGAGCATCGCTGAGATCTGGCACGGCCCCAAGCTGGAACGCATTCGGGCGGCAGCCTGGGCGCGGGAGTATGGTGATCTTCAGATCCCCTGTCGCAACTGCAGCTTCTGCCAACCTTTAGAGAGCGCAGGACCTAAGAGCGAGCGGCAACTCAAAGCCCTGGAGCGCAGGTAGATGATCCGCTACTACCAGGAGCACCCCATCTTTGATCGCTACAGCCGCTTTGAAGAGGGGCGCTTGAGCGCCATCAAGGCAGAGGAGTTTGCGGCGGTTCGAGCCCAGGCATGGCGCTCTCCAAAGGTCTTAGGGCGGTGGGAAGGGCCTGGATTTCAGCTCTTTGAGGGAGCCAACTCACCACAGCACAGCCGCTTTCCCCGGCGGATCTACTTCCAGATCACGCGGGCGTGTAACCTGCGCTGCCCCTACTGCTTTATCCGGGCCCAGGGAGATGGCGCTCATGTGCCCATTGAGGCGATCCGAAGGATCGCCCACCTCTGTGGAGAGCAGGGGCTCATGGAGGTGCGGCTCACGGGGGGAGAGCCCAGCTGTCATCCCCAGCTCTTGGAGGCGGTGGATGCCTTTCAAGAGGCAGGAGTTTATGTCTCCGTGAGCAGCAATGGATTGATCCCTCCTCGGATCGCTAGAGCCCTGGCCGCACGAAAGATCTGGCTGATCCTCTCCGTGGATGGCCCCAAAGAGATCCATGAGCAGACGCGGGGAAGCAGCTTCATCGCTCTCTCAAGGACCGTTGAGTTGATACGCAGCCTGCGCCCAGATCTACGGCTGCGTCTCACTGGAGTACTGAGCCGTGAAAATCTCAGGCATATCGATGCTCTCAGCGCGCTGAGCCGCGACTTTGGCGCCGAGAACCTCACCCTGATCCCGCTGCGGCCCCAGGTGCGCGATCCCGCGGCGCGCGAGCAGATGCTCAGCGCTCAGGAATTTTATAGAGCAATTCAAGAGATGGTTCGCGCCAGTGAGCGCTCTGGTGTGCCCATCAGCACCACCATCGAGACCCAGTTCTCAGAGAAGATCCATAGAGATCCAGTGGTTCGTAAGCGCTTCGCCTGCGCCGCTGGACGGGAGGCCACCAACCTGGACTATGACGCTGAGAGGAGAAGCTTCCAGCTCTATGGCTGCTCCTACTCTCCCGCCTCAGATCTAGAGGCTCCAGCCGCCCTACGCGCTCCCTTCCTGGCGGGGAGTTTTCCAGAGTCAGAGCCCGAGGCCCTGATGAGGATCTGGCAGGATGACAGCGCTTGGCGCATCTTCCGAGATCCAGCTTTTCGCAGTGAGGAGTGCGAGAGCTGTAGCTGGTACAGCGAGCAGAAGTGCGTGGGCTCCTGTCCTATCCAGAACTGGCGCCCTGAGGAGCTTGAATTGGAGGGGGATATCCTCCAACAGTTGGGGGCGCAGCTCAAACAGACAGGAGAGTGGTACTGCTACCGCCACATCATGGGGGAGCGAGGTGAAGCCGATGGAACCGTTTGAGCGCGATAGCCTCGTTTGGCTTTGAAAGCGAAGAGTTTGGAGAAGCTGGTTCAGGTTCTTGCTCGTGGGTAGGATAGAGCAAGTCTGACGAGACAACGAGTCACTCTATCTCCAAACAAACTCATGGAGGGGAATATGCGCGGGACTGACATCCTCGACGGCCTCTATCCAGGCATCGTGACCAGCAGCAAAGATCCTCTCAACATGGGGCGGATCAAGCTGCGTTTTCCCTGGTTAGATGATTCAGAGCAGAGCCATTGGGCTCGCTTGGTGCAGCCCTATGCGGGCAAAGAGCGGGGGTTGTTCTTTGTCCCAGAGGTGGGAGATGAGGTGATCTGTGTCTTTGAGATGGGGGATCTCCATCAACCTCTGGTGATCGGAGCGAGCTGGAACGGCGCCGATGAACCCTCTGAGCCGGGCGATCCCGACGGCAGCAACCATCACAAAGTGATCGAGACTCGCTCAGGACATAAGCTGCACTTCGATGACACCCCTGGCGCAGAGTTTATCCAGCTCCATGACGGGGCGATGAATAACATCGTCCGTTGGGACAGCGCTGATAACTCCATCACCATCACTGCCAAGACGGGCGATATCATCATCAAGGCTCCTCAGGGTCGGATCTCTCTCCTCGCCAAAGATATCGAGATGCAGGTGAGCAACAATGCCAGCCGTACCGTGGGAGGAGATGAGAGCACCAAGGTGAGTAAGGCAGCTACGGAGGGAGAGAGCAGCTCCAAAGATTGGAGCGCAGCCAGCTCTCTGAGCGGAAGCGCTAAGGTCGTAGTGATGGGCGCCTCAGGTTCTATGAGCATCGGCGGTGGCTCCGCCTCCCTGAGTACCGATGAACAGACAGATAAGAAGATCAGCGTCGAGGGTGCTACGACCGACACGGTCTCTGATCTTCAGATAAACGCCAAGCATATGTATGAGAGGGCTGAGAGCCGCACCCTAAACATCGGGGCTACTGAGCTGAAATCTGCCAATGTGGTGATGGACGCCTCAGGAGCGATCAACATCAGCACAGGAATCTTCAACGCCAGCGGCAAAGGTGGACAGCTCTCTCTGTTGGGAGAGAGCATCAACACACAGTCAGGCTCCTTGATGATGAAGTCGGGGCAGATCCAGCTCAACCCCAAGCAGCCCGCCCCCCCCAAGCCTGGAGTCGCCAATAAGGTGCTCATCAGCGCCTTTAAGGCGGGCCTTAAAGGTTAGCAGGAGATTCAGATGCAGCTCCCTCAAGCGGCTCCTCAGCGCTTTGTAGAACATGAAGGTTACCTCGTTCAGTATCTTCCTGAATCCGGGGTAGATGGTCTTAGGTCCTTTCACTTTGTGGTCAAACGCAGCTTCGCCATCCAGCCCGACGCTCCGGCCCAACCCCTAAAGATCCAGCGGGCGATGGTGACTACAGACAGCTATTATGAGGAAGAGAGCAACCCCCTCACGGGGACGATCCGCTATGAGAGCGAGTTGGGACCTCCTAAGCCCGCCTGTGATGTGATCCTCAATGGCCATTGCTATCCTCCTGGGGGCGAAGCCAAGCAGCTCATCTGTAGTCTGCGCATCGCTGATTTAGAGAAGCGCATCTTGGTCCTGGGGGATCGCTCAGTCTGGAAGCTTCGAGGGAAGAAGCGCGTCTATCTAGAGCCCGCCCGCCCCTTCTCTCTTATGGCTCTGCGTTGGGAGAACAGCTATGGAGGGGTAGACAAGCGCGCTGCCACAGGCCCTATGCCTCATCCGGCCAACCCAGCTGGCAAAGGCTACTGGGCGTGTCCAGCGCCTGGACAACCAGAGACAGATCGTTGGGGTCCTTTGCCCAACCTGGAGGATCCAGAGCGCCCCATACAGCTGGATGAGCTGCTGGTTACTCCGAGCGATTGGGCAGCAGGTCCTCAGCCTCGAAATTTTGCTTGGTTGCCTAAGCATTGGGCGCCTCGATCTGAGAAGTTGGGCTTTGATCCCCAACTGCGATCCCTCTGGGAGCTGCTCCATGGCAAAGCCTCTAAGGGAAGCAAGAAGCCGCCCCCCTTCAAGGAGTTGGATCCCAGTTTCTTCAACGGGGCTCCTGAAGATCAACAGATCCCCTATCCACAGGGAGGGGAGCAGCTGATCCTTAACCACCTCCACCCAACCCATGAGCAGCTTCGCTTTCGCCTACCCAGCCAACATCCTCGCCTGCGTTGGGACTGTGGAACAGGCAAGATGCTCTCTGTCTCTCTTAATCTGGATACGGTATTGATCGAGCCCGATCTAATGGCTCTAGATCTTGTCTGGCGAGGACAGGTTCCTGCTCCCACGGGCTTTGATCTAAGGAAACTTAAGAAGACTCGTATCGAAATAGATGGAGAACTGACCCTTCCAGCGATCCTCTTGGATAAAGGTTTTCCATCAGCGCTGATTACAGAAGGGAAGACCTGACCCGCTTTTATTTCAGATGACTTGAGAAAAACTCAATCAAGCTATGGTTTGCAGTAGCCTCGTCTGGCAAACCAAAAGCATTTGAATATATCCCCATCGATTCGTAACTATGATAATCATAATACGCGTAATTCAGGTTGTTTTCTTCAAATAAAGTCACAGCATCTCTAACCCAGTCGAGCCCACCCTTGTTGTTAACAAAAGTTGAATAGTGAGTCCCAAATTCTCCAATGATTAACGGTATCTGCTTGTCTTCTGCAAATTTTATCCAGTATTGCAATGTTTTTTCAATTTCTTCCTTTCCTCTGTGCATGATTGAGCTTCCAGATTCACTCTTGTAAAAATCAAGTCTAATTTGCGAATAAGATTCTTCGCCCGATAGTTTTCCCTTTATAAGTCCACCTATAGAATAGAAATGCTCTCTCTTCACTTCAATATATTGAGCAAAATCATAGAATACCACTTGCCCATTAGTATTTGATATTGAGAGAATCTGGGACTGTTCATCTACCCTTACTCTGGAACTGTCATTTCCAGATGATGTCCAGCTATCCCATGCATCCGATGAGTCGAAACGAATGGGGATTTCTCTAACAAGCGCCATGTTTTCATCAAATTCTCTGATGAAAACGTCTCTGAAAGAAACCTCTTCGGCGTTATTTGACGAAATCATAACAGGGATAGCTATCAGATTCCCGATTTCAAGGTTTTCCATGGGGGCTCCATCATAAAGTCTCCATTCGGCGTGATTTGCATCCATAATTGGATTATTTAGCGTCGAATCTGACCAGACAAGATCTTCAGGAAGCATTACGATCTCCTCGTCTGGATATTTTCCACCATCTCCCATATCTAACCAAAAGGCGTTCTGATGTGTAAATTCAAATGGGTGCATAAAATGCATGTCATATAAAACATTTTGATCATCGACAAGCATCTGTACAAGATCGCGATCGTTATAACTTTCACCATTTCCATATAAACCGAGTGGCCACTCAAACACAATCATATGATTTTGATCTATTTTGCGAATCTCAGAAATTATGGAATTCGCGAGATTTGGCCACTGTTCGATGGAATCAACCGGTACAGGTTCATTAAGCAGGCTAAATCCTGCAATTACAGGCTCATTCCTGTATTCCAAGGCTATTTTTTTCCATAATTCGGTTAATTTTTCCTGATTGGCTGGTATTGTCCATAAAGCAACTCCATCTTCAAGACCAGACTGCTGACCTCCTGGAGGAACATGCATATCTAATATTAAATAGATATTGTTCTCTCTTGCCCACTCAATGTTCTTATCAATCCATCCCCAAACTTTGTCATTAGAGAATGATTTATGGTTTAGCTGAAATCGAACAAGGTTCATCCCCATATCAGAAACACGTTGATAATCGAGATGAGAATGATGTTTTGAAGTAATTATATCTTCTGCTGTCCTATACCAGTGGTAGTTATTGAAATTAATACCTTTGAGAGATACTGGCACTCCTGTATCACCTAATACGATCTCATTTCCAGATCTCCTTAGGAAGTGTTCGGAAATCGACTTGTTTATAGGTTCATTCACTGAAGACTCTGCCAAAAAGAGTTCTTCTGATGAAGATTCATCCAGAAATGGTTCAGTGAAAGGTTCACTTGGGGAACAAGCAAAGAGAAGAGAGAACAGCAACAGAGCGTAGGGAGTGGTCATCAGCCTCTCGACATGAGAAGAGCGAGTGAATCTTTAGCCGCCTGAATATCGCATAAAACTCGCATTTTGAAACCCCGAGTTCGAAAACTTGATCTGTGCCTTGGGTTCAGATGTGCTCATCGCCGAGAGTGTTGATTCCCGGCTCGCCCAAACCCAAGCCAAGGGAAAATCGAGGCTCCTCACTGGAGCCAACTTCTAACCCACCCGATCTGGGAGAGCATTTTCATTGCTAAGCAGGGTTTGAGCATCATCATAGATGCTCCACTGTAGCGCTCCTCGAACCACCTCCATAATGCGCACCTCACAGAGATGACGACTGAAGTCACAGTCATCAGCCTCTAAAGATCTCAACGCTGTCACCAAGTTATTTCGTGTCGGTTTATAGTGACCGCTGGCGTTATCAATATAGCTTAGATGTCCATTGCTGGCTTTAAGGATGCCGGCAGAGATCACTCCCTTGCCTGCGCTGAGGCTTGAGTGATTAAAACGCTGGTTTCGTCTTAGGTTGCGATCTTCAGTATGCTGGTTGGTAGAAAATAGATTGCCATAGTCATCAATAACATAAGCCCACTCTCGCCCTTGAGTGTCAAAGCGCACATTGGCTTCTTTATAGAGCCGACCACCAGTGGGTACAATCAGCCGTTGAATGCGCTGCTGTTTACCAAAGAAAGCAACCTCAGTCTCCATGAGCATATCGGGCGCATGAGTTCTGATTAGAGTCTTAAACTGCTCAGTGCTCATGTTGCCAAAGTCAGGTGGATTGGTGATTCCAATGGAGGGAGCATTGCGGATCAGCGCGGTCGCAGTGGAACCTGAGAAAGCAGTCTGCTTACCTGATTGGAGGTAAGTTGTCCGTTCATGGTGATAGCCTCCCTGGAGGTTGCGCGTTTGTACTCTCTGACCGCGTCGCAGTTCCTGTCGTTTATGGGTCTCAAACTTCTCATATTGAAGACGAGCAAAAGCCTGTTGCGCTAGGGTATTCACTGCGGCCCGGCGTCGAGTCGCCAGCGTGGTGCTTTTACCATGTTTTACTTCGAGCCAGTGCCGACAGGCGTTCATGATTCGGGTGAGGTACTTTTTTCGACGACCCCGACAAGCACCTCCATTCCAAGCCACCAGCTGTTCATCTATCGTGGTCAGTAAGCCTCGAGATTTGGGGAGCAAACCGGTTGATTTGCTTTGCTGTTTGAATTGTTGGAGGGTCCAAACCCTAGGAGCATGAGCAGACATCAGCTCTCCCTTATCGATAATAGGTAGCCTGTAGCTACAGATAGCGAAGATGAGCCCTCCTTTGGGAGGTGGGCTCCAATCGATGGTAGGAAGATAGGGTCAAACAGGCAACAGATCTTCATCTGCGCCCGAGGCGCTGAAATGTAAGGGGGCTCTGAGCGGGATCCCTTCTCCCTCAAACCAATGAACAGGTAGAGGGGGGCCTTGGATAAAGCGGTTCTGCTTGAAGGCGGAGATGAGCGCTGGGTCGCTGGCTCGGCTGCGAACAACCTGAGGACCCTCGGGCAACAAGCGTCGCAGAGTCTCAGCGATCATCCAGGGGTAGAGTTCAGCCTCCTGGGTAAAGATATCTAGGATCTGAGCCTCCACACGATCTCCTCGGCGTAGGCAGCGTGCGAGGCTCCAGCCCTTTAGCTGCCCCTCCAGTTCAAAATAGCTGCTCAAGTAGCGTCCAGCGCGGGGGTGGCGCTGAAGCCAAGAGATGCGCTCAAGATCTGGAAGCGCGCCGCTCAGCAGGCTCCCCTCATAAAGCGCTAGGACCTCCTCTCCAGGCTTGGAGATGGATCGAGACCGGCCCGCTTCTGGGGCCCTGAATTTCGGAGCACGCTTAAACCAAAGCTCTGTAGAGAGGGCGACCGCCAAGCGCCGAAGCTTTAGGGGCAGCTTCTGAGCCCTTTGATGGTTGGAGAGCTCTGCATCCAGGGCCTCAGGAGCCAGGGGGAGGATGAAGCTGGGCGCTGAGCAAACAGCCCTCCATCCCATACGCGGGAGCAGCTTCTGAGTGATGGCTGTACCGCCGATGGTGATGAGCTGTTCAGATCCTTCAGTCATCGCCTGAAAGACTCTCATTCCCAGCCTCTGGCCTCGAAAGTCCGGGTGAGCTGCCCAATCTATAAGCTCCAAAACGGAGAGCGGAGCTTGATCTGGGCTGAAGTAGCGCTGCCGCCGAGCAAAGGTGATCGCTGCAATACGCGCCCCCTCCAGGGCGACAATGCCCTGTATATTGGGGGTCTCTGCATAACGCCAACGCAGATAGTCTGCGTCTCCCTCTCGCTTCCACACTTCGGCGTTAAAGCGACAGAGGGCAGAGAAGTGTTCTGGGCTGTAGGGGAGCAGTTCCATTTTCAAACTTTCAGAGAGAGATTTCGCCTTTGATACAGGTGGAGTAGATCCATGAGCCCAGACCTTTGAAGGTTCTGGATCTCTGGCGGGAAGTCAACCTCAAGTTGGGAGCGACAGAGCTGATGGGGCGAGCTGTGCTGTGAGATGATCCCACTGAAGCCTGTGAACAGGTAGCGGTACCCTGCTTGGAGGAGTGCGGCCTGGGCTTCGTCGGTGTAGCTCCAGGGCTCAGCCCCCACCCAAGCGAAAGACTCCACCCTTCGTCCCAACTCCAGCTCCATACGCTCCTTAGAGGCTCTTATCTCCTGGTTTAGAGCCTCCAAAGGGATATTCGCCGCGCGGCGATGGTTCCAAGTGTGCCCTCCCAAGATATGACGCTTGGAGAGATCTCGGGCCTGATCCCAACTCATCGCCAGAGCGCCTCCCGTCCACTCCTCTCGGAGACAGGCGATGCGATGCTCATCGATATAGCGCCGCTGCCCCTCGATAGGGCAGTCCAGGAAGCCCACAGGAAGAAAAAACCAGCCAGGCACCTGATGCCGCTCTAAGATGGGTGCGCAGACCTCGGCATGGCAGCGAAGACCATCATCAAAGCTCAGAATGATCCCAGGTCGTTTATAAGGCCATTGCCCGCTCAAGAGCGCCTGGAGCCCCTCCAGACCGACTGGGATATAGTTTTCGAGCAGTTCAAGAAGCTGAGACTCAAACGCCTCAGCAAAACGTGGAGGAACATCATGATAATTAAATGCCCTGATGTACGGCTTTCTCAGATTTTGTAGTTTCTGAAATCCATCCACAATATTTTTAGATTTAAAAATCTGCGCGATAAAGCGTTTTTTAAATGAAATTTTTGAAGGCATGGATTATTTTGAACTTTTCTCTGTTAGGCCTTAATTAAGATTAACTCCAGCTCAAATGTCAATATCATTCTATCTGTAGAAATGAGTTCAGGCTCAACTGCTAAAGTCGCTCACGAATCCCTCGATGGGTTTTAAAGATCCTCCAGTGAATTCTAGAGAGTGCAGAATTAAGGGTTCAAGGGGATCTCGAAATTTGCCTTGGTTTATGCTCTGATAGAGAAAATCATGGGGTACAGAATTTGAGTAAGATTACACAGAAAGGACAGTACGCTGTCCGTGCCACCCTCCAACTGGCGCAGAACTATGGGAAGGCTCCTCTCTCTGTTGCCAGCATCGCAGAGAAGCAGTCGATCCCCGCCCGCTTCTTAGAGCAGATCATCGCTGAACTGCGTCGAGCCAAGATCGTCAGCTCTCATCGCGGCGCTCATGGTGGCTATACCCTGAACATCAGACCTGACCAGCTCAACATGGCTCAGATCATCCACCTCATTGATGGAGAGCCTCGTCCAGTAGATTGTATCAGCTGTGGGGGAGAGAAGAGCTGTGAGCTGGGACCAGACTGCGTCTTCGCACCGGTCTGGATCGCTGCTCATCAAGCGAGCAATGAGATCTATAAGAAGACCAGCTTCCAGGAGCTTCTAGATCAGCTCTCTATTTTGGAGAGGAGTAATTCCCAACGCTCATAGAGCGCGTTCAACTCCGCCTTGAGCCGAGAGAGGGCCTTCTGTAGCTCAACCCCCTCTGCTCTTCGCCAGATTTCAGGATCAGCGAGAGCCATCTCTTGCTCAGCGATCTCCTCCTCAAGAGCCTCAATGCGAGGCTCTATCCCCTCCAACTCACGCTCTTCTTTCCAACTCAGGGCCTTACGAGCTTGGGACTCTCGCCTGATCTTTTTCTGCTTGGGTGCCTCTCGGGCCTCGCGTTGAGCCTCCAGACGCTGAAGTTGGAACTGGCGATAATGACTGTAGTTGCCCTGGATCAGGCGAACACGCCCCTCCTTATCCTCTCCTTCAAAGGCCAGGATGGCGGTGGCTATCTTATCCAAAAAGTAGCGATCGTGGGTGACTACCAAGACGCAACCGGAGAAGCGGACGAGGCTCTCCTCCAGGAGATGGAGGGTCTCGATATCCAGATCATTGGTGGGCTCATCCATCAGCAGGACGTTGGCCTGGGTCAGGAGAAAGCAGGCCAGGGCCAGGCGATTCTGCTCTCCCCCGCTCAGAGAGCCCACATAGCGCTGATGAAAAGCTTTCGAGAAGCCAAAGCGCTCCAACCAAGTGGCCATATGCACTGGGCGACCCTCGGGGAAGACCATATCTCCATCTGGGCAGAGGGTCTTGCGGACGCTCTTTTGAGGATCGAGGAGGCTGCGCTGCTGATCAAACCAAGCGACCTGAGTGTTCTTACCCCTGATCAGCTGTCCGCTCTTGGGTCTCAGATCTCCAGCCACCAAGCGCAGGAGCGTGGACTTTCCACAGCCGTTGGAGCCCAGAATACCGATCCGCTCTCCTCGACTGAGCGCAAGGCTCAGACCTCGAATCAGCTGGGGACCTCCCTCATAGGCCATATGTAGATCGACCACTTCTAGAATGCGCTTGCCCTTACGAGCGGGTTGACCGAAGCGAATCTCGGGGACGATCATCTCCTGAGAGAGGCGCTGCACCTGCTCCTTGGCACTCTCGATGCGCTCCAAGCGAGCTTTCGCCTTGCCTGTACGCGCTGAGGGAGATCGCCCCGCCCACTCCAACTCAGCCATAAGCTGCTTGAGGCGGCGATGTCGACTCTGGGCTCGCTGTGCCTCTTCTACTGCGCGGGCAGCTACAAAGTCGCTGTAGTTGCCTGGATAGACCCGCAGCGCTCCACCTCGCAGCTCTGCGAGGCGCTCCACCACCTTATCCAGAAAATAGCGATCGTGGGTGACCAGGAGAAAGGAGGCAGAGGTCTGCGCCAACCAACGCTCTAGCCATTCAACGGTCTCTGCGTCTAGATGGTTGGTAGGCTCATCCAACAGGATGAGATCGGGGCGCTCCAGAATCATACGCGCTAGAGCGACCCGCTTCTGTTGGCCCCCGCTCAGATGCGCGATCTTTGAGTCCATAGGAGGCAGACGCAGTTCTGTAGCAGCTCGCTCGATATGGTGCTTCCACTCCCAGCCGCCCCCCTGCTCAATCTCCTCCAGTAGCTCAGCGGCCTCAGGAGCCTGGGCAGCGGCAGCATGTTCATAAGCCAGGATGGTGGCGTTCAGGGCTCTAAAGGGCTCTTGCAAATTCTCAAGAATCGTCTCCGCTGAGAGCTTGGGGAGCTGCTCCAAGACGCTCAGACGTGTACCTCGTCTCAGAGAGATACGACCCAGATCCGCTTCCTCTGCCCCAGAGATGAGACGCAGCAGGGTGGACTTACCTGCGCCATTGCGACCCACAAGCCCCACCTTGTCTCCGCAGTTCATACCAAAGTTGAGGTCTTCAAGGAGGATCTGGTTGCTGTAAGCTTTGGCCAGACCCGCGATACTTAGGATGTTCTCACTCACGCCCGGATGCTGCCACACTCTAAGCTCTTTTCCTCATATTGATTTGAAGAGCGGAGGTGTAGGCTCTCTTTCTTGAAAAGGAGGCAGCCATCCCCTTCCAAAATATCAACATTGACTCCCATCGGATCCCCTCGCTGGGACACCGTACAATCGACTCTCCTCTGCCCTCTTGTCGCTTTGTTCACGACGACGAGCGGATCCTCTATGAGTGCAACCTCAAGCGGGTTCAAGAGAGCCTCGGGGCGGGTAAGAACCTCTCCAGTTTTGAGGTCGCGGGGCCTCGTCGAAAAATCTACTTTGATCCTATGAACCTGAAGGTGGGCATCATCACCTGTGGAGGGCTTTGTCCTGGTCTCAACGATGTCATCCGCTCGATCGTCAACCAACTTTGGTTTCGCTACGGAGTGCGGCATATCAAGGGCATTCGTCATGGCTACGCTGGGCTGAACCCTAAGCATCGCCTCGCGATGTTGGAGCTCAATCCCGAGCGAGTAGCTGAGATCCATGAGGATGGAGGGACCTTCCTGGGCTCCTCTCGGGGTCCTCAGCCTATAGGGGTTATGGTGAACACCCTCCTCCGTGAGGAGATCCGTATCCTCTTTGTGATCGGAGGAGATGGGACCCTGAGAGGGGCTCAGGCGATCTCCGATGAGATTGAGCGTCGGGCGCTGCGTATCTCGATCATCGGCGTCCCCAAGACCATCGACAATGACATCAACCTTGTCTCTCGAACCTTTGGTTTTGAGACCGCAGTCTCCAAGGCAGTAGAGAGCTTGCGCTGCGCTCATGTTGAAGCCAAAGCAGCTCCCAACGGCATCGGCATCGTCAAGCTTATGGGGCGACACTCCGGCTTTGTGACCGCCAGTGCTTGTCTGGCTCAACCTGATGTCAACTTCTGTTTGATCCCTGAGGTGCCCTTTCATCTGGAAGGAGACCAAGGTTTCCTTAAGGTCTTGGAGAGGCGAGTGAGCGCTCGTGGCCATGCGCTCATCGTCGTCGCTGAGGGAGCGGGTCAGGAGCTCTTTGATCAGGAGAAGCTGGGCTTAGACGCCTCAGGGAATCAGCGCCTGGGGGATATCGGCCTTCTCCTCAAGGAGAGGATCTCAGCGCGCTTTGCGGGCAGCAAGTGGGGCGATGTAAATATCAAATATATCGATCCCAGCTATATCATCCGCTCAGTTCCAGCGACCCCTAACGATGGAATTTTTTGTGTCTTTCTGGGGCAGCACGCGGCTCATGCAGGGATGGCCGGAAAGACACAGATGTTGGTGGCCAGCTGGCATGAGTCCTTTATCCATCTGCCCCTCTCCTCAGCCACCGCCTCGCGTAAGAAGATCGATCCGATGGGGATCCTCTGGTCCAGCGTCTTGGAATCTACAGGACAGCCTGAGCAGATGTTCGTCCCCTGAACCCTCCCCAACATTGACACTCTTCCATGAAGCATCTAATCAAGCCTGAGTTCTGGCTAAGGAGGCTGCTTTGAAGCCCTATCGTTTTAAGAAGATCGCGCCGGATCTTTACCAACTCTTCCTGAGAGAGGGTGCTCTCCTTCTGGGTGAGGTGCGCAAGCTGGAGGGGCGCCTCTGGTCAACCAACCAAGGAGAACAGTTCAAGACACGAACTGAAGCTGCAGAGATGCTCCACCGGACTTGGTCAGCCCAGGTTGGAGCGGTTCCTGGCCCTCTGATCAAACTCATCAACCTTGAGAAGCCCCCTGAGGAGGAGGCTTCTAAAGAGGAAGAGGTCTCTAAGGAGGAGGTCTCCAAGGAGGAAGGAGAAGCTCCTGAAGAGGAGGAAACTCCTGAAGAGGAGACAACTCCTGAAGAGGAGACAACTCCTGAAGAGGAGGCAACTCCTGAAGAGGAGGCAACTCCTGAAGAGGAGGA
>CAYLJJ010000035.1:25885-56004 GCA_964384025.1 uncultured Nannocystaceae bacterium
AACTCCTGAAGAGGAGGCAACTCCTGAAGAGGAGGCAACTCCTGAAGAGGAGGCAACTCCTGAAGAGGAGGCAACTCCTGAAGAGGAGCACTTAGAGATCGAGCCTTTTGTCCCGCCCGCGCCGCTTTCAGAGCTGAGCACCCCTGTGCTCCAAGAAGAGTTTCCTCTCCCAGCCTTACAGGAGGAAAATCGCCTCGCCTTGCTCCCCAAAGATCCCAACTCTGCGTTGATCTACTGGGAACTGACTCCAGAGACCCTGATGCGCACACGGGCGATGATCAGACTCAGCCCTCAGCTCAGGCTCCGTGTTCATCGTTTTAAGATTGGAGAGAAGCGCTCAAGGGTCCTTGATCTGCCCCTTAATGAGTGGGTTGGGCGCTATAAACTGGAGCTGGATGAACCTGGGCTCCAATTGGTGGCCGCTCTCGGTTTTCAATCGGAGGAGGGTTTTATTCATATGATCCAGACCTCCACAATCTCCCTCCCCAGACGCCAACATGGAGGCGGAGCGCTGCGCTTTGCTGAGGCTCTCTCAGCGCCAAGCAAAGAGAGCGCTCTCAAAGAGGAGCAGGTGAAGCCCAGCGGCCAGAAGCTTAGTACCGAAATTGAAGGGCCTCCTCCTGTGATCTTTCGGGCAGGCTGGGATCAGCAACCTCAAGTTCAAGTTCCAGGCCAGCCCCAGCTCTCCGCCATCAACACCTCTGCGCTCCTTCAGTTCCGTATGGGTGCCCTGGGCTATAAGGGGGAGATGAGCGATCTTCAACAGCTCTCAAGCGGCCAATGGCTAGAGGAGGTGATCCCATGAAGGGCTCGCTTGCGCTCTTTCTGCACCATCATCTGCCCTTTGTACGTCACCCCGAACATGAATTTTTTCTAGAGGAGCGCTGGCTCTACGAGGCGATCACCGAGACCTATCTGCCTCTGATCGAGGTCTGGCGCCGCCTAGAGCGTGATCAGATCCCCTTTCTTCTGAGCATCAGTGTTTCTCCTCCCTTGACCAATATGCTCAAGGATGATCTGCTCATCAGTCGCTATCGACAACACCTACTCAAGCTAGAGGAGTTGGCTGAGAGCGAGGTTGAGCGAACTCGCAAAGATCCTCAGTTTGCCAAGATCGCGCGTTTCTACCAAGAGCGGTTCCGACGCCTGAGCGCCCTCTTTGAAGCTCTCGATGGAGATATCATTGCTGAGTATGCCCGCCTTCAAGAGGCGGGCTACCTAGAGATCCTCACCTGCACCGCCACCCACGGCTTTCTGCCCTTGATGAATCGAGATAGGGGCGCCCTCTGGGCACAGATCAAGGTGGCCGTGGATGACTATGAGGAGCATTTTGGTCGCCGTCCTCCAGGGATCTGGCTGGCTGAGTGTGGCTATGATCCTGGGCTGGACGAGCTGCTGGCTGAGGCGGGGCTGCGCTATTTCTTTGTGGATACTCACAGCATCCACAACGCCTCCTCCAAGCCCATCTATGGAGTTTTTGCGCCCCTGATCTGCCCTCGCTCCCGGGTAGCTGCTTTTGGTCGAGATCCTGAGAGCAGTAAGCAGGTTTGGTCTGCCCAAGAGGGTTATCCGGGTGACTTCCACTACCGGGAGTATTATCGAGACATCGGTTACGATCTGGATATGGAGTATATCTTCCCCTATATCCACCCCGATGGGATCAGAGTCAACACTGGACTCAAGTATCACCGCATCACCGGAAAGACCGATTTTAAAGAGGTCTATGATCCTGAGAAGGCTCTGGAGCGAGCCGATGAGCATGCGGCCAACTTTATGTTCAATCGTCAAGCTCAGGTTCGCTATCTCGATCAGCATATGGACCGCCCTCCCCTGATCCTCAGCCCCTATGATGCTGAGCTCTTTGGGCATTGGTGGTTTGAAGGTCCTGATTTTCTAGAGGCTCTCTTTAGACATCTACACGCCGATCAGGATGAGCTTGAGCTGAGCACCCCCTCTAGATACCTCCAGGATTATCCCCTCAACCAAGAAGCTTGGCCGGGGATGTCGAGTTGGGGGGATGGAGGCTATGGTCGCTTCTGGTGTGATGAGCAGAATGAGTGGCTCTATTCCTATCTACACCAAGCTGCCACGCGCATGGGGCGGCTGGCGCAGCAGCTCCCCGATGCAAAGGGGCTGTTGGAGCAGGCCCTCAATCAGGCCGCGCGAGAGTGTCTCCTTGCGCAATCGAGCGACTGGGCTTTTATCATGCAGACCGGGACGATGGTGGAGTATGCCATCAAGCGCAGCCGTGAGCATCTCAGCGCCTTCCATCAGCTCTATGGGATGATCGAGGCTCATCTCAAAGAGGAGGTCGCTCTGGACGAGGCTTATATCCAGAGCCGTGCCGCGCAGTGGTGCATCTTCCCCAAGTTGGACTATCGGGTCTTTGATCGTTGATGCCTTCTAAAAGCAAGAGACAGAAGATTCACTTTATCTCCCTGGGATGCCCCAAGAACCGCATCGACACCGAGACGATGTTGGCGAGCCTGCCTGGTCAGTATGAGATCACCGGACAGGGGGAGGAGGCGGAGGTGATTTTAGTCAACACCTGCGCCTTTATCGAAGATGCCAAGCAGGAGAGCATCGACGCCATCTTGGAGGCCGCTGATTTCAAGGAGACAGGCCGCCTAAAGAAGCTGATGGTCACCGGCTGCCTCTCCCAACGCTACACCCAGGAGCTGCCTGGAGCGCTCCCCGAGGTGGATCACTTCCTGGGCACCAATGATCTTCAGCTTGTCTCTGAGATCCTGGATGGGCGTACAGGTGAGCGAGTCCTGGTGGGTGATCCTGATCGTCAAGCCTTTGATTGGGATCTGCCCCGCAGCAACACCCTGGGCGCCAGCGCCTATCTTAAAATCGCTGAGGGCTGCTCCAACAGCTGTGCTTTCTGCATTATCCCTCAGCTCAGAGGCCCTCAGCGCAGCCGCTCGATCCCCTCGATCGTCGCCGAGGCCCAGCGTCTGGCAGCTTCAGGGGTCTTAGAGCTTAATTTGGTAGCCCAGGACCTGACCGCCTATGGCTTTGATCTACAGCCTAGGAGCAGCCTCACGCAGCTCCTAGAAGCTCTGGTTCAGGTAAAGGGGATCGCCTGGATTCGCCTGCTCTATGCCTACCCTCGAAGTTTCCCTAAGGGCTTGATCGAGCTGATGGCTCGGGAGCCTAAGATCCTCCCCTATCTGGATCTACCTCTCCAGCATATCTCCGATCCGGTGCTACGCTTGATGAAGCGCGGTACTCGAGGGGAGATTATCCGAGCGAGGCTGGCAGAACTACGAGAGAAGATCCCTGGGATCACCCTGAGAACCACTCTACTTGTAGGGCATCCAGGAGAGACCGAGGCGGACTTTGAAGCTCTCTTGAGCTTCGTCAAAGAGGCTCGTTTTGAGCGCCTGGGAGCCTTCGCCTATAGCCCTGAAGAGGGGACCCCCAGCTATGAGATGGAGCAGATCCCCAAAGCCCTCAAAGAGGAGCGCTTGGATCGCCTGATGTATCTTCAGCGCTCCATCTCTCGGGAGTTTCAGGAGGAGATGATCGATCGAGAGTTGGAGGTGTTGATTGAGGGCCCCTCCCCTGAGTCTGAATTGGTGATGTTGGGGCGCAGCCCTCAACAAGCCCCAGAGATAGATGGGATCTGTTACCTGGGGCTCTCAGATGAGGTCCAAGCGGGGCGCATCATCCGCGCTCGGGTAACCCAAGTGACCGACTATGATCTGGCAGTGGAACCCCTAAGCGACTGAATTGAGCTTAGCGGGTAGGCTGCTCGTGGTTGCATTTTTCGCAGTACCAGAAGAAGCCACTGGGACGGCTCTGGCGAACAAACTTGACGACGACCATCTTTGGGTTGCTACACGCAGGACAGATCTTGGACTTTCCTGCGTCACGATCGGCACGGATGGCCAGCTTGGCGGGTCGGGTACCCATAAGTAAAAACTCACTCCTCTGGAAAATGGCGGGACACGCTAGCGAGGCGCTCTTAAGCTGTCAAGGGCTCCCTCAGCTTGCCGAAGCCAAACTCAAGGCCTATCCTTCCAATCCCCCCTGAGAGGAGCGGCGATGAAGATCAAAATCCCCCTGCTTATGCTCCTGGGCCTCTCCTGTGGGGAGGCTCAGGATCCCTGCGCCGATATCAACTGTTCTAACCTGGGTGTTTGTCGAGTCGAAGAGGGGGTTGCCTACTGCGATTGTGAGCCTGGATTTAAGGCTTGGGGGGATTACTGTGTCCCTGAAGGGCCAGAGGAGCAACCCGGTGGTTGTGGACCGGGGATGCGACAGGAGGAGGGGCGCTGCCTCCCTGAAGATTCTCCCAGACCCTGTGAAGATAACTGTGGCCTTGATGACCCTGATGATCTCAGCTGTGATCTTGATTGTGGCTCTGGGGAGTGCTTTTTAGAGAGAGGGGAACCACGTTGTCGCTGTCTTGAGGGCGGCTTAGCCTCTGAGAACTGCCGCCCTGATCCCTGCGCTGGACATAACTGCGCTCCTGGAGAGTGTCGTGTAGAGAGGGGTCGTGCCTCTTGCGACTGTCCCCAAGGTTTTGAAGAGGAGGGGTTGAGTTGCCAAGACCCCTGCGTGGCCTGTACTGCCGAGGAAATTTGCCAAAAACAGAACGGCCTCTGGAGTTGCCAAGATCCTTGCGATGATCTCATCTGCGCTGAGAGCGCCTACTGCGAGGCGGGTCGCTGTCACTGCTTTGAGGGCATGGAGGGTAACCCCAATCTCGCTTGTCGTCCTATCCCCATCGATCCTGCAACGCTGCCCTTCGATGAGCAGATCCGACATCAGCTCGTTGAGATCGCCGAAGGAGAGTTGGGGCGCTGTGAACGACCCCGTGTAGAGTTGCCGGACTATATGTTGGAGCGCCCAGGAGACTGGTGTTATGACTTCGTGGCTTGGGTCTATTTTCAGGTAGGGCTCGCTGAGCTGCCCAGCCCTTGGGGTCAGCTGCCTATCCATTGTGTTCAGCCCCTGGAGCCCTCAGACTACGGTCCCGTCGCGTTGAGTGAGTGTGAGGTGGAGCCAGACTGGGAGCCCAAACCAGGAGATGCCATTAAATATACAATTCAGCACTTTGGAATCGTCAAAGAGGTTCTGGGTTCGGGGCAGTATGCAGTGTTGGATGGAAACTGGAACCGTTGCGTTCAATCTCGCTATGTGAGTAGAGAGGAGATCAGCTACTTCATGGATCTTGAACCCTTCCTCTTGGAGGAGATGGCGAGGCGTTCAGAGGAGCCTGAACCCAGCTGGGGAGAGTAAGCTCTATTTCTCAGCGATGGCCTGGATCTTCTGAGCCAACACCTGCTTAGTGAAGGGCTTGACCACATAATTACTTACCCCAGCCTGAATTGCTTGCAAGATATTCTGGCGTTTGGCTTCAGCGGTCACCATCAAAAAGGGGATATCTTTGAAACCCTCGGTCGCCCTCACCCACTTCAGAAGCTCCAAACCCGACATCCCAGGCATATTCCAATCACAGATGATCAGGTCGATCTGATCCTCTTGGATAATTTTCTGAGCTTGCTCTCCTCCTTCAGCTTCAACGATCCTTTGATAGCCCACCTGCTTGAGAGTAGCTTTGACGATGCGTCGCATCGTGGAGAAGTCATCGATTACGATGATCTTTGAGTCTGCTGTCAGCATGCGCTCCTCACTCCTATTCAGTTGCCTCCACGCCAGAGCGTGGCTTCTGCGATGAAACCCCCTTGGTCTGTCTCAAAGGGGATGACAATGATCGGTGCCTTGGTGACCTGGGTGATGGTATGCGCCTTCTTAGCGATGACGGTGGGGATCGCCATATCGAAGTGGTAACCCATATCGGAGAGTTTGGCGCGGGCAGCCCCAGAGATCATATTGGTGATCTCTCCCACCGCATCTCGAATCTCATCGTTCAGTTCGGTGAACTCCTCCATCAGCATCTCTGAAACGACATGGAGGATACAGGACTCACTGAAGCTGATAGCGAAAGTACCTTGGAGCCCGTTTTCTCCAGCCATTCCGATGATCCCGGTAACGTCTCCTACCGAGACCCGCTTCTTTTTGATGAAGGGTCGCCCCGGTCGGGGCGAGACTTGGGCCATTGTCTCCAATACAGTGACCGTTGCGTTCAGCAGCTCATTGATGAACTCTGCCCTCATAGGGGAAGAGGAGCGGGCTGCTCTGGACACCTGACTCATCTCATCTTCCTTTGTTGAACTCTCTGGCCGGTTTGTAGATGAGTCCTCATTCGGCAAGCATCGAAAAAAGTTTAAGCCTCTCGTCAAAGTAGGAGAAACAGATTCCGATATAGAGATGAAATGAACATACTAGACTCCAAACCCCTGATCGTAGTTTTACAGCCAGAAGAGGCGGTCCTCGAACACTGGACCGAACGTCTTGAGCTTGGAGATCACCTTAAAGTCTTCCCTGCTCGTCGCCCAAACGATGTATTTCAGATCCTCTCTGATAAAGAGGCTCGGGTAGCGGCCTTCCTTCTCCCCTGGCCTGATCCAGAGTTTGATCCTTCAGAGTTCTTCCAATCGTTACGCAGCGCCAAGCTTCCCCAAGCTCCCTGCGTCATGGCCCTTGCTCGAAGTTGGGAGGGTGAGGTCGCCGCCCGCGCTGCTCGCATTGGCGTTCACTCCTTCCTTAACACCCCCTTGAGCATTCAGGAGGTACTTACAGAGTTGATCGCCATCCGTAAGGTAGGCAGCACTCCCTCTGCAGCGCGACTCTTTGGAGAGAACAAAGGCTCAAACCCTGGCTGGCGCAAACGAATGATGTGGCTGGCCTCCAATGTCAAACGAGAGGGGGTCTCAGCCTGGGAGCGTCGTGTCCGTAAGATGCTGGAGGCTTTGGATCAAGCGGACGGTGGGGAGCTCTGTGAGACCACCGCAGAGATGCTCCTGCTCTTCGCTCAACGCGATCATCGTCAGTTAGATATGATGCTCAGCGATCTGGACTATGAGCTGAGCTTTGACGATCTCAAGAAGCTCTATGGGGTCGCGGAGCACTTCGCTGGTCAGGGGACCGCCATCGCGGGGAACGAAGCTCGCCTGATACGCCTCTTGGAAGGAGTGGTGGCTTTTATCCAGAGGCGCAGTCAGGCGCGACGTTTCAGCGAAGAGTTTACGCGTCTCAGGGAGGTGGCCACGATTTTCCTGGGAGAGACACGTGTCCTGCCCTCAGGGCAGGAGCCACCAGAGCAGAAGAACTTTCGTCTCCTCTTGGCAAATGATCTGGAGGTCTCTTCAGATTTTCTGCTCAAGATAGAACCAGAGAGGTTGCGGCGTTTGGCTGCTCAGATCGTTCGTGCGACCAAGGAAGAACGCGCCTTGGATCTCGCGAGGATGACGATCCTTGCCTTCATTCTCAAGCATCGAAACGAGCGCCAAGCTCGGAGAGAGAGCGGTGATGAGAAAAACGCCCCCGCAGGTATCGAGCACCTCAAGGCTCTCTCTGAGGTCCTGGGAGGAAAGAGCCAGTCAGAGATCGAAGTCACCGCGCGCCTTAAGGAGCTGGGAGAGGAGATCTCTCGTAACCCTACCGGTTTAGACGAGACTCCAGAATTGCAAGCTTTTCAAAGCATGTTCAACGATTTCCAGCAACAGTTTGAGGATGGAGACGGGGGGGAGTTGGGGCTGGACTCTAGAGCCATCAGCCGAGGCCTCACCGCGCTCAAGATCAGTGAAGTTCAGGAGGATTTGGAGGAGGAGCAACAACAGGTCTCCTCCTCTTTACTGGGGCGTCTCTCTTCCGAGCTGGATCTGCCTAAGAATCTCTTGGACTCCTACGACACACATGACCTCCTTGATCGCTTGCCCACGGTGGGGCTGGACGTTGAACTCTCAGCAGGAGCCCTAGCCCGTGTTCGCCTCAGTGCTCTCTTGGTTATAGAGGCTCAGAGCCCAGAAGATGAGGCTGAACTCTTAAGCGCCTTTGCTCGGAGCCATCAGGAGGAGCAATCGATGTTGGCAGCCTTTATTCAAACGCTCTCTCGCAGCGAACACTCCGAGAAAGCTTCACGTTTTAAGAGCCTCTTAAGTCAGCTTGGTTAGAGTCTAAGCGCTCATATTTCTGAAGCAGACCAGCGGTCGGCTCCCCCAACAAGACAGAGGCATAACGATCATTCTTGAAAGTTCTGAGCCTCCAGGGTTCTAAACTATTCAGGGCGAAGAGGAGCAACAACAGGGTGCGGGCGCGAAGTTGTATTGCCTCCAGATCAGCCTACAAAAGCACATCTTTGCTCCATCTTCCGATCTGCGTCTTGGATAGATATGAGGATTTGAACCAGCTCCATTGATTTCTGGGCTGAGCCTCTCTAGAACTCTTCGGTCCTCTTCAAACCTGGAGACTTTATGACCCAGTCACACCATCTCTATCTGATCCTTTTTCCCAATCACGCGCTGGTCGCCTCTCAGTTGGCTCCAGAGGACTTCGCGCAGCATTATCAGGTGGGCTCTAACCGCCACTACCGGGGTAAGCTGATCTTCGCTTCGCTGAACCCCTCATTCCGGCATGAGTTTTTCCAGATCGATTGGGCCATCGGTGAGCTGGTTCCTCATCCTGACGGACGACCCAAGGCCACCAAGTTTATCTCCTCTTATCGGGTCCTTGAGCATGTACCTCTCTCCGCTTTTGAGAAGCTTTACCTCGCCACCACCGAGGGCTTTCTCTTGGGCCTAGAGAAGGGCAAGTCTCTTGAGAAGTTTGAAGATGGGCTCCAGATATACGCTGAGATCTGTCCGGTTAACCTCCTCGTCCTAACGCGCTATAACCCGGAGGAGTTTGGTCGCTATATCGCCCACCCAAAGAACCCCAAGGGAGTCCCAAAGCTTTTCTTTGCGCAGATCGATCAGGATATCTCCGAGTTCCTCACGCGCTTTGAGAAGAACCCCTTTATCCACAGCCCCATCCCTGGTCTGCACCCCTCCAAGCTTCGCGACGCAGTGCAGGAGTTCCAAGATGATCCGGAGAAGAAGACGAAGGGGATCAGCCTTTACTTCTCCCTGATGCAGATCTCCTTTAGGCTCCTGGGGCGAGGCTTCTGGATCGTCACTGAGGATGAGAGTCTTCACTTCTCTATGCCCAGCCTCAAGAAGATCGAGGCGGACAATTACCGCTTCTTTCGCAGTATGTAAATCTTGGGTGCGCTAACGAGGAAGGGCTCCTAAACGCATACACATATTTTCTGGGGATCGCTTGAAATATAGCTCGACGCGCTCGCGGGCGCTTGACAACTCGCCTAAGGAAACTCACTCGCTCGCCTAAGTGCGCTTTAAGCACTTCAATATCAGGCTTCTCTACATCGGTATCGTTGAGATCCAGCTTGCAAAGCTGTTCAAACCACGATGCTGCGCCCAGCCACTTGAGACGCACATCGTCAAGCTTTGGCTCGTGTAACTTTAAGCTCCGAGGCTGAGGGAGGGCTTGCCGTCTGTAGCTGAGAGGTAACTCAGATATTTTGATGAGAGTGAGGGCAACATCCTGCTTCAGCGCATGGCATCCCACGCCCTGGAGCAGCTCGGCGGCAAAGCAGCAATACCGCCCTGATTAGAAGGCCCCATAATTAACGCTTCGGATCTCAACCCAGGGAACTTCAAACTCGACTTATAGAAAATCGACTTCAAAAGGATAAAAAAAACACCGTGTTTTTTCAGCGTATAATCCATATGTTCAAATGTTGGCGAAATCAACGAAATTTTAATGTTTGGTATGACCCTGCTTATAGGCTTCCGATCACTTCCCTCAGTTTTCAGCACGGATTAGAGCCAAGACGTTCTGATTTTGCCTTATGGTACCTGTTTGACGTTGGTATAATCAAGATGAAACAGGTAAAGCAGCCACAACAGCTTTGTTATGGAGATTTAGCTCGTGTTCATGGGGCTGAATATCTTGAAAGTCTAACTCAATCTGAGATTTTATCCGAAATTTTTGCCGTAGAAGCATGGGACATTCCAGTAGATCAAGTATTACGTTCAATCAGATTGTCTTGTGGTGCAACAACAGCTGCTGCGCAATTCTGCCTCAAGAATGGTGGGTCAGCTCTTAACCTGTTGGGTGGATTTCATCACGCATCAACAGATAAAGGTGGTCCTCTCTGCCCACTCAATGATATTGCTATAGCTGTAACTACTGTGCGTGATGAAGGGTTCTCGGGACAAATAGTAATACTTGATTTAGATGCTCATCCTCCTGACGGAACAGCTGACTGTTTGGGAGGCCAAGATAATATCTGGATAGGTTCTCTGTCTGCTGTTGGCAGAGAAAAAATGGAGGGCGTTCATGAAACCGTTTTGGCTGCTGATTGTGATGATGCAACCTATTTTCAAGCTCTAGATAAACTCCTCAAAGATATGCCTTTTCCAGAGCTAGCCTTTGTAATCGCTGGAGGCGATGTTATAGCAGGAGATAAGATGGGAGGGCTAGCCCTAACTATTGAAGGGGCAAGACAACGAGATTTACGAGTTTTTAATTCATTAGGGCGCTGCCCTTCTGTTTGGTTGCCAGGAGGAGGATATCAAAAGGATGCCTGGAAAGTACTCGCAGGAACAGGGCTTATTCTTTCTGTTCAATCAACTAAGCCCATCCCCGAAGATTATAATCCGCTACACGAACATTTTCGCAGTATAGCAAACCAAATAGGCAATGATGAACTTGAAGGAGAGGAACTTCTCACCCAAGATGATATGGATGAACTCTTTGGATTATCACCACACAAAAGCTACCGGATGCTTGACTACTATACTGCCAATGGCATAGAATATGCTCTATATAAATATGGGATTATAGGTTATTTGAAGCGGCTTGGCTACGGACCAATCAAAATATCTCTAAATCGTGGCAATAATGGACATCGACTCCGAGTCTTTGGAGAGCCAAGAGGAGAAAAATACCTTATTGTCGAATTGGTTCTTGAAAAACAACGTGTAGAAGGTGTAGAGATACTCTACATTCATTGGCTCAACTTGCGTAATCCTAAAGCAAGATTTAGTGAGCAGAGACCTCAACTTCCTGGGCAAGATACTCCTGGTCTTGGTCTTGCTAAAGAAACCAGCGAACTCATATATCGAATTTCAGAGCGACTCAATTTAAAGGGGATAGCCTTTCGCCCGGCATGGTATCATATCGCCTATGCAATGCGTCGCCGGTTTCAATTTGTTGATCCTATACGGCAAGGTCGGTTTGAAGCACTTCAGCGCGATTTCAGACATATTCCTCTTCTAGAGTTGACAGTAGCTATTTCAGAGCAAAGAGTACAAATGAATGGAGAGCCTTATTTCTGGGAATCTAAGATGATGGCTTTTTGGGAATTCCCACAACCAGATAAGAAATCAGTTGAACGAGAAAAAAATAGAGTTTTATTTTCTATGATAAAATCGGTGGTTTCTAAGGAGGATAAATTTTAGGCAGATATAATATGCCAGTGCTATTCGATCTCTCCATCATCAACACAATCAAGGCAGGTCCTCTCCATTTCCGTGCCGAGCAAAATTTCACACTGGCAAATCGAACAGAATCCGGCGAAAAAGCGATCCAATTACAGAGCGGAGGTTTTATGTTTCAACGGGTGTTGGTCGCCAACCGAGGGGAGATCGCGGTTCGCATCATGCGGACTCTGAGAGAGATGGGGATATCACCTGTCACGGTCTGCTCAGAAGTCGATCAAGAGGCTCTTCACGTCAGAATGGCGGATGCAGCCCTCTGCGTTGGGCCTGAGCCCTCTCAGGAAAGCTATCTTCAAGAGGAGCGGATCATTCGAGCAGCCCTAGAGTTAGGCGCTGAAGCGATCCATCCTGGCTACGGTTTCCTCAGCGAGAACGCCGGTTTTGCTCGTGCTGTTGAAGCGGCTGGGCTCAGCTGGATCGGCCCCCCCCCAGGAGCGATTGAGACGATGGGGGACAAGCTGCTGGCCCGGCGTCAAGTAGAGCCAGCAGGGGTTCCCCTTGTGCCGGGCTCTCCCGCCCTGAGTGATCCAAAGGAGGCCCTCAAGATCGCCCGAGAGATCGGCTTTCCGGTGATGGTTAAGGCTTCGGCGGGGGGTGGAGGGAAAGGGATGCGTCTTGTGGAGCGCGAGGAGGTGTTTCAGGCAGCGCTCCAGGCCGCTCAGCGAGAGGCAGCGGGGGCCTTTGGTGATGACTCTGTCTATGTGGAGCGGTTTATCCAAGAGCCTCACCACATAGAGATCCAGGTCTTCTGTGACAGCCATGGAGGAGCGGTCTATCTGGGAGAGCGTGAGTGCTCAGTCCAGCGTCGCCATCAGAAGGTGGTTGAGGAGTGCCCCAGCCCCTTTATCGACGAGCCTCTACGCCAAGAGATGGGGATGGTGGCGATGAGGGTGGCTCGCGCCTGTAACTATCTGGGCGCGGGCACCGTGGAGTTTCTCGTAGGAGCTGATCATCGCTTCTATTTTCTGGAGATGAATACTCGCCTTCAGGTGGAGCACCCTGTCACCGAGCTGGTCTATGGCGTCGATCTGGTGGAGTGGCAGCTCAGGATCGCAGCGGGGGAGCCCCTGCCGCTGAAGCAGGAGGAGATCCAGGCCCGAGGTCACGCTCTGGAGTGTCGCGTCTACGCTGAGGATCCTGATAATTTCCTGCCCAGCCCTGGGCGCATCACCGCCCTGAGCTGGCCCCAAGGGCCTGGAGTCCGAGTAGACGCGGGGGTTGATGAACGCTCCACGGTGGGGATGGCTTATGATCCCATGATCGCCAAGCTCTGCGTCTGGGGTCAAGATCGACGGCGGGCTCTGGCGCGAATGACCCGCGCCCTGGATGAGTGTGTGATCCAAGGCATCACCAGTAATTTGAAACTTCACAGGCGGATCTTGCAGCTCCCTGAGTTTCAAAAGGGTTGCTATGACACTGGGATCTTGAATGAGGCCCTTGCTCCTCTTGAGGATGAAGAGAGTTTACGAGAGTTGTTGATCGCGGCGGCGATCATCAAGCATTTCCAGCAGGATCGTAAGCCTGAAGAGCAGAGCGGTCCAGAGTGCCTCTCCAGCCCTTGGTTACAGATGGGGCGGCTCAAAATTCTTAGGAGGGGATGAGATGGATTACAGCCTGCGATGTGAGGAGGAAGAGCTGCAGGTCAAGATCAACGATCTGGGCGAGGGGCGCTACAGCTTCAAGATTGGAGAGGGGGTTGAGCGTGTGATTCAGGCAGAGGTGCTGGGCGATCTGGTGCAACTCCGTGTGGGTTCAGAGAGCCACCCAGTCACTGTAACTGAGGGTCCTGATGGGTTCCAGGCGAGCTGCCGGGGCCGGGCGCTGAGCTTAGAGATCCTGGACCCGCGCGCGCTCCTACGTCAGCAGCTGAGCGGTATAGGAGGGCAGGGAGAGAGCAGCGTGGTCTCTCCCATGCCAGGGCGTGTAGTTAAGCTGCTGGTGGAGCCTGGTGAACATGTCAAACAGGGGCAGGGCCTCATCATTGTAGAGGCGATGAAGATGGAGAATGAACTCAAAGCGCGGATGGATGGTGAGGTGCTCTCGATCGAGGTCGCGCCAGGTGACACCGTAGAGGCGAAGGCTCCTCTCGTAATCCTCAAGCCCTTATAATCATCTCCCCGACGATTCTCCGGGAGATCAAAGATGCGCTTAGCCCTCACGCTTCTGTTCTCTACTCAAGCTTTTATCCCCCTTGAGCTGCCCCCCCTTGAGGGTCAAGAGGCGCTGCCCTCTGGCCCTCAGATCTGGGCCAGCATGAAGCAGATCGCCCTCCGCTACCCTGAGGCTCCTGTTCAACTCAAAAGCTTGAAAACTGAGCAGCTTGACCTGATCAAGCTAAGGAAAGGCTATAGCTCTCAGAGCGAGGAGAGACGAGGGCTGCTGCTGTTCCCTCTCTTCGAGGCGCTGAGCAGATACTGCGAGCTGGAGAAGCAGCAAGCGCTCTTGGAGAAGCGGCCAGGCTCTCTGCGCTTAAACCTCTTTTTGGATAAACGTTTACCTTTCCAGAGCGTAGCTGAGATCCTCTATACTGCCGCTCAAAGCGGCTACGCTGAGTTTTACTTGGCCCTAGGCGATCTCAAACATCCCCGAGGTGTGGCCCTTCAACTGCCGCAGATCACGCCGCTCACGACAGCTCTCAAAGGCCCCTCCCACCTAAGCCTTACACTGCGTCTGCTCTGGAGCAAGGAGGGGTTGATGGCCTATGGAGATCTTCGAAGAGGGCAGGAGGCTCTCCAGAAGCTTCACTCCAAACAGGTCCGGGTTCATGAGCAGAGCCTCTTGTCCAAACTTCAGAGTTCTCCTCGCTTGAGCAGATCTCAGCCTGCTCACTCCTTCAGCATCTTGGATCCTGAGGGGCGCTGTCCCTTGATCCTGCGCGTCGCAGGAGAGCTTGAGTTGAAGCCCCTAACCCAGCTGTACCCGCAGCTCTGCGAGGGGACTAGAGGTTCAAAGCAGAACCTTGTGCTCCTCAGCCCCACCCCAGAGGTCCCTGTTGCTGAGCTGGCGGCGGTGATGCAGGCTCTCCCCTGTCGGACGCCAAGCTCTTTTGCTTGGGGAGCCAAAGAGGCGGTCACCTCCTCCTGTAAAGCGGGGTTGCTCCCTCAACAGATCAAGAGCCACTTGAGGGCTGAGGAGGCGCGCTTGATGAGCACCCAAGAGGAGAAAATCGTGAACCTTTTGGAGCTGGATGAGAGCAAGAGAGGGACCCTCTTGCGGCAGCTCTCAGGTGTTGGAATGGTTGGCGTTTCTATCGCAGATGCAGCCACGATGGGGGTGTCTAAGTCTCAGGCTTTGAAGGGAGGTTTGGCTCGAAGATCCGCTCGGGAGGGGCTTCAGTTCTTGATTGAAGATCTCAAGGTTGAGGGTCCCATCCCCCAGAAAGAGATCTATAAGGTCTTGCTGAGGCGCCAAAGCAGTATGCGGCATTGCTGCGCTGGAGAAGCAGAGCTTCAGGATAAATTTGAAGTGATGAACCTGAAGCTCCTGATCCATTCCAACGGACGGGTTATCAGGTTGGAATTTAAAGAGAAAGAATCAGATTCATCAACACAAAAATGTTTGCAAAATCGCTTGGGACGATGGCGTTTTCCCTCTATGAAGTCAGAGGCGCATATGGCTACTTCAGCATCTTTTAAGCTTAAGTTTCGAAAGGTGCCATAGAAAAACCTCAAATTTATCGAGGGATTTTAGGTATGTCTGAACAGCATCGAACCGAATATGGATGTAATCCTTCACCACAGCGAAAATGATCTATTTCTCCATGTATGTCATGAAGTGCCAATATGTCACCATTATATGAGAAAACATTGAAATATGGTCGTCTTGTAGCACCGACCTGTTCTGGTTCAAGCCATGCAATTTGATCACTGAACTCGCATATCAACTGAGAAACATTATTATAATCTTCGGGACAGACTTCAGGAGTTCCATCCATCAAACAGTTGGCCTGTAAATAGAGTTCATATGGAGAACAGAGTCTACGTCCTTTCAGTTTACAGATAGCCATCGCGCTTTTACCCCAAAGGTCGATTATTTGATACCTCTCCAGTAGCTCCTCTGGGAGTTCGCTGGTCGCTTCCTGTTCAATGCAAAGGCCAGTAGGGAATTCTTGCATATCTTCTGGGCAAGTTATCGGAGGAAATTCTCCGGGAAGCCCCTGTTCTCCCTGGAGACCAGGATCTCCTTGAGGACCAGGATCTCCTTGAGGACCAGGATCTCCTTGAGGACCAGGATCTCCTTGAGGACCAGGATCTCCTTGAAGACCTTGCTCCCCCTGAAGCCCCTGGGGACCTTCAACTCCAACCTCTCCTTGAGGTCCAGAGGGTCCTGTTTCTCCTGGAATGCCTGCTGCTCCTGAGGAGCCCTTACAGGCCGGGAGCAGAGAAAGGAACAGAATGCTCAATGAAATCTTTCTCACCTTCTAAACTCCAAGCTGTTAAATTCAAGTATGTATTCTTTTCTATAGCTGTTCTCACATGGTGAAAGTCCACATGGAGCAGCCGCTTCAACCTTGATAGATATATTTATATTGAAAATTGAGTCAATAAAGCGTGCTCTGTTTCCAAACCAGCTGCCCTGAAAACATTCATCATCTAAGCATGTTTGATCTCTATACCTCCAAAATACATTTCCCCCATCAAGAATATTCGAAGAATAAGGAACCATATTTATATCACTGCTAGGGAGGAATATATCTTCTGGCTCGAAATCCCGTATTCTTATATCAATACCTCGAGGATGGAAAGCATCATTTAATATGCTCCCTAAAGAAACGAGGGGTAATCCGTTCTCATATATGAAAATACTTCTTTCTATATTGGATTCTATTTCTGATTGAAAATCAAGGCAATTATCGATTGAATATACTGTATCAACAATTAAAGAAAGATCCCCTGTTTCAGATTCAGAGTCAATTATGTTGCTGAAATCACACATACTGTCAATATTCATAATTCGCACATTTGATCCTTCTGGGTACTGCCAAGATGCAGTCATGGGTTGAACAGGAAAACTTTTTATTGAGAATACAGTGTTGGTATTCCCGAATTCCTTTAAGTAGACTACTGTTCCTCCTCCTTCTTCACTATTGAATCGGACTCTCCCGACATTATATGGGATATGATCATTTAATCCCATTATGTGATTAAAACGTTCACTTTCAAACTCAAGTCCATTAAGACCGCCATCCAAATCATCTAGGGGGAGATATTCAATCGCTAAAGGAATAGGAGCATGTTGAACTTCAAAGTGAATGGTTTTCTCTCCTATATTCCCAACAGGGTCACAAGAGAAGACATGAAGACGATCGGGAAAATCCCTTTCTGGATGGAGGAATGGATTAAATCCCAGTGTAGAAAGGTTGAGTGGGATGGTGTGTATAGCCATACCTTCACTGGGATCAAGGCGATAACCATTTGGAGGAGTATCCGATTCACACACCCCATCGAGCGCGATGAACTCATCTCCAGGGAAAAGGAATTTCCAATAGAGTTCGTGTGGATTGGCCCTCACTGGATCAAGATCCATAAAATTAAACTCAATGGGATTCTCATCTCCTGGCTCCCAACTGCTCTGCATCTTTCGAAGCACCATCCCCTGCTCAGCAAAGGTGATCGAGCCCTGTTCATCTGCGCGGCGGTGGCTATAGCGCCCTCCCTCTCGAACCGCGATATACTCGCTCTCGTCGTAGAAAGAGAACATCACAGGGCGAAGATCAGGAGGGAGATGATCCACCCCGATCTGAAGCACCGCCTCTGACTCATTACCCAGCAGATCTCGACTGATCACCCGCAGCTCGCCACCTCAACCACCCTCCACGTTAAGGATCCCTCTCCAGAGACCCCCCTCCTCCTGAAAATGATCGTTGATCTGATCATCTCGGAAAGAGATCAAGAAGCTGTCAAGGTGAGGATCCTCCATCTGGATGGAGATCTCCACCTGCTCTTGGTTGGTGCTGAAGCGTTCGTGCTCCTCTCCATCTGCAAAGATATGGATCTCAGGAGCGCTGTTATCGACGACAAACTCTAGAGGAGCAGAGAAACCGGAGTTGTTAACCCGATCGATCAGCTCCGCCTCAAGATAATGCGCTCCGTCTAAGAGGAGCTGAGAATCATAGAGTACAGAGTAAAATATATAATGTTCTCCAGAGAAGAGGTGGTCTCCCGTGAGGCTCTCATCTGAATCATCCAGCCTGATGTGATGCCTAACGATGCCCGCAATATCGCTGACGGAGTAGCCCCCCGCCATAAAATGACCACTGATCAGCTTCCGATCATCCTGCTCCACAAAGATCCCTTCATCGATTTCATTGAAGTTAAAATCTGACAACGAGATATCGTTGTCAGGGATCAATCTCCGACTTAAGGAGCTTTGGTTACCCAAGGCATCTTCTACTTCTAGAACCAAATTCGCAGTGGAGTGGATAAGCAGGGTGTCGATTACCGCCTCTCCCGCAGAGTCTCCCTCATAGATGCTTCGCTGATCTTGCTTCAGCCTGTAATGAAGCTGCCCAACACCTTCATCCTGAGCCAGGAAGGAGAGGGTGGCCTCTCCTGAAGCGATCCAACCCGCTCCACCATAGTGAGCCTCGACAAAGTTTCCTCCCAATCTCCAGTTGGGGAGCGGTGGGGTGTTGTCGATCTGAAACTCAAAACTCTGGCTACTGCTGTTGCCCAGATCATCTGAGACGGTGGCCTGGATCGAGAGTCTTCCATCGTGGCCTGCGGTCTCCTGCTCTAAGAACCAGGTTCCCTCTGCTGAGAGCCGCCCCTCCTCCATCCACTCTGGGGTCTCCACCTGAAACTCGCCAATGGGAGAGCTGAGATCCTCAGCGTTGAGGTTTAAGCGGATACGCCCTCTCCACCAACTCCCCTCAATCGCCCCTTCAATCACCTGGGTCTCTGCGTTGATGCTGGGTCCGGTGTTGTCTACTGAGAGCCTCAGGGGCACCTCAAGCTGATTGTTTAGATGGTCTGTAGCCTGAATGATGAACTCTCTTAAACCATCTGCTTGCCCTTCGGTGTCGAGGGGAATAGACCAGATCCCCTCACCATCTCTGAGAGCTTGAGTGCTCTCTTCACCCTCCTCCAAAACCACCCTTTCAAGAGGAGGACCCGCAGGCTCGCGAACAACGATACGCAGCCTCCCTGCGCCTCGGTAGCCCTCCTCGTTGGAGTAGACCATCCCATCTATAGGGCGCAGCTCTACGCCAACCTCCTCTAGGGTGTTGTCCACGATCAGAGTCCAGGACCATTCGTTGCTATTGCCCAAACGATCGGAACCCAGGACCTGCAACTCCAGAGGACCGTCTGGATAGAGGCGACTGTTTAAGTCACCCTCCCAGATCCAAGGCTGATTGTCTCTCAAGGTCCCCTCAAGCGCTCTCCCCGAAACAGCGACATTCACATGTTGAAGATCGGAGCCCAGATCTCTTAAGGTCAGCCGAAGATGCACACGGCCTGAGATCTCCTCTCCCTGAACATGGCCCTCCTCGGTCGAGCTGGCGCTTTGCCCCAAAAGATCAGGGGGGGTGTTGTCGGAGATCAGCGACTCCGCTCTAAAGCTGAGGTTGCCCACTCGGTCCCAAGCCCTGATCTCAAATCGAAGCTCCTGGCCCTCAAACTCTAGGCTGTTGAGGCTCAAACCCCAGCTCCCCTCCTCCTCAAGACCCTCTAGAACCTCTCCATCCCTCAGAACCTCGATCCTCGCGATGCCCGCTTCATCTAGAGCTTCCACCTGAAGCTGAACTGGGCCTTTGGCCCAATTTTCAAAGAGCAAACCGCCGATATCTGCTGTGATAGAGAACTCCAACTCAGGCGGGGTGTTGTCCACCTCAAGAGAGAGCCCAGCCTCACTGCTGTTGCCTAAGGTATCCAAGATCTGAGCGTGAACCATCAGGGCTCCATCTGGGAAGCCGGTGGTATCTAGGGTGCTTATCCAGCGCCCAACCCGAGGGTGCGCCAGCAGCAAGCTCTCTCCAACAAAGAACTCAACCTGCCGCTCCTCTCCTGTGTTGGGCAAGCCAAGCTCAACGATCCCTCTCACCCGCTGACCATCAACTCCGCCCTCCTCTGTAGCCAGGACGCTCAGCTCAACCTGAAGCCCTGTGTTGTCAACCTCCAACTCCACGCTTCGTCTCTCCTGGTTCCCCAGATGATCCCAAGCCAAAAATTCAAGGCTGAAGAGGCCATCTAAAAGCTGCCCTGTGTTCAGCTCAAAATCGATCTGTGCTTCATCGCTGCTCATGAGTTCATGGACTTCACCAGAAGCATCAAGGGCCATGATGCTGAGGCCCGCGAGCCCCACGCCCTCATCCACTCCCTGCAACCTCAAGGAGATAAGCCCAGAGATCCGATGCCCCTGAACCCGCCCCTCCCCTGTGCCTCTCAGCGAGATCTCCAACCCTGGGGGTCGGTTGTCGATCTGAAGGCGCCAAAGCTCCTCGATCTGGTTGCCCAGATCATCCTCTGCTCGAATCTCCAAGGTCAAACCGCCCGAGCCCTCCGCCTCTAAGGAGCAGCTCCAGCGCCCTCCCTCCAAGCTGCCCGCTGGGAGCCCCTCTCCTGTGACCTGAAGAGAGCCCAAAGGAGAGAGCGCATCTTCAGCACTGATCTCAAGCTGAACCCCCCCTCGGATCCAATTTTCGTGGATCGCACCTCCATCAGTGTTGAGTTGGGTCTGGATCTCAGGAGGGCTCTGATCGATCTGGATAGACCAAAACTCTTCGCTGGAGTTATTCAGGCCATCTTCCGCCTCGATCCGCAGCTGTAACATCCCCTCAGGTTCTAAGCTGAGATCGAGAGCGCTTCGCCAAGACGCGTACGCCCCCTCTCGTTCAAAGTCCCCCTCTAGGATCTCTCCTGCTGCTGTCTGAACCTGAAGGGACCAAACTCCAGAGCGCTGATCTTCCGCCTCGATCCGAAGCTGTACAGGGCCTCGAGCGCGCAGTCCATCTTCTGAAGCAGCTCCCCCTGGCTCGGCCCTCAAACCAAACTCAAGCTTGGGACCCTCAGCGGAGCGCCAGCCCTCCATGCTCCGCTTCCCAGCTCGCCGCCGCCCAGGCCAGATCGCTGAGCGGAGAGATGATGAGTGAGCTGGGCTCCCTAGGCTGAAAGTCAGGCAGCAGGGCGTTCATGCTCTGCTCTGCCCCCCAACTCAATATTCGCCCGCGCGCTTCATCTCGATAAGCGCTGGGGGCCTCCTCTGCTTGGGGATGTTCAGGGGCTCCGCTCGCTTCTAGATGGATGGGACCTGTGTATTCAGCGATCTCTAAGCTGAAGAAGCCTCGATCATCGCTGAAGCTTTCCGCCAAGAGCTGCTCATCAGCCAGCGCAAAGGCTCGTACGATGAGGTTCCGTCCTGGACCCTTGATGATATGCCCCATCAGCTGCCCTGTGCCGATGTTCTCAAGGCCATAGATGAACTCCTCCTGGCTTAAGCCCCCCAGGTGATTCTGAGCCTCCAGTCGCAACGTCACGCTGTCTCGCCCTACAAACTGTCGGCTGTCGATGATGAAGTGAAAACGATCCCCCGCTCTCTTCTCTAAGGGCAGCGAGCTGCTCCCCGCCTCCAGACGGACCTCCTCAACCCCGCTCTCTGGATCTATAACCTCTACAGACCAATCAACGACGCCCCTCAAGGTTTCTCCAGGCGTGGGCTCCGGTGTCCCGATCTCTGGGGGGGTGTTGTTTTCTATCTCAGGCTCCCGGCAGGGGGGAAAGAGGGCGGAGCGGGAGCAGCGTAGGTTTTGAAGGAGGGGTTGGAGATCATGCTCCTGGAGCGTGCTCCAGAGGCGGGCCTCAAGAGCCTGAGCCAACTCTCCTCTGAGGGTCTCTTCAGAGAAACTGTAGCTGCTCATCCCTTCGAGCTTTAGAGGGCCTTTGGGGCCAAGGCCATCGAAGAGTCCAGGATCAGGCCCCGCCGCGTCCTCTAAGAGCAGCTCCATCAAAAGCCCTGGCGCTAAAGCCCCTGCACCCATCCCCGCCTCTCGAGCGATCTGCGCTCGAAGCCCCTGAAAAGCCTCCAGGAGCAGAGCGTGGGTTACAGACTTGCTCAGAACTCCCACATGGTCCTCCCCTGCGATGGGAGTGTTCAGCGGATCGATGCTGAGGTGGGCCATCATCCCCAGACGAGCTTCGCTGAGGGCTCGACCAGCGCCCTCAGCTCGCCAAGCCTCCGCGACTTTTAGAAAGAGTGTGGTGTAGGGAGAGATAATCACCTTGCGGTTGTCATCGTAGTCCACATCATTGACAGGAGCGCGAAGCTCAAAGCCCTCTTGAAAAACCCCCTCTAGTTCCTCCACCGGGTCTCGCCAGCTCAAGCCGCCCAGCTCAGCCACCAGGATGAAATCTCCCGGCTCCTCCAGCGCCCCTCATCATCGCTCTGGGCCTCTGCGAGGAGCTTCTGAACGTGTCCTTCTGGATCGCTGCTGTAGAGCTTGACTTGGGCAGCGCTGATCGGCTGCCCGAGATAGACCACAGCATCTAAATGCCAGGGAGTGTCGATATAGTTGGGGCTGTCATCACAAGAAAACAGGAGTGCACATACCAACCAGCGCCCATGCCTTAACCTCATACACGATCTCCGCTCTATGGCCAGAAGAACCTACCTTCGGGTTCAGAGAGGGTATCGAACTGGGCGGGCTGGGGTTGCTTAAATTTGCAGTTTTGGCTGAATCTCAAATTAAGTCAAAGGTTTAGAAATCCTCTCTTTTTCAGTGCATCTTCAACTCAAGGCGCAACCCCCCCTCTAGGCGAACGCGACCATCGATCACTTGGGGGATCTCCGCGAACTCAGGATGGAGGGTCAAGGACTCAAGGTTGGGTGTATAGGCTTGTAGAGAGTCCACCGGTAACTCCATAGGAGGGATCTCAAAACCCAGCCCCCCCGCGAGGGCCTCCTCTACCCTGGGCCAGAGCACCACCTCTAAGAGGCTTACGAGGCCTTCAGGGCGGATCAGCGGAGCCCCAGAGGCGCTCTCCAGGAGGATCGCCTTGATCTCCGGCTCCTCAGCAACCTCCAACTCAAAGCGACCCTCGTTTAAGCGCAGATTGACCCCCACCCTCAGGGTCATAGCGTAGCGATCACCCCGCTCCGCTTCACCCATGGTGGTCTCCAGCCGGAGATCTCCAAGTTGTACCTCCAGGGGAAAACGAGAACCTGGAGGTAGGGGCGCGACCACCGGAGGCAGACGAGCGTCCAGATGTGCTTGCAACCCCGACATCGGGAGCTGAAGCTGAAGGAGTCCAGCCCTCCAAAGTTCATGGAGGATGCCGTTCAGCAGACCCAAACGCATCGCGATGCCCAAGCCCTCACCCGGGACGATCAGGGTCTGCTCTGGAGAGAGCAGAGGGACTCCAGGATCTTCATAAGGGAGCATCGTGGGTTCCCCTCTATCCAGGAGCAGGTCTAAGCCCGCGCTGACCCCCTCTCTGGGGCGTATCGCCAAGCTTTCCATCAGGAAGCTCATGCTCATCTGTACCGGAGGGAGCCCTTCAATGGGAGCTTGCTGAAGATCAAGGTTCATCTCGCTGAGCACCCCCCCATCTCCAAAAATCTGCTCCAGGGCAACATCCATCAGGGTGGGCAGCTCTGAGCGCATCAGCCCCTCGATGAGCTGAGAAGCCATCCCATCGACGATGCTTCTCAGCTGGCTGCCTAAGGTTCCTACCAAGATCTCAGCAGCCTCGTCGGGGTAGTCAGCGCTTAGAGCCTCCACCGTCACCCCCAGCTCTCCCACCTCCATCGAGAGGCGCTCCTCCAAGCTGAGGCGCAGCTCTACAAAGGCCGCCACTGTCGCCAAAATCTCACCATCCAAATCCAGGCGGCTCCCCTCCAGATCGAAGAAGCCCTCAGTCTCTAAGCTGATCTCTGGGAGGCGGATAAAGAGGTTCATCCCCTCAGCGCTGAAGCTAAAGTCGATCTCAGGTCGCCCCAGATGAAGGGCGGTCAAGCTGAGCTGAGCCATCTCACTGTTCACAATCTGAGGATCGCCCAAGAGGGTGTCTACCTCAGCCAGCTCGATCAGTGCACTCAGGAGCTGCGCCAACTCCCAATACTCACGGCTCTCTCCTGCTGCGGGTAGGTTGGGCTCGGCGTCCTGGTCCAAGAGGGCTTGATCGACACGGAAAGAGATCACCTGAGGAATCTGCACTCCGTTGGGGGTGCCCTCTTGATACTCTGGAGCCCAGAGCACATCTAGAATCTCATGGCGGGCCTTTGGCTGAATCCCATCGTCAGCGCTGATCTCCAGAGTGTTGAGGCCAAAGCGAGCGGGTATATCCAGAGAGAAGCGACCCTCCCCATCCAGCTGAGCCCAGATTCCATTGATCCACACCTCAACCTCACCGCCGCTGTCCCAAGCGCGACCCTGTACCCGGATAGTTTGGGTCTGGCTGCCCACCAAGAGCGCTCCTCGGGCGGGGCTCTCCAACTCTAGAGAGGGAGGACCCTCATCGACAAAGAAGCTGCTGTGTCCACAGATCTCTCCAACGCAAGCCAACAGCCGCCCAGCTCCTTCTCTAAGGAAGCTCAGCAGCCCCTCCTCATCCACCGTCGCCGCCTCAGGGGGCTCGACATGCCAGCTCAGCTCCTGATCTTCAACAGGGCTTCCATCAGATTGAAAGATCTCAGCGAGGCCCTGGGGCTGGGCGCTCAGGGCATAGATCGAGCGTCGAGGGGAGAGGCTCAATTCGATCCAGGCGGGCTGCCCCAAGGGGATGGCGTCAGTCGGGAGCGGGGGCAGATCTTGAGAGATCTGGAGGTCGGGGAGATCCTGGGGAAGAGCATCCAGAGGAGGACCATCTAGAGGGAGGCCCTGATCCTGTGGAGGGGGAGCTGCCAGATCCAGGGGGAGGGGCTGATCTTGGGTCTGGGCATCGATGATCTGCCGATCTGAAAAACTCTCCTCCTCTGAATCGGCGGTGTCATCACAGCCCCAGAGGAGCAAGAGGGGGAGCAGCAGAGGTAGATGTTTCATGGCTGAAACCTCCCGTGGAGGATTAGGTGGCTCTCGCTGCCCTCAAGCACAGGCTCTCTGAGTCCCAGGCGGCTCCCTGCAGGGACACCATATTGCTCAAAGGTCTCGGGGAGGGCGAAGTCGGGGATGGGGAAGCTGGGCAGTAGGCCGTTGAGGTAATGGTCCAAGATCGACTGCGCCAGCTCGCTGATCAGCTCCTCTAAGACAGCACGCTGTTCAGGGCTCATGTCCATCCCCTCCACAGAAAGTCGTAGATCGCTGAGCTGGATCTCGCCGAAGCGCAGCTCCTCCTCTTCTAGGGTGACGGTGGTCAGCGCCCAGGTGGCGATCTTGAGGCCCAGGGGTTGCTCAAAGAGTCCAGGGTAGCTGATCTCCCCCAAAGCTGGCCCCAGGTGGACCTCTACTTGGGTGCTCCCTGGGATCCCACGAAGCGCGGGGGGGTTGATCACCTGGAGCGCGAAGCTGCTGCCTTCAGGCAGGTCTCCCGCGAGCGCACTGGCGTCTTCGAAGTTCATCAGCCCTGCACGCCAAGCCTGATGAAGGAGTTGGTTGATAAAGCCCAAATGGATCGCCCCCGCCATCCTGTTTTGGGGAGTCAGCTCCATCGGCTCAGGTCCTGGCGGGATAGGAATCCCCGCTGAGGGCCTAGCTTGATGGCTGGGGCCGCTGACTGAGGTCTGGATACCGATGCGCATACGCTCCGGTTGGGTGTCCAGGCTGGAGAGACCCACGCTCATCAAGAGAGCGGTCTCAGGCAGGCCCCCAACACTCGGCAGGTTGAAGGTCATCCCCAGAGACTCCAGATCCAGACCGGAGAAGACTCCGGAGAGCATGGCATCCATCTCGGTCGATAGGAAGGCCTCGATGGCCGCCGTAACCTCGTTGCGGATCATCCCCTCAAAGGCCCAAAAGACCAGCTCCAAAAGCGCCCCGGTAATCGCCCCCTCAAACTCACTGCTCAGGTCACCCACGGTCAGCTCGTGAGTCCTCAAGAGCAGCACCTGAGGGCGACCATCTCGTAGAGAGACGCCGAAGCTGAGATCGATAAAGATCGAGTCCACCGTGATGGTCCCCGCGTTGGAGACCGTACCCCTGAGCTGCACCCCAAGATCAAGGTTACGTAGCCAGGCGCGGACTCGAATCCCCCCCTCTTCCAACTCAGCCTCCAAGGTGTTGGGGCCTCGGATGTTGAGATCTTCATAGTCCGCTCCCAAGGTGAAGACACAGTAACCCAAGACGCGCTGTTGGCAGCGCTCAGGCAGGATGGGATTCTGAGCCTGCAGGGATTGATCAACACTCTCTACCAGACCATCAGAGTCAAGCACACGGCGGATCAGATCAGCGAGGCTGAGGATCGGCTCTTCTGGAGGGCCATCATCTACAGCTTCCTGAGTCAAGTGCAGGAGGATGGCATCGTCAAGGGGCTCCTCCTCCTGTAGATAGCGCTCAGATGCAAAGTAACTACAGATGGCGCTGTTGAGCTTGCCCACCTGATCCTGAGCGCTCAATTCGTGGACGTTAAGGCCCCACTCCGGTGAGACTCTGATTGAGAAGGCCCCCTCCTCATCCAGAGGCACCGGCACTCCATCTACAAAGAACTCGGAGATCCCTGCAGAGTCAGCCACGCGACCCTCCAAGAGGAGGGGAGTTGTCCCCAACATCTCTCCCTCTAGGGGCTGTGTACAGAGGATCGAGGGGCCGGTGGAGTCCACTAAGATCTGCTGCTCTGCCCAGAGGTTTGGAGCCTCTGCTGTCCCTACACGGAGAGCGTAGAGGCCCTCCGCCTCTAAGCGATAGCGCCCCTCTCCAAAGGGGGGCAATGGCGGCTCTGAGGACCAGCGAAGGGCCGCAGCGCGAACCTCATTGCCGAAGGCATCGGTGACGCGGGCATGGTAACGGACAATCTCTCCCAGCTCATAGACGGAGCGCTCAGGGAGCACCGTAGCGACGAGGGCGCTGGGGGAAGCAGGTAAGACATCCAGGGGAGTCTCTCCTCGTACCCCTCCCAGCTCACATTCCAGGCTATAGTGTCCGGCGATCTGAACGCTGACCCCCCCCGATTCGATGAGGCTGCCCTCATTGGCGGGTTGAAGCGAGAGCCTGGCCTCATCTGCAGATACGCTGTTGCCTTCAGCGTCCTCAGCGGAGCAGTAAATCTCACTGCGCTCTCCTGCGCGGATCACCCGAGGTTCTAAGTGGGCCATCACTCGCTGAGGAGGCCCCGCCTCCACCAGCCAGGTCTTGGGGCTGGGATCTCGAAGCCCCTCTCTGGGCAAGCTACAGGTGATCTGATAGAGCCCCGCTCGCACACCGATCACCCGACCCTCCTCCTCAGTCTCTCTCCAGCCCGTCTGAGGGCGGATCTCGATCTGAGTCTCTATCCCGCTCATGGGGATCCCCTCTCCATCCAGGACCACACAGGTGATTCGGTTGCTGTGCCCCGCCTCAGTGGCTCCCAGACCCAAGCGGGTGTCAACCGATTCGATCTGAGGGGGGATGGGGAAAGCATCAGGCACATCAGGGGGGGGGAGCGACTGATCGGGGAGTGGCTGCTCCTCTTGTTCCATATCTTGAACTTCCAGATCAGGAGGAGCTACATCTTGGATGGGGCGATCAGGTTGCACGAGATCAACCGAGACAGCATCTGGGAGGGTGCGATCCAGAGTTGCATCTGGGAGAGAGAGATCCAGAGCTCGATCAGGATCTGGTGGATCAGATGAGGGGCTGCTCTTGGAGCAGGCCAACACAAGGAGCAGGGAGAGATAGGGCCAACGCCGGATCATCTTTGAGACCCCTTTGGTCATAAAAATTCTTCTCCTCCATCTAAGCACCAGAGGCCTGTCTCTGACATGCTCAAAAAATCATCCCTGTTTCATATAACGGAGAGTTGCCTGGAAGGATTTCACCTTCAGGCGCTCGCAGAACCGCATGTGAACCTCTCGATTCATATGGCTCCCATCATCGAGCCGGAGGCCTGATCTCCAATAATCTCTAACGCGCAAAGAGCCCTGGCTGTCGATGCCTTGGGATATCTGCCGGATCATAACGGCGATCAACCCCAGCGCCTGCTGTCAAGGCCAGGAGTTGACTCAACAAACACAAACCCCCTAAAAGAAATCCTACGCAGTTTACAGGATATGCCCTGCCATGAAGTCACCGCGCTGGCTTGGTTTGATCGTTGTGATTCTCTTGAGCACAGCTGCTGCAGCGCAACATCAGGGGCTCCCTTTCACAGGAGCTTTCCGTGGAGGAGGAACCACCCTGATCCTGCGTGCGCTCTATCCAGGCTACGTGGGCGAACTCTACATGGGAGGGCGTAAGTCTCCTGTGCGGGTCAATCAGGCTGGAGCGGGTATACAGGGGCGGCTACTCAACGGCGGTGGGCGGTTCTTCGCCACGCTGACACCTACCGGGATCGCGTTCAACATGAACGGACGCAAGATCTACCTTCAACGCTTTGATCTGGCCGTCACCCGTCGCGCTGAAGCTACCGCCGCTCGCAGACGCGCTGCGGGTCCAATTCCAAGGACCACAGCAGAGGCCCGTGGACGCCTCACGATCCAGCGCTGGTATACACCAGGGCCTGTCCGCGCATCGAGCATCTATCTGCGTTTTCATCCAAATGGTCAGGTGGAGCAGACCACCCGCGTGACTGGATCATCGGGCAATCTTCTGTTGGGTACCAGCTTCGTCACGCGCACGATCGTCAGCCAACAACTCGTCGGAAGATGGGGGATTCAGAATGGGCGTGTACAGGTTCATCTTCAACACAAGATCAACCAAGGGCGTACATTTTCGATTAACCAGCGCTTTGAGCTGCTGTTCAAAGATGGAGCTACTTTGGTCGAGCCGCGTTCTAAACAACAATTTAAAATGGTTCCTTGACCAGTTTGTCTGAACTCGTAGAACCCGCTCCGACTGAAATACTGAAACTCATCAAGGGTCACCACATACCCAGCCCGTGCGAGCGCTTCCACCAAGACAACGAGCGCCCGCAGGTGGGTTGGGCATTCAAAACTGGCAGGGATGCCAAAGATCTCCATGGCGTCTACAACCGCCGAGAGCACCCCTGTTGGGGATGAGTTTGGGATCTGAACGTATAAGACGCTCTGAGCGCCCGCTGCACGCAGCGCCTCTTGCACCAGCGTGGTCTTCTCTATCCTTCGTCGTCCCGTGATGCGGGCGAAGAACCATCGCCCTCGGCGGAGCACGTTCTCCAGGTCGCTGAGTTCGCTGCTCAGCCCCTCTATGATGAGGCAGTTGCCCTTCTTCTGTGGTTGGTGGGGCGGAGGCAATTGACGTGGCTGGAGTCTCTTTCTACAATTATGTAGAAGGAGGTGCATCATGCCCCGTTCCCAGATCTCCGCTTTCGTTTCTGACGAAACCCGTATCCGGCTGGAGCGATATGTCCAGGCCTACGGCATGAAGAAGGCCGCCGTCGTCGAGCGAGCGCTCCTGCATCATTTCCAGGCCCTCAACGAACTCCCCTCCGATGTCGTGATCCCACCCCGCCTATTGATCTCGTCTGCTGCGTTCGAGCGCATCGTCGAAAGGTTGGAGGGTGATGAGGAGCCCACACTGGCCATGAAGGCGTTGTTCGCCAGGACCCTGGACGAGGTGACAGCCCCCGCATGATCCACGCTCGACCGCTACGCCCTGAGGATGACCGCAGCGCCTTCCATTCTGGGCAGCCTGACCTTGACCGTTTCTTCCACCGCTATGCTGGGCAGAACCAGTTCCGCCATCACGTCGGCGTCACCTACATCGCCGTGGACGATGGCGCCCAGATCCTGGGCTTCGCCACGGTCAGCGCCTCTCAACTCGAAACCACCGACCTCCCCTCCTCGCAACGAAGGCGGCTGCCTCGATACCCCCTACCCGTCCTACGGTTGGCCCGCCTCGCTGTCCATGAGGAAGCACAGGGGCAGGGTATTGGCTTCCATCTGCTTCGGATGGTGTTCACCCTCACTCGCAAAATGGCGGGCGAAATCGGCTGTGTGGGCGTCGTTGTGGATGCCAAGCATGAGGCCGTTGGCTTCTACGGACGGTTCGGCTTCGAGGCCATCGAGGATGTGCTTGAAGGTGAGTTGGGCGACCGGCCTAAACCCACACCTATGTTCCTTCCTTTACGGATGATTCCCAAGGAGGAGTGAGTCAGGAGTGGAGCCGAGCACAATCAAAATGGTGGGGGTGTAGGGGAATCGAACCCACCCAGGACGGGATCGCCGCCGGAGGCCCCGAACGGAGGCCGTCGATGCTGCAGTGCGCTTGGCTGTTGTCGAGGTATTGGAGGTCGAGCTTCCCAGCCTCACCGCTGTCGACAAGCAGAGCGGATCGCCGTCGCCTTGGTGGAGCGGAGCACCCTGACATAGCGGAGCAGCTCGGGTGACTGCTGAGGACGCCGGGGCCTTGCTGGTCACCGTTGGCGGGCGAACTTGATCAGCTGTAACTTCTCAATAAGTCCGGGCGCTTCCTATAACCTACGCGGCAGGTCTTCTAAAAACTGTTCTGTAAACAGGGCCAAGACCCTCCTCAATTTATCACTCTGGTGAACCACAGGTAAATTAAAGCAAATGAGAAGAGTTCATCATTTATGTCGCAGAACCGTCATCTGTTAAGATAGAGAAAGATACTTGTGATGTAATGACAACAATGATGAAGTGAGAGTGGGTTTACAGCATAGAAATCGAGAGCAAAGAGCACATCGGAGGCTATGTTTTGAG
>CAYLJJ010000036.1:0-54460 GCA_964384025.1 uncultured Nannocystaceae bacterium
GCTTCGCCGCCGCTGCCCGCTTCACCGCCACCAGCCTCACCGCCGCTGCCCGCTTCACCGCCACCCGCTTCGCCGCCGCTGCCTGCTTCGCCGCCACCTGCAGTAGCACCTGCGCCAGCATCCTCAAAGTTCAAGGAACCTCCGCTGCCGGCAGTACCTCCATCTGCGTCCTCTACGGGCTCGCAGCCTAGGGAGAGGCTTAGGGCCAGAGAGGTGCTCATGATCCAAAAGAGAGGCTGCTTCATCATCTCAATCCTTATCTCTATGCTGATGAACCCCGGGAGGCTAAGGGAATCTCTTTAGACGATCAATCTACATCGGCGCGGCGAACTCAATCCTCGAAGGGCAGGCGCCCCTCCTCAACCCCTTGAGGATCTTGATGCACCAACACTTGGGCTCCTGGCAGCGCCATACGAACAGCCTCCATCACCGCCTCAGCGATCTTATGAGCCTCTCTCAGGGGCAACTCAGGCTCCATCTCTACATGCAACTCAACAAAACTGAGGGCTCCTGAGCGCCGTGTTCTCAGATCGTGGAGACCCAAGACTCCCTCACAGCTCAACGCTGAGCTGCGGATCTCTTGGCGCTGCTCCTCAGGCAGCTCCTTATCCATGAGGACATCTAGGCTGCCTCTAGCGATGCTGAGAGCGCTGCGCAAAATCCAGGCAGCGATAAGCAGCGCGATGATGGGATCCACCCAATCCCAGCCCAGCCTCACCAAAAAGAGGCTGAGCATTACCCCCAAGTTGAGAATCAGATCGCTCTCATAGTGGAGAGCATCGGCGCGCACCGCCAGAGAGTCTGTTTGGCGGATCACCAACTTTAAGAAGAGCACCAAACCAAGGGTCATCAAGGTTGAGATTCCCATGATGATCAAACCCAAACCGATCTGCTCTACAGGGCGCGGATTAAAGAGGCGCTCAACCCCCTGAAGGAGGAGGAAGGCCGCTGATCCGGTGATAAAAGCGCCCTGAGCGAGGCCAGAGAGAGCCTCCATCTTTCCATGACCATAGCGATGCTCCTCATCGGCAGGGCTGAGAGCTTGGCGGAGAGCTAAGAGATTGATCAGCGAGGCCCCCGCGTCCAGGACAGAGTCTCCCAGAGCGCTCAGCAGGCTCACCGCGTCGCTGAGAAACCAAGCGAAGGTCTTGAGGAGGATAAGAGAGATGGCGACGCTCAAAGAGGCCCAACCCGCCATCTTGATGAGCCTCTTGCGACGATCATCTAAATCATTGAATTCCATCGAATTGCTCCCGGTTAGAGTGTAAGAGCGCTGACCTCAAAAAGCTTCCAACAGTAACCCCTGCACCTCTCCCCGCAGCTCTATCCAGCGCCTGTTGTTGATCTTGAGCAGGGCGCAGGCTTTGCGCAACTCCTCTCTGGAGCTGAGATCCTTTCCGGGCATGATCACTGGCTTACGTGGGGTGGAGGGATCAGCGCCGATCAGAGGAGCAAACTCAAAGGCGAAGCGCTCAGCGACGATGTTAAGGGCGCTTTGAGGGCCGGTGTTTAGATGGTGAGCGCCTAAGAGCTTTTGGAAACAGCGCGGCAACCGCCAGAGCCGCGCCAAGGCCGCCGAGGAGGCTGCATGGATGCGACGCACCTCAGGCCAAGCTTGAGCAAGAGAGGGTCCCCCTTCCATCTCCGAGAGGGTTACAAAGAGCCCCGCCATACCCACATCATGGAGCAGACCCAAGAGAAAAGCCTGCTCCTGATCTTGCCCAAACAGCCGGGCGAGATGACGGGCGGCCAAAGCGGTGGAGACGGAGTGGAGTCGAAGCCGCTCCATCGCTTCTGTATAATCTGGGACCTGGAAGAGACGGGTGTTGAGGGAGACCTCAAAGAGGAGCCCTCGCAAGGCACGAACGCCCAGGCGCTTGAGAGCCCAAGAGAGGCTGAGCCGCTTCTGAGGGCTGCTTTTGGAACAGGCTCGCATAAGCAGCTTAGCGCAGAGCAGAGGATCCCGCTCCAAGAGCGCGCGGATCTCCTCCTCGCTGGCCTCGCTCTCCTGAGAGAGAGCCATGATCTCCACAGCGATAACGGGCTGCAGGGGGGGTTGGTAACGGGGGGCTCGAAAATGTCCTAAGAGCTGACGACTTAACTCTACAGGATCAAATATGTCGTGCGCTGGCATCCCTTGAGGGCCTCGGTTACAAGGCCCTCTAACTTGAGAGGAGTGAAGCGATGGGGAAGAGGAGAAAGAAGCGGCGCAAGCTGCTCTGGTTTTTGGCTCTGCCTCTCTCAGGGCTCCTGGGAGGAGTGACCCTCTCCTACCAGGGGCGAGGTGAGGGGCTCCACCTCAAACGCTCCAAGGAGCACAAGCCCCAGCCCGCCTCAGGCGCCTTTGTGCATGTACTCAGCCTTAACCTTGCGCATGGTCGCGGAGGCTCCTTTCATCAGCTCTTTCTCTCTCAAGCACGCATCAAGAAGAACCTAAAACGCATCGCCAAGCTGCTCAGAAAACAGAGGCCTCAAATCGTCGCTCTTCAAGAGATCGACGGCCCCTCCTTCTGGAGCGCTCCGCTTGAGCAGGGAGAGTATCTGGCTCGGGAGGCGGGCTTCTCCGCCTCAGCGCGAGGACATCATGTTCAGACCCTGCGCCTAGACTACGGCACCGCCCTCCTCAGTCGCTTGCCCCTCAAGGAGGCTCGCTCATTCACCTTCCCCGCCTCACCGCCTACCTTCTCAAAGGGATTTGTACTGGCCAACTTGGAGCACTCAGGCTCCAGAACAGGTCGCTTGGATGTTGTCTCCCTCCATCTAGACTTTGCCCGCAGCGCTGTACGACGTGCTCAGATCGATCACCTCATTGAGGTCCTGAGAGATCGTTCAGATCCCCTGATCATCATGGGCGACTTCAACGCCACCTGGGAGGATCAGGGTCTCCTCCCACAGCTCTGTAAGGCCCTCAAGCTGCATACTTGGAAACCTGAGGCCCCAGGGTTGATCACCTTCCCTGCCTTCAAGCGTCGCATCGACTGGATCTTGGCTTCTACAGAGCTTGAGTTTGTTGAACATCAAATCTTCGATGAGGCGCTTTCTGATCATCGCGCCCTCTCTGCTCGGCTGCGCTTCAGATGAGACGGCCTCCTCTGCGCTGGGGTGTACTCCTCTACCTCTCCACTGCTCTCGCTGACATCTGGATGACCCTCAAGGGGATGGAGGGGGAGCTGATGATGGAGGGCAACCCCATCATGCGAGCGATGATGTCTTGGCTGGGCCCAGAGCTGGGGATCTGCCTGAACAAGAGCTTGGTGTTTCTATTCTGTGTGCTCTTGGCGATCACCCTGGAGCCTGAGATCAAACGGCGAGCATCCTGGATCGAGAAGATCCCGATGACCCCTTGGAGCCGTGCCTGGATGAGATCAAAAGATCGCTCCTGGATCAGCTATATTCCTCTCTATATGGCGGGGATAAGTCAGGGCTTAGCGGCCCTCAGCTGGCTCCTCCTGCCTCAGCTGCTCTAGCTGGAAGGCTCAACCCTCCCAGCGATAGCCCACTCCCCGAACGGTGCGAATTCTCCAAGAAGCTCCTCGCCTCCAAGCCAACTTCTTCTTCAAGCTGAAGACGAAGTTATCCACGGTGCGAGGATCCACCACCACCTCTCGCCCCCAAACTTCATCCAAGATCTCATCTCGGCTCAGGGCTTGGTTGGAGCGCTTCAAGAAGAGGTGTAGGAGATTAAACTCTGTCCGAGTCAGCTCGATCCGCTCGGGACCTCGGCTGAGGCTCCGTGCCTTGGGATCTAAGCAGAACTCTCCAAAGCGCAGCGTTAAGGAGCATTTGCTCCTCAGGCGGCGCCTCAGGAGTGCTTGGATTCGAGCCAACAACTCTCTCAGGCGATAGGGTTTAGAGAGGTAGTCGTCGGCGCCCTCGGAGAAGCCTCGTAACAGATCATCCTCTAGGCTGCGGGCGGTGAGCATCAGGATCATCGCCTCTCCCCCCTGCTCACGATAGCCACGGCAGAGCTGATAGCCATCACCGTCAGGGAGCATGATGTCGAGGATGATCAGGTCCCAGGGTTGGACCATCGCTTGACGCGCCGCCTGAGCGGTGGCTACAGCCAGCACCTCATAGCCCTCCTCCTCTAGGTTGTCCTCTAGGGTGACGCGGAGGTTCTCCTCATCCTCGACCAATAAGATATTCGCGTTCATCCCCCTCCTCCTTTTCTAAAACGCAGCTCAAAGCAGCTGCCCTCAGGGCCACTCTCCATCAACTGGATGCTGCCCCCATGCAGCTCCATGATGCGGCGACAGATGGCCAGCCCCAAGCCGCTCCCACGCCCTGTCTCTCCTCGATGAAAGGCCTGAAAGAGCTTAGGCCTCAGCGCAGGGGGGATCCCAGGACCATTGTCCCTAAAACGTAGGCGCGGCCCCTCTAGAATTTGAACCCAGATCTGCAGCGGACGGCGCTGGACATACTGGCATGCGTTGCGGCCCAGGTTGAGGAGAAGGAGCAGCAGCAGCTCTGGATCCCCCTTCAGATGAGCCTCTCCTCCCTGCTCCCAGAGCAGCTCCAAAGGGCTCTGTGCTCTCAAACGCTCCTCTGCCTGACGCAGCAGGTTCTCTAGACGCAGCGGGCGGATCTGGAGCCGCCAGCGCCCGCTCTCTAGGCGGTTGAAGGAGAGGATGTTCTCTACCAGAAAGCTCAGTCCTTCAAGCTCTCTGAGCATCCGACTGGGGTAGTCGCGGGCCTTAGGCAGGCCCTTGAGCCTGCGTTCCAGGGTCTCAGCCATCAGCTGGAGAGAGGCGAGCGGAGTGCGCAGCTCATGGCTCACCGTAGCGACAAACTCCGCTTTGAGGGACAACAGGCTGCGCTCTCTTCTCCAGGAGAGGAGCCCAAAGAGCGAGAGCAGCAGGAGCGAGAGGAGGCTGAAGATCAAGAGCAGGCGCTTGCCCCCATAGGCGGCCTGAGCGGCCTGAGCCTCTTGAACCCAGATGGGAGAGTCCAGGCTCAAGGAGAGGGGGTTGAGGCTGCGCAGCCGAAGTTGAGCTTTAGGATCAGACAAACCTTGAACTTTCATCCTCTCAGAGAGGCTCAAGAGCTGCGCCTCTAAATCCAGACGAAGCCCCCAGAGCCGCTCCTCCTCTTGAGCCAGAAACCAGCCCCCTGGATGGAGCCCTGGCTCAGGCGGAGGTAGAGACTGTTCCTGATCTTTGAGGCGCTCTTGAAAGGCTTGGTGAGGGAGCTGAGCGGCTTGAGAGAGCTGGAGGCAGCGCTGCGCTAGGAACTCAAAGTCAGGCGCGCTAAACGCAGTTCGTCTGCGAAGGAGCCGCAATTGAAGAGCTTCTAAGCGTTGGCCTTGTGCGCTGGAGAGCCCTTCAAAGAGAAGCATCCTTAGGAGCTGAGGAGCGGGACGCGCACGCTCTATAAAGCGACTCAACTGCGCCAGACTCAGGGGAATCTCTCGCTCAGCGGAGAGCAGATGTCGCGTCTTATGGCTGAGGAGGTGGCGATAGGCTTGAGAGATCGACTCAGCTGTTCCCTGCTTTAAGGCTCTGAGAAAGGTGTTGTGGAGCTGAAGCCTCTGGAGCCAGGGGCCTGAGCCCTCCAGCGGGAGAGGCTTTAAGGCTCGCTGGTAGAGTTCCTGGGCTCTGCGACCCTGCCCCTCGCGGTGCTGAAGAGGACGGGGTAGGCGTCGCTCTCCTCCAATAATGAGGAGGAGATCTCGCTCTTCGCGCAGAGGATCTCTGAGCGCCTCTTGGAGTTGAGGCTCTGCTGCCCTGAGTTGGCTCTCTAAGATCTGAAAGAGGGCCAGCTGAGCATATCGCTCCAGGGCCTCTCTGCGGATCGAGCTGCTCTCTAAACTCTGTACGCGCTCTTGAGAGAACAGGCTCTGGAGAGAGAGGGCCAAGAGCGCCAAACCAGAGAGGGCGGTTAATAGAAGCAGCCCAAGCCCTAAGCGCTTCATGGCGCCAAGATGGGCAGCCTTTCAAAACCCAGGCTGGCCCGCTGCGCTGCCCAAGGGTCCGAGCGTTGGTCCAGGTGTAGGGCGCGCTCAATGCTCCGGCTCAGGAGAGGAGGGGCTTGGATCTGCTGCGCTCTGAGGAGGAGATCTTGATAGCTTAGGGCGCTGGCCCAATAACCTCCCCGCAGCTTCTCAGCGAAGGTAGCTGCTAAGAGAGCGTGTTCTAGCTCTGGCTGCGCTGTTGTGTTGAGGTGTTGGAGGCGCTGGCTGAGGCGCTGAGGTTCTCCAGAAGAGTCCTCAAACTCCAGGCGAAGCTCTCCCAGAGAGGCATCCAGCTCTGCGCCCTCTTGAAGTTTTAGCTCCAAGAGCAGCAAGAGGCGCTGCCCGCTCAGCAGGTCCCCTCCGCTGGAGAGCGCCCCTTTCGCTCCAGAGAGGCGGCTCTCATAGCCCAGGAGGCGATAGCGTAGGACCGTTCGGGGCTCAAAACGCAGCTGGGCTCGCAGCTTATGCATCACCCGAGGCGCCAGGAGCGGCGCTTTGGGGTTGGGGTTAAAGAGATAGGGCGCCCCGCTGGCTTGAGCATAGGCCAGCAGCGCGGCGTCATGGTAGGGCCTGGAGGGCTCCTCTCTCCCAAGAAGGAGCAGAGAACTCTCTCCCATGGAGGGCGGAGGCAGCGGTAGGTCACCGCCATCCCCGATATAGATCAAGCGAAGATCGATCTCAGGACCAGAGAGCTGAGGGGCTCGCGCCAGGAGGCTCAGCAGTGAAGGAGGAGAGCGTCGTAGATCTTGAAGCGGGAGCAGGTCTCCCGAGCGCAGCGGACCACCGTTGATGGAGAGACGATCTGAGGAACTCAGCGGGAGGGAGCTGAGGAGAGCCTCCTGCTCCTCAACCCTAGAGAGGATCAAGAGGTTATAGGGCCTGCGCTGCTCTTGAGGAGCTGAGATCTTCAGCGCCAAGATCTGATGATCTGGACGATCGGGGCTCTTGAAGAGGCTCCCTTGGATAATCGCGCTCCCTGAGGATTGGAGCTGAGCGTGAATAAACTCTTCTACGCGGATCCCCGCCGGATCGGGCAACAGACCTCGCTCCAGAGCGCTTAGGCTGAGGCTCCAAGAGGCTGTATCAGCGCTCAGCCCCAACTCCAAGAGAGGACGCTCCAAGGTCTCCACGCTGGGGTTAACCCCATAGCGCTGAAAGATAGGTGCTGGGTAGAGCCCCTGCTGGATAATCCGCAGCTCTGCAAAGTTAGGGAGGGGCGATGAGGGCCTCTGAGAGCTGGGCACGAGCGCGCCTCCACAGGCGTTTAAGAGGAGGAAAAGCAGCAGCTTTGGGCTGAGACGCATAGAGAGCCCTCAATCGATAAGCCAACCCAGAAGGAGCCCAACAGAGACCGCACCCAGGAGCGCCAAAGTGAAGAGGAGGCGCTCTCGCCGAGACTTGAGAACGCCTGTAGTGGGAGGGATTATCTTCGGTTCAAGAACGGGCTGGGATTCCTCCAGATCTGGCGTGGCAGGACCCAGAGCCTCCATCACCTCCTCGAGCGCTAGGGCCTGGATGGGAGACTCTGGCTCTTGAGGCCCCTCAAGATCTTCCTCTGTAGGATCCAAGAGAGCCTCAGCTTCCAGAGCACAGCTCTCTGGGGGCTGCTCCTCATCATCTGGGGGCTGCTCATCATTCCAGCGCTGCTCGGGGAGCCGTAGATCCAGGATCGTGGGGTCCATAGAGCCCTCCTCAAGCTTCAGCTCACCCCTCTGGGACTGTGGAGGAGGAGGAAACTGTGGAGGGGGAGGAAACTGTGGAGGGGGAGCGTTCTCCAGGGCGATTTGAGGAACTTGAGTAGGGATCGGAGAGGGGTAGGGTTGCCGAAGCTGCTCATCTGGCATCCCTCCCAGAGCCTCTAACATCTCCAGGGCAGAAGAGAAGCGCTCTTCGATCTTTGGCTTTACCGCCCGCTCCAAGGTCGCTGCCAGATAGTCAGGGATCGGCTCGCCGCTGTGGTTGAGTTTAAGGAGAGGACGTGCTTGATGAAGATGGGCTTCACAGATCTCAAGGGGAGAGCCCAGTCCAATAAAGTGATCTCCTAGGAGGAGGCAGTAGCCCATCAGCCCCAAGGCGTAGAGATCAGTACGCCCATCCACAGGACGTCGATACCACTGCTCTGGAGCCATAAAGCGGGGGCTGCCAAAGACCTGATCATGCAGGGTCAAGAGGCTGGCTTCAAAAGAGGTGCTCTTGGTCAGGCCAAAGTCAATGATCTTGACGAAGGGGCCATCGCTGCGCTCTTGGAGGATCACGTTTCCGGGCTTTAAATCTCGGTGGAGGATCCCCAAACGATGACAATCGGCGATGCCCGCTAAGAGCTGCTTGATGATCAGCTCAACTTCGAGGACACTAAAGCGGCGCTCACCCAGGAGCAGATCCAAGGGCTTGCCCTCCAGAAACTCCATCACCATCACTGGAGTGGCATCTCCAAGGACATCATAATCCAGCAGCTTGATCAGGTTGGGGTGCTGAAGTTGAAAGGCTGCCAAAGCTTCTCTCTGGAAGCGGCGGCGGAGGCGTTTAAAGTCGTTGTGGTTGTCTAAGACCTTGACCGCGACAGGGATCTCAAGGCGTAGGTCGAGGGCACGATAGACGGTACCCATCCCCCCTGAGCCGATCCGCTCCTGTACGAGGTATTTGCCGAAGAGGGTTTCACCGATCAGCTCTAACATTGGGGGGAAACTATCACAGAGAAAAGCAAGAACACAGCGTGATAGGAACATCCGAGCCACAGCCTTGTTGTAGCCTCTGGATCAGCTAGGATGCTCACATGAACGATTTTGAACTGCCCACAGAGTCTCTCCGAGGCTCCGCCCTGCTGGGAGGCTGGACGCGGCTCTTACCGCTCACCTTTGCCATCAGCGGCACCGTTGCCTTTCTCTTCGCTGTGCGCAGCTTGATGGATCCTGATACCCGCTTCTACACCCTCATCCTTGAGCGGGGTTGGACTCAGCCCATCACCTTGGCTCTCTTCGCCTGGGGTCTGGGCCACAGTCTACGACGCCTCCTGATCCAGATCGGAGAACGTCAGGCGCTGCGCTCCTGCCGAGAGCTGATCAAAGAGGAGGAGATCAACGCAGAGCGAGTTCCACGCCTTATTGGCGCTCTCTTTCCTCTTAGAGAGAGCCTCTCAGGTCCTCTATTGGTGGCCATCCTGAGCTACTTCCGAAATCAGCGCCCCACCCGAGATGAGGTCCTCAAGGTCGCTCATCAAGAGATGAGCCGCTCTGAAGATCGCATTGAACATGACTACCGAGGTTTGGCGGCGTGTATGTGGCTGCTGCCCCTCTCAGGCTTTCTGGGCACGGTGGTGGGGATGGCGGCGGCGATCGGCTCATTTGATCAGGTCATCGGGAGTTTAGGCTCGGATCTCTCCGCCCTGGCCCCCTCGGTGATGGGTTTGGCGACCGCCTTTGACACCACCCTCTTGGCTCTGGTCTTGGTGGTGCCCCTCAAGATCATGGAGGTGGGCTTAGAGGGGCGCGATCGCCGCCTCCTGGATGCGATGGATGCTCATTTGGGGACCGGGCTGGTCCGTGCTCTAGATTTGGCGGGCTTGGCTCAACAGACCCCTGCAGAGGCCGCCTTGGATCGCTTTGGAGAGAGCGTCGCCCGTGTAGAGAACAACCTGCGACGCATCGATGGGGTCTTGGGGGATATCGCTCAGAGGGTAGAAGCTCTCCCCTCAGCGGGGCTTTTGTTAGAGGAGCTTTTGGAGGCTGCTCAAATGACCCGCGTGGTCCTGCCTGAGATGAAACAGGGGCTGCTGGAGGCCGCCCAGGTGACCCGCGCGATCCTGCCTGAGATGAAGCGGGAGCTGCGCGATATTCGCCAAAACGGGGATCGTCCCCTCATCATCAGCCGTGGCCCTCAACCATGAAGCGCCGCCGCGAGACAGGAGACAGCTTTGGGATGTCTCTGGCCGACATCCTGACCACCGCCCTTGGCTGTGTCCTCCTGCTCTTTATGGTGGCGGTGATCACCATTAAGACCAGCTTGATCACAGAGCAGGTGGCCCACTCCAAGACCCAAAGCGAGCTGCAACAGGAGAGTAAGGAGCGCGCCGTCGCTGAGCAGGCCCAGGCTTTAGAGAAGAAGGAGCGGCTCCTGGCTGAGCGAGCTCGAACCCTAGAGGAAGCGCGGCGAGCCGCCGTAGAGCGAGCGCTCTCACACGAGATCAGCGCTCGAGATGCGGTAGAGCAGGCTCTCAAGAGTTCCGGGGAGAAGCTAAAGACGGAGAAGGAGCAGCTCGCCCAAACTCAGGTCCAGCTTACGCGCCTCAAAGAGGCTTTTATCAGGAGCCACAGCCAGCTCAAACATCTAGCGGATCAGCTCAGTCAGACCCAGCGCCAGCTGAGCAGCAATCGCAGCAAGCTGGATCATACAGAGACGCTGCTCAGCTTGAGCAGCGAAGAGCAGAAGCGCGCCCAGGCTCAATTGGCGATGAGCCTCAAAAGTCAACGTAAGTCTGGCCAGGAGCTGAAGCTGCTGAAGGCCAAGCTGAGCAGCAAAGAGCGTCAGCACCATGATCTCATCCAGGCAGCTCGCAGCGCCGCCCACGATCTAGATCCTCGAACCGCCAGCCCTGTAGATGTGATGTTGGTGATCGATGGCACAAGCTCAATGAAGCCCAGTTTAGATTCTACCCGCCAAAACCTATCAGGCACCATCGGAGCTTTGCGGGTGGTCAGCCCCACAGCGCGGGTGGGTCTGGTGGTCTTTCGCGACAAAAAGGAGAGATCCTCTCTGCGGCTTCAGATCCAACCTCTGACCCAGAGTGAACGCAAGCTGGCCCGATTTTTAAAGGGGATCAAAGCCACCAGCACCTCACGAGATAAGGATATCCCTGAGTGGCTCTGTGGGGGGCTGGAGAAGGGGATCAAGGCTCGTTGGCGTAAGGGCGCCATCCGCATCATCATCCTGGTCTCTGATGCTGACGCGCAGGACAAAGAGGCCAAGAGCTGTATCAAGGCCGCCAGACGCTTTCGGGCACAGGGTGGACAACTCCATCTGATCTCCACGCGCCCCTTGGGCTTCAAGAAGCAGAGGAAGATCACTCGACATTATAAAAATGTGGTCCTGCCCCAGCATGCACGCATCGCTAAGGCGGGCGGGGGGATCCATGTCAAAGAGGCCACTTCCCATTCTCTACTCACCGAGGTCCTTCAAGCTGCCTTCCGCTCCCGCACCTCTGAGCCCTTGAAAGCTCTGAGAGAAGCGGTGGGGAGCCCCGATGGAGGCTGATCTTTCCATCCAAGAGGGCTTGATGATCCCAGGCTACTGCCTCTGGTTTGTAGCCAGCCGCGCCAGCGGTCCTGGTGGACAGCACCTCAATAAGACCAGCAGTCGTGTGAGCCTCTATTGTGATCTGGAGAAAGTCCCCATGGAGCCTTGGAGGCGGGCCCGCGTTCGTCACTATCTCCAGGGACGGATCAACCGAGAGGGGATGATTCAGATCAACGTCGGTGAAGGCCGCAGCCAATATCAAAATCGTCTCTTGGCTCGTGCTCGTCTGGTAAAGCTGTTCCAAGAGGCGCTGCGCCCTCGAAAACCGCGCGTAGCGACCAGACCCTCTCGGAGCGCAAAACGCCGCCGTCTAAAACAGAAACGGCGGCGAGCTGAGATCAAGAAGATGAGAGCACCCCCAGAGCGGGAGTAGCTGTAGATCGCTAGAGATCCTTGGAGCGATCAACCAAGAGGGCGGTGTACTTCCCCAGCTTAAGCACCTCAGGGTTCCCTACGATGATCAGATGATCCCGAGCACGAGAGACGGCTACGTTTACCAAGTTGACCCGTCCATTGAGAAAGCCCAGAGAGCGGGGACGGCTGACCACGGTGCTAAAGAGGACGATAGAGCGCTCTCCTCCCTGAAAGCGATGCACGGTCCCTGTGGCCAGGGTACCCGCTGAGAAGAGCCCCGGTTGAGGCTCCGGTGGAGCCTCAAAGTTCTCCTCGAACCAGGGGATCTTGAGGCGGCGCAGGCGCTGATGGAGAGACTCCAGCTGCCCCACATAGGGGGTGATCACGGCGATCTCTGACCAAGGAATACCATCCCTCCCCAGAGCGCTCAGTAGGCTGATAAGCGCATCCAACTCAGAGTCATTCCGCCAGCTGCCTCGCAGGCGCTGTTGAGGGCCAAAGACCCGCGCCATCAACAGAGGTTCAAAGAGGAGGCGGCTCTGAGCCTTGAGAGAGTGAGGGGGAGTGCAGATGCGCAGGCCATAGCGGCAGAAGGCATCGGAGAGCCCGATGATCTCCGGTTGGCTGCGGAAGTGATCATGGAGAGTGGGGCGCTCTAAGACTGCACGATCAGCTAGAGATTGTGCTGAGCGTCCTCCATTCATGATCGGCTGGTAGGGCTTCAAGCGCTCTTCACTCAGCTTGATCTCTGCCAAGCGTCGTACTCGCTCCTCATCAGGCTCACTGAGGCGGATCACCGGTTCCAGTTGGTGAACATCACCGATGAGCAGAGCGTGTGTCCCTCGGGCCAAACCGGAGACGGCGAAAGCGGGGTGACACTGCCCCGCCTCATCGATCACCAGACGCTTGATAAAGTCTGCGTCAAGAGAAAAGACATTGCCCAGGGAGAGCAGGGTGCTGCCCCAGACAGGGTAGAGCCTGAGCAGCCAATCAATGCCATCCGCGTCCTCATCAGCGAAGCGCTTAAGGGAACGGCGCTCGGAGCACATCTCCAGGGCGCGCTCTAGGGCAGGGAGGAGAGCGGCATGGTGGAGAACACACCAAGCGGTGCGCAGCCTAAGAGCGGCTTGAAAGAGCTTGAAGTGCTGAGCCTCCTCTTCTGGCTCCATCGGGAGCATCTCCTCATCAGCGCTCTTCAACCCTGCGATCTCTGTCTCTACCTCCAGGCGCTCTGTATAGAGGCGGTGCTTCTGAAGGCGCCGCTCCAGGCTGAAGCGCAGATCATCTACCCGCTCCTCAGCCTCCTCCACCCCCTCCTCCCAGGCGATAAACTGCCGAGAGAGGGGCTGACGCTTGGAGATCTTGGGGGGCAGCCCCAACTCAAGCTCCAGGCCCAGATCCTTCAAAGCAGGCCTGAGGCGCTTGAGCTGTCGACTCTGAGTAGAGCGCCAATGATGTCGCAGTAAGAGCAGGCTGTCTCGGCTGCGACGGATCAGACGCTGCTCCAGTCCAGAGAGACGGTGGCTCAGCATCCGAAGGGACTCCACCGCCTTATGTAGGGCGCCTGGATCGCTCTCCGGCTTCCCTTCCCCTCCCTGCTTTTTGAGCAGCGTGAGGCGGTGTTCAAGAGCCTTGAGGCTGCTGCGGCGTCGCTGACTCTTAACGCGCCCCTCCATCTTTGCGCTGACCTTTTTATAGAGTTGAGAGAAGTGAGCCAGGGCCTCTTTATACTCCTCTGCAGCGCCCTCTTTAGCCTGGCTGATGAGCCAACTTTGAGTTTGGGAGAGCAGCTCAACGCTGCGGCTCCGGGTGATGGCTTGGCTGCCTCCTCGAAGCCCCAAGGCAGGCTCAAGTTGAGCCATCGGCTCTAATACATTGTCCACCGCGCGGTTGTTGGTGCTGGAGATCACCAAGAGATCGGTGGGCATCAAGCGCCCCTTCATGAGGGCTGCACAGCGCTCCACCAACTGCCCCGCCGCCAAAGCCTGGATCAACGCCGTCTTCCCTGTCCCTGGAGGACCTTGAGCAGCGGTGAGACGCGAGCCCAGAAACTGCTCTGCGACCCCGCGCTGATCTGGCGTCAAACCATGAGGCGCAAAGACCCCATAGAGGGGGGCCCAGCCAGGGGCCGGAGCGCGCCCCGAGAGGTAACCCCAGAGCGGATGCCAACGCCGCCCCTCCCAAGGGGGGCGCTTCAGGAGCGCCATCAACTCTCGCTGAAGATGCCAAGTGGCTTGCATCTGGCTGCCATCATAGAGAAGCCCCACGGGATAGACGGCGTGGCGTCCGCCCATCAGGCGCCGACGGCTGGCTTCCAGCAAGCGCCTGAAGAGGGCCTCAGGAGACTCCTTGGGCTCTGTGGCTAAGGTGGGTGAGCCATTCTCCTCACCTAAGGGGCGCTCAAGGAGTTGACAGAGAGTCGCAGCCATCCGCGCTGGGCTGATCTCAGCAGCCTCTTGAAGGAGCTGCTGTAGATCATCTAGTTCCTCATCACTGACCCCTAAGCGCTGTCCCAGGAGTTGTAGATCCAGGATATAGGGCAGCAGGTCCTCCTCCTCTTCTCCCAGAGAGAGGCGGAGAGAGTCAGGGGGCTCAGGCAGAGCGCTGCCCTGACGCTTATACTGCTTGGGGATCTTCCAACTCTTGGCGCCGCTGTACCAACTGATCTGAACGGGAAAGCGCAGGAGGGTCGCCAACTCCCCGCTGCGGGGATCGTAGAGGGTGGGTAGGCCCACAAACCAAACGCGACTCTCCTCAGCTTTATAGGGGCTGATCTGCTGCCAATATTGCCCCTTGAGCCAACGCTCAAAGAGCGCCCCTCGTTCAGCATCCAGGGGAAGCTTGAGCTGCTTGTCCTCCTTTAAGAGGAAGGGAGCAGATTCGATGGAAAGCTTGCTATAGCTTTGATATCCAGAGGGATTTTGAATATCGATCTTGGACTTAGGGCGGAGCCTTTGACGACGCGCGGTGGGGCGAGCGGCGATGGCCTCTTCATAGCGCAAGGCCAAAAGCCAATAGCGGAGGATCTGGTTGACCTCGGTCGAGTTGAGGGCTGCTTCGCTGATATCCACGCTCTCGGTCACCGTCACATTTGTCCTGGGGGATGGTATCAAGAGTTGATCAGAAAGCGATCTTGATCGCTTGAAGTTGGGATTAAATCAATAAGGCGGGTTGAGAGAACCATCAGGGTTCATCATATTGCCGCCTGGATCGTAGCGACAGGTCCAGATCCTGATGGGGATCCCTTGCATCTCACAGTCAGCGAAGCCGCAGCCCACCTCTCTGGTGTCCCTCCAGACAAGCTGAGTATAGTGGCCGCAGAGGCGTGGGAAGGTTCCATATCCCGGCTCCCCATTACAGGTCAGCGCCTCGTTATCCCAATCTTCACGCTCGCATGACCAGCCACCCACAGCCTCCACCGCGCTCATCAGGTAGCCTCCGCTGCCCCCCCCCATCGCGAGGTTCTCTCCCAACATCCCCAGCTGCTCTCTTGGGGTATGAGAGAGGTTGCAGATCTGGCTGAGGTGATCTGACCACTCCTGAGCTCCCTGAGCCAGCTCCTCGGACCAGCTCAGCTCAGGCAAGCCCAAGAAGCGCCGCACGGCGTTATGCGCTTCAGTGATACCGGTCATCGGCGCGGCCTCAGGGCCGATCAGCTCACAGCTCACCGGACCCTCCCATTGCAGGCCTGCACCATAGTCAACCTGATGACAATCCAGAGGATCTTCAGGAGCTTGTGGCGCGGCGTCTGTCTCAGGAGCGGCGTCTGCCTCAGGCTGCGCTCCTCCGCTGTCCTCAATGGGCTCTTGAACCTCAGCATCCTCCATTCCAAGCTCTCCCTCACAGTTCCATGTAAAGAGGCTGATCATCAAAGCGATCTTCAGCGGCCTTAAGTTCATCATCAACTCCTCCATTCTTTATCCAATCTCCTCTTTTATTATTGCGCCTGGGTTAACGCCTACGTCGTCGCTCCTGAGTTGCCACATTTCGCGTACGATATTCAGGGTGTTTCTTGGCGATCCAACGGATGAACTTTTGCATCTCCGGGTGCTCACGGACGCGCGCCGGGTTGTTGTACTCGTTGAGCAGCTCTCGTTCACTCCAGATAGAGTGAATCTTGCTATGGCAGACCACATGTAGGGTTTGAGTCTCGCGGCCCTTAAAGCTCTTGGGGATAAAATGATGTTCATTGACCGAAGGGCCGGGAATGAGAGGTCGAGCACAGATAGGGCAGAGGGGATGGTCGAGAGGGTCAGGCTTCATTATTGGGATCTCGATTGCGGGTAGAGCGGAGAATCGCGAAGGAGAGCCTATGAGGGTTCATTCAAATGCTCCATATTTGGCATCTCCTGACAGGATAATGTCAAGCCTTCGAAATCTTTGCCCATTAATGTGTATTTTTGAGCAAGATTACAAAACTGTTTGGTAAAAGGGGAGGTGAGTCAAAATAGAACTCGCAGGAGAGGAGAAAGAGATGATCTCTCGAGCTGGGCTCAACACCTTCGCGATCTTTTTTGTTCTGTTGGGGGGGTTGCCGAGCTTCGCCAAAGAAGCTCCAGTGATCGACTTCGACCTCTACGGCTTCGTCAAGCTGGACCTGTCCTACCAGACTGCACGTACAAATCTGGGTAACTTCAACCGCTGGGTTACTCCCCACGCTCTAGAGACTGATGATCCTCAGATGAACATCACGGCCAACCAGAGCCGCTTTGGTTTTAAGATCAAGGGGCCTCGCAATCAGAAATTCAGCGCTGATGGTCAGCTCGAGATGGATTTTTACAGCGGGGAGGGGGGGGAGAATAAGGCTCAGCCTTATATGCGCCACGCCTTTATGAAGGTCTCCTTTATCGACTCTGGGTTTGACCTCATCGCTGGGCAAACCTGGGATCTCATCGCCCCTCTAAACCCCAGCACGGTGAACTACAGCGTGCAATGGTGGTTGGGGAACATTGGATACCGACGCCCGCAGATCCGCCTGACCAAGGAGATCACCATAGGCAAATCCTCCCTCTCTTTGGCGGGAGCGGTGCTGAGGACTATCGGTCGTCCGGTAGAAGATGCTGATAAGGCGCGCCTTGATCCTGGAGACTCCGGTGAAGACGCCGCGCTGCCCACGGTGCAGGGACGCTTGGGCTTTAGCTTTCCCCTCTCGGGAAAGCGAAAGAGCGGCGTCGGTTTCTCTGGGCACTGGGCTCGTGAAGAGTTCGACAAGGATGCAAAGAATGAGAATGAGACTCTGGACTCCTGGTCTGGAGTCATAGATCTGGAGTTGAACCTCGGGAGCGTAGTCAACCTGAAAGCTGAAGCTTGGATGGGTAAAAATATGAACGCCTACTTGGGTGGGATCGGGCAGGGAGTCAACGCAGAGCGCGAGGCGATCGCGGCTCAGGGTGGCTGGGCTGCGGTTGGGTTGGGCTCTTTTGGCAAGTTCAAATTCAACTTTGGTGCCAGCGTGGATGATCCAGAAGATGATGATCTCTCTGATGGCGCTCGAACCTTTAACATGGGCATCTTCGCTAACACCTTTATCACCCTGGTTCCTCAGGTTACTCTCGCCTTAGAAGCTTCTCGACTTCAGACAGATTACAAACAGGGAGATGAGATAGAGAGCGCTGCTGCTCTCTCTTTCCAGAGCGCTTTTATTTTAAAGCTTTAGATATCTCAGAGAAGTGAGCGTTTATTTATAGTTGTGTACAGTCTTAGCCAAGAACTCTCTGATCTCGACTGGGGGAGGGGTGCTTATCTTGGAAACGATGATATTGGCGATTATAGCCAGGGGCGCTCCCAACCAAGCAAAGTACCAAGCATTCACATATTTCACCATGAACCCTGCCGCTGGCAGATCCCAGCCATACTTGCTTCCCAGGAAATAAACCAGAGCTACAAAGGCCACAGAGGAACCGGCGATCACCCCCGCCCAGGCACCTGCGCGGTTGGAGCCGCTCCACCAGATCCCCAATAGAAAGAGCGGGAAGATGGTACAGCCAGCCAGAGAGAAGGCCATAGCGACCAACTGCGCGATGAGCGCGAGGTCAAGCAGGGCGATGGAGGCTACGATCACGGCCATCAAGACCGTCGCCAAGCGAGCCATGAGGATCTGCTTTTTTTCAGAGGCTTGGGGGTTTAGGACCCGGAAATAGAGGTCATTGGCGAAGGCAGAAGCACCCGCGACGAGGAGACCCGAGACGGTCGAGAAGGCTGCAGATACTCCACCAGCAGCGAGGAGCCCAACGAGCAGGGGCCAGACTGGATCAAGTTTGATATCGCCGAGCTGCGCAGCGTAAACCACGATGGCATCTTTTGAGAGCTTTCCAATCTCAGGATTGGAAGAGAGGATTTTTCCAAAAGCTGAATAGACCGGAGCACTCCAGTAGAGCAGGCTGATGAAAAAGAGGCCCCAGACTACAGACCAGCGTGCATCACGAGCACGAGGCACTACATAGAAACGCTGAATCACGTGGGGCAGTCCAGCCGTGCCGATCATGAGAGAGAAACAGATCGCGATCCACTGAAAAGCGGAAACTCCGGTCGCTGAGTCCCAAGGCATGGCGTATTCAGGGCTTGGTAAGATGCCAAAGTTGTGTCCTTGAGAGTTTAACACTCCCTGAACCGGTTCAAGGCCGCTTACGCTGGCGCTGACCACCTCACCATAGCCCACCTGAGGGATCATCCAGAAGAAACCGTAATGATAACTCAGCACAAAAAGAGGAATCATAAACGAAATGATGATGATCACATACTGAATTTGCATATTTTTGGTTACACCCATCATACCGGAGATCAGGGTATAAAACAGCACGACTGAAGAGCCGATGATGATAGACCATGCCATATCGATACCGAAGATCCACTTGAACATCAGGCCGATCCCGGCGAATTGACCAACACAGTAGGAGATAGAGATCAAGATCGCCAAGATAGCGCCCACGACGCGCAACCCTTTGGAGTAGTAGCGGTCACCGATGAAGTCCGCTGCCGTGTATTTTCCATAGCGCCTGATCTGTGAAGCCATGAGGATCAGGAGGAGCACATAGCCACCTGTCCAACCCACGACATAAGCGAGGCCGTGATATCCACTCCCATACATGATCGCCGCCATCCCTAAGAATGAAGCAGCGCTCATCCAGTTGGAGGCGATGGCCATACCTGAGCCGATAGGAGAGATACCGCGACTCGCAGCCCAGTAAGAGGAGGTGTCTTTGGCCCGATTAAAGAGACCTACTAAGATGAAGAGGAGCAACATACTGATCAGGATCAAAGCCGGTCCAAGTCGAAATGACCCCTCTAGCTTTGTAGCTGTACCACTTTCCGCGAGAGCTGGACCAGCCATCAAGCTGAAGAGAAGAAAGAGCGGCCAGGAATAGATCTTCTTGAGTCTCATCTTTTTTTACTCCTCTTCCTTGAAGTCGAACTTTTTGTTCGCTGAATCGATCACTTTTGCGTAAACCAAGCAAAGGAAGACAAATAAAATAAGGAGGAATTGTGCTGTATACCAGTAATGAAAAGGGAACCCCATAAATTTCGTATCGGTAAGAACACTCTGATTGTGTACCAAATAGAGCTTCATGATACCAGGAAGATCAGCTTTTATTTCCGCTGAAATTGATGAGTTATTTACATCTTTTACATATGTAGGAAGCATATCCTTGATAAGGATATCGAACCCTTCATCCTTGAGTTCGATAAGCGCAGCAGCGCTCTCTGCATCGATCTTCGCGACCTCAGAGCGGGGCGCTAGAGCCCGAAGAGTACTGTTCAGAGCGCTGGAGAGAGTCGCCTTATGCAGAGGTTTGACCACGATGTTCTTGCCCAACACCATAAGCAGGCTTCGCGCAAACTCTCTATTCTCTGCGTTGGACGCTTCGCCCGCTTTAACTTGGCTCCAAACCTTCTCAAAGCGGTTAAAGGTGGGTTCAGCCACAGGTTTTTGCAAGGCAATGAGAAGAAACTGGAACCCAAACACTGCTGTGCCCCAGATGATCAACATGATGAAGATCGTCTTCATGTTGAAGCGAGCGTGATCGGAACGCGGCCTGAAAAGATTGACATCAAATCTGTCGTCAGCCATTTCCATCTTCCCTTTTGAAGTGATTGTGGTCTGTTTTCAAAGCGAATCCCGCTCCTGTTGCCATGAACTTGGGGATACAAAAAACAGCATTAACTCCTCAACCGGACACGCTATATCCTGTTCATTCTTTTGTAAAGCCAGTGTTGAAGAAAGGTTCAAATGGCAGTTGGAATATAGGGTTCCGCATCTTTTTGATATCACGAGCTGATCGATCGCTTACTTGTTCACCAGATAGCATATGCAATTAAAGAACTATGAATTCGATATTCCGATTTTTCAGCACACACCAACATATGATTCATACCGCAACTCGCTTCCCCTTTATCTTTTTGGAGCTTTATACAGCGAATCGTCGGTGAATCCTGTGAATGAATTCAGAACAGGGCTTCGAGGAGCTCTTGAGAGTCTGACCCCGCTTCGAGGGGGTTTCGCCAAACGCTTTGGCCGCGAGCGAAATCGATGACCTCTCCGATGGCGTCATTGACAGTGACACCATAGCGAACGATGAGCCATGCCGCGAGCACAAGCCCTGTGCGCCCATAGCCTGCAGAGCAGTGAACAACGACCGGTTCATGAGCTTCTTCAGCATCTTGGATGAGGGCGCAGATGTGGTGCAGGGTGGCGACGGGTGGGGCGCTGAAATCTTTGATCGGGGCATGAGAGACGGTCGTGAAGAGACCAGAGGTGTTGTAGAGGCTGAGGGGGTTGGTGGTGTAGTAGTCGAGCTGTTCGCGAGCGAGGAGACAGATCACGCGCCGGATGCCGTGGCTATACATCGCTTTAATCCAAGCATGGATCGGTTCTTCAGGGATCGGTACGGAGAGGTTGTAGCCGGGGCGTTCAGCTCCATGGAGCCAGGGATCGCGGGATGAAGCACGAGCAAAGGCGAAGGGGGCTTCTTCAATCATAGGATTTGGGCGAGGCTCTTTTTGGGCGACGCTCATTGCTGCCAGATAAGCCACTGTAAATCAATACCTTCGCCAAATTGGAGGGGGCCTCAACAGTGCCGCTTACGCTTCACGCTTGAACGGTAATAGAGTGTCGCTTCAGCATATCTGTATGATCACCCGTGTAAAGCACCGTTTGTCGATATCATCGATTCTGAGACAGTGGCTTAGCTTTTTGCTTGAAACGTACTCACAGTAAAGCGCTTACGCCTTCGATTGGGACATGGAGATTCAGTTGCTTCCATGAGGACTCGATAGGTTAAGGTGAAAATCGATATTCCGGTAGGTCGTGGACCACCTGATGTTGTGACCGCTTTTTTCCTATCTCTCGCGTTCCCGTTTGCCTCAGCGGTAAAACACCTGGGGCATTGAGCGAATCTTTAGGATTGTGGAGGAGCTGCATAGCCTATCGCTTAAGCCTGAGGTGGTTCTTTCCTTTGCGTAGAGAGCCTCACGGGGGCTGGCTCCGCCACCGGCGCTCCGCGCCTGCCCCCGAGCCCACCGCTCCGCGGCGGGCTCCTCCCATTAAATGTATCTGCTCCGCAGGCTGGACTCTAGGCTCCGCACCGGGCGCTGGACCTCGGGCAAGGCGGAAGCCCAGGTCGTCGTAGCGGAAGCCTGGAAGGAGCCAGCTGCGGTAGGCAGCGCGCGCATTGCGCGCGTGGGGGAGCCACGAACCGCCACGAATGACACGCTTGGCGCCTTCTTCAGGACCTACCGGATTTACTGCGTCGCCGGTATATGGCGCATAGCGATCTGCGCACCACTCCCAGAGATTGCCCAGTGTGTCATACAGGCCATAGGCGTTGGGGCGCTTCGACCCAACGAGCTGAGTGCTTCTATGGCTGTTCTTTGAATACCAAGCGATAGGATCCAAAACAGGGTCATCGCCCCAGGACGTTTCAAGATCACCTGCATAAGTAGCGGTGTGAGTACCCGCGCGGCACGCCCGCTCCCACTCAGCCTCTGTAGGCAGACGGGGATCAAGCCCTGGTATATGTTCGCCAAGTATTTTGATAAAGCTCTGAACTTCATCCCAACTCACCTGTTCGACGGGGCGATCCTGGTGCTTGAACTGGGAGGGGTTCTGGCCCATCACCTCCACCCAAACCGCTTGGGTGAGCGGCGTATCCGCTATCCAGTAACCCTGAGTGATCAATACATGATGCAGTGTTTCATTGCCAAACCGTCCCAACTCACTTTCAGGTGATCCCATCAAGAACTCCCCAGGGGGGATCCATCGCATCCTTTGGCGGGCTTCGCCTACACAAAAGAGCGCAAATGGACCCAAGCCGTCCTCGCCGATCTCACATGCCCAAGCGGGCGCGCTCCCAAAACGCAGAGGGTGCTCAGGGTGCATCAGCGCTTAACCTATAAAGCCAGGTTACTGTTGAGTTTGAGCGCGGAGCTTGTTTGAGCGCTACGATTCATTGAGTGTGTATTGAAGTGGTATTTCACAGCCTATTTTCCTCCGATTATGCGTCCCCGCTCCGTGGTCTGGGTTCCGCGCTCCGCGCTGCACCTCGGGCAAGGCGGAAGCCCAGGAGGCCGCTGCGGATGCCTGGGTGGGCCCCGCCGCGGAAGGCTGCGCGCGCATTGCGCGCGTGGTAGTCCCACGAACCGCCACGAACGACACGCTTAGCGCCCTTGCTGGGACCTATAGGATCTATCTCCTCTGTGCTCTGATAAGTATCCCGCCACCGGTCAGCGCACCACTCTTCAACATTGCCCAATATGTCGTATAACCCCCAGGGGTTCGCTGGCTTTTGGCGAACCTCCTGTGTTTGCTGTTTGCTATTTTCCCCGAACCAAGCGATCGGCTCAGGTGAGCCAAGTCGCCAACGCGGGGTCGTTGTGCCTGCTCGACAGGCGTACTCCCACTGCGCTTCGGTGGGTAGAGATAAGTGAAGATCTGCTTGGGCTTGAGTTGCTTGTTCAATGAACCTCTGCGCCTCCTTCCAGCTCACCTGCTCAACGGGTCGTTGAGCTCCCTTGAACTTAGAAGGGTTGTGCTGCATCACCGCTACCCAGAGCGCCTGGGTGACGGGGGTATCTGCCAACCAGAACGGCTGAGTCAATGTCACTCGGTGTTGCGGACCCTCATCATCCCAACGCCCCTTCTCATCCTCAGGTGAGCCCATCATAAAAGCACCGGCAGGGATACGTCGGAAGCGGACGCTCACACCCGCGATCTCCAGGTCTTGGAAAAAGCCGTACTGATCAGCGCCAAACACCTCACTCCACCACCGCTCCTCTGTGGGTCGCCAGCGCAGCCGGTGGGCGTCCATCTCAGCCCAGAGACCCTGCTTATCCCGCCCCATGGTGGCTGCCCAGCCTGGGCGCTTAATCGCCTCAAGCCTCACCCGAGTACGCCCTGTCCAGATCATCACCCGACGGTGTCCCACGTGGTGGATGGGTTCTTCAACAGATGCTTGATGCGCTTGCCCACCATCATAGGTGACCCACCACATCGGCTGGGTAATGTGTAGCTCAAGGAGAGGCAAGCGGCCCTCAAGCTGGAACGCTCCCTCACTTTGATAAAGCTGGATGGTTCGAGGGCTGCTCTTGGGCAGCGTCTGGTCGATGAAGCTCAGATCAACACCAGGGGGGACAGGTATTTGTAGACCATGGTGACCGGAGAGCCAGAGCCTACTCACCGCTCGACGCAGCGAGGCATCACGCATCAAGGGGGCGTCACGTGTCAATAGAGCAGATGAAGCCTTTCGAGCGAATGAGCGAAGCTGAACAGCCTTCTCTCTCTGTATAAATTCAGCCATCGTGCGCACAAACTCTGCACCAGCGGCGAAGTCAAAGGGCGCGGACTCCGTGACGTTGAGACCCTCCCAAACAACCGCCTCTAAGTGTTGAAGCTCCTGGGGCATTCGAGCGTGCCACCTGAAGATCTGGTCCCTGATCTGCTTTCGGAGCGCCGTAGGCAGCGCAGCAAACTCCTCCTGCAAACCTGCGGTGTAGCTTGGCTTAAGGACAAGGCCATCTAAGGCTGCGGTGAGGCAGGCCTCATGGCTCCAAACATCCAGCTCAGTGGAGATCCCCGCCTGCTCCTCTGGGAGCAAAACCCGGATGGCTCGAAGCAGACCAGGGTGGATCCAGAGGAGCGGCGAGAGCATAACCAGGAGGCGATGTGCTCTCGCTTCAGGGGTGCCCACGCTGGGAGGTGTACCCCAGGAGATGATACGCCAGTCGCGGTGAGCGATACCTGAAGGGGTCAAGGCGCAGGCGACCCCCTCAGCGCCTAGGATCCACTGGCCCAAGGGTGCAGCGTTGGGGGGCAGCTCGCCTAAGCGTAGGAGAACCTCTCCAGGGTCCACGGCCCCAGGGTGCCCTCGACGAACACGACCACACCAGCGCCTAAGATGACACATCACCTCGACTTGATCACTCCAGAGTGGGATGGCGCCGGGCGTGGTGTCGCTCCAGATCATCAAACGGCGCGGCCAACGAAAGATGGAGCATCGGGGGATGTGGCTGAGGGGCTGACCCTGGCAGATGAGATGTATCACACCTGGAATGTCTGGGCGCTGCCCTGGGTGATGCTCAGCGATGAGGCGACGCAGTCGTGGCCAGAGCCGCGGCCATGGCTCGATGGGGCGGGTCGCGGGTCGCTTGAAGAGATCCCCAGGATCGCACTTGGGCTTCTTAGGAGCTGGGCGCTCAGATTGGGCGGGGGGTGGCTCGACCTGCTCTACCCGTGGTTGCCAGAAGAGCATCCTCCTGCGATTCTCTACAAGCTCTGCTGCTTCAAGATCCTCCCCCTCTTCTGCATACTCTGCTGCCTCAAGATCCTCCTCTTCTTTTTGAGCGCAGTCGGGGGCTTCAGCTGAGGGGGTATAGGTGAAGCCCATCATACGAGCTGCTTGGATAGCTTCACTTCGCGGCAGCTCACGAAGCAGCCGGATCAGATCTGCGTGATAACCCATCAGGCGCCCTGTTTGTCCACCACGAAGTGCTTGAGTTCATCCAGGAGGCTCACGGCGTTAGGAGCCCCCTTCACCGCGGCGATCAGATCAAGGAGTTCCGCGACGCTGGGTCGATAGCGGCCTTGGGCTTCAGGGCTCAGGCGGGCGTGGACGATAATCTCCACAGCACGTTGATATACCTTATCGGAGACTGTCTCCCTGTGATGAGCCCGCCCTCGCTCGAGGAGTTGCTTGGCCAACAGCCCTTTCTCTTCGCTCAAGCTCAGCGTCAGCACCCAACAGCGGCGCAGGAAAGCATCGGGGAGATAGCGCTCCCGGTTGGTGGTGAAGATGATCAGCGGCCTTGAAGCGCCCTTTTCTGGAGTGATACGACCAATCTCCGGTACGTCAAAGCCGCCATGCCCCAGCACATCAAGCAGGCCGTTGGGGATCGCCGCGTCAGCCTTATCGATCTCATCGATGAGCACCACCGCGCCCTCTCTGGACCAAGCATCAGGTGATTGGGCGGCTTGAGGGTTACCATCTCTCGCTTTGTAGAACATCTCCAGTTGTGTCTGCGCCCCCCTCCAGTTCAGCGCCCACCATAGAGGTCCTGGCTTAATAAAGTGGGCGAGCCTTGTTCGGAACCTGTCTGCATCACCACGGGCGAGCTGCGCCTCGGTGAGCCTCGCTACCAGATCAGCGGTCCACAGCAGATCATCGGTCTCTGTCCGGTTGTTGACCGAGTGAACCACATAGCTGCGCCCCAAGAGGTCAGCAGCGGCGCGGGCGAGTTGGCTCTTGCCAACCCCAGGCTCACCCCGCACGAGGAGCGGTTTCCTCGTCGTCAGGGCCGCTTTGATCGCTAAAGCGGGCTGGTGTTCAAGGAGATAACGGCAGGCTTCTTGTCCTGGGCGTGCTTTTAAATCGACGATCTTCGGGATAGTTTCGATATGGATCATCAATGGTTCTCATCCTCGATGTAAATCTTTTCAACGTTAGCAAACAAAATTATAGGAATGAGTTCCTCATGTTCTTCCATGCGAACCAACCATAGATCTGGGAGTTCGCTCCTAAGCCTTTCAGCAAGATCTGGATAGGCTACATGATCGATAAACATATAATAATGAGCAGGATCTACTCGGTTACATATTGTTTTGCAATATATTGCTGCAGTTCTGTGCAAATTCCTTGGGGATACATATCCAAAATCTCTGATAATATATTTGGCAGCGTCCCTGGACACTAAATCCAGGTTTTTTTTCACAGTATAAAACATATGATCGGGATCTGGGTTCATTATTGGAGCTTCAAGTATTGAAGGAGCAGGTAAATTGTAGCCATCTGAATTCTTTTTGATTAAGGCAGGACGTCCGTCAAGTCCAGCAAGAAACATCTCACAAAACATCTTATTCATGAACGGTGCACTGATTAACACATCATTATTCGCAATTTTTCTAAATTGCCCCAGTTGAACTTTTCTCCAGTCAGCCATGACAGGAACGACAATGATACCTGCTTTTTTGGCGATTTCATGGTACCCTTTATGGAATATGTGGTACAACCAATTCGACACTTTTTCTTCACTCATATTAATCAGGGAATCAAAGAGTTTTTCGTCTTCTAACGGACTGCTATCGATATTCTTGTGTGTGTCCATGAATGATCTAAACAAAGCCATACTTGGCTTGCAAGTAGAGGCAAGTGCTGTAAAATGCTTGCGCAATCGATCTATCGCTTCTTTTTGGTGGCGTAGGGCTTCAGCGTTGATCAAGCTCGCGGCGGCTATGATGGAGCTGACAGGTGTCGCGTACAATACACCACCAGGTGTATTCTCGTCCGCGTTAGAGAGCCGACGTGTGAGCACCCCCACGACCCGCCCACTTACTAAGCAAGGTGATCCCGAAAGACCTGCTGTATCAAGATCAGGTTTGTTGGTTTTTAGCTGAAGCGGCTGGCGGCCACTGTGCTCAGCGAACTCAATCGTTCCTTCACCGAGGTGCAGTCCACCCAGTGGCTTCTCCCCCTCCGCTGAGGCTGGATAACCAAAGCCCCACCAATGCCTCTCCCCTGCCCATGGACGCAGAGGCAGCGGTGTGATGCCCTCTACGGGTTTGTCGAGGCTGAGGATTGCCCAATCGCGCTTAGAATCTCGATGTTTAATGAGCACCGCACATCGCTCGATGACAGGCTCTGTGGGAAAAGAGATCTTGTTCAGCCCACCTTTGTCGAGAGATTCCACGACATGAAACGCCGTGAGCACTTGGTCTGGTGTGATAAGGATGCCTGTGCCAACCTCATCACCCATATCGATCCGCGGGATCGCGCACATATGCTCTGTCTTAAGCATCACTCGATCTCTTCACGAACGTCGGTTAGGAGCATCGTCTCGGTCAACTCCTCTCCGTCAAACCGCAAGCGAACAGCGCTGGGGTGGAATCGTAGGTAGTTGTCCAAGCGGTTGGCTTTTAGATCTTCAGCGAACTGGGTCCAAGCTGGATCTGTTGTTATTTGATCTTCCTGAAGGAGCGCCGCGGGGAAGCTCATCAGGTTCGCCCAGGCGCCTGTGTTGAGGTAGCGACGCCCGCTGGCGAAGGTTATATCCTTGGCGTGGTGGCTGTGGCCAAGGATGACTACCTGGAAACCCTCCTCGGTTAAGCGCTCAGCGGCCGCGGCATAAGCTTCATCGGTTTCCACACGCTCATCAAAGGATAGATCGGGATCGGGTAGGGCACGGAGCGCCGCTTTGACATACTCCAGCCGCTTCCTCTTGCTCATCCAGCGACCAAAGATGTCGAGGCCGATGATGTGGCGTTTGCCTCTGCGGCTGATCTCTCCTCCGGTAGGCAACCAGTCAGCCTCTTCAAGCAGCGCCTCGGAGAACACCCCTTCTAACTTGAGGAGCCCTCTCACGCTCTTTGGCTCTCTACGACGCTTGCTGATGGCCCCTCGACGTCGCGGCATCGCGGGTTGCTCATCGAAGGGTCCTCTGCCACGGACCTGCCACCGAGCACGGAGCAAGCTACCCAGGATCCGTTGGGAGGGATCCATAGCGAGGAGCAGCGCCATCAACGCTGCGCCCTCAGGCTTGAGCAGATCGATGAAGCCATAGGTCTCTTTGACAGGGTTGATGAAATCAGCGACGAGCCGACTGCCCACCGGCGGCTTGAACCCTGCGCGGGCTGTATCTTGCCGACGCGCTTGGAGGCTCCGCAGACGCCGTAGCGCGCCGTGGTCCACCTCGTTATAAGCATCATAGCGGTTGCCGTGCTCAATGAGCACATCGCCGATGACATAAGGCTCACCATCATAGATGAGTTGAACAGCGCCGCGATCAGCGCCTAGGCGCTTGATCAGGGCCGCGCGCACTCGTGGGAGGCTCAGCTCCAGATCGTGGTTTCCCAAGATGAGGGTGAGGCGCTTGCCCGCTGCGAGGAGATCCGCCAGGGCATCAAAGACCACCTCATCATGCCCTCCCTTCCCACCTCGTTCACCTGCGATCCGCCAGAAGATGGTCTCGGCCTCCTCAGGATCCTCGATAAATGAGCGCCACTTGGGCTCACCTGTATGTTCTTCGGCGAGGAAGTCGATGAAGTCGCCGTTGATGACCAACTCAACATCCCCATCCTGCTTCGCCAACCAAAGGATGAAGTCAGCGAGCACATCAGGGTGCGTCATGATACGGAAGCCACGGTCCCGAGTTGCCTTGGGAGCTCTCTCACCCTCCTCAAGATACTCCAGGCTCTCTGCCTCAGCGCGTATGCCTTGCCCCTGCGCACACCCCTCGCTGGGCCAACGACCCCCAAGGTGAAGATCGGAGATAACATAGACTGTCCGCATGTGTGCCTCTCCCCTCCAAAAAGCAGATCGAGGATAACAATAACTTCCCTCATCGCGGGACCCCCAAACAAAAGGGCGGGGATATCTGTCGAGGAGAAGGCCTGGGATGGTGAAGACCTTGCCAAGCAAAATTATCTAATTATTTTTGTCAGAGCAGCGAAGGGCTATGCGAAGATCTGGATGGAAAGCCCAATCGCTTCTTTGATGGGCTCAAGCCAAGAAGCAAGGAGATATCTCATGCGTCTCATCTCTTCCCTCTTTGTTGCTCTCTTCCTCATCGCTGGATTTGCGCTGCCTGCTTCAGCAGCTAAGTGCAAGAATGTGAAGATCAAGGTCACCAACAACACTGGCAAGGAGATCAAAGTCACCAACGCCAAGTACTGGGATACCGAGAAGGAGAAGTGGCGAAACGAGAATTTCAGTAACTGGAAGATCGCCAATACAGATACCGAGTCAAAGACCAAGCACCTCGAGTATGTCAAGAACCAGCAGGTCAAGATCTACGTCTATTACAAAGAGAACACAGGTGGCTCTCGTTGGACCAGCAAGAAGAAGTCCAGCACCGTGAATATCGGTAAGTGTACAGGAGGACAGACCGCCTCCTTCTCGGTTCGTTGAGGGCCTCATGGCCCTCCTGCCCACCCTCCCCTAAAGGGTGGTAGAAGCAAATTAGGCTTCTGAGGAGTGGATTAAGCTGCCAGGAGAGAGCGGGACCTTGGCTGCGGCCTCGGCGCTGATCAAGCCCTGTTGTTGAAGGTGCTGAGCCAAAACCGAGGCGCTGGACCAGCCGATAAGGCGCGGTCCAAAGCCTCCAATCGATCCCCCTTGGGGATCCCGTACCATACGGATAAAGATCTGAGGAACGCGACGCTCTGGGAGGCTCCACTCGCTGAAGATCCGCGCGCTCTTGTTGGAGAGCCCCAGAGATTCCAGTCGCTTCCAAAGAGCCAACCCTCTGAGCCGCCCCTCTGCTAAATCAGCGAAGAGGCTAAAGGTTAGGGCATCCTCCTCTGCATCATCCCCAAAGAGATAAAGCTCGCCCCCCTCAGGGCTCTCCTCCAAGAGGCGACAGAGCCCCGTGAGCTTGAAGACCAGATGTTTTCTCAGGAGAGAGAAGCGTCCCTTGAGAATCAGCTGTTTCTGATCTTTATAGGTGATGCCATCCCACTCCACTCCATCCATCAGCATCTTGCGAGAGATCACCGGGTGCATCTGTGGGGGACTGGCAGAGACAAAGTAGAGGGGGCGATGCTCTCTTCCGCTGCGGCCCCCTCGCAGCGCTCGAAGCAGAGCCGCGCTGCCCTCTAAGGCTCGCTTATCAACACCCCACTCTAGGGCGATCTTGAGCAAGTCTCGGAACTGGGAAAAGCGAGTGTCCAGGTAGGTCTTATCGATATCCCAGATATAGATCGCTCCAGGCCCAGCTTGGCCCAGCTTACGGTTATGAGCTCGGGCATGAGGGAAAGGCTGCTGCCGCCACTCCATCTCCATCAGAAACGCTCCACGTCTGCTTCTCCAGAGAGGGACATCAGATAGTGGAGCCCCTCTTGAGGGCTGAGCCCTCCTTGGATCACCTCAGCGATGGTGCTGAGCAGGGGCGCGGGAATCTTCCGTGATTTTAGAAGCGTCGCTGTGATCCTCGCGGTGTTGATCCCCTCAGCCACCATCCCCAACTCATCTAGAATCTGGGGCAGGCTCTGACCCAGGGCCAGCCCACGACCCACCCGGAAGTTACGAGAGCGCGTGGAGGAGCAGGTGACGATGAGATCTCCCATCCCCGCCATCCCCTGGAAGGTTTGCGGTTCAGCTCCCAGGGCGACCCCCAAGCGGGTGATCTCCGCCATCCCACGAGTGATCAGCAGGGCCTTGGCGTTCTGCCCCACCTCCATCGCCTCAGCCATTCCCGCTGCGATGGCGACGATATTCTTAAGCGCCCCTGCCAGCTCCACTCCCAGGAGATCGTGGTGCCCATAGACCAGGAGGTTCTTATGTTCCAGGGCCTGACGAGCGCTGGCGATCACACGAGGGAAGCGAGAGGCGATCGTGGTCCCAGAGGGCAACCCCCGCGCCATCTCCCAGGCGATATTGGGTCCAGAGAGCACTCCAAGCTGTCGAGCGCAGGTCTCCTCCTGGAGGATCTGTGACATCCGCTTCTGAGTACCCGGCTCAAAGCCCTTGGTGCCGTGAATGACGAGCTGATCTGGTTGAAGCTGCTCCCCTAGAACTTCAGCCACCCTCCGAAACGCTTTGCTGGGGATGATGATAAAGAGGAGCTGGGCCCCTCGCGTCACCTCAGCCAGATCAGCGCTGGCTCTGATCGCCTCAGAAAGCTTTACCCCGGGAAGGTAGCGGCTGTTCTCTCGCTGCTGGTTAATCTCATCTCGGAGGGTCTCACTGCGAGACCAGAGCTGCACGGAGTGTCCCGCTGCAGCGATGCTCATCGCGACCGTGGTTCCCCAGTTGCCTGCACCCAGAACGCTGATCCTCATCGTGATCTCCTCCCACGCTCAGGGCTGTCCCTGAGGCCATAGCTGTCCAGGCGGTTGCGATAAAAGAAAAGCAGGTTGGCGTCCTCTACACGGACACGAACTCCCTCTCGATGGAGCGCTGCCTTGTGGTGATAGCTGCCCAGACTGCGCAGCGCGGCGCTGAGGATCTCCCCTGGAGTGCCTGCTTGGACCACGGGATCAAGCTGAACCTTTCCCACCCGCTCTAGAGCCTTTAGTTCTCCGCTGAGGGCCTCGATCTCCTCCTCCACCTCATGGATAGGTAGATCTGTCTCTGGACCCAACTCGCGAAGGAAGCGATAGAGATCCTGCGTCCCGCTTTGTCGCAGAGAGAGTTCAAAGAGGGCGAAGGCAGCCACGTTATTGGCGGTCACCACCGTCTCACTTTGAAAAGCTTCAGCGATACGCTCTGCCAGGGTGGTGGTGTATTCAGCGTCTCGAACTGCATCAACGCGAAGCTCTCCATCCTCCATCAGATAGCGCGCCGGATCGATGACGCGGCCCTTGGGATCCAGCGAGTCCCCCTCCTCGTTGATTGAGTTACCAAAGGGATCCAGAGGCGCGCCAAAGCAGATACGGATGCGCTGATCCAACTCAAAGAGCCCTTTCATAAAGTCAAGCTGTCGCTGCCAGCGAGAGAACTCATCATCCATGATGATATAACGTGCCTTCCCTGCACGGCGTAGATGATCATCGATGAGAGTGCTGGCCTCTAAAACAAGAGGATAGTTGATCGTGGTGGGCACGATATAGATACGAGGCTTCTCTTTTTTGAGCTTGAGGTTGTTATAGAAAGCGCTGAGTGTGGTCCCTAATAGACCTCGTTTTAGGTCACGCTCCACTACGTTAGATCGACTCCTGGTTCCTCCGGGAAAAAACAGATTGTCATAGCCCAATTCCATGCTGACTGTAGCGTAGGCTTTGAGACATTGCTTATAGATGGGGCCCTGTTTCATCCGATCAACAGTATAGGCCCCCAAATTGCGCATAAAGAAGCCTAAGACCGGGTTGGCGAAGAGGTTAAGCCCCGCTCCATAGGCCACGGGAGGCAACCCCGCCTGGTGAAAGCCATAACCCAGGATGATCGAGTCTAGGTTGGAGCTGTGCGTGGGGGTATAGACCACGATACCCCGCTCATGTAGGCGGCGGATCTGCTGGATGGGACCCTGGATGAGGAGCTGCTCCTCAACGCGGGGCAGGGCTTTGCGATGGCTCAGGAGACGCTTGGGAGAGAGACCATTGAGAAGCCCGGTGAGCATCACAGGCAAGCTGCGGGTGGCCAGGGAGAAGACACGGGGGTTGAAGTGTCCGCAGATCTCGTCGGTGTAGCGCTGAAGGATCTCCCGAAGCAGCTCTTTGCGTGTCCCCTCTGAGGAGCGGGGCAGCTTACGGCGGATGCGTCGGTAGAAGCGATGATCCGCCTCTGAATCTCCGTAGGAAGGGCGTTGTCTCAGGCGCTCTCGCTCCAGATAGAGGATCTCGTTGATCACCTCTTCGATGGGAGGTCCACCCAGCCGAGCAGCTTCACACACCCCTTGAAAGACCCGTCCGACCACTTCGGAGCGTGCCTTAATAGCATCCTCTCTCCGCATCCTCTACTCCTGATCCCCACTGTTTGCGAGCATGCTCCTTCAGTTGAGGCGAGAGATCAACGCTGCTCTCTTTAGTTTGGGCTCTGTTGATCTTTGAGGTTCAGCGGAGATGGAGCAGCTCGCGGTGGCAACTGAAGAGCCCTGGGCTTGCCTGAGAAGCGAAGCCCAGGCATCATCTCCCAAAATTTTGAGGTCAGGGAGCTGCTTTGAGCGAGCTTCAGCTGTGGATCGGTTTCTGGATTGTCGTGGCGGCGTTGCTGGCCATCGACCTCTTTCTGTTCAGCAAGGAGGCACATAAGGTCAGCCTAAAGGAGGCGTTAGCCTGGAGCGCGGCTTGGATCATCCTGGCCCTGATCTTTGGTGGAGGAGTCATCCTATTTATGGGGAGTGAACAGGGGTTGGCCTATTTCACCGGCTACCTCGTAGAGAAATCCCTCTCCGTCGATAACCTCTTCGTTTTTCTGGTGATCTTCAAATATTTCGGGGTGGAGCCCAAATATCAACATCGGGTGCTCTTCTGGGGGGTCTTTGGCGCGCTCTTGTTGAGGACCATTATCATCATCACTGGAGCAGCTCTGGTGGCGCGCTTTCAATGGTTGCTCTACTTCTTTGGAGCCTTTCTGGTCTATACCGGGGTCAAGTTGGGCTTCAGTGAGGGAGAAGCGGTCGATCCCGCAGATAATATCGCGGTGCGATTTTCGCGGCGCTTTTTTCCTGTCAGTGATGAGTTTCATGGCCAAGAGTTCTTCATCAAACGAGAGGGTAAGCGCTGGGCGACCCCTATGTTTCTGGTTTTGATCACCATTGAGTTCTCCGATCTGATCTTCGCTGTAGATTCGATCCCCGCCATCTTTGGGATCACTCAAGATGTCTTTATCATCCTGACCTCTAACATCTTCGCTATCTTAGGCTTGAGAGCGCTCTACTTTGTTCTGGCGGACTTTATGGATCGTTTCCACTATCTCCAGATTGGCCTCTCAGCGGTCCTGAGCTTTATCGGGGTCAAGATGCTTATCGCCCACTGGATTCACATCAATACGGGGATCTCTCTGGGGGTCGTCGGTGGTATCCTCATCCTCTCTGTTCTGGCCTCTGTCGGAAAAGAGAAAGCCCAGAAGCGAGCCTCCTTATAAATGGCTCCTTGCCTCTCTTCCCTCCCAAGCCGTAGAAATTCAGATCACTGACTCAAACCTGGGAGTGCTGTGCGAGCTTTCCTTCAACTGGCAAAAGCGGGGGGCCTGCTCTTCGATGGCGCCATCGGCACCTTGCTTTATGAGCGAGGGATCTACCTCAACCGCTGCTTTGAGGAGATCAGCCTCAGCCAACCAGGGCTGATCAAGAGCATCCATGAAGACTATCTGAGAGCTGGAGCCCAGGTCCTCACCAGCAACACTTTTGGGGCCAACCGCTTTAAGCTCAAGCGCCACGGTCTGGAGGCGCAAGCTGAGGCGATCAACCGGGCGGGGATCTGCCTCGCTCAGGAGGTCGCCGGAGGGCGTGCCTATGTCGCCGCCAGCATCGGTCCTACTGGGATCGGCCTGGATGATCTGGTCCGCCCTGAAGGGCTTAAGGCAAAAGAGGCCCTCAGGGAACAGCTCATTTGGGTCTTGGATTCAGGAGCTGATGTGCTGCTCTTTGAGACCTTTGGGGTCCTACAGGAGCTGGAGATGGCGGTGCGCCTCGCCAAGGAGCTGACCGATCGTCCCGTCATCGCCCTTTATCGGTTCCAGGAGACAGGGCGAGGTTCTGAGGGACAAACCCCTCAGAAGGTGGCTGAGCGCCTCTGTGAGGCGGGAGCGGAGATCATCGGAGCCAACTGTGGGGGAGGGCCGGAGCTGATGTTTCGTGTCGCGCCAGGGATGATTCGGGATCGTCCGGTGATGGTCCAGGGCAACGCTGGACGCCCAGAGATGATCGAGGATCGCACGGTCTATGTAGCCAACCCAGAGTATTTTGGGGTCTATGCACGCCGCCTCCTCAAGGCGGGGATCAAGGTGATTGGGGGCTGCTGTGGGACTGGCCCAGAGCATATCCGACGGATGTCCAACGCCACCCGTATGATGAGCGTCGATGCTCCTCCTCAGCCTCGGTTGGAGCTGCCATTGGCAGACTCAGGAGCGGCCACTCTGTTAGCGGAGCGCTCCAAGCTGGGGGCGAAGCTGGTTGCTGGTGAGTTTGTCAGCAGCGTAGAGCTCAACCCTCCCATCGGTTTTGATCTCCGCAAGAGGATCAGAGCCGCTGAGGTTCTGAAGGAGTTTGGGGTCACCAATATCAACATCGCTGATGGACCTCGTGCCAGCCTACGCATGGGGAACTTGGCGATGGCTCAGCAGATCCTGACAGCGACGGGGCTCCCTCCGCTGCTCCATGTTTGCTGCCGAGATCGCAACTTCCTGGGCCTCCAGGCTCACCTCTTGGCGGCGCATGTCCTCGGCATCCGTGATCTGGTTGTGATCACCGGTGATCCCCCCAAGATGGGTCCCTATCCTCATGCGACTGGGGTCTATGATGTAGACAGCCTGGGTTTGCTGAGCGTGATCCGCGACTTTAATCGAGGTATTGATCCAGCAGGTAAGAAGATGCCTGATCATACGGCCTTCCTCAGCGCAACCGGAGCTGAGCCTGCTGCCATCGACTATGACCGAGAGCTGCGTCGCTTGGAGATGAAGCGAGCGGCAGGGGCTGATCTGCTCCTGACTCAACCCGTCTATGATCCTCTAAAGGTGGAGCGCTTTCTGGATGACATCGCCCATATGAACCTGCCTGTGATGCTGGGTCTCTGCCCCCTCGCCAGCCTACGCAATGCTCTCTTCTTGGATAAAAATGTCCCTGGCATGTCTGTACCCCAGGGGATCCTGGAGAGGATGAGAGAGGCTGATGAGCGGGGCGAGGGGCAGGCGGAGGGGATCAAGATCGCCCGAGAGGCGCTCTCTGCGGTGAGAGAGCGGGTCCAGGGTGCCTATATCATGCCCCCTTTCGGTCGCTATCGGGTCGCGATGAAGGTTCTAGAGGGCTTTATCTAGACCCTTCTTGAAGAGAAGGAAGCAAACAGCAGATCTCAGGCCCGATAGCTGGACCTTTGCTTGACCACCAAGGGCCGATCTGCCTCACCCAGAGGAAGCTCGAGCAGGAAACGGCTGCCTATCTGATCACTCTCCACGCTCATCTTTCCACCGTGAGCCTCGATGATGTTGTAGGAGATGGAGAGCCCCAATCCCGTTCCCTCTCCGATATCTTTAGTCGTGAAAAAGGGCTCAAAGATGCGGCTTTGAAGTTCGACCGGGATCCCCCCACAGTCATCACGGAAGATGATCAAGATCCCCTCCTCCAGCTTCTGACTGATGATCTCCAGCTCTCCCCACCCTTTGGCCGCTTGAGCCGCGTTGACGATCAGGTTGATAAAAACCTGCTCAAGCTGGTTGGGGAGGCAGTAGATCGCACAGGAGGAGAAGGAGCGCTTGATCTCCAACTTATATTTCCATTTGCTCTCGGTGAGCAGGATCGCGCGCTCCAGGAGTTCTTGAAGATCAGCTTGAGAGGCAGTAGAGCTGTCTGGGTGAGCGAAGCTGCGTAGACCGGAGACGATGCGCTCTACCCGCGTGACTCCCTCCTTCATCTCTTTCAACATGAGGGAGACATCCTCGCGCAGCTCGTTGAGTTCCAAGCATCTCTCCAGGTTCTGGGCCTTATGAAGGGCTTGGGGATTTTGAGCTGCGCTCCGCCAAGCTTCAATGAGCTGGAGCAGATCATCGAAGTATCCCTCTGCGTGCCTGAGGTTCGATTTGACATAGGAGATGGGGTTATTGATCTCATGCCCCACCCCAGCTGCTAGGATCCCCAAGGAGGCCATCTTCTCAGCGCTCAATAGGCGGCGCTCCAGCTGTCTACGTTCACTGATATCAGCGAAGAAGAGCAGGTACTGCTGCTCTCGAAAAGGACTGATGCGCAGATCAAAGAGGCGTCCACCCAACTTCCAATCCAGGTGCTGTTCAGCTCTCACCGGTCCAGAGAGAGCTGCTTTGAGGATTTTTTGCTGTGATTTTGAGAGGGGTAGAGACTCCCAAAGGAGCTGTCCAGGCTGGGCCCCAAAGCGCTCTCTGAAGCGAAGGTTGCAGGCCAAAAGCCTAAACTTTCTATCCACCACCACGAGAGGATCGCTGACTGTATCGATCACCTGCTCTGAGAAGGCGCGTTGGGCCTTAAGGTGACCGAGAAGAGCAGCATTTTCCAAGAGATAGCCAGCATGCCCCATCAAGGCGGAGATAAAGTTGATATCCTGTCGAGAGAAAGGCTCCTCATCCACCTTATGGGTCACATTGACGACCCCGATCACTTGACCCTTGAGGAGGATCGGCACGGTGAGGGACATCGGCTGGGCTCCCAGATCATGACCATCAGGGATGAACTCTCGAAGATCGCTGCCCTCCAAGCGGCTGTGATCGTCGATAAAGAGGGGTTTTCCCAGACGCGCACAGCTTCCCGCGATTCCCTCGCCGATGCGAGGCCGAACCTCAGAGATGATCTCCAAGGGCAGCCCAAGGGCGGCCTTCATCTCCAAGACCCCCTCTTCCCAATTCACCCACAACAGAGAGACTCGGCGACAGTTCAGCTCCCGAGCCAGGATCTCAATAAGAGTTTGAAGGCTATCCTGATCGCTGGAGAGGGTGCTGAGCAGCTGAGCTGCCACTTCCAGCGCAAGCTGTCTTCTACTGATCTGCTCTTTTGAAGTGTTCATCTCTGAAAAGCGACAGAAACCCAGAGAAAAAGTGCTGCCTTCACCGACAGCTCTTTTTGCTGCTCTTTAGTTTCCTACGAGCGGCCCTGATCCGGTTGGATTGAGGGTAATCAGCCAGAAGAGTTTCGAGGAAGGGGAGTGCATCTTTACAGCGACCCAATGCGATGAAATTGTCATGCATTAAGAGGAGGGCGTCATCCACCTTGTCTCCCTGGGGGTATTTTTTCATTATAAGTTGAAGGCTACGGATTGAGCCTGCATGATCCAGCTCAATATAGAGGCACTCTGCTAAAAGATAGAGGCTGTTGTCTGCGCGGCCCTTCTTGGGGAATTTTCGAGCATAGGTTGAGAAGGCGCGGATCGCCTCCCTGCAATCACCCGTTTTCTTGCTCTCCCAGCCAAAACGGTAGAGATCATCAGCAGACTCAGGCAGCGGGGGAGCACCTGGAGGAAGAGGCAGCTCTGGGATACCGCTCTCGTTCTGGGCTTTGGCTTGACTGGCCTCCTCTAGTTTCCCCTGTAGCCCGGCGATCTCTTGGCGGAGCTGCTCAATAAGCACTCCAGAGTCTGCGCTGTTGCTGCGGAGCGCAGAGATCGCCTCGTTCACCTTAGTTTCAAGGGTGATAAAGCGCTGGATGATCCCTTGAAGATCCGTGCTGAGCTGCTTTTTGCGTTGGTGTTGGGCTTCAGCGACCTGCTCAAGGCGTCCCTCAAGGGCCTTGATATCGGCCTTCATCTCCTGACCTTTCCAGTAGGAGACGCAGCCGTTTAAGCAAAGCAACAGCAGGCTGAAGAAGAGCAGGCGGGGCATCAGCGAGGAACAAACTCAGCGCGGCGGTTCTGGCTCCAGGAGCGCTCACCGCTGCCATGGGCTGCAGGGCGCTCCTCGCCCCAACTGCGAGTCTCTAGGCGACCACGCTTGATCCCCTTATTCCTGAGGTAGCGGCTGACGGTGTTGGCGCGGCGCTCACCCAGAGCGAGGTTATAAGCCTCTGAGCCGCGCTCGTCACAGTGTCCTTCGATGACAAGCTCACCAGCGTTGGGGTCCATCATACACTCTGCGACGCCGTTCAGCTTGTCGCGTTGACTTCGGAGGATGTTGTAGCGATCAAAGGAGAAGAAGATAGCTTCGCCACAGCGGACAACCTTCTTCTCACAGGAACCTGCGACGCACTCCGATCCATCGGGGCAGTTTGGATTGTCAGCGCCCTGGCCGCACTCCGGCTTCTGGATACAGCTGCCTCCGCTACAGTAGGTGTTGCCTTGGCAATCAGCATTGCCTAAACATTCTGCGCCGCACTCATTATCGCGGCAGACCTGGCGTCCTGAGCAGGGGAGATTGGGATCACAGTAGCCTATTTTGCGTTGGCACTTGCCAGCAGAGCAGGCATAGCCTGCTCCCTTCTTACTGCAATGGCTGCTGTCCCGGCACTCTTGGCAGAGTTTGTTTACGCAGAACTCACCTTTCTCCTCACAGTGCTCGTCATTCTCGCACTTGGGATAGGTGGGGCCACAGCCAATGGCGAGGAGTGCTACCCCGGCAAAGAGGGCGGAGAGCAAGAGTCCAGGCTTACAGTCCATGGTTCTCAATCCATCGGGATGTTGTGGGTCTAGAGCTTGGCGACGCTAGATCAAGGCGAGGGCCTTGTCAACTGCCCTCCCGACGGTTAAATGGAGGAGTGTCTCGTATCCTCCCTCTTCTATTTCTTGTAGCTTGTGCTCCTGAGAGGAGTTCCCCTTCGCTCTCTCTCCTAGAGACTTGGCCAAAAGAGGGAGGGCAACTCCCAGCGGCTGAGTATGTACAGCTTCAGTTTGATCATCACCTTCACCCAGACAGCGCTTGGTCTCAAACAGCTCGCCTTCGATCGGGTGAGCTGCGCTTCAATTTGGAGATCCTCTATGATCCTCTAAAGAGAGCCCTCCTTCTGCGTCCTCCACAGGGCTTTAGACCCAACTTAGCCTACACCTTAACACTCTCAGAGGGTCTTAGATCCTCTGAGGGATACCACCTGAACGCGCTCTTTGAGTTGAACTTTCTGGCCCTTCCTGCCGCTGCTCGACCTCGACCAGTGTCGGTTGAGTTTGAGGATCTACGTCCTCTCTTTGAGCAGCGCTGTGGCTGCCATGGTCCTGAACCTTTGCTCTCTCCGGAGCTGCGCCCAGAGTATATCCTGGAGAAAGCAGCGCAGCGTGGTGAGGGGCTCTTGATCAGCCCTGGTCGCCCTCTTCACAGCCTCCTGTTTCTGCGTCTCCTGGAGGATTGGCCTCAGCGAGGGGCGCTTATGCCCCCAGATGGCCCCCTCTCTGAAGGAGAGATTCGCCAAGTTTTGGACTGGATCAGAGGGCTCTGAGTTGGAATAGGCGCCTTGTATTCTCGCAGGTGAGGCGCGCGAGCGCTTCATAGCTCAGCCCCTTGAGTTCGGCCATCTTACGAGCTGTATGAACCACATAGGCGGGCTCGTTACGGCGACCTCGACGTGGAGTTGGAGCCAGGAAGGGAGCGTCGGTCTCTACCAAGAGGCGATCATCAGGGACAAGGAGCAGGGCTTCTCTAAGCGCCTCCGCCTTCTTAAAAGTCAACACCCCCGAAAAGGAGAGATGGTAGCCCAAAGAGAGGGCTCGCTCCGCCTCAGCGGGGCCTCCCGTGAAGCAGTGGAGCACCCCTCCAGCCCTCAGAGGGATCTGAGCCATAATCTCAAAGGCCTCCTCAAAGGCATCGCGGATATGCACCACCACCGGCAAGCTACGCTCTCTCGCAGCCTCCAACATCCGCCGAAACACAGCTCGCTGGCGCTCTCGAGGAGAATGATCATAGTAATAGTCCAAACCGATCTCTCCCACCGCGAGGATCTGGGGCGCTCGCCAAAGAGCCTCCCAACAGGGCCACTCCTCCTCCTGAAAGCTGCGAGCTTCATGGGGATGGACTCCTGCTGTGGCGGAGATCTGCGGGTGAGTCTTGGCCAACTCCAAGGCTTGCTCAGAGGAGGCAAGATCGATCCCAATGCTGATGATATGCTCTACTCCAGCGGCCTCCGCCCGCTCCAAAACCTGGGGCAGATCTTCTCCAAAGCGATCAAAATTTAGATGGGCGTGGCTGTCGATGATCATCCTGATCTCCTTTTCTTGTGCGCCTGCGGAGCCTGAATGTGAAGGCCCCAAATGTCGGCAGAATACTCTAATCCTCTGCGCTGAGGAGGGAGAGGAGATCGAAGAGCCCTGTGGAGAGCTGCGCTGCGCCGCTGACGCTCCTATCCCTCAATGTGTCCCCAGCAGCGCCTTACCCTGTAATGGAGCGCCTCCTCGCTGCCGAAATGGCCTGCTCTTGAGCTGCTCTGAATCAGCGGGGTATTGGCTAGAGTCCTCCTGTGAAGAGGGGGCGATCTGCGTTGGTGAGGGGGAGTGTATGCCTATGGAGGAGGTCCACTGTAGCTCCGAGGCTTGGTCTGAACTCTGCGTGGAGAACCAGCGAGTGATCTGTGATGAGGGCCGCCTCAGGGGGATTCCTCAGGAGTGTTAAAGAGTTCACAAAGAAGCTTGGGTAAGCGCTGAGGCCGCCCCGAAGAGTCTAGGCAGGCGAGGACCACCTCCCCCTCACAGAGCAGACGCGCGCCCTCAAAGACACGATGTTCAACCCAGAGGCGAGCAGCGCTGGCTTTCTGAAACAGGGCCTCTACCCTGAGCAGCTCATCGTAGTGGGCAGGGGCTCGATAGCGAATCTTCAGCTCAACCACTGCCAAAAGCTTCCCCTCAGCTTCCATCCTCGCGTGGGTATAGCCCAACTCACGGAGCTTCTCGACACGAGCCTGTTCACACCAGATTGTGTAGACGCTGTGGTGGGCAACGCCCATGGGGTCACAATCTGAATAGCGCACTCGAACTTGAAGACCTCCCAGGGAATACGAGCCCTCAGGCATGATGTAGTCGCCAAGCTCCTCGGGGGTTACTCAGCTCATCATCGACATCTAAAACCCCCTCAAGGCGCTCAACGCGGTAGAGAGGCGCGCTCTCGCTGGCCCGAAAGAAGCCACCATCAACCGGGTGGAAATGATCGCAGACCATACGAGCGCTGAGAGAGAAAGCTGCTCCCTGGGCCGCAGCCTGCTGCCCTGAGTTGAAGAGGACTTGGATCTCTGGGAGATCAAAGGCTTGCATCCCCTCGGTGATCACCCGCGTCTCCTCTTTATAGATCCCCACCATCAGGTGGAAAAGGCTGGTGGGATCTTGGGGCCGCAGGCCCCCCAGGCTATCAGGCACCAGCGCGACCATACCGGGCTCCACCAGGATCCCCAGGGCACCTTTTAGGAAAGCGTCGCGAGCGAGCCGCACCGCCTCTTGAGCCCAGCGCCGAGCGCCAGGTTCCTCAAACTCTACCTCCGCCTGAAGCACCACACGGTGTTGGATGAGGGCCTCCAGTTGAGAAGGGCTCATCGCCTCTGTGGCGCTGAGGCGCAGGAGATCTGCGGCCAGATCAGGATCAGGGGGAGCCAAGTGAAGCTCCAGTGGTGATTTCAGGACAGGGGGCTTGTTCCAGGGGCCCGCGATGGTCAGGATGATTCGACCCATGCCCCAAGATGACCAAAAGCGCGATAAAATCAAGATGTCTCAGCAAAATCAGAAGAGAGTTCGCTATATCAAGCCCCTAGGCCCCCGCATCCTGGTGAGGCTGATCCACTCTGAGGATCGCAGCTCGGGAGGGCTCTATCTACCCCAGGGTGCCAAGGAGGAGCAGGAGGAGGCGCAGTACGCCGAGGTAGTCGAGGTCGCCCGCGCTGAGTCTGGAGATGAGCCCTCTTTAGGGCGAAACGTCAGCGGTGTGCCCCTTGGCGCCTTTGTCCTCTTCCCCAAGCGAGAGGGTCTCCCAGTTCCCTGGGATGAGGATCTCCGCTTGGTGGAGGTCAAGATGATCTACGCTGTGGTAGAGGAGGTTAAACCAGAGGCGTTACAATAGCCCCGCTTCAAATTTAGAAACCCTCCTTCCACCCCATTCATCTGGAAGCCTATTGACATTCTTCGGAGGATAAAATGAGACAGAAGATCCAGGCCCTCTTGGATGAGCGCGTTAACCCGGGCGTGGCTGGGCATGGGGGTTATATCGAGCTGGTTGACTATGCCAACCGAGTCGCCTATGTCCGTATGACTGGCGGCTGTCAGGGCTGCGCCTCCTCGCAGGCGACCCTTAAAGATGGCGTCGAGCGTGCTCTTACCCAAGCTTTCCCTCGAATTAAGGGTGTGGTGGATGTCACAGATCATGGAGCCGGCTCCAACCCCTACTACCACTAAAGCTCGGCTTCGTCGCCGCCTTAACCGGCGGATGATGCGTGCGGTGACCCGTTATCAGCTTATCCTTCCCAAGGATCGCATCATGGTGGCGATCTCAGGGGGCAAAGACAGCTATGCTCTCTTGGATCTCCTCTGGAGGAGCCAACAGCGGGCGCCCTTTAAGTTTGAGATCATCGCGGTTCATATCGATCAGGGGCAGCCAGGATACCAAGGGGAGGAGTTGGCCGCTTGGCTGGCTCGCTTTGGTGCCCCCTACGAGATTCTCCATAAAGATACCTACTCTGTGGTTCAACGGGTGAGCAAACCAGGGGAGACCCTCTGCGCGCCCTGCTCCCGGATGCGTCGAGGGGTCCTCTACTCAGCGGCGGAGCGCCTGGGTTGTAATAAGATCGCCCTGGGGCATCACCGAGATGATGCTCTGGAGACTCTGCTGCTCAACCTCTTCTATACAGGGCGTTTGCAGGCGATGCCGCCGCGCTATCTGACCAACGATGAGCGCTTTCAGGTGATCCGCCCTCTCATCGAGTGTGCTGAGGCGGAGATCGCTGAATATGCTGCTTTGATGGACTTTCCCATCCTGCCCTGTACTCTCTGTGGCAGCCAGCCGGGTCTAAAGCGCCAAGCGATGAAGCAGCTCCTGAATCAGCTGGAGGCTCAGAACCCTGGACTTAGGGATGTGATGTTGGCTGCCCTCAAAAATGTGCGTGGAAGTCACCTTATGGATTTGGCCCTGATGGGTCCCCCCCCAAAAGAGAGCAAAGAGCCCAAACAGCCCGATTCAGAGAGCGAGCTGATCCAGATAGATGCTTAAACTTCTCTCTCTCAGCCTCCTCCTGGGCTGCAGCGCTGCCCCTGAGCGCCCCGAGCTGCGTTCCCAACTCCCTCAATCGATCCCTGAACAGGGCGGAGAAACAGCACCGCTCCAACGTTGGTGGGAGGGCCTGGGTCACCCTGGCTTGAGCGCTCTGATGGGGCGAGTCTTTAAGGATAACCTGAGCTTACGGCAGCAGTGGTTGAAGGTGGTCCAAGCTCGCGTGGCTGCTCAGATCTCTGGATCGGCGCGTTGGCCTCAGCTGGAAGCCAGCCTCAGTCAGGGCCGTGCTCGCAGCTATGACTTTATGGGCAACTCAGCCACCCACGATCAGTATGGGGTCTCCGCTCAAGTGGCCTATGAGCTGGATCTCTGGGGTCAGGTGGAGTCGCTGACCCGGGGCGCCTCAACGGAGGGCCGCGCCCCCGACGCCACCGATAACCCCCACGCTATGAACCTCGCAGCTTCAACGGCGGAGCAGTGGTTTTTGCTTTTGGAGCAGCGCGCCCTCTTGGAGTTGTTAGAGGCTCAGGTTGAGCTGAACCGGACCTTCTTGGAGCTGGCTCGGTTGCGTTGGGGTAACAGCCTTGGCGCGGGGGTAGATGTCCTTCAGCAGCAGGAGCAGCTCCTGCGCCTTGAAGCGCAGCGCCCTCTCTTTAAGTCCCGCGTTCGCAGCCTGGAGAATCAGCTGCGTCTCCTCACCGGGCAGGGGCCAGGGAGCCTAGAGACCCCAGTCCGCTTTAAGGCACTGTCTCCAGTCCCCAAAGTGGGCCTGCCCTTGGAGATCATTCGACAGCGCCCCGATATTCAGGCCGCAGAGCAGCAGCTCATCGCCGCAGATCATCGGGTCGCCGCAGCCCTGGCTCAGCGCTACCCCGCTATCCGCCTCACCGGCAGTATGGGCTATCAGGCGGAGGATCTGGGAGATCTCCTTGATCGTTGGATCTGGAACTTGGTGGGCAGCCTCAGCGCCTCTCTCTTTGATGGAGGACGACGCGCCGCTGAGGTAGAGCGCAGTCGAGCCCTCCTGCAGGAGCGCGCCTTGGCTTTTAAAGAGAAGGCGCTCATCGCCCTTAAGGAGATCTCCAACGCCCTAGCCTCCGAGGCGGGGGAGCGAGCACATCTGAAGCTCCTAGAGAGCGAGCTGGAAGTAGCGCGGCTCCTCTTAGGAGAAACTCAAGCACGCTACACCGAAGGCCTGAGCGATTATCTCCCTGTCCTGACTGCGCTCCGAGCGCTCCAACAGCTTGAGCAGAGCCGCCTAACTGTTCAACGGCGGATCATCTCTCAGCGTATCCAACTCCACCGCGCACTCGGGGGAGACTGGGCTCAGATCCTGGAGAAGAGATGAAGGCTGTAAAGATCATCCTCCCTCTGCTGCTCCTCGCCGCAGGGGTCTTCGCTGCTCGACGGCTGATCGAGATGAAGCCCGAGGCCAAGAAACATCAACAACGGCTGCGCGGCGTCCCAGTAGAGGTGCAGAGGGCGCAGCTGCGCACACATGATTTTCGGGTGCGGGGCTATGGCAGTGTTGTCGCCGCTCGTCAGCTTGATCTCCAGATCCAGGTGAGCGGTGAGATTGTCGAGCTGAATCCAAAGCTCCTCTCTGGAGGGCGCATCAAAGCGGGAGAGCCGCTTTTGAGGGTAGAGAAGCGGGACTATCAGCTCGCCATCACCCAGGCCAAAGGGCAGCTCGCGCAGGCTCGTCTTAACCAGGAGTTAGAAGCGGGGCGACAGGCGGTCGCCAACCGTGAATGGAGCCTCCTGGGAGAGAAGAAGCGGCAGGATGCGGTGCGCTCCAGGGTCCTACGAGAGCCTCAACAGCGCAACGCCAAAGCCGCCCTGGATGCTGCTCAGGCGGGGCTATCCAAGGCTCGCCTTAACAGCATCCGAACCCAACTCAAGGCCCCCTTTAACGCTCTGATCCTCAGCGAGTCTGTGGAGTTGGGGCAGATCATCGCACCAGGGAAGCCCTTGGCTCGCTTGGTGGGCACCGATCACTTCTGGGTTCAAATGACCCTGCCTCTGGGAGAGCTGAAATATCTCCGCCTGGGAGAGCCTGTCCAGATCCATCTACAGATGGGCGAACAGAGCGTTAAGCGCTCGGGGAAGCTACTGCGCATCTTAGGAGATCTCGAGCCCAAGAGTCGCTTGGCTCGCCTCATCGTCGAGGTGGAGGACCCCTTGGGAATTCACTCCGGCGAATCCCCTCTGTTTCTGGGAGCTTTTGTAGAGTTAGAGCTGCGGCATACACAGGTGAAGGCGGTCGAGCTGCCCCGTCGCGCGCTCAAAGAGGGCGGGCTGGTCTGGATCGTAGATCAGGAAAAGAAGCTGCGTCTTCGCTCGGTGAAGGAGCTTCGTCGGATGGAGAAGAGTGTCCTCTTGAGCGGTATTAAGGAGGGAGAGCAGGTAATCATCAGTCGTATATCTACACCTCTCCCAGGGATGCTCCTGCGTCTCCCTGAAGCAGCACAGCGATGAAGGACGCTTGGCAGCGAGGGCCTATCGCTTGGATGGCTCAAAACGCCGTAGCCGCCAACCTGTTGATGCTGATCCTGGTGGTGGGCGGCATGGTGGTCTTCTTCACTCGAGTCAAGCAGGAGGTGTTCCCCGAGTTCTCCCTCGATATGGTGAGCATCTCTGTGCCCTACCCCGGTGCGAGCCCGGCGGAGGTGGAGCAGGGCATCATCCGTGTGATCGAGGAGGGCGTTCGAGGGCTGGATGGAGTCAAGCAGGTCACCGCCCGAGCCTTGGAGGGGGTAGGCTCAGTCAGCGTAGAGATCCTGGAGGGCAGCGATCCAGATCGAATCCTCAGCGATGTTAAGACCGCTGTAGATCGCATCGTCAACTTCCCTGAGGATGCTGAGAAGCCCACCGTCTCCTTGGTCTTGGTGCGTAAGCAGGTGATTCAGCTCGCGCTCTATGGAGATCTTGATGAGGAGAGCCTGCGCCTTCTAGGGGAGCGGGTGCGCGAGGAGCTGCTCGCCCTGCCTCAAGTGACCCAGGCGGATCTTCAGGGCACTCGCCCCCGAGAGCTCTCTGTAGAGATCAGCCAAGCGAGCCTGAGATCGCAGGGGCTCAGCCTGGGGGGCGTGGCCGGGCTCATTCGACGCGCCTCAGTGGAGCTGCCTGGAGGCAGCCTTAAGACCCCCTCGGGTCAGATCATGCTGCGGATGACTGAGCGCCGAGACTATGCCTCGGAGTTTGAGGAGATCCACCTTCGCAGTGGCGCTGAGGGCAGCCGCCTCCTGCTCGCTGAGCTGGGGCAGATCAAGGATGGCTATCAAGATACAGATGTCTCGGCCAGCTACAATGGGCAGCCTGCTGTGTTGGTCAATGTCTATCGAGTCGGCAAGCAAACCCCCATCGAGGTCGCCAAGGCGGTGAAGGAGTACAGCGTGCGGCTCCAGAAGGAGCTGCCAGAGGGGGTCTCCATCGCCGCTTTCAATGATCGTTCCCGTATCTTTGGCGAGCGCGTTGACCTGCTTAAACGCAACGCGCTGATGGGCCTAGTGCTGGTCTTTATCACCCTGGGGCTCTTTCTGGAGCTGCGCTTAGCGTTCTGGGTGATGTTGGGGATCCCCATCTCCTTCTTGGGCTCTTTCTGGTTTCTGCCCAGCTTTGATGTCTCCGTAAATATGATCTCTCTCTTCGCTTTTATCATAACCCTGGGCGTGGTCGTGGATGACGCCATCGTGGTGGGAGAGAATATCTTTGAGAAGCGAAGCCGGGGGCTCCCCTATCTACAGGCTGCTGTAGAGGGGGTACGAGAGGTGGGGGTGCCGGTCATCTTCGCGGTCTTGACCACCATCGTGGCCTTTATGCCCCTGCTCTTTGTCCCGGGGATCAGCGGCAAGCTTTTTCGTAACATCCCCACCGTAGTGATCGCGGTGATCAGCATCTCCCTGATCGAGTCCCTCTTTGTCCTCCCTGCTCATCTGGGCCACGTCCAACCCCAACCAAGCCGGGGGCCTCTGGCGATGCTCAACCGAGGACAACAGAAGATCTCAAAGGGACTGGAGTGGTTTATCCAGGCGATCTATGGACCGATCCTACGTAAGATCTTGAGGTTTCGCTATACCGCTTTCGCCTTCGTCCTCGCCCTGATGTTTCTCACGGTGGGCTTGGTCAAGGGGGGGCACCTAGCCTTCACCTTTATGCCTCGCCTTGAGGGAGATATCGTCAAGGTCAGCGCTCGCCTCCCTCTGGGTGCTCCTGTCGAAGAGACTGAGCGGATCCGAGATCGGCTCATCAAGACAGGCGAAGAGGTGTTGGCTCAATATGGGGGTGAGAAGATCTCCAAGGGGCTCTATGCCCAGATCGGTCAAGAGATCGGAGGCTTTGGCCCTCACAGTGGTGGGGGAGGCTCTGGGAGCCATATCGTTGACCTCAGCCTTCAGCTTGTCTCTTCAGATCAACGCGAGGTCAGCGGGGCCGAGATCGCGCGGGCTTGGCGTGAAGCCAACCAGGATCTGGTCGGTGTAGAGACCAGCAGCTTCAGCGCCGCGCTTAGGATGGGTGGGGGAATGCCGGTAGAGGTGCAGCTCCAACATCGAGAGATGGAGGTCCTGGAGAAAGCCGCAGGTCAACTGGCTGCGGCGATCCGTGAGTTTAAGGGCACCAGCGAGGTCGATGATGGTTTCACAGCGGGGAAGGTGCAGATGGATCTTAAGCTCCGCCCTGTGGCCCTCAACCTGGGATTGAGTGAGGCCGATGTAGCACGGCAGATCCGCGATGCTTTCTTTGGCGCTGAAGCTCTACGCCAGCAGCGAGGGCGGGATGAATTGAGGGTGATGGTGCGTTTGCCGCTGGCTGATCGTCAACGCCAGATCAGCTTTGAACAGTTGATGTTGCGCAGCCCAGCAGGAGGAGAGATTCCCCTCAACGAGGCGGTGGATATTCAACCTGGGCGGGCCTATTCGGAGATCAGCCGTATCGATGGTTTACAGGTTGTACATGTGACCGCTGATGTTGATCCCAGCGTCAACAAGGCTGATAAGATCCTCGATCAGCTCAAAGATAAGGTGATGCCGGGGCTATTGGCCGCATATCCAGGGCTGAGCTATAGCTTTGAAGGACAACGCAAAGATCGTAAGGAGACCTTCGCCAGCCTGGGAGTTGGTTTCCTGCTCGCCCTGTTGGCGATCTACTCTCTCCTCGCCATCCCCTTCCGCAGCTATCTTCAACCCATCATCATCATGACCGCGATCCCCTTTGGTATCATCGGCGCGGTGGCAGGACATCTGATCTCTGGATATGACCTCAGCGTGATGAGCCTGATGGGAGTGGTGGCCCTCTCTGGCATCGTGGTCAATGACTCTCTGATCTTGGTGCTGGCGATCAACCAGCGACGACGAGAGGGGGCGAGCCTCTTTGAGGCTATAGTTTATGGGGGGCAGCGTCGCTTCCGCCCGATCCTGCTCACCTCTCTAACCACCTTCTTTGGGCTGATGCCGATGATCTTTGAGTCCTCGGTCCAGGCTCGTTTTCTGATCCCGATGGCCCTCAGCCTGGGCTGGGGAGTGCTCTTCGCCACCTTTGTGATCCTCCTGCTGATCCCCTCCCTCTATCTGATCCTTGAGGATCTCAAGGGGATCTGGAGCGATTGACATCCATCAGAGGGTGTCTAAGGTCCTCCGCTGAATCGATTTGAGGAGCGAAGAGATGAGCCTGCCAAGCTTTCATGGCACCACGATCCTGGCTGTTCGCAAGGGAGGAGAGGTGGTCCTCTGCGGGGATGGTCAGGTCACCCTGGGCAGCTCCATCATGAAGGCCAAGGCGATCAAGGTGCGCAACCTCCTAGACGGGCAGATTCTCACCGGCTTTGCAGGAGCCACCGCTGACGCTTTTACCCTCTTTGAGAAGTTTGAGGGCAAGCTGAAGGCGTTTAACAAGAACTTGACTCGTGCGGCGGTTGAGTTGGCCAAGGAGTGGCGCAGTGATCGTTATCTCAGGCGCCTGGAGGCCCTGCTCTTGGTCGCCGATGTTCGACGGACCCTGCTGATCAGCGGGACCGGGGATGTGATCGAGCCGGATGGAGACGCCATCGCTATCGGCAGCGGTGGGCAAGTAGCCCTGGCTGCTGCTCAAGCCCTGCTGGCTCACAGCGATTTAAGCGCCCGAGAGATCGCGACTGAGGCGCTCCGTATCGCCTCTGAGCTTGACATCTACACAAACCAACAGCTCGTCGTAGAAGCGCTGAGCGAGTAGGACCTATGGATCTTCCTGTCTTCACCCCCCGCGAGACCGTCTCCGAGCTTGATCGCTTTATCATCGGCCAGGATCGGGCCAAGCGCGCTGTCGCCATCGCCCTGCGCAATCGCTGGCGCAGACAGCGGGTCTCCGACGAGCTTCGAGATGAAATCGCTCCCAAGAATATCATCATGATCGGTCCCACTGGGGTGGGCAAAACGGAGATCGCCCGGCGCCTCGCGCGGCTGGGCCAAGCTCCCTTTCTCAAGGTTGAGGCCAGCAAGTTCACCGAGGTGGGCTATGTGGGGCGTGATGTTGAGTCGATGATCCGCGATCTCACCGAGCTTTCAATCAACATGGTGAAATCGGAGCAGGCGCAGCGAATCGAGGCGATGGCGATCCACAACGCCGAGGAGCGGATCCTTGATCAGCTCCTTGGCAAAGAGAAATCACCCAAGAGCGCCTCTAAGAGCTACTTCGCGGTGGGCCCTGACGGTGCTGCCAGAACTCAGCCAAACCTCCTCAGCGGGAACCGAGAAGAGCTGCGCCAGCGGCTACGCCAGGGAGAGCTGGATGAGCAGCTCATCTCCATCCAGACCAGCAGCCAGGGGACGCCCAGCTTTGAGATCTTCTCCGCTTCCGGAATGGAGGAGATGATGTTCAACATTAAAGACGCCCTGGGCAATATCCCCGGTATGGGGGAGCGCAAAACCAAGGAGAAGAAGCTCAAGATCTCAGAGGCCCTGCGTATCCTCGTTGCTGAAGAGAGCGAGAAGCTGGTGGATATGGAGGCGGTGGTTCAAACCGCCCTCAGCCGAGTTCAGCAATCAGGCATCATCTTCCTGGATGAGATCGATAAGATCGCCACCAGCTCAAGCCGTGGTGGAGGTCCCGATGTCAGCCGGGGGGGTGTACAGCGGGATCTCCTGCCCATCGTCGAGGGCAGCTCAGTAAACACCAAGCATGGTGTGGTTAAGACAGACCACATCCTCTTTATCGCGGCGGGGGCTTTTCATGAGACCAAGGTCTCCGATCTGATCCCTGAGCTTCAGGGTCGCTTCCCCATCCGCGTTGAGCTGGATGCTCTGGGTCAAGAGGAGTTTTTGCGTATTCTTAAGGAGCCTCAGAACAGCCTGGTCAAGCAATATCAGGCCCTCTTAGCAACGGAGCAGCTCACAATCAGCTTCTCAGAGGAGGCTCTTGAGGAGATCGCCTGTGTGGCCTTTGAGGCCAACACCCGCCTAGAGAACATCGGCGCCCGTCGCCTTCATACGGTGATGGAGACTCTGCTTGAGGAGATATCCTTTAGAGGGCCAGAGATGGGTGGAGAGTCGATCGAGATCAGCGCTGATCTGGTGAAAGAGCGGCTCTCCAAGATTCTAGAGGATGAGGATCTGAGTCGCTATATCCTCTAACAGAAGAGCCTACCCAAATTTGAAGCTCAGATTTTCGGTAGTGCTGAAGATGTAGTGATTAACAATTACTCTTTAGTTGCATGTTGTAATTGTGAACAAAGTCCCATATCGCTCCAATATGGTTCTCTAACTTCTTTGAAAATGACAAACTCTTGCGGACAAGTCGCTGAGGTTTAATCACTTGCGCGCGAGCATATGCAATTTTGCCCTGAGCACAAAATTTACCTGAATTTTGAAGAGCCACCAAACGAAGGTAAGCGATAATTCGACTGTTCTCTTTCTTGAAAAGAATGCATGAAGTCAAACCAATGCAAGAGATTAAACCTCAGCAATTGCCCTGCTTTTCAATAGATAAGCGAGCTAAAGGAGACAAGATGAGATTTGAATTCAACATTCGTACGGGACAAAGGGAGGAGTTGGTCGACATCACCAAACAGATCGCATCAGCCGTAAAAGAGAGCGGCGTCTTCGATGGTCTGGTTTCTGTCTATGCCCAGGGAGCAACGGGAGCAATCATGATCCAGGAGAACTGGGACGACAGCGTACAAACCGACGTGATCAATCTGTTACCCACTGGATACGTATCCAGTGGGTAGTACAGCTTCTCTTTGCTTTCTCTGGATTCGTATGGTATTTTCATTAAAGCAGGCAACTTATGGAGATTTTAGCGTGTTTCAAGAAATCATCATCTTGAATCTCATTCTATTCTTATTTTTGGGGTGTAAAAACGAAGACAAGGATGCATCAAGTGAAATAGGTCGTGTCCACACTTTCTGTTACGATTGCGCTCCATGTGGCTGTGTTAACGGTTTAGAATTCTCAGATGGTGAATGTTGGGTGGAATCTGAAGTTGAACCAGTGGGTCTTTGTCATCCTAATCGAGATCCAGAATTACCAAACTTTGAAATTGAATGTACCGAAGTGTGTGAATAAAATGGCACCGAAATATCTCCAGAATTTTTGCCTAGTGAAATAGGTCGTGTCCACACTTTCTGTTACGATTGCGCTCCATGTGGCTGTGTTAACGGTTTAGAATTCTCATATTCCTTATTGACTGCTGGTCCCGGTTGGACAACTAATGATTTGCAGAAATTTAGTATTGGAGATTCTCATCTGAAAGCTGGGCTGGTCGGTCCGTCTGAGACCATACCGATCATAGATGGACGGTTGGGGCTTTCACGATGGCAGAATATTTTCTTTTGCGAGTTTGATGGGCCTCGGGAACAGCGCCCCATCATCTGCACGATTTTGGTCGGGTAGAGACCCATATTTGAACCCACCGAAACTCTTATCCTTCGGCGAGCTACACATCTTGAGCTCTCTGAATTGAGAGATCTTTCAACCAAGCAGCGATCTTGGGGATCATAAGCTCAGGGAGGTTGGGCCCAGAGGCTACATCGATCACAAAATCGAAAACCGAATCCTCATCAAGAGCTTTGATCTCGATATTGTTCCACTGTAGGAAAGTGAGGGCAGACGCTAGAGCGGTGCGCTTGTTTCCATCCATAAAAATATGGTTCTTGCAGATATAGAATAGATAGGCTCCAGCCATTTCAAAAACATTATAGTATATTTTTTCTCCAAATATACTGTTGTAGAAGATGTTATCAACAAATCCAAGGTCAGCACCATCGCGGAGGTTAGTGCTTGAGATAGATAGACCTCCATCTGTCATCCGCATGGAGAGGCGGTTGATGACAACAACCATCCTTTTGTTGACATATTTCATCGGATTATTTCCCCAATCTCACATAGAGGCTTAGATTGGTCTTGATATTGGTCTCGGCGATTTTGATCGCGGTCAACTCACCGCCGTCCAGCCAGACTCCGCCACATTCATCACAGAGATCGACGACCACACCCCCCAAATCTTGAGGACGCATTGCGCTACCATCAACAGGACAGAGGATCTCTCTGGCGATCTCCTGAGCAGGAACTGTGTCGATCTCCGGTTCGTCAATCACCACCTCATCAAAGATCTCTACCATCTCCACGATGGCATCCAACTCTCCCTTATCTAAAAAGAGCCCCTTACAGCGCTCACAGCGATCCAGAAACTGGGCGTGCATGAACATCTCAATCAGCGTACATCTACAGACTGGGCAGCTTCGCATCTCGCCTCTAAACCTCCAGGGAGCGTGAGACATAGACGCTAACATCTCGTTGCGCAGATCTGCTGACATTCCCATGCACCCCTGATATCTTAACCCCCGTGAGTAGATCATCCGCCCTCGCTCCCAACCACATCATCGCAGAGCGATATCGTATCGAAGCGCTCCAAGGCGAAGGCGCTGTTGGTGCTGTTTATCGAGCTTATGAGGAGCGGATGGATCGCCATGTCGCTCTTAAGATCCTTCATGAGTCAATGATAGATCATGAGCACAGCGTAGAGCGCTTCCTTCAGGAGGTCCGCGCGGTCTCTCGACTCTCTCACCCCAATGTGGTCACCGTGCATGACTTTGGTCAGCATGAGGAGAATCTCTTTATCGTCCTGGAGTTTATCGAGGGACCCAGCCTGCGGACGCTGCTCTCTCGGGAGGGCTGCCTCGCCCCACAGCGTGTGATCCATATCGGCTGTCAGATCCTCGGTGCTCTGGAGGAGGCTCACAGAAAACGGGTTATCCATCGAGATCTTCGGCCTGAAAATATCCTCCTGACTCGGCACCCTGGCGAGGAGGAGTTTGTCAAGGTCCTGGATTTTGGTTTGGCTCATGTCGGTGGCGGAGGAAATCGACGCGATACCTTCCCCGGAGAGGTCTTTGGAGTCCCAAGCTACCTCTCTCCTGAGCAGGCCAAGGGAGAGCCCTGTTATCCAGGATCTGATCTCTACTCTCTCGGAATCATTCTCTACGAGCTGCTTACAGGGCGTCCTCCCTTTCAAGCCCGCTCCAATATGACTCTATTGAGCCATCATCTGCTTAAGCCTCCACCCCCCTTCTCTGAGGTGGCCCCAGAGCTGGATCTGCCTGAACTGGAGGAGGTGCTGAAGATCGCCCTGGCGAAGCCCCGCGCAGAGCGCTTCGTTGACGCTCGCACTATGCGCCACGCCTTGGAGCGGGCTCAAGATGGTGCTCGGCTTAAGGTCTCAGGGACCCTCTCTCCTGTACGGGGACGAGAGAAGGATATCGAACGTCGCCCTCTCTTGTTGCCTAAGGCACCCACTGGCTTGCCGCAGCTCTCTCCCCCCAGCGAGGCCCAACTCTCCTCTTTAAAGGCTCCTCAAAGAAGCAGCTCGGACTCCAGCCCTTTGATAAGCGAGCCCCCAGTCAAGGTGCCTCGTTCACAAGTCCCCAAACCTCCCCAGGGTCCGCTTAAGCTTGTAAGCGCGCGTAAACCCAGAACCCGCAAGGCCCCCAGATCTTTAGCGCCTCAACCCAGAACCATCTCTAAGCCGCCCACTCCTCAGCTTGCTGTTCAACCCAGCCCAGCGCCTAAAGAATCTCTACCCAGTCCAGCGCCTAAAGAGCCTCAAGCAAACCCAACGCTCAAAGAACCTCAGGCGAGCCCTGCTCTAGGGGGGGGGGGGGGGGGGGGGGGGGGGGGGGGGGGGGGGGGGGGGGGGG
>CAYLJJ010000037.1:0-24363 GCA_964384025.1 uncultured Nannocystaceae bacterium
CAACCGCGCCGCTGCCTGCTTCGCCACCGCCACCCGCAACCGCGCCGCTGCCTGCTTCGCCACCGCCACCCGCAACCGCGCCGCTGCCTGCAGCACCGCCGCCACCCGCAACCGCGCCGCTGCCTGCTTCACCACCACCACCAGCGACAGCGCCGCCCGCCGTGCCGCTGTCAGGTGCACCACCCCCGCTGCCACCGACCCCACCATCGGTATCCTCAAGAGGCTCACAGCCCAGCCAAGCAACTGCAGCCAACAAAGAGAGCAGCCCCAAATTTAGAGCGGTTTGCATGTTCTTCTCCTAACTCTCAAGAGTCAGGCGTGAAAGTACTCGTAAAGATGATAGCATTACAAAGAAAATGTAAGGGAGGGTGAAAACGAGGTTCTTTAAGCCTGACCTGCAGAGACCATAATCCAGCGTAAAGCTAAGCCGCCCAATAGAAGAAGGCTGGGAGCGACGAGGTTGGGTTTAAGACTCTTGCGGCCCTCTAAAACCTCCATAAAGAGCGGGATCATCAAACCCATAAAAACGACCAAGGACCAGAAGGGAGCGGTGTAGGAGCCACCCAAAATGAGACCCGCTGCCTTCTGTCCGCTCTCTCCCCCTCCTGTAACCAAACCGCTAATATAGAGGAAGAGAAGGACTAACTCTATGAAAATAATGAAGATATCCCCTCTGCGCAGGAAGCTATGCTCCCCATCCCGGATGGGAAGCAGCATCAGTAGGGCGGCCCCCGCAGAGAGCCCAGAGGAGAGGAAGAGAGGGGCGAGGATGCTTGAGTTCCACAGGGCTCGAGCGCCCAGACTCCCCAAGAGGATCCCTGTGTAACCGCCCAGGGCGGCCCCCAAGATGATGTTGGCCCAGCGCAGCAGCTGAAGCTGCTCTTTAGAGCGCAGGCTGATCTGCCGGAGGAGGGGGTTAAGCCTCTTGATGGGGTTGAGCGCCTCCAGCTTCGCCAACTCAGCTTGGTTAAGCCCCGCAAAGCCCAAGCCCAGAGAAGCTGGGTAGACTAAGAGGAGGATCCAGGAGCCCCAAGACATGGGTGAGCTCCATTCGAAGCTCAAATAGAAGCGATAGACATGGAGCTTAAAGGCCAGATCTAAAAAGAGAGCCCCCATGCCGATGGAGAGGGCCACTGGGGCAAAGAAGGGCGCCCAGCGAAGCCAGGGGGAGTTCTCCTCATCCCGAAGCCCCAATAGGGCGGTCCAGATCATCAGGCCAGCAGCAAGGCCGCCGAGGAAGAGATAGATAGGGATCTCCCAACCCCAGATGTGGAGATGAGGATCGATGCCTTGGTTATAGCGTGTGATCTCGTACTCAATCATCTCAGCCACAGCCTCCGCCCTTCTTCTTCTTCTTAGGGACAAACTTCTTGCTGGGAGCTGGAGGCGGGGGGGCGGCCTTCATCCCAGTCATCGCCCCGTGGAGGGCGGCGCGCCAGAGGTACTCCCGACGAGCGGTTTCATCTGTCTCAACTGGGGGCACTGGGGCTTTGAGAGCCAGCTCGCTCCAGCCCTTAAAGCCCCCCTCTAAGATCCTCAGGTTGCCTTTATAGTCGAGGGCTTCGGCGGGAACCTCCCTGAGCGTCTCAGCTCCCGATAAGATCAAATCAGGGCCAGCGGGAGCGTAACTGAGCCCCAGGTTTGCCAAGCTCTCTATCGGAACGCATTCAGCGCCTGGGATACGCTTAGCCTGGCAGGCATTGAGATCGCGGAGGTCTAAGACACGCAGGGACCAGGGCTCATCCAGGAGACGCTGAACGAACTCTCGCTGACTGATGATCTTTGTGCTGCCCTGATCCTCAGCTCGGGGATGTTCAGGGAGGAGGAGGGTGACGGCGGCAGCAGTGGTGATCACACCGATGGTAGCGAAGGCCCCCTTACGACGCCGAATCGGCTGAGGTCTAAGGCCCAGCTTAGCGGTCGCCCAGACCTCTACCTTCTCTACACCCACAAAGGCCGCGAGAGCCCCCAGGGTGAGCACAATGGCGAGGAGGGCCAGAGGGATCCCGGTCATGATCGAGAAGAATTGATGCCCCATAGCGCCAGAGAGGTGTAGGCCGCTGACAAGAGGCCAAGCCTCAGCATAGAGGTAGGAGCCTGTGATCACGCCAAAAATGGTGACTAAGCCATCTAAATTTCCAGAAGAAAAGGCCACCACGGAGGTGCCTGGGCAGTAACCCGAGATGATAAAGCCCGCGCCCAGCACCAAGCCGCCCAGCAGGGCAGGCCAAATGAAGGTCTCACTGACAGCGCCTTCAGCCAGGGTCTTGAACTCAATGACCCCCAGAGAGGTCGCCAAGACCGCCCCCAAGAGAGCCACTATGATCCCTGTAAACATCACCTTAAAGACGGTCATATCGTGAAGATAGAACTGAGCGGCCAGCTTGGTAGAGCGACCGAAACCCGCACGCTCAAGGACAAAACCAAAGCCAAAGCCGATGAGAAGCGCCGCCAAGAAACCGAGCTGTGTGTCTCCTGAGATCATATCCATTGCCTCCTGACAAACCAAGCCAGGGCGTAGCCACCGGCGAAGACCGCAAACATAAAGATCCAACTGTGAACAGAGAGCAGAGCGCCTCCCGAGAGGGCCTGCCCTGAGGTGCAGCCTCGAGCCAGACGCGCCGCCATGCCCATGAGGAGCCCGCCGCTTAGAGCCATGATCAGGCGATGCTTGGTCTCGATACGAGGACCTTTGAGTACTTGTAACTTAAAGCGTCCTGCTGAATAGGAGCTGAGGGCTCCACCCAAGAAGGCACCTAAGACCAAGAAGAGGATCCAGTGCTCCAAGGGAGAGAGCCCCGCTGCGAGGGTTCGTGCCATATATACGTTGGCTTCTACATGAGCGGGGGCGATCTGATGGGCAGCGGTGAGGCCAACCCGGTAGGCGGTCCCTGAGGCGCCCAGCCCATGCCCAACCCACAGAAAGCTGATCAATAGGACCAAACCCAGGACGATGCCCGCGACATAGGGATTCCAGAATTTCTGCTCCATGGATTCTCCTCCTCAGCTTAGGAAGTAGATGTTGGGGCCGATGCCCGTCTCTGGCTTCAGGGTCTTGTGAATGCGGCTCTCAAGGAGGTGGACCACGACGCTCTTGGAGTCTTTAAGATCTCCAAAGACGAGAGACTCAGTAGGGCAAACCGTTACACAGGCGGGGTTGAGGCCTCGCTCCACCCGGTGGAGACAGAAGGTGCATTTGTCTACAAAGCCATCGGGGTGAACATAGCGAGCGTCGTAGGGGCAAGAGGCGATGCAGGCCTTACAGCCCGTGCATTTGTTGCGGGTGACGATGACCGCACCGCCCTTGTTAAAGTGGCTGGCACCTGTGGGACAGCTGCTTACGCAAGGAGCATCGTCACAGTGATTACAACGCTCTGAATGGATCTCGGTGTGGAGATCTGGGAAGCGTCCCCGCGTCAGGGTGGTGATCCAGTCACGGAAGCCTCCTGGAGGGAGGGCGTTTTCAGATTTGCAGGCATAGACACAGGCGTTACAGCCGACGCAGCGTCGAGTGTCCATGGTCATGGCATAACGCGGGCTCATGAGGGGGCCTCAATACGGACAAAGTTTACGTTCATCCCAGTCCCACCCATGATGGGATCCGTCTTATACTTGGAGGTGAGCTGGCTGTCTGAAGCACCTTTTCCACGGGCGAATTTGAGGCCCTTAGCACTGTGACCATAGCCATGCACCATATATACAGCGTCTCCACGGATACGTTGGGTGATGCGCGCTCGAACGGGGTCGGAGCGAATCTCATCCTGGTTCACCAACACCACTCGATCTCCGCTCTTGAGAGGAGGATCTAACGCCAGCCTTCCAGCCGCATCGGCGTTAATCCAAACCTCGTTCTCCTCATAGCACTCTGAGAGGAAGCGGTTATTGGTGGTGCGCCCAAAGGTATGCATCGGCGCCCGTCCGGTCAGTAGACGGAACATCCCTTGAGGCGGCTCTTCTTGGGGATAGAACTCTGGGATGGGATCATGCCCCAGGTTCTTAAGGGTCTGACTGAACAACTCGATCTTGCCGCTCTCGGTATCAAAGCTCAGAGATAGACCCTCCTCTTCGTTCACCGGGGTGCGCTTGCCCAGGACCACTCCCTTCTGCTGTAGTTCTCCACAGTCAAAGCCCCCCGCCTTGACCCGCGCCATGGCGTATTCTCTGCTGTCTTTCCAGGGAAAGTAGTCATGTAGACCCAAGCGATGCCCGATCTCCTTGGCGATCCACCAGCCAGGCTTGGAGTTGTACATCGGCTCTACCACTGCCTGACGCACTGCGACGAAGGGCTCCTTGTAGTAGGGGGTCCAGAGTTCATCACAGCGCTCTAGGTAAGTGCTCTCAGGCAGGACCACATCAGCCCAGCTACAGATCTCTGCAGGCAGCACGTCGATCGCGGCGATGAAATCCAGCTTCTGGATCGCCTCTTGAGTCTGCTGCTGGTTGGGGAGGCTCTGGAGCAGATTGGTGCCGTAGACCAGCCAACCCTTGAGATCATAGGCATCGCTCCCTGAGACCGTGACCTCACAGAGGCCCGAAGCCAGGGTTTCATCAGCCAGGGGATAGAGCCCCGCCTTGATTCGATCCACCTTGGGCTTGGCTTCGCCATACTTAGTGTAGGGGAACTTGGGCAGCTTAACTTTGGAGGGCTGTAAGTAGCCCCCCCGACGACCCCAACTTCCCAGGAGGGCGGCCAAGATCGCCTTAGCCCGCTCCCGCTGAGTGTCATCACCGTACCAAGTGGTTCGACGCCCTGGATGGATCAGGGAGGCGGGGCGAGCGCCCGCCATCACCCGAGCCGTCTCGCGGATCAACTCAGGGCGCAGTCCGGTGAGGGGATAGGCCCACTCAGGGGTCTTGCTCTTGACGTGGGCCTTCAGCTCCTCAAAGCCGCTGGCGTGGGCGGTGATAAAGTCAGCGTCATAGCGCCGCTCTTCGATGAGCACATTGATCCAGGCCAACAGCAGCGCGATATCGGTGCCCGGCTTGATCGGCAGCCAATAGCGAGCTTTACTGGCCGCCACCGAGAAGCGGGGATCGACGACAATGAGATCGGCCCCCTTGCCCACCGCGCGGGAGAAGTCCTGCACCTGGGTGTTGTGCATATTCTCGCCCAGATGTCCCCCGATGAGGGTGATACAGCGGGCGTTCTCCATATCAACAGGCTCAGGAGACCCCAGACCCGCGCCAAAGGTCAGCCAGTAGCCCACCTCTCGAGGACCACGGCACTGAGCATAGGAAGGAGCGGCGATATTATAGGAGCCATAGGCTTTGAGGAGGTGCTTAAACCAGGAGCCCCCGAAACCATGACTGAAGAGCGCCAAGGCCTCCGCACCATGCTTCTCCTTGAGACGCAGCAGCTTCTCTGCCACCTCGTCCAGGGCCTTATCCCAGGAGACCACCTCAAAGATATCCTCACCCCGCTTCTTAACGCGGATCATGGGATCTTTGAGGCGATCTGGATCATAGAGCAGGCCGGTGCCTCCCACGCCACGAGGGCAGAGCCGTCCGCGAGAGAGAGGGTGGGCAGGGTTTCCGGTAAGCTTGGTGACCTTGCCCTCTTTGACATGAGCCTGGACGCCGCATTTCCAGAAACAGAGTTCACAGAAGGTGGGGATCACCTTCTCCCCGTCGGTGTTGGGATCAGGGATCTGATCCCCATCCAAGCCCCACCATTGATTCAACAGGCCGGAGCCCGCTCCAGCAGCGGCGGTGGCACCCGCTCCGATCTTGATAAAATCTCTACGGTTTACAGCCATGAGATCTCTTCTTCCTCCAGGCTCTCGGTCAAGTTGCGGAGCAGCTCTTTTAGGCAAGACACCTTGATCTGATACAGAGCTCGTCCTCCCTGAGAGCGACGCATGACAAGGCCGTTGAGGCGCAGGATGCGCAGTTGTTGAGAGACGATGGCGGGAGCGAGGGTCAAGACCTCAGCAATCTCCCCCACGTTGTGCTCTCTACCGCAGAGCAGATCGATGATTCGAAGGCGGTGGCGGTGGCCTAAAGCCTTGAAAGTTTGAACCAGCCTCTCCGTAGGGAGGGCGCCAATCCGATAAGGAGTCTTCTTGTTTTCAGACAACATCGCGACTCTCAGAAATCGCTATATCTAAAAGATGCATACCTGGGGACCGGATAGGTGTAAATCAAAAAATCGAAGCCGCCCAGAAAGCCAAGAGGAATCAAATAGATGTATTTTTTATTTATCGATCTCTCTGAAATCAAAGAAGGCTTGGAGCCTCCCGTGCATGTTCTATCTGAGCTGCAAGCCGCCTCAATGGAGAGAGGCAGACCTTACCCCAGGGACCCTCGCTGCTTTTTCTCGATCTCTGTGTTGAGTTTAAGGAAGCTGGACATCTGCTCACGGCTCTAAGCTAGGCGATGAAGGCACTCAAATTCTCGCTCCTTCTCTTGATGCCCTCTTGGGCACAAGCCCAACTCCCACTGCCCAATCAGGGGGGAATTCAGCTCCTGGCTGAGGAGGATCCGCGAGCTGAGGTAGAGCGTCATCGAGCGGTTCTGGTTGAGCGACAGTCCCGCCTCGCCATCCGCAGCAGCAGCCTAGAACACTGGAAACGTAGACAAGCTGAGCTGCTCAAGCGCAGAGAGGAACTCAAAGGCCTCACCCAGGAGCTGCTCTTGGAGGCTCCACCAGAGCGCAGCGCGCGGCGTTGGATAGATCCCAAGGCTCAACCCTCCAAGCCTCTTCCTGAGATCCGGGTAAAAGAGGGAACGCTAAAGCAGCTTCAAGAACCCAAGGTGGTCAAGCCAGCCCCTCCCCCTGAGCTGCTCCTGCCTCTCTTTCCCCAGGGGAAGAGATACCTTAGACCAGGGATTCATCCAGAGCATTATCAGGAGCTGCTCCGTGTAGAGAAGACCCTGAAACAGCTTCTGCTTCGTGTAGCTGCCCTTCAACGTCTCCATTCGGAGGAGGCTGCACAGATCACCGAAGGGATCAATCGTGCCGATGGCCTCCTCAGGAAGATGGAGGGTGATAGATCGGAAGAGGTGCCGAGGGAGGAGCTTCAGAGGAGTAAGCCTGGGCTCAAGAATGTGGAGCGTCTGGCTCTTAAGGTTCATCTGGCTCGCATTGAGCTCTCTCTGGTCCGCGCTCGCAAACGCCAAGGGGCTCAAGATGGAGAGGCGGTGGAGGAGGCGGTTGAAGATCTTCTCCCCAGGCTGGCCCCTCTTCAAAGCCTCAAGTTGGAGCCCTGGGCGGCGTTTCGCGATTCCTTCTCTAGAGCTGAGGCGCTGAGAGAGGAGCATGAGACCCTTCGCCAAGAGTTGAGAGAGTTTACGGTGCTGATCAGGACTCTTCGCCCCTCGGTGTTTGAGGCCCGAGTGCGTCGGCATGAGTTGGCCCTGATCGGAGCAGATCGAGAGTTGGCGGCTCGGGAGCACAGCTTCCAGGAGGCTCTTAAGGGGCTGGAGGTGAAGGATCAGGAGATCAAAGAGTTAGAGCAGCGCTTGGAGCGTTCACGGCAACGACGGAGCCGCAACATTCCCAGCCTAGAGGAAAGTTTACAGGCCCTGAGAGAGGAGCCTGGAGAGTTCAAAGAGGAGCTGCTCAGCGCCAGCAAAGTACGCAGGGTACATCGCATGCTTCTTTCTGAGCGCCTCTTCTTTGAGCGCCTTAAGCTTCAACGAGATCTCTTCTGGTTGGAGTTGGCTCAGGCTCTGGGAGGGCTCAAGCGCGGGCGAGCCCCCTCCCAGGGATTTTTAGAGAAGCAACACCTCATCCTTGAAGCAGCAGAGCAGGAGCGCCGCGAGGATGATCTTCAAACCCGCTGTGAGGGCTGGCGTAGGGCCCAGAACAGCGTTCGCACCAAGAAGGAGAGTGGCTTTTACGAACTGCGAAGGGAGCTCTTAGAGCATTACGAGGCGCTCGCAGATCTCTGTATGCGGGAGGAGTGGGTTTTGGGTACCCAGTCTCGTCTGGGAGAGATCGCGCGTTTTCACCTGGAGCGTTATGAGCGCGAGACGCGGGGGATCGGCTACTACCTCTGGAGAGGTCTCCTGAGCGCCCTGATGGGACTCTTGATTCTGATCATCTCTCGCTGGTTCTCAGGCTTTACCCGTCGCCTCGCCGGACGCAAGGCGGAGGAGCGTGAGCTAAAACAAGACTCCATCCTCAGCGATGCTCCTGCTGAGGCGGAGGCGGAGGCACAGCATCTAAGAACGCAGCGCCGAGAGCAGCTTAAGCGTCTAAGAAGCCTCGGCAGCCTGCTCCTTTATCTCTCAGGGCTCAGCAGCCTTTGGCTGGGCTCTGCTTTGCTCGCGGCTCGATATATCTGGTCGATCCCCATCTCCCTGACAACCCTCATCGACTGGATCGAACACCCCCTCTTTATCCTGGGGGCTCAGAGCGTCTCTCTCTTAAGCATCATCAGCGTCATCTGGTGGATTCTGTTCTCGGTCTGGATCGCTGGAGCGATCAACTCCTTTATCTTAGATCTATTGGAGCACTTCGCCATCGAGCCTGGTGTTCAAAACACCATCGGGACGATCACTCGCTATATCATCATTCTGACTGGAACCGCCTTGGGGCTCTCGGCGGCGGGCATCAGTATGGAGGCCCTAGCGATGATCTTCGGGGTGATCGGCATCGGCATCGGTTTTGGTCTACAGAACATCGCCAGTAACTTCATCAGCGGCTTTATCATCTTGTTGGAACGCCCCATTCGTAAGGGAGACTTCATTCAGGTGGGAGAGATGGTCGGGGAGGTGAAGAAGATCAGCGCTCGTGCTACCACCATCGAGACTCGAAACGCGGTGACGGTTATCGTCCCCAATGCTGAGTTTATCAGCAATGAGGTGATCAACTGGACCTTGGGCTCTGGAGAGAGGGTGCGCGCTCAAGTGCAGGTTGGGGTAGCCTATGGCTCCGATCTCACTCAGGTGCGGCGCTGTCTGTTGCGGGTGGCGCGCAAACACAGGGATGTCCTGAAGTGGCCTCGCCCCTGGGTGGAGATGGGTGGCTTTGGGGACAGCTCTCTGGACTTTCAACTCCATATCTGGACAGAGCGAATCCGTGAGCTGCCCCAGCTTCTCTCCGAACTCAATCAAGGAGTCGATGAGGCTTTTCGGGAGGCAGGCATTGAGATCCCCTTCCCCCAGCGGGTCTACCATATCGAGGCAGAGGATTAGGTTCTGCGAGAGCGTTGCTTGAGCTGAGGAAGAGTGATAGCCAAGCCTCTTAGGAGGCTCCATGCGCACCATCATCATCTCAACTTTACTCCTGGCCTGTGGCCCCAGCAACCAGAACTTGGGTTACACAGAGACCGCTCGCTTTCGCTATGAGCAGGGAGTTGAGGCTCTAGAGGATGATGATTACTTAGAGGCCAACCGCCACCTTCTCTTCGTCAAGAACAAGTTCGCCTACAGTAAATATGCAGCTCTCGCCGAGCTGCGGATCGCCGACGCCCACTTCAAACAGGAGAAGTATATCGAGGCGATCGACGCCTACCGCAGCTTTCTCCAGGGGCGGCCTCGGCATCAGGAGGTGCCCTATGCTCGTTGGCGCGTTGGTTTGGCTTACTTTGAACAGGTCCCCAGCGACTTCTTCCTCTTCCCACCCGCCCATGAGAAAGATCAGGGGCCAACCAAGGACGCTCTACGAGCGCTCCAGACCTATCTAAACTACCATCCAAAACACGAAAAAGCTGAAGCAGCTCAGAAGAAAGTCCGCCTCTGCCGCGCTGAGTTGGCCGCTCATGAACTCTATGTAGCCAGCTTCTATCTGATGATGAAGCGCCCTCGCTCTGCTCAGGGTCGCTTAGAGATGTTGGTTGAAGTCTATGAGGACCTTCCTCACTACTGGACTTCAGGAGCTTGGAAGCTGGTGGAGGTTTACAGCGAGTTGAAGCAACTCCCCAAGGCGATTCAGCTGGCCCACAACCTCATCAAGCGATTCCCCCAGAGCGATGAAGCAAAGCAAGCTCAGCGTTTCCTCAACCATCACTGAGGCTCAGCCCGCGCCCATCGCCGGATCAACGCCTCGATCCGCTGATGATCCATGAAGATCTCTCCTTGGGCGCGTAACCAGGAGGAGAGCAAACGCCCACGATTTTGAAGCCTCCAGCGCTGTTGAAACGCCTCCCCCTCTTGAACCCAAGCACCCTCTTCGGGGAGATGACGCTCCAACAGCTTGGCGATCACATAGTGCTGTCTAATCTTATGGATCTTGCTGATGGGTGCTGAGAGGCTCAGCTCTTCAAAAGCCTGTTTTTTTAGCTCAGGAGCCAGCCCCAGCCCAGGGATCAGGGGGCCGCGCTCAGAGAAGTCGGGGGTTTGATGGCTGCGGATCCTCGCGCGTTGAATCAGGGCAGTGGAGATCTCTCTCCCCGCTTTAAGCTCTGCCCGCAGCTCCTCAGCCCAGCCACGGGCCTGGGGGAGCTGATCCCGCTCTCTGAGGAGACTGGCGGCGATCTCTCGTTGAACACGGATATCTTTAAGGAGGCGCTCCATCGCAGGGTAACGCGCCTTAAGATGGAAGAGCTTAAGCCCTGATGGATCCCAGCGAGCATACCATCCTCCCAAGGGGAGCTTGGAGAGCTCCGGTAGGCTGGCGCTGCTGCGGGTCAGTGGGCGGCCCCCTTGAGCCGCCTCAGTGAGGAAGCCCATGAGTGGAGAGAGGGCCTCAAAGCTCAGCGCCTGTGGGAGCATCGAGAACTCAAAGTGGAGGCGCTCTGGGGTGTAAAAGAGCTTAGGGTGATTGTCGTAGTAGGCGCGCAGCGCCTCAGGCTCACGCTTTAATTGGAGATCGATCTCTCTGGAGGAGGGGACTCTGGAGATCTGAAAGATCTCTAGGCGGAGTTGACTCTTCTCTGCTCTCCAGGCGCTCTTGATCTCTGCCTCAGAAACCTCATCAGCGAGGTGCTGCTTTAAGGCTTGGCGACACCAGGAGTCACTCAGCGCTTTCTTGAGCTGCTCCAACTCACTCTCAAAACGGGCCACAAGTTGGGCCTCCAGGGCCTCTGCCGTTAAGCTTTGCTCGCCCGAGAGCTTCAAGAGCGCTCGCTCTAGAAACTCAGTGGGCATAAAGAGCCCTCGTTGCTCGCACTCTTCACGGAGCAGCCTTCTCTGGAGAATTTGGAGGAGGATCTCAGGCCAGAGCCCTTTCTTTAAGAGCCCAGCTCGTGGGGGCTTAGAGCCACTGCGAAGTTGCTCTTGAAGTTGAGCTTCTTCCAAGGCGAGCAGGAGCCCTTCTGCTTGAAGTTTGAGCTGCCCTATTTGAGCCAAGGGTCTTTTTTGGGGAGCGAGGGGAGGGGCAGTGAGCTGCAGCATCAAGAACAAGAACGCAAACATATCGCCCTCCTAAAGCCTCAAGACCTGCGAGCACCAGAGCTCTGGTGCGGTTACGATATAACACAGGAGAACCTTGAAAATTGCCTTGTGAGCCAGGGGTGCCTGTGATACTTACCTTCGCCTTTTTCTCAGTGTATCGGAGCCCCTGATGGCGAGCCCACTACTGACCGTTAAGAAGCAGTTCCCCGCCACAAGGCGCGAAGACTCTAAGGAGGCTCTTGTTGAGAAGCTTCTGCCGATCCTGGATCGAGATCCAGATGAATCGGAAGGAGAGTTCAAGGATCGCCTGATGCGGGTCAGCAACAAGAAACTGCTTAGGCTTCAGGCGCGAGAGGAGACCCTCCGTACGCGCTTCAACAGCCGAGAGCGCCTCGTTGACGAGATCGTCAAGCTCAAGATGGGCCGCGACGATGCAGATTATCGTCATAAGCTTCAGAGCATGAAGACTGGACGGCTCTTGGATCTACATCGCTCCCTGAGTTAAGGCTTCACCAGGAGCGTTGCTCCTGACCCCAAGAATCTGCTCTAACCCTCAAACCTTCCCTGCTCCTCCAGTCCAGAGGGAGGGATTTCGCGGGCCAATCACCCATCTCTTCCCTATAATGCCCTTCACCTCCTGGAAAGATCCGCGCTCTGGGAGTCCGCCTCTCCCAAAAGTAAGACCCAGGGGGTGGCCAAAAAAGCTGTGGGTTAGAGCTGAGAGGTGGAGATGGCAAAGAGCTTTAAGGTCGGCGAGATGGCGGTCTATCCTGCGCAGGGTGTGGCTGAGATTCAGGGAATAGAGACCCTGGAGATCGCGGGCATTGTCACCGAGTTCTATATGCTCCGCTGTCTGGACTCGGAGAAGAAGATCCGCGTACCGGTGAATAATGTTGAGCAGGTAGGTTTACGTGAGTTGGTTAAAGAAGCGGAGATTCAGGAGGCGCTTGAGCTGCTCCGCATCGAGAATGTGGCTATTGAGGAGCCCAACTGGAATCGCCGCCACCGTCGCTATATCGAGAAGATCCAGACAGGAGAGTTTAAGGAGATGGCTCAGGTTTTACGAGATCTGCACCTGACCCGCCGTGAAAAGCAGCTCTCCTACGGAGAACGCCGAGTCTACGAAACGACGATGCAGCTTTTGATTCAGGAGTTGGCCGTCGCCAAGAGTCTTCCAGAAGATGAGGTGGCCACAGAGTTAGAGCAGATCCTGGACTAGACTTCTCCGCCGTGCTCATATCACCCACGACAGCACCGGCGTGTGGAACATGACATCTGGCAACTCACGGCGCTCTAAGGGCTAATCACAACAGGAGACGATCACCCAAAGGAAGAGCGGGCTTCCTTGACATCCCCTCTCGCCAGAGTATAGATGAGACCGCCTCAAGCTGGGGAGAACTCCACTATGCTGCTGAATCTCTTGAAGCTGCTCACCCTCTCTCTTGCCCTCTTAGCCTGTGGTCCCGTTACAGCGATTACGACCATCGCTGAAGCCACTGTCGCCTTAAAGGGCGCTGAGGGTGCTCAAGCTAAGCAATACGCCAAGTATGAGTATGTGCGCGCTCGTGAGCACCTCAGGAAGGCTAAGGAGGAGGAGGGCTTCTCCGATTTTCAGGCGGCCATCAACTTGGCTTTAGAGTCTCGCAACTTCTCTGAAAAGGCCAAGAAGCGGGCGATGAACAACCCCGCTCGAGGTCTCACCCCCTCCAGCTCAAAGCCAAACGACCTCAAATCCTCGATCTTAAGCCCAGTCGGTCCCATTCCAGCCAGCGGGAGCAGCCTGTGAAGTCTCATCACCTGAGATCTTGGAGCCTCTTTGGCGCGGGCCTCCTTCTCCTGAACGCCTGCGTGGGGGGAGCCGCACTCCAGGGCAAAGCCAACAGCATCGCTGAGAAGCTCAAGGCGGTCGAGATGCCCGCTCGCAAATGCGCTGAGGAGGATTTGGCGATGGCTCAAAGCCATCTCCAGTTCGCTCAGCTGGAGCTCTCGCAGGGGGCCTCTTTCCGGGCCAAAGAGCACCTAGATATCGCCGAGAAGGCAACTTTAAAGGCAGAGCGAGTCGCTCCTTTGCCTGAGTGTCAAGAAGATCGGGATAAAGATGGGATCCCTGATCCGAAAGATCGCTGTCCAGATGATCCTGAGGATATGGATGGCTATGAAGATGAGGATGGCTGCCCTGAAGATCAGGACTCAGATGGAGATGGCATCTTCGACAGCAAAGATAAATGTCCCCATGATCCTGAGGATATGGATGGGGTTGAGGATGAGGATGGCTGTCCTGATCTGGTCAAAGATCGAGATCGTGATGGGATCGAAGATGGGAAGGATCAGTGCCCAGATGATCCCGAGGATAAGGACAACTTCCAAGATGAGGATGGTTGCCCCGATATAGACAATGATCAAGATGGCATCTTGGATAAGCAGGACAAGTGCCCTCTCCAGGCGGAGGATAAGGATAAGTTTGAGGATGAGGATGGCTGTCCCGATCTTGATAACGACCAGGATCGCATCCCCGATCAGAAGGATGGCTGTCCCAACCAGCCTGAGGATTATGATGGCGATGCTGATGAGGATGGATGTCCAGATCTCTACAAAACCATCGTGGTCAAAGATGATCGCATTGAACTCAAACAAACTATTTTCTTCCAGAGCGGTAAGGCGAGGATCCTGAGTAAATCATTCCCCTTGTTGAACGAGGTGGCATCAGCATTGAGCGATCTTTCAAAAGTCAAAGTTCGTATTGAGGGTCATACTGACAGCCGAGGAAGTGCTAAATACAATCGGAAGCTTTCTCAAAAGCGCGCTGATTCCGTTCGAAAATATCTTATCGGCCAGGGAATCACTCCAAGCCGTATGACCGCCACAGGTTATGGTGAAGACAACCCCATCGACGACAATCGCACTGCTGATGGTCGTGCTGCCAACCGGCGTGTAGAATTCCTGATCGCGAAGTAATCTAGATGCCTGATCCAGCCAAGCTCCTTACCCTATTTTTCCTCCTCTTTCTCCCGAGCAGTGTTCAGGCTCAGCGTAACGTCTATCAAGCTGAGGGAGAGGTTGAGCGGCTCCTCAATGATGCTCGCTCCTACTACGATAACCTTGAATTGGAGGCCGCCGAGGATGCTCTCTCTCGAGCTCTTCGTTTGGGGAAGCGTTGGGGACTGCGAAGCCGCTCTATGGCCGAGGTGCACCTACAACGCGCCCTCTTGACGCATGTTCGAGATCGAAACAGCGACGCGACCATCAATCACTTTGTGGCGGCTCTACGCATCGATGATCGGGTGCGTTTGGATCCGATGGTCAGCACACCCAGCTTGGATCGCCTCTTCGTCGAGGCGAAGCGGATCTGCGCTCGGGACACGCGCGGGAATGAGCGCCGGGGTGATCCTCGAGAGCGACCTCCTCCGCGAAGAGAAGCAGCCAAACCAGCTATCCAGCACGATCCTGTTAAGCAGATCCAAGGGGGAGACCCTCTGACAGTCGTGATTGAGGTCTCAAAACAGCTCAACCAGAAGATCTATCGAGTTTGGCTCTACTTTAGAAGCGCGCGCTCTGAGCAGGTCCAGCGCTTGGAGATGAAGCCTGAGGGAGCCAGTTCCTTCTCTACCCGCATCTCTGGTCGCTTTGTAGCGGGTCGCACGTTGACCTACTATGTCAACATCGAGGATCGGCGAGGGAAAGTGATCGAGAGGATCCAAAGCGCTCGTGATCCTATCGTGGTGCGTGTCATCGGAGACGCCCTGGGGGATCTGGATGAGATCCCCTCTGGAGAGGGCTTAGATGGGGGAGAGGGCTGGGATGAACCTGAGGCTCAGACACGGCGCTATGTCAGCTTTGGGCTCGCCGTTGGGACCGGTGGAGGTTTTATATCCGATCTGGCGACCCCACAAAATCAGCCCGCCAGCATCAGGCCAGGCTTCGCCCTGACCCCTTTTCACACCCTCCTAGAATTGGACTTCTGGGCAACAGAGTGGCTGGGTCTGGGTGCCTTTGCTCGCCTCCAGATCGTCGAGTGGGCTCATCTTGAGGGTGGACGGCTTAAGTTCAGGGTGGTCAACAAGAGGGCCCATCAACTCCTGCTCCGTGTTGGAGGGGGTCTGGGTCGAGTGCGGCACTTGGTAGATCTGGGCAACGCCTTAGATACGACCATGGAGGGCCCCTACTGCTACACTCTAGGGCTCAGATACCTCTACAGCTTCAGCAAGAATATCAGCCTTGCCGTCACCCCTGATTTTTACCATATGATTGGGGACTCTCCCTCTCCACAGATCGATCTCAGCTTGGGGATTGTCGCTGGGTTTTGAGAATGATTCGCTCCAGTTCCAAGCCATGGGCTGGGGCTTTGGGTCCTGCTGCACGACGGTCTCGAGCTTCAAGGATCTCGCTGATCCGCTGAGGCTCTAAGCGACCTCGACCGATCTCCACCAAAGTGCCGACCAAGTTGCGGATCATATATTTCAGGAAGGCATTCCCGCTAAAGCGCAGAGAGAGGAGCGGCTTCTCAACGCTCAATTCGATCCTGTAGAGGTTACGGATGGTGCTGATGTGGCTGTTTCTGGTCGCGGCAAAGCTGCAAAAATCACGGTGACCGATGAGCAGCCCAGCAGCCTCTGAGAGCTTGAGAAGATCTAGGGACCAGGGCAGGCGCCAAGCGCGCTGATCCAATAAGGGTCTACGGATCAGGGAGTGGTAGAGACGATAGCAATACACCTTCCCCTGGTTGGCAAAGCGGGGCTCAAAGTCCAAGGGAACCTCTTGAGCGTCACGGATGGCGATCGAGCCGGGTAAGCGTCGATTGATCGCCTTGACGAAGCCAAATGTAGGGATAGGGTGTCGCAGGCTGACCGCAGCGAGTTGATCTCGAGCATGGACCCCTGCATCTGTACGACTGGCGCCCTTGAGTTCTACTTGTTGACCCAAGAGTTGGGATATCTGCTCTTCTAGGACCCCCTGGATGGTGGGGGCCGCGTTTTGTTGGCGTTGCCAGCCGTGATAGCCTCGGCCATCATACTCTACGCGGAAGGCGAAGCGGCGCAGCTCAAGAGTCTGATCCACGATGCTCACATCTCAAGGGCGATCCCGAAATAGAAGAGATCATCACCCAGGCGAAAGGAGTTATCACTGCCAAAATCATCTACTTGGGCTTGATGGTATTCCATCACGAAGTAGCTGTTATTGACCCCAGCGTCTCGATCGAAATCCAAGGCCATATCAGGAGAAATAAAGTCCAGCAACAGATGCAGCCCCAGGGCATAGTGCCAGCCCCAAGTCCCCCCTGATGCTTCATCTCCACGCCCCTCTAGATACTCTCGTGTGCCCCCCTCTTTCTCCTGCCAAACTCCGAAACGGGCGGTATCTCCAGCGCCATCCAGGATCTCCCAGGCGTAGTAATCCAGCCCCAGGCGCAGGACCGGGACAAGGGGAAAGCTGTCTTGGAAAAAATCGAAGCGGTAGCTGACCTGTCCTAAGAGGGGGAAGATCTTAAACTCGGTGCTGTCATCGGTCTCTGCGGTGCTCCAGCCCTTACCCTCAGTGCTCCAGTATCCCAAGCCAAGGCCCATGGAGAGGGTCCCAACCTGGTTAAAGATGTGACGCTCCCAAACAAAGAGAAAGAGCTTGTCTCCTGACTCCCCAAAGATCTCCTTATAGGGCCCAGCATGATCTCCAGCAACAAACTCTGAATCCACCTTAGGCGTATACTGGCCCATCTTAAATTCGATGTTGCTGGAACGTTGAGTCTCTTTAAAGGCGATGGGCCTCGCTTCTGCGATCGAGAGGAGCAGGAGCAGCGCCAATAGCTTCTTCATCTCTTCCTCCTCAGACCCAAGAGGAGCAACAGCAAGAGCGCGCCTCCTTGAGAGGGGAGCAGTCCGGGGCTGCTCTGGCAGCCACCGCTCTCTCCGCCGTTTCGATAGGTGTAATGTTCTGCGAAATCTCGTACAGATTGAGGTGTTCCGGTAGCAACAGGGCTGTTCTCGCTGCGATTCCCTGCGGTGTCGATGGCGGCGACCACGACTCGATAGCTGATCTCATTGTCCAAGCCCTCGAAGCGGTAGCTGCTGCGGGGCGCGGCGAAGGATTTACAGCGCGTAAAACCATCTCGTAGCGTCTCGTTGTCATCTGCCTTATAGCTGACCGCCTCAGCCTCCAAAACGCAGACCTCATATTCAGCGATGTCATCTCCGGTGACTTCATCAAAGTCGATCTCCAAAGCCCCCTCCCCCGAGGAGACGCTGGGCGCCTCGCTGGGCGCGGAGGGAGGCTCAAAGTCGATACGAATCTCTTGAGGCTCGCTGTGCTCAGCGACATCATTCTCCTCTCCTGAAGCTTCCCAGTGATACTCCAGATAGAAGCGAAGGCGGCTCACAGTGCCCCGCTCTTGAGCACATAGATCTGCGGCGCTGAGCAGCTCTGACAGCTCTCCTCGCTCTTCAATGCTGCTGGAGGTGGACTCCTTGAGGCAGCCACAGAGCAGATCTCCGCTGCCTCCAGTACCTGGACAGCTCCCCAGCTGGGTGCGCGTACAGGGGCTGTCGCTGAAGGTATAGGTGAGACGCAGATCGTAATTTTCAAAGCTGCTGCTGTTCAGGAGAGTCCCGTTGAGGACCAGCTCATCATCGATTCGCTCTGCACAGTTGTCGATGCCTATATTTTCATTGGAGATAGAGAGCGTCAGGCTGAGATCGTCAGGCGTCTGAGCCTGGGCGACGCCCAAGGTAGAGAGGAGAAGAGAGAGAAGGCCGGATCTGAGCATCCATCCATCCTTTTTGGCTTTGGTGGAGGGCATATCAAAAACTGAACCAGGGATCATAGCAGGAACTCAGGCCGATTTGAGCTGAGCCTCCGGGAGAGCAGAGGACAGGCTGTCATATGAGCCGCTGGGCTGAAGACAATTTGACAAGGCCCCGCTCTAAGAGCAGCTCCAGGATCTGAACTGAGTTGCTGGCGGCGCCCTTCCTCAGGTTGTCCGCCGCGATCCAGAGGTTAAGCCCTGAAGCCACGCTGGGATCTCTACGAAGGCGCCCAACATGAACCTCATCCTGCCCTGCTACATCTGCTGTGGTGGAGTACTCCTCAGAGAAGCTCAGGCCTGGGAAGGTGGTTAGAGCGGTCTCAGCCTCTGAGAGAGAGATGGGCGCTTGAAACTCGACGTTGACGGAGAGACAGTGCCCGACAAAAGTGGGGACGCGAACACAGGTTGCGCTCAAGGGCAGCTCGGGCAGCCCCAAGATCTTACGGCTCTCGACCACCATCTTCCACTCTTCGCGGCTCTCGCCCGAGGGCATGGGAGCGTCGATGAAGGGGATCACATCAAAAGCAAGACGGCGAGGAAAGGCTTTGACCTTAGGGCTTCGGAAGTTGAGGAGAGCTACGACCTGATCACGCAGCTCATCCATCGCCTCTCGCCCAGCACCAGAAGCAGACTGATAACTGCTCAAGACCACTCGCTTAAGACCCGCCAGTTCATGAAGAGGCTTAAGGGCGATCACAAGCTGGATGGTGGAGCAGTTGGGGTTGGCGATGAGGCGTTGATCCTGAAGATGCTCTGGGTTGACCTCAGGGATGATAAGGGGGACCTGAGGATCCATACGGAAGGCTTGGGTGTTGTCGATGACATAGGCGCCTGCAGCCAGGGCAGCTTTTACAAAGCCCTTGCTGATGGCGCTGCCCGCCGAGAAGAGGACGACATCCAAACCATCAAAGGCCTCGGGGCTCAGAGGCTCTACCGTGAGAGAACCGCCCTTCCAGTCGAGGGTCTTCCCCGCCGAGCGCTCTGAAGCTAAGAGCCGCAGCTCCTGGACAGGCAGATCGCGCTCTACCAAGACAGCCCGCATCTCCTCTCCAACCACTCCGGTTGCGCCTACAATGCCGATCCTAAGAGCAACAGCCAAAGAGTCCTCCATCCACAGCGCTCACTTTGGGCGCTCAAGATAGGGAGCCTCCCTCTCCAGGTCAATTCCCAAGGGGAGGCTTAACACTTCCGCCAAACCGAAGGGTGCTTCGATATTGTCGCTCATCCAAAGCTGACGCGGAAAATATTTGCTGGTTGTGATTGGCGCTCTCGGCGTTCACTGCCGCGTCAAAGGGGCCACGTCCGCGAACCTCAACGCCCACGCGCCGGTGTGCGTCGGCTCGTGGAATTCATCAGAGAGCGCCAGGCAAAGTGCGGAGTGTAGATAAGGGGACCTGCTCCGAAGCGAGTTCAAGCAGAAAAGAAGATGAGGAGGATTTAGAATCGGCGAGAGACACAGCTCAGGGGCTCTGCAATATGGCAGGTCATGTTCGCGTTTCTCCTGTGCACGCAGCCTATCGCGACAGCGGGCTGACAACTACTCGATTGAGCCTTCTGATGCTGAGCACTGTCTGAGGAGGAATTTCGCTCGACGCAGGGAGGGGGGAGCTTTATCTTGGCTTTGTTGATGAGGAGGGGTTTTGGGTTCTCTGGCACACTTTGTAGGGGTTGCTTAAAATTCCTATCCTCCGGGGATTAACCGGGAGTGCTCAGTGGATCTTCTCATCCATATCCGTCAAGCGGCCCTACGTGGAGATATCGACGCAGAGTTCTTCGTTCGCCTGAGCGAGAAGCTCATCCGAGCTGGGCAAACAGAGGCGGTGCTCTCCGTGCTTCAAGAGAAGGGTGCTCTGACTCATCCAGATGCTACTGGCTATGACCTCCCCACAGGGACTCATACAGGCTCTGATGCCTCCAACAGCGGGCAGTGGTCTTCCTCGGAGACTTCGTTGCATGGCCCTGAGGTCTCCAGCGATCCTCTTGCGCGAGCAGCAGCCCTCAAAGCAGCCAACATCGGGGAGTCTCGCCCTCCAGATAAGTATAAAATAGGAGAGGAGATCGCCCGCGGAGGGGTAGGCGCGATCCACAAGGTCCAAGATCGAGACCTGATGCGTGGCTTGGTGATGAAGACCCTCATCCAGGGACATGAGGTCTCTGAATATGTACTCCAAAAGTTTATTGAGGAGGCCCAGGTCACAGCCCAGCTTGAACACCCTAACATCGTCCCTGTGCATGACTTTGGCTACTTCAGCGGAGGAGAGATCTTTTTTACGATGAAGCGGGTTCAGGGCCGGACCCTCAGAGATATCGTCCGTGCGTTGCGCAGGAAGGATCCAGAGACCCTGAAGCAGTTTGGCCGCCTCAAGCTCCTAAAGATTTTCCAAGATGTCTGTATGGCCATCGGCTTTGCCCATGCTCGAGGAGTGATTCACCGAGATATCAAATCCAGCAACATCATGGTGGGAGATTATGGAGAAACTCTGGTCCTGGACTGGGGTATCGCCAAGGTACTGGGGAGAGAGGAGAGCATCGTTCCTAAGGAGCATGTTGCAACCCTGAGGAGCCAATCCTCCGACGCCACCATGATGGGGGTGGTCACAGGGACCCCCGCCTATATGTCTCCAGAGCAGGCAGCGGGTAAGGTCAACGCCGTGGATGCCCGCTCCGATGTCTACTCTCTGGGCGCGCTCCTCTATGAGATCCTCTGCTACGTTCCTCCCTTCCGGGGCAAACATTTCCGACAGATTCTGGCCCAGGTGCTCAGCAAAGATCCGATCCCACCTCGACAAAGAAATCCAAGCAATGAGATTCCTCCTGCCTTAGAAGAGGTCGCCCTTCGCTGCCTGCAGAAGAAGCCGGAAGAGCGCCATCAAAGCGCCCGAGAGGTATATGAGGCGATTGAGCACTATCTCTCTCGTGTTGAGGATCTGGATCGCCGCCAGCGTCTCTCAGAGGAGAAGCTGGCTGAGGGGCTTGATCTTCTGGAGTCCTACAAGCGCTCTCGAGCCGAGGTAGATGATCTTCAAAATCAGCTCTACGAGTTGGAGTCCCTATTCAAGGGCTTTGAGCCCACAGAGCAGAAGCGAACGCTCTGGACTAAACAGGCAGAGGTCACTGAGCATCAGGGGCAGATGTATCAGCAGTTTAGCGCAGCGGCGCAGGCATTTATGTCATCGATAGGTCTTCATTCAGAGAATGATGAGGCTCATAATGAGCTGGCGCGGCTCTATTGGTTCAAGTTGAGAGACGCTGAGGAGTTGGGGGATGAGGGCTTGGTGGTCTATTACCGAGGGCTGGTCGAAATCCACAACCGAGGGCTCTTTGATGAGTTGCTCAAAGGGCAGGGTCGCCTGAACATTCGCTCCTCTCCTGCGAGCGCCACTCTCAAGATCGCGCGCTATATGGAGGTGGAGAAGCGACTCTCTACTTTGATGGATGAGCCCCTGGGGAAGAGCCCCGTAAGCAACACCCCCTTGGCTCATGGCGGCTGGCAGCTCAGCCTCTCTTTAGAGGGTTATCGGGAGATCGTCTGTCCCATCTGGATAGAGCGAGGGGAGATTACAGATTTAAGCTGTCGTTTCTTCACAGAGGAGGTGATCGGAACTCACTATCTCTATCTTCCTGGAGGGAGCTTCATTATGGGAGGAGATTCAGCCTGCTCCTCTAACCGAGAGCGGCGACTGGAGGAGGTTGAAGATCTCTTTGTTGCCCGTTACCCCGTCACCTGCATAGAGTATCTCGCCTTTATCCGTGAGCTGGACCAACAGAATCCCAAACAGGCTCAAAGGCGGGTGCCTCGGCTTAAGACGAACGCAGGTTTTCTCTGGAACCGAGACAGCAGCGGACAGTTTAACCTCCCTCAGGGTCTGGACACTGAGGGCTTCCAATGGGAGATCTACTGGCCGGTCTTTGGGATCAGCTTTGATGATGCTGAAGCTTACTGTGAATGGTACAGCCGGAGGACCCATTTACAGGTCCGTCTGCCCACAGAGATAGAGTGGGAGAAAGCAGCGCGGGGCTGCGATGGCCGCTTTTTTCCCTGGGGACACCACTTTGATCCCACCTTTTGCAAGATGGCCAGCTCTCGCCCCGGCCTCCCCGTTCCTGAGCGTGTAGGCAGCTATCCCTCAGATCTCTCTCCCTATGGCGTCTTGGATATGGCGGGTTTGGTCCAGGAGTACTGTAATAGTTCCTTTGGCAGTGATCCAAAGATCAAAGTCATCCGAGGGGGCTCCTTTCGCTCCGCATCAGCGATAGACTGCCGCCTCACTCGTCGTATGCCAGCCCCCCACAATCTCCCCGTAATCAGTCATGGTTTCCGCGTGGTGCGCGATCCTCCTGTAGAAGAGCGGCGCTCTATGAAGCGGATAGTGCGTCCCCGCTTTTGAGCTTCAGAATTCCCAATCTCAGGAATAATAGGGCATCATCGACCTCTCTGCAAGCTATAGAGAAAGAAAATGAGCTGAATTAGTCTCGGTTGCTACTGGTTTTAAGGTGGAGGGGGCAAGAATAGAAAGAAGTCGCACTCTTAAGGTCTGTTTGCCGGGCAGTCTTGGATGCAATTGCAAATGTTTTCCCAAGGTTCACAGTTGTTATTGCCACAGCCAGAACAGAGAAAAACACCATCCCTTTCCATACAAACACCATCAACGCCAAGGTTGCTCACGCCAATCTGCTCTAGACCTGGACAGCAACTAGGAGCTTCAGGTATCACCGGGCCTGTTTCACCTGCAGATAAGCAGCGTTCCACACGCATACAGCAGCCGCCGCCGTTATTGCAGGCCATATCGGCGGGCTCACTCCCTGGAGGGCAGCGGCCCTCAAGGCATCGACCGCCATTCTCCAAGCAAACGTTTTGTACAGCACCTTGCATACAACAGGCTTCAGGATCACAGCCTGGCATGCCCACCCGCGCGGAACCTTCAGGGCATCGAGCTGAGCAGAAGCCACCCTCTCTCTCACAGATGTTGGGCACGATTCGCACACAGCAAGCTTCAGGTTCGCAGCCAGGCATACCCGCTCGAGCTGAGCCTTCAGGGCACTGAGCTGAACAGAAGCCGCCTTCTCTCTCACAGATATTGGGTGCTGTGCGCATACAGCAAGCCTCAGGATCACAGCCGGGTAGACGCACTCGTGTCGAGCCATCGGGGCAGTGGGGTGAGCAGAAGCCGCCTTCATTTTCGCAGATGTTGGGTTGCTCAATAGGTCGGCAGCAGATCCCTCCAGGATCACAGCCAGACAAGCGCGCAGCTTCGGTCCCACCGGGACACTCAGGAGCACAAAAGCCCCCTTCAGTCACACAGGTGTTTGCTCCTTCGCAATCTTCAGGGCACAGACAGCTCCCCTCCATGGGATTGCAGATACCATCTCCACAAGCCAAGCAGATCATCGCGTCACTCACGCTACAGATCCCTGTCTCAGGATCCAGCTCGCTTGCGGGCCTGGCTTCAAGACCTGGACAGCAGCTCTCACCCGGTAGCCCCGGCAAGAGATCTCCAACCCCCGCACAGCGACTACAGTTGGGTATACAAGCGCCCGCGACGCACTCCCAATGGCCGATACAGTTGAGGGGCCAAATCTCAGCCGCGCAATCAGCGGGCAGGCGACACTGTTGATCGCAATCTTGGGGACAAGTGTTTATAGATTCACCCATAAAGGGTTCACAATTCTCATCACCACAGAGGTTGTCATCGCAAAACTCTACACAAAGATTATCTTCACAGCGCCAGTGACCTCTACAGAGGATTTCCCAACTCCTACCAAGGCAATCCATCGGTGATTGGCACATCAACATGTCACATTGTCCTTCATGAAGTAGCGATATTCCCATACTCTGGCGTATGCAATCATTTTCATAGGTTTCACGATTACATCCACATACAAATTGCTCAACTTGGTCGCAGGCCTGAGGTTGCAGTTGACAGCTGCCCAATCCATCGCAATCACCGGAGGATTTCTCGCAGAATTGATCAAAATTACACTCTTCGTTGCTTAAACATTCTCCAGGGAGAGCACTACATAGAGAGTTTTCACCATCGCGCCCTTCGCAGCGCATCCCTTCGAAGCAGCCTGGATTGTCACAGCAAAGAAATCCACCATCTACGTCTATACAGCGCCCATCCCGACACTGCTGCTCCTGTTCACAGTCACAGAGGTGTTCACATTCAGGGGCCTCACCGCCCACACCAGCAGCCCCTCCAGCATCACCCCCAGAACCAGCAGCCGCACCCCCAGCGCCACACACGCCCCCAAAACCAAGCGACTCCAGATCAAAAGACTATATCAGGAAA
>CAYLJJ010000037.1:24373-53814 GCA_964384025.1 uncultured Nannocystaceae bacterium
ACAGACCGACCATCGCGACAATCATGCTCTCGTGCATACTCACCGAGTCCTTCAGCCTCAGGTGCCTCACCCCCTCCACCAGCAGCCCCTCCAGCTTCACCCCCTGTACCAGCAGCCTCTCCCGCTGCGCCTGTCTCGCCCGCAATTGCATCGCCCTGGGAAGCATCAGGGTTCTCTACCTCGCAAGCCCAGACAGCCCAAGCAAGCAAAGCAAGCAGAACTGATCCTCGATATATTCTCCTCATGCGCGACCCTCTCCCCCTTTATTGCGTGCTTAAGAAAGATACAAATCATCCACAAGCGATGTCGATGAAATCTGCCAACCCAGAGGGGAGGCGAAGGATCTCTAAAAACTCTTCCTGGAATCTAAGAGGAGCGTGACAGGACCATCGTTGAGCAGCTCAACCTCCATCATCGCCTGAAAGCGCCCGGTTTCACAGCGTGTCCCCTGGGCGCGGATCGCCTGGACAAACTCCTCAAAGAGGGGCTTGGCCCGCTCTGGACGAGCGGCTTTGATAAATGAGGGGCGTTTGCCCTTACGGCAGTCTCCCAGGAGAGTGAATTGACTGACCGCCAGCACTGCTCCTCCCGCTTGAGCCAGCTCTCGGTTCATCTTGCCCTCCTCATCAGGGAAGACACGAAGGCCCAGGATCTTCCGCGCCATATACCCTACATCTTTAGAGTCATCTCCCTCCTCAGCCCCCAAGAGAACCAAGAAACCCTGGCCGATAGCTCCGATCTCCTCTCCATCTACAGTCACCCGCGCTTGGCTGACCCTCTGCACAACTGCGCGCATCTCGCTCCTCAGCTTTTGTTTGTGGAGCGCCTGTGATAAATCCTCTGGGTTCGATCCCCAAGGAGAAAGCGCCCCAAGTAGGGGAGCCTGCTCCTGGAGCCGGAATCCCTGAGGTGTTATGGCTGACCACAATCGAAAAACGCTCCACAGCTTTTACTGCCGAGATTATCTCTGGGAGCTTTTTGAGGTGATGACCCGCGATCTAGGCTGCTCTATGGACTATCTCATCAATGAGTCCATGCGTCACTATGCACGCAGTCGAAATTATAGCATGGCCGCTCAATCCAAACAGGCCAAGCCAGAGGTTCTCTCCCCCTTCTCTTCAGGCGCTCAAGCTCAACGACGCCCTCCTCCTCCTCCAGTAGCGGAGCAGGCTGAGCAGCCACCTCTCTACCTTCAATTCAACGGTGAAAGACATCGCATCGACAGTGATAAGTTTACTATCGGGCGTGGAAGTCAAGAAACAGAGCTGACCATTCGAGATGGAAATATATCTCGGCGTCATTGTGTCGTTATTTTCCGCAATGACAGCTACTATATCAAGGATTTGGGCAGTACTAACGGGGTTGAGTTTGAAGGGAAACGAATCGTAAACAAACGTATCGATGAGGGCGATACATTTTACCTCTGTGATTATGAGCTAAAGTTCACTTTTAAATAGAACTTCATCCTCTGGAAAAAAGAGAGAGGCATCTTTTAAGATGCCTCTCTTAGCAAAGCCTCAAAGGGGTAGTTCTTGGGAAGATGATCAAAACCCAGACCTCAGATAGGTGGGGAAGATAAATGACAGCTTTAGGCTTCCGATGACACAGACCGGCATGCACACCACCGACAGGGACCAACCCCTTAGGTTTTGGTACGGGATTAATCGATTCCCTCACCACTCCAGTGAAACTCAAGCTATTTGTAGTGTAGCGCAGATTTAAACTTCAGGCGCCCCTTTTTTTCTTTTTCGCTTCAGAAGCAGGAGAGAGAGGCCCAAGATAAATAAGCCAGAGGAAGAGCGCCTCCCAGATAGATCGCAACTACAACTCTCATCAGGCTCATCTTCAGCATCATCGGGATCTTCTATTCCCCCCTGGTCCTCGTCGCCTGGACCTGTTTCTCCTTCTGTTGATGGGGCGATGTCTTCCTCTAGGCCCGCATCGAGAGGGCCTGCATCGGCGACACCTCTATCCTCTTCGGGAGCCGGAGGGCTCCAGTCGGCTTGGCACTGGGCGCTGCGGTCGATCACCTCACAGCGCTGGTTGGGAGGGCAGTGGATATGAGCGCAGGGATCATCTTGGCAACTCCCGTTGATACAGCTCTGGCCCAAACGGCAGCTCTCTGGATCGCACGGGTCCTCTTGGCACTCCTCATCAATGCAGCTCAGCCCCTCAGCGCAGAGTGTGCCCCCGCAGCGCAGCTCTTGGCACTCCCCATCGATGCAGCGCTGAGCGTAGGGGCAGCTGATATGAGCGCAGCTAAAAATACAGCGCCCCTCTCGACAGAAGCTTTCTTGACCACACTCAACGCCAAGGCAGGGATCGACTTGACAACTCGAATCTCTACAGATTTCTCCAACTGGACAGCCTGTAGCGTAACAATCATCCGCCTGACATTCTCCCAAGAAGCAGACCTCTCCCTCAGCACAGCTCAGCTCTTCACAGAGAGTTGTACAGCGCCCAGTCGCCGCTTCGCAGACTTGGCCATAGGGGCACTCAATCCCCGCGCAGAGGGCAACGCAGTACCCCTGAGTGCAAAACTCGCCCTCAGAGCACTCACCGCCATCACAAGAGGAGACACAGCTGCCCAGGATACAAGCTTCTCCACCTCCACAGAGGGAGCCGTTGTCAACAAGGCCATCACAATCATCATCTTCTCCATTGCAGCGCTCCACCGCGTTAGAGCCACAGGTGCCGCAGGCGTTCAAGAGGTCTTCATCAATGAGACCATCACAGTCATTGTCTTGAAGGTCGCAGACCTCCTCTAAGGGACCTTGCTCCACTCGACAGATGATCTCTCCTGCGAGGCTGCACTCTAGATGCCCAACAGCACATCGCCCTGAGAGCCCTGTGGCGCAGGTCTCAGGCTCCAGGGTCGGAGAACCGTCTAAGAGCCTATCGGTCAGACCATCGCAGTCATTGTCGAGGCCATCGCAGATCTCCGGGTTGCCATCTGGAACGCAGATGTAACGATCACAAGCATCTCCCAGCCCATCTCCATCTGTATCCCCCTGGCCCCGGTTGTCCACCTTGGGACAGTTGTCGCAGGGATCACCGATCCCATCCTGATCCTCATCGGCCTGATCTGGATTGGGGATCTCTGGGCAGTTGTCATCAACACCACAGAGCCCATCCTCATCGGTGTCGATACAGACCCCACCCAGAGAGCGCTCTAGGGTGAGGAGAGCGAAGCCATGGCTGGAGGGGGGGTCCCAACCCTGATCGCTGCCTCCATGCCCGGTTCCCCAAGCTCCTTGGGCGTCCTGCCAGTTTAAGAGCGTGATGGCGAGATCAAAGTAGTGGCTGCGCAGCTCATCAGGGTAGCCCTCTGCAGCAGGATCTCGATCTCCAAAGAACTCGGCGTAGATCGCTCCTCCGAGGCCATCATCTTCAGAAACTGAGAGCGCTTTTTCGGCTGCCCAGAGGTAGTAGTAGATGCTGTTTTCCCTAAAGGGGCCAACCATCTCATCATAGCGCCATTCATTTCGCAGCCAGGAGAGGGCAAGTTGGCTGCGAGGATCCCCCGCAGGGATCTCCGCGAGGCGGTAGCACCAGAGCCCTGAGGAGGTCATTGAGGAGCTGGACTCGCTGCCCGGATTGTAAGCCAAGCCTCCATCACGAGCTTGGTTGGCCATCAGAAAGTTGACCACTCCCGGAACACTGGCGGCGGCCCCTTCGATGACATTCTCTGCTGCTGAGAGCCCCGCTACCGCAAACTGGGTGGTGGAGAGATCCCCCGATTGGTTGGCCTCTCGATAGTTCCAGCCTCCATCGTTCATAGGTGCTTGGTGTCCCTGATGACGTTGAAGGGAGAGTACCCCGTTGGAGATCGCTTGAAAGACAGGGACTGCTGCGCCCACATCATTTGGCCCCCCCGAGGCTAGATAGGATGATAAAGCCATCAGATTCCCTCCTGTGACGTAGGTATAGGGAGGACTGTTGGGATTGGTCATTGAGGGCTCAGAATCGATCATATGCTGGACCATACGAACGATCATCGCCTGATCGTTGGGATCCATCCCCTCATAGCCCTGAGGACGCCCCATCCAGCCCACGCCGTCCCGCTTCTCTAAAAAGGAGAGGGTCATCAGGAAATTATGATTGGCGTTGTTGTTAACCATTCCCCGCCCATTCTCCTGTTGGCGGATATACTGGAGGCCCCGTTCAATGGAGGTCTCCACTCGGCATGCGAAGGGAGTTGCTTCACATTGAGCCAAACAGGGCTCAACCAGAAGGAGAAGGAGTGTCAGGGATCCCAACAGCTTTTTCATTCAGAGGGCTCCAGAGATGAGGCGGGATTTTCTCATTCTCTCCCTAAGTGTTGCAAGCCTGGGTCATTGCCCTCAGAGAGGAGCGGCGATATCAAGGAGCTGAGATCGCCGTAGAGAAGTTACGGCCAAAAGTCTACCCAAGGACGTTCCCCACACGAGCCGCAGTCCAAACCCCAAGAGTTGAGCAGCTCGGCCCAGACGCGGGGGCGGGAAGTAGAAGTTAGGGAGATTCGATGGCCCGTGTTGAACTTGAGCAGATCCTCAAACGCTATCCCAACGGTTTTGAAGCTGTTAAAGGGATTTCCTTGGATATTCAGCACCAGGAATTTGTTGTCCTGGTGGGGCCTTCAGGCTGCGGGAAGAGCACCACTTTGCGGATGGTGGCGGGCTTAGAGAGCATCACCTCTGGTGCTTTGCGCATCAATGGGGCGCGAGTCAATGAGTTGCCCCCCAAGGCCCGCGGCGTAGCGATGGTGTTTCAGTCCTATGCGCTCTATCCCCATATGACCGTCTTTGAGAACATGGCCTTCGGGCTCAAGCTCCAGAAGCTGCCTCTAAAGGAGATTAAGAGGCGAGTAGGGGAGGTGGCTGAGCGTCTGGGCTTGACCGAACTCCTGGATCGTAAGCCCAAGGAGATGTCAGGCGGTCAGCGTCAGAGGGTCGCTATGGGGCGCGCCATCGTGCGCAAACCCAGGGTCTTTCTCTTTGATGAGCCCCTCTCCAACCTAGACGCCAAGCTTCGCTTGCAGATGCGGGTTGAGGTGGGCCGCCTCCATCAGAGCTTAGGAGCCACCACCCTCTATGTGACTCATGATCAGGTAGAGGCGATGACCTTGGCGGATCGAATCTGTCTCCTCAAGGATGGCGTAGTGCAGCAGCTTGGCCCACCCTTGACCCTGTTTCACGAGCCCGCCAACCTCTTTGTAGCGACCTTTATCGGCAGCCCCCCTATGAACCTCCTCAATGTTTCTATTGAGGAGGCTCGCCTAAAGGGTGAGGGCTTTTCTCTGCCGATCCCCAAAGGTCTGGAGCCCAAAGGGGCGCTGCGCCTGGGCATCCGCCCCCAACATCTCCGCTTGAGTGAAGCTGGACCCGAGAACCTCAGCGTTCAAGTGGAGGTGGTAGAGCCGCAAGGCTATGAGACTTTTGTTTATTGCCGTTATCAAGGGGAGCACTTAGGAGCGCTGGTGGGAGAGGGGGAGCCCTGCCCCAAGCCGGGAGAGACGGTCCACCTAAGCTTCAACCCTCAGAGCTTACATCTCTTTGATCTGCACACTGAGCGACGCCTATGAGGGGGCTCATCATCTTGATCTTCTTGGCTTCGCTGAGCTGTAAGGATCAAGCTCCCTCTGAGGAGTTGGTCATCTGGCACGCCTACCGAGGCCAGGAGAAGGAGACCCTGGAGCGTCTGCTTAAGCTCTACCAGGAGCGACATGGAGAGGCGGTGCGCGCTGTCTCGATCCCCTTTGATGCTCTCCCCAACAAGGTCAGCGCGGCGGTGCCCCGAGGCAATGGCCCCGATCTGCTCATCTTTAACCATGATCGCATCGGCGGCTGGGCTGAGAAGGGGCTCCTCGAGCCTCTCAACTTCTGGGCAGAGGATCAGCTGCTGGATCGCTTCTTTGTCGCCCCTGTGGAGTCTCTGGTTTACCGTCAAGCGCTCTTGGGGCTGCCCCTCAACTTTAAGACCCTGATCCTCTACTACGACAAGAGCTTGGTGCAAACCCCCCCCAAGACCACCGCCGAGCTGCTCAGGCAGTCGCAGGCGCTGCGCGCTCAAGATGAGACGGTCTGGGGTCTAGGCTATGAGGTCAACAGCCTCTACTTCCACGCCCCCTGGCTGCACGCCTTTGGGGCGCGGGTGGAGTTTGAGGAGGGGGGGCTCCTTAAGCTGGACAAAGAGAAGACGGCGGCCAGTATGCGCTTCGCGCGGGAGCTGCAGCGCAGCATTATGCCCAAGGAGGCAAACTCCCAACTGATCAGCGCGCTCTTTATGAAGCATAAGCTGGCCTTTGTCCTCAGCGGCCCTTGGTTTCGTGGAGAACTTAAAGAGCACTCCGGCTGGGGTGTTGCTCAGCTCCCCTATGTCAACGGCAGTGAGAAGTTCCATGAGGATGGAAAGCCGCGAAGGGGCAGACCCTATCTGGGCGTTGAGGGACTACTGATGAGCGCCTACTCTCCACACAAAGAGCGCGCCTTTAGGCTGATGCGCTTCCTCTGTGAGGATGAGATCACCCTCCGTCGCATGAAGGAGGGGGGGCAGTTTGTAGCCAATAAGGCGGCCTATCAAGATGAAGAGCTGACTCAAAATCACATCAGTCGAGCTTTTCAAGCCCAAGTTGAAGAAACGGTCCCGCTGAGCAGCAGCCCCTATATGCAGCGCATCTGGACGCCGATGCAGCGCGCCCTCTCTCTGAGCATCGTCGATGGCAAAGATCCAGGCGCGGCCCTGGATGAGGTCGCGCTGCGGCTCAGGAAGGCGGCGGAATGAAGGCGATACAACGACCTGGTGGTTGGGCTCCAGTCCTGGCGATCACCCTTGCTTTGGCCTTAGGCGCGGCACTCTTCTCCTGGCTCAGCGCGCGCTCCGCTGAGCAGCTCAACATCTGGCGCTTAGAGCGCAGCGTTGAGGCCCTGCTTCAGAGCCCTAAGCTCAGCGAGGAGCTGCGTCAGGCTGGAATACAGAGCTGGCTATTACGCCCTGAGCAGCGCGGAGGCTGGAGCTTCCCCCGACAGCTGACGCCCCTCTCCCAAGCTGAGACTCCAGCGCCCCGAGCGCTCCAGAATATCGCCCTTGGAGCGAGCGCGAAGCCTCAGGTTCGTCTCCAAGATGAGATCTATATGGCGGCCCAAGAGCATGAGGGCCGCATAGCCCTGGCTCAGCTCCCCAGCCTGCCTGTCGTGCCCTTGCCCTGGCTCCATCTGCTTCTGGCGGCGCTCCTGGGCTTGCTCCTTTGGCAGGCGCTGATCCGTTGGCGTTCGAGTCCTTGGGTGGGGCCTCTTGGGGCGCTCTTGAGTGGAGCCCTCCTGAGCGGGGCGCTCTTTGTCGGGGGGCTTGAGGTGGAGGCGCAGCGGGCAGCGATCTTGGAAAGCTTGGCTTGGCTCCAAGCTGCTCCTCCTGCGCAGATTCCGCTCAGTTGGGCCTCGGCGGCGATGGCTCTACCGCTCCTGCTCTTTGGCCTCGCCGCTGCCTTTACGCAGAGCAGATGCTCAGAGCATCGCCTCGCCTACCTCTATGTCACCCCCGCTCTTTTGGGGATGGGTTTGCTGATCCTGATCCCCTTTGCTTTTGGCTTTGGGTTGGCGTTCTTCCGTTACGGCAGCGGCCCCGCCGAGTTTGTGGGCCTCAGGCACTTTATCGACATCCTCAGCAGTGAAGGCTTTGCGCTCACTCACCCCCTCAGCTTCTACTACACCCTCTTTATCACCATCCTCTGGACCCTCCTAAATGTCAGCTTTCATATAGGACTGGGCCTGGGGCTGGCACTGATCCTCAAAGAGCCTACCCTGCGGCTTAAGGGGCTCTACCGAGTGCTGTTGATCCTGCCTTGGGCGGTGCCCAACTACATCACTGCGCTGATTTGGAAGGGGATGTTCAACGCTGAATATGGCCTAATCAACCATCTCTTGGGGCTGTTCAAGATTGAGGGGATCGCCTGGTTCAGTGAGACCGTGACCGCCTTCACCGCCAACCTCGCCACCAACACCTGGTTGGGCTTCCCCTTTATGATGGTGATCACCCTGGGCGCCCTCCAGAGCATCCCCAAGGATCTCTATGAGGCTGCGGATGTAGATGGAGCCTCCAACTGGCAGAAGTTTAAGTGGATCACCGTGCCGCTGCTTAAACCCGCCCTGATCCCCGCTCTGATTCTGGGCTCCATCTGGACCTTCAATATGTTCAACATCATCTATCTGGTCAGCCAGGGCCAGCCCAACAACAGCACTGACATCCTGATCGTCGAGGCTTATCGAGTCGCCTTTGAGCAGGAGCGTTATGGCTACGCGGCGGCCTACTCTGTCCTGATCTTCCTGATTTTGCTGATCTACTCCCGCGTCACCGAGCGGATCAGCAGAGCCGCCGAGGGGGCCTACGGATGAGCGCCACCGATCAAAGAGCCCCGATTCGCTGGGGCCGTCATCTCTTCCTGATCAGCTTTAGTCTGCTGACCCTGTTTCCTCTGCTCTGGGTGATCAAGATGGCCTTTCGCCCTTCCCAGACTTTTGTGACCTCTCTAAACCCGCTCCCTGAAGAGCTGAGCTTTCAGAACTTTATTGAGATCATAGAGGCTCCCTTCTTCTGGGAACAGATGTTTAACTCGGTGCTGATCTCAGGGGTGACGACGCTTTTGGGGGTCTTCCTTGCCTGTACCGCCGCTTACGCTTTTAGCCGCTTTCGCTTCCCTGGTCGCCGCGCAGGCCTCAGCGCCTTTTTGGTCACTCAGATGTTCCCTGGGGTGATGATGATGATCCCCCTCTATCAGCTCCTGGATTGGCTCAAGCTGTTGGACAGTTGGTTGGGGCTGATGCTGGTCTACAGCACCACCGCGATCCCCTTCTGTGTCTTTATGCTCAAGGGCTATTTTGACACCATCCCCCGAGATCTAGAGGAGAGCGCCCTGATGGATGGTGCGGGTCAATTCACCATCTTCTGGCGTATTATTCTGCCGCTCAGCCGCCCCGCCATCGCCGTCACCGCCCTATTCAGCTTTATGACCGCTTGGAATGAGTATATCTTGGCGGCCACCTTTATGAGCGATGAGAGCGCCTACACCTTGCCAGTACGGCTTCAACATTATGTGGGCGACTACACCACTGAATGGGGGCACTTCGCGGCGGGCGCCCTCTTGGTGAGCGTCCCGGTGATGGGCCTCTTCTTCGCCCTTCAGAAACATTTGGTCGGCGGGCTGACCGCTGGGAGCGTCAAAGGTTGAGCCTCTCCGGGATCGAGTATCTACGGCGCTATCAAGAGATCGTCGACGATCTAGAAGCTTTCTTAGAGGCCGCTCAACGCCCGCTGCCCAAGGTGGTCTGGGCCAACCCCCTCAGGGGCTCTTTAGAAGAGACCGCTGCCCGCATTCTGGTTCACTGCCCAAGGGCGAGTTCCCTCTCTTGGCGTCCAGGGGCTTGGCGTATTCCTCCCGAAGAGCGCCCCGGTCACTGGCCTGAGCACCTCCTGGGACGCATCCATGTACAGGAGGAGGCTTCTCTCTTGGCAGGAGATCTGATGCAGGCTCAGCCTGGAGAGCGAATCCTAGATCTCTGCGCAGCTCCAGGGGGCAAGAGCGCTCAGATGGCGATCGCCATGAAGGATCAGGGTTTCCTGTTGGCCAATGAGCGCTCCTTTGGGCGCCTTAGCCCTCTACGACGCACTCTAGACCGCATGGGCGTCACCTGCGCAGCCGTCTCCTGTATGGATGGGGTCCGCCTCCCCCTCGCCCCAGGCTCTTTTGATGGGGTCTTTGTAGACGCGCCTTGCAGCTGCGAGGGCACCAGCCGCAAGAGCGGAGCGCGGCAACACTGTGCCACCACAGAGCGCTTTCGAGACAGCCTCAGCCAGGTACAGCGTGCCCTCTTGCGTAAGGCGGTTAAGTTTTGCCGCCCTGGGGGGCGCATCGTCTACTCCACCTGTACCTATGCGCCGGAGGAGAATGAGGCGGTCCTCAATATCATCCCTCAAGGGGAGGCCCTCATCGAGGCCTTGCCCCCCTTCTCAGGCTTAAAGACCGCTCCTGGGATCTCTACATGGGGAGATCAGCATTTCCGCGCTGACATCGGGAACGCTCTGCGCATCTGGCCCCACCACAATGACACTGGAGGCTTCTTCCTTGCGCGCCTCAAGCGACTTTGAGCCCTACCCTGACCCTGAGTTGGTCCTAAACTGGTTAGAGCAGCGCTTTGGCCTTGGCTCTGAGCTGTTCCAGGATCATCAACTTTGGCATCGATCGGGCTCCGCGCCCATCTGGATCGCTCAGGCAGGAGTCCAGCCTCCTCTAGGGCTCGCGATCAATGCTCTGGGGATCATGCTCAGCCGCAAGCCTCCTCCCAGGGCCAAGCCCAGCAGCATCTTCCTGATGCGCTTTGGCGCCCAGGCAACCCGCAACGTCTACTGCTTGAACGAGGCGGAATCAGCACGCTTCCTTCGTCGCGAGGCTCAGCACATCGAAGCTCCAGAGGGGGCGCGGGGTTACTGTATTGTTAAGGCTGTGAGGGGAGATGTACTGGGCTGTGGGCGCTTGGATAAGGGAATCCTCTACAGTGAAATCCCAAAATCTTGGATCTACGAAATACAGGGCAGCTCTAAGGTTTAAACCTCAATCACTGAAGTGAAAAAATCAGCCACCAAGGCGACCTTCCTCCTCTTGAACGCAGACAAGGTAGCTCAACATATGTTTGAGAGCTTCTATTGGTGAGTAAAACTCTCTCTTTGTATAAAAAATTCTATCGTGCTGAGGAGCAGTGAATGCCTCTGGATTGACTTAGTTATAAAACATTTTACTGGACGCCTATGATGGTTTCTGAGCCAGGCAGATGCAGCGTGGGCTGTTGAGGCTCAAGGCTGAGCCATATATGTCGCCATAAAGCTCAACCTCTCCAAAGCCGACCGATTTCAGAAGTCGGATCAGATCGCAGGGCATATAGAGGCGCACAGAGCTCTCTCTGATGGTGCGCCTCTCGTCGGGAAGGAGATAGGTCCAGCGTTTGAGGATGCGACCGTTAAAGAGATCCAGGCGGCTCTCACGCAGCAACAGCAGCTCTCCCTTGGGGCTTTCTCGGCGGGTGATCACCTGCTCTTTGAAGTGGGCCAAGATGCCGGGGACATTCATAAAGTCCAGGATAAAGTAACCACCAGGCTCCAGAGCCTCAAAGGCGCGCGCCAGCATCTGGCGGTTCTCCTGATCGCTCTCGGCATAGCCAAAGCCGGTCCACCAGTTAAAGACGCCCTGACAGGGAAGGCTGGGGAGAGCCTCAAAGGCATCTCCGACCTCCAGCTGGAGCTGAAGCCCTCGCGCCGCTGCTTCCTCCTGAGCGCGCTGAATATAGCTCTCTGCCTGATCCACCCCCTCGACGAGGTAACCCCGCTCCGCCAATGGGAGCGCTAGGCTCCCAAGACCACAGCACTGATCGAAGATCCTCGCCCCCGGTTTAAGTTCAAGGCGCTGGACTAAGAAGTTTAGGGTCTGCTCCAGCACCTCAGCGTCGGAGCGCTGAAGCAGAATATCCGCCAATAGATCGTCATAAAGAGGCCCCCACCAGTTCATAGACTCCCCTCTCCCATCGCGAAGTTCTTTTGTAAGGCGCCTGCCGAGAGCAGGAGCATCAGGGCGGGCTCAGCCCTTCGCCGCAGCTTAGGTTCCTCCAGGCTCTTGAGCCAAGCCTGAAGAGAGCGCTCCTCAAAGAGGGGCAGCGTTTGGCCGCTGATCTGCTCACGGACGCGCGCCCAGAGCTTGGGAGTGGCGCAAAGAGGGGGCGCTAAGAAGGGGTGTTTGCGCCTCTGGTTGATCGCCTCAGGGAGCAGCGCCCGCGTCTCTCCTCGAAGCGCGTACTTCTCCACCCCATCGCGGATCTTATCCCTCATAGGGAGCGCCACAGCGCGCTCAAAGAAGAGATGATCCAGGAAAGGAGTGCGGCCCTCCAGGGAGGCAGCCATCTCGGTTCCATCCCCCAGGGTGCGCAGGATATAGCCCGCCAAAGCCAGGCGGGTCCAAAGATAGCTCGCCTGATCTACCGGGTGGCGCCCCCTGAGCTGCTCCTCAACCTCAAAGGAGGCCAAGAGCGCGCTGAAAGGGTCTCTGTGCTTCAGGCTTTGGCGATGCTCAGGGCTCAGCAGCTTGATCAGCGGGCGACCCAAGGCGGCCTTGGCCCTCAGGAAGCTGGGCACAGCGCCCAGGGCTCGACGGATGCTCTCCAGAGGAGGCGCCCCAGGCTCCAGTAACATCACGCCAGAAGAAGGAGAGTCCTCTGCCGAGGGCTCAGGGGCTTGGCCCTGTGAGAGGAGCAGATCTTGTCGCAGGTGTGGATAGCCCAGGAGGGCTTCATCGGCGCCCTCTCCAGTCAGCACCACCTTGAGCCCCTCCGCCTGCGCCGCCTTCGCCAAGAGGTATTTAGCTGAGAGCTGTCCATTGATCGCCAAGCCCTCTGAGAAGTAGACCGCTTCCGGGAGGCTCTCGAGGATCGCTTCTTGGCTCACCGGCACTGAGTTCAGCTCAGCGCCTACATGTCGCGCCATCTCCTGAGCCAAGGGCGCTTCGTCGTAGAGTCTCCCTTCAAAGGAGACGCTCAAGCAGCGCGCGGGCTGGGAGAGCTGTGGTGCGGCCAGGGCCAGGAGGGTGGCGGAGTCGATCCCTCCGCTGAGATAGAAGCCCAGAGGGGCATCCGCGCGCAGCCGCAGGGCCACCGCCTCCTCAAGCTGAGAGAACATCTCCTCAGCGCTGCCGGTGCGCGGCTCCCCCTCTCTGGGGAGGTTGAGATCCCAGTAGCGATGCAGCCACGCTTGCTCCTCCTCGATGATCAGACAGTGAGCTGGGGGGATCGCCTTGACTCCCTCAAAGAGGCTCTGTTGAGGCAGGAGGTATTGGTGGCTGAGGCAGTGAAGGAGAGCGCGCTGGTTCCAGGCCGCAGGTAGGCCCAGGGAGAAGAGGGCCTTGGCCTCTGAGGCCAGCAGCCAGCCCCTCCTCCAAGGAGCGTAACAGAGGGGCTTGATCCCAAAGCGATCTCGGGCGGCGAGGAGGCGTCGGCGTCGCCCATCCCAGAGGAGCAGGGCGAACTCCCCCCGGAGCTGTTCAAGGAAGCCCAACCCCAGCTCCTCGTAGAGATGAAGGGCGATCTCGCTGTCTGAGCCTGTACGGAAGCGATGTCCTCGCACCTCCAACTCTCGACGTTGGCGCTCAAAGTCATAGAACTCACCATTGACCACGAGCGCGATCTGAGCATCCTCGCTCTCGATGGGCTGATGACCATCCAGGGGCTGAATCACACTCAGGCGGCTGTGCGCGAGATGGATCCCAGGGCTTCTCCACTGCCCCCGAGCATCAGGGCCGCGATGCCTGAGGCGCTCCAGAGCCTCATTCATGCGGGCCTCTGAAATCTGTACGCCCAGGGCTGCGATCAGGCCACACATCAGGGCCACCCAAAGAAGAGCTTACGCTCCTCTCCATCACGAGCAGCCGCGAAGAGTTCTCGATAGCTGGAGAGCGGTTGAACCTCGCCGATGAGATCATCCACCGGTAGGTGGCTCAGGAGCTGGAGAGCCTCTGAGAAGTCACCGTAGTGGACCCCCTGTAAGCGAACCTCCTTACGGACACTCTGTAAGATATCCAGAGGCAGAGGGCGGGGAGGGCGGCTCTTGAGGATGATCAAACCTCCAGGGCGGATCATAGAGAGCGCCTGCGTGAGGCCCTCAGCGGTGCCGCTGGCCTCGATGATGGGATCCCAGCGCCCAGGTGCCTCATCCCCTTGAGCGATGGGTGCTTGGATTCCACGGTTGGCTAAGATCCTCTGCGTTAGGAGGGCGATACGCCCTCGCCCCAGGAGCAGCGGTCGCCCCCCGCTCAGGTCTGCTTTCAGTACCGCCAAGCAAGCCGCCACCGGCTCAGCCAGGGCAGCGTGACAGAGAGATAAGCCCTCAGGGACCGGGTAGACCTGCTCGGCGGGGAGTGTCAGTGCTTCAGCGAAGGCCCCATCCCGGTCTAGGCCCAGCATCTCAGGGCTGAGGCAGGGCTCATCCACTGGGCAGGCAGTGCAGCGCCCACAGGGGATGATCGGCATCACGCTTACGAGGCTCCCCAGCGAAGGAGCTGTGACCCCTGGTCCCCAAAGCTCTACGATCCCCGCCAGCTCGTGCCCCAAGACACAGGGCTCTACACAGGGAAGCAGACCATCAGCGACATAAAGATCGGTACGACAGATCCCCGCTCGCTTGACGCGGATGCGCAGCTCTCCGAATCCTGGCTCCGGCAGGGGGTGTTCACGCAGGCAGAGCTGTTTTCTCTCTCGAATGAGCGCCTTCATCAGAGGAGTCTTTCGCTTCAGGAGCTGAGCTGCAAGCCCGATTGTGTTGCTTCATCTGCGTTGCATGCTGCGAGAGCGACTCAAGCCCGTGAGGAACCAAGCAAAGAGAGGGAATACAGGGGGCAGCGCAAAGAGAATCCAGGGAAGGGTGTCTTGATCAAGCCAGGTGATGGGGTTGCCATCTGAATCGATAATACGACATCCAAAGCGTCCATGGCTGCCAAACCACAACGCGATGTCATGCATCGGGCTGACAAAGAACTTAAAAGAGAACCAGAGCACCACCACAGACAGCAACAGATAGATCCAGCGCCTGAGGTGCCGTTTTGGAGATCTGAGCAGCCAAAGGCTTGCCCAAAAGAGGGCTGCGAAGATCAGAACAGGGAGCACTCTCAGGGGATGAAAGCCAAGCCAGGAGTTGACTTGGTAGGACCAAAAGAGGGCCAAGAGGCTGATGATCCCCGCGATCACGGCGTGTAGGCTCAGGGCGATGGTGGTGATGAGCTGGAAGCGTTCAGCGCTGCTCTTCATGAGCTTTCTCAGGTTCAGGGCAGAGCAGATGGATGCTGGAGGGCATCCCCAAACCCTCCTCTTCCTCAGCGCGGACCTGCCAGTAGAGGGCTTTTTGGGGTGCTGTCTTTAGCTTTAGGCTGTTCTCTTGTGTGCGCTCAAGCTTGATCCTTCGAAGGAGGCTAACATCCAAGGCAAAGAGGATTTGATAGCCTTGCGCACCCTCCACGGTAGACCAACTCAGCTCATGTTCACAGCCCTCAGCGGGCTGAAGATTATGGGGAGCAGGGAGGCGCTGCATCGACTCCTCTTTGGCTCCTAAGAACAGACGCTCTCCCTTTCTTAGGCTGAAAGAGCGCGCCTCCCCTGTAGCCACCTGAGCCTGTCCCGAGTCCAACTCCACCCAACCCAGGCCCTCATGGTCAACTTGAAGTTGAAGACGAGCCTGCTTAAGGGAGAGTGATCCCCCCCGGAAGGCATAGAGGGAGCGGCTCTGAGGGCGCCCTTGGGGGTTCGCTAAGATCCAGAGCCGCCCTCGCCGGAGCTGGATCGCGACATAGCTCTTCTGTGCTTCTGGATCATAAAAAAGCTTGCCCAAGCTGAGCACGCTCTCCTCCTCAAGGAGCAGTCGGCTGAGATCAGGGAGCCGCAGGAGGAGGCGACCCCCAGGACCAGTACGGATATCGATCCCCTCCTCCAGCTCATCCCGGAAAGAGAGAGGGCTCCAGCTGCGCCTGCTCCCGCTCTCCTCTGGGCGCTCAGCCCACTCAGGATCACCCCAAAGCCCTACCACCGCAGCACGCCCCCATTGGAGCGCTTGGCGCTCCTGGAGAGCTGCACGATCTCCCTGAACCATACGAAAGATCACACGGCGGTTCTGCCCATATTTTCGGGCCTCAGGGCGAGTCTCACCCAGCCCATAGGCTAGGAGGCGCTCGGGAGCGACGCCATAGCGCACCAGGGCCTCTCGAATCGCGCTGGCCCGCGCCTCGCTCAACTTCTGATTGTAACCCAGGCTGCCTCGGGCATCGGTGTGTCCTTCAATCAGCAGCAGCTGAATCTCTGGAGTGGATTGAATCCGCGCCCCGATCGCCTTTAGGGCGCTCTGAGAGGCGCGGGTAAAGCGCAGAGAGTTGAGATGGAAATGGACACGCTGGTTAAACTCCAGCTCCTCTCCGGCGAAGGCGCCTCGCTGAAGGGCAGCTTCATAGGGCGTCACCGTCTCCACTACACCCCAGCGGGTCTGCTTGCCCACCCCCCCTGTACCTCTCAGGCTGGGATCTTTAGGAGAAGCCCTCCTCCTGTTCTTCCGTGGCGATGCAGCTCCTTCCTTGAGCGGCGTAGGCTTCGCCTTGAGCGACGCGGGCTCTCCCTGAGCTTCCCCCTCAGCAACACCCCCATCAGGGTCCTTTTTTTGACCTCGCTCCCCCTTCGCCTCTTTTGAGGGGCTCAGCTTGGGAGGGCGCAGTCGGATGCGGATCTCCTGCGCTTGAGCAGGGAGCAGCAACCAGAGCAGCAGGGGGCTGAACCTCATGGCGAGCCCCTGCCTGCGCGTTTGAGGATCTGCAGCTCTACTCGTCGGTTGAGGAAGCGGTTGGCCGCGCTGTGGTTGGGGAGCAGGGGGCGAGTGCCTCCATAGCCCTGAGCGCTCAGGCGCTCAGGAGCGATCCCCTCAGCGATGAGCGCTGCACGGACCACCTGGGCGCGCTGCTGAGAGAGCCGCATTCTCAGCGCTTGATCTCCGATGCCATCTGTATGAACCGCGATCTCGAGTTTAAGTAGCTCAGGGCGCTGCTTAAGGTAGCGCGCCATCCTCTTGATCTTAGGGAGGCTGTCATCCCGAAGCTGAGGCTTGTAGGAGCGAAAGATGATCGGGAGGGGCGGGCGGATGATCCCAGGGCGGTGAGGCAGCCCCATCTTACGAGTTTGGAGGCTCAGCTCGATGGGTCGCAGCACCCTTAACTCTACACGGCGGTTGCGCGCACGATCGGCGGCGCTCCGGTTGCTGGCGACGGGGACATCCGCGCCATAGCCTCTCATTCTCAAGCGTGCAGCGGGGACCCCCCGCTCGCTGAGCGCATCCCCCACCGCCTTTGCGCGACGCAGAGAGAGGGTGCGTCTCCGATTGGGGCTGCCCTGAGCCTCTAGATGCACTCCGATCTCCAATGTCTTAAGCTCAGGGTGTGACTGAATATAGCGCGCCAGACCATCCAGCACCTCTGTAGCGCTCTCATCAAGAGCTGTCCCCAGAAACTGGAGGGGCTGGGCGGGGTGTAGAGTGTCGCCCAAAATCAGGGGGGCCATCGGTTCCTGAGGAGCCCGAGGCGCGGGCTGAGCTGATCGCTCCTCCAGATCAGGGATCCCATCCTCATCCCGATCTCCATCCCAATCCTCAGGCGCGTTGGGGGCTCCATCCTGAGCATCCTTCAGAAGATCAAGGTCATTGTCGGGATCTGGACAGCCATCATCGTCCAGGAAGTGGTCGAGATCTTCAGGGAGATGAGGACAGTGATCCTCCAGGTTGGGGATCCCATCTTTGTCCCAATCACTGGGAGCTGAGGTGCTGGCAGGAGCAGGGCAGCCCAGCCGAGTAGGGAGACCTGGGATCTCAATACAGCGATCCTCAAAGTCAAAGACTCGATCTCCATCGTAATCTCCCTGGCGGGGGCGCAGCTCCCAACCCAGAAATGCCCGCCAGCTGGGAGCGCCATAGCCCGGCAGTAGGCCCATCCCCGCGCCCATGAGCAGGGCGAGCTGATCTCGGAGGCGAACCGAAAACGCCCCATTGATCCCCAAAGGGCTCTGCTCCAGGTGGCGGAGAGGGTTCAGCGCTGAACAAGCGCCCTTGAGTTCCAGGCTCCCACTCCAGTCTGAATCGATGCGCTCCCGCCAAGCCAGATCAAAGAGCAGCTCATCTCCCATCGGCTCCTGATCAAGGCGGCCTCCCGATCGAAGGCGATAGCCAAGGCCCAGCAGAAGTGCGCGGCGTGAGTTCAGGGGCAACTCAAAGAGCATCCGTCCTCGCCCAGAGGCGCCTCCCTCAGCGCTGTAGCTCTCTGGCTCTCCCAAGCCCAAGCGCAGGGCAGCTTCTAGAGCCAACCCAAAACCCGCCTTCAGAGGATCCATCAGGCTGATACGCAGCCCCAAGCCTGGATCTCCCAGAGCAAAGCTGGACAGCGGCGCCCCTCCCAGACGCCGCCCCTCTTGGTAGAGGATCAGTGGCAAGCTCAAGCTGAGATCTCCCCAGGAGCGCCAACCATAGGAAAGCTGGTTGTCCAGGCTTAGACGCAGAGCCACCAAGTCCTCTTGGCGCGCTCCTTGGTCGTAGAGGATCAGGGGGCGACGCTCCAGGGTGCTGATAGAGCCAAAGGCCAACTCCCCCTCTCTGAAGCTCTGTGTTCCCGGGAGCCCCAGGTAGGGACCTAAGCCCGGTTCAAAGCGCCGTGTGTTGCCCCCTTCAGCAAAAGCACCCTGGCTGAGATTGAGGAGGGATAGGCTGAGGAGGAGGAGAGACCTCACCGTCGCCTCAGGATCAAGAACAGAGGAAGCAGACAGAGCAGCAGTGGCCCTGGACTGGAAATCTCAGCCGCGCCACAGCTCAGGGCTCCTCCACGACTCAGCCCTGGTGAAGCAGGATCTAGTGCAAGATCGAGGCGGGGCAGATCAAGGCCACTTTCCTCAACAGCTCCCATCTCCTCTGAGCCATCAGATTCCAGATCAGCGGTGCCCTGTTCCTTGAGATCAGCGGAGTCCAAAGTCTCTCGGTCAGAAAAATCCAAGATCTCCAATTCACTCAGGGCTTCCAGATCCCCCCCCAAGTCGTTTGGCTCCCCCAAATCGCCTAAATCCTCTTGATCCAAGCGTTCAACATCCCAAGGTCCAATATCGGGGGGGGCCTCAAAGTCAGGGATCGAGAGGTCTGAGGGGAAACCTAGATCGATAAGCCCAGCCTCACCCGGTTGGCTGGATGCTCTTATCCTAAGGCGAATCCAGAGGGCATCTCCGGGCTCTCTCGGAGCGCGTAGTCCATCCAGATCATTGTCCTCCCATACATCTACGCGTCCCTGATACAGGCCTCCGGGGAGCCCTGACGGGACCTCTACGGAGATCTCAGGTTCTGCTTGAGCGCCGACAGTCAGACCGGAGGGCAGGTTCTCTAGGAGAAGGGCGGCGGCAGGGATCACCCCCCCCGCATCACCCAGTAGATCTGAAGCGCTCCAGCGCAGATGCTCAAGGGGGTTGGTCGCTGGGATGGGGCTGATGCTGCCGTTGAGATCAAAGCCGTTGTCCTGATCCCAGTCCCGCTCTTCAAAGAAATTCTCCACATGAAAGCTCTGGGGACCCAGACCTCCTCCCTCTGGACCCAGCTCCCCCATAAAGAGCCCACGCTCAGGGATATCCAGATCTTCGACCAGCAGCTTGATCCCTTCTACTTGAAAGACCTCTGAGTAATCTCCATCATCGGGAGCGATATGTCTCTCCAAGCTGCCCACCTGAATCCCCCCTTGAAGGGTCTCAGGCCAGCCCTCTGGATCGGGACGCCCCTCATAAAAGAGCAGCAGGTTGAGGCTGGCCTCGCTGGGCTCTTCCTCGAAGTGGATGATGATCCGAAGATCATCCAGCTCTCCACGACAACCAAACCAGAAGCGCAGCCGGTTGGCTCTCTCCAGGCGAATAAGATCTTGGCCCTCTCCTGGCGGCCCCTCCAGGTTACCCTCTAGACCTCGCGCAGGACCAGCATAGGCTCCGCCCTGAATGCCCCAGCGAAGATCACTCTCCTCCAATTCTGAACCTCGGGTGATCAGCTCCCGAATCTCAGCACCCTGAACCTCAAGAAGGCCGCTAAAAATCTCCAAACTTCTTCCAGGATCATGGAGGCGCAGATAGAGGCTCTGGTTCTGCTCCAAAGCATCATAGTGCTCTCTCACCAGGATCAGATCAGGGTCGTTGTCAGCTGAGCGCGGATTAAAGTCTCCATCCATAAAAGGCCGAGATTGTGCTCCTACGCTACTGGAGAGGAGGAGGAGCTTGAAGCAGAGGAGGAGTCTCACGCCCAAAATTATCGAACTCAGAGAGTAGAACTTGAGCGATAGGAAAAAGAAAAGTTCTTGTACATCCACATACATGCACCTACATTCTAATATCGCTCGAACGGGAGTAGAGATGCGGGCAAAGCTGCTCACGCCTATTTTTGTGGTGATCCATGTGATCGCCCTCCACATCACCTTCCTCTACTTCGGTGAGATCCCTGAGGTTGAGGCGGGAACCCAGAGGAGCAGCCCTCAGCCCCTTTCTGAGAGTGAAGAGCAGCAGATCGATGTCGAACCGCCCTCACGCCCAGGACATCTGAGCCTCAAAGAGATCTACGAGGAGGATGGACAGCATTTGGCCCCCCTCGGTCAGGGTTGGATCGCTGAGCTGAGCATCGATCCCTGGCTCCAGGCTCGTACAACGCGCATCCTTGACCGAGGTCGAGTTCCTTTTGGGGCTGTGGTGGTCCTGGATGTTAAGACAGGTCAAGTCCTGGCGATGTCTGATCGCTTTGATGCGGCTCATAAGGTCAGCCCCAAGTTGACAAAAGGCGCACCGCATCTGGCTCTTAGAGCCATCGCCCCTGGTGCGAGCCTCTTTAAGATCATCACCGCCGCAGGTTTGATGGAGTTGGGTGTCTCTCCCAAACGCAGTTACCCCTATCTCGGAGCACGTAGGCGGATCCGCAAATCAAACCTGGAGAAGCTTTCCAGGAGGGCACCTCGCAGCAACATAGGAAAGGCCCTGGCCACGAGCAATAACGGTTTTTTTGCACGGATGGCAGATCAATACTTGGGTCGCAAGGAGTTGGAGATCCTCTCTCAGCGTTTTGGTTTTAACCAAGCGCTGCCCTTTCCTCTTCTCAGCGAGGCCAGCACCGCTCAGGTGCCACGTAGTCGTTTGGAGCGGGCGCGGATGGCGGCGGGTTTTTGGCACACGCGCATGACTCCCATGCATGCAGCCCTTATCGCTCTGGCGGTCGCTGGAGATGGTCAAGCCCCAGCGCCCCGTTTGGTGCATCATCTCCGAGATCCTCAAGGGCGGAGAATCCCCGCCCCTCAACCGGAGACCTTTATTGAGGCGATGGATCCCAAGATCGCCGCTCAGCTGGGAGAGATGATGACGCGCACCCTCAAAGAGGGGACCGCTCGCCGCGCCTTTAAGAAGTGGCCTAAGGATCTGCGACATATCAAGATCGCTGGAAAGACAGGCTCCCTAGCGCGGCGTGATCCCTACACCTTCTATAGCTGGTTTGTGGGCTTCGCGCCCGCAGAGGAGCCTGAGATCGTCATCGCTGTGATGGTGGCCAATGGAGAACTCTGGTGGCAACGCGCCAGCGACATCAGCCGCAGCGTCCTGGCCGCCTACTTTAGGCGCCAACTCAAGAGCGCCAAAAAGGGCTGATTCGACGGTGTTGGGAGATTTGAAGATGGTAGAGAGGCTCAATCGTTATGCAGCGGTTACGCTCAAGGCGGCCGTAGAAAAGCTTCCTCAAGATGTTCAGCGCGCGCTGCCTCATCTGGTTGAGGCGATGCGGGGGATCGACCGCGTCTATCAGAGGCAGATGGCTGAGCATATCTTCGAGATGCATGAGCGGCTCGAGAGAGAGGGATGGCAGGGTGAGAGGGCGCGCCTCTTTCGCTTCTTTAATGGCCCCTACGACACGCTGACCCATGAGCCCTGCTTCCCCGAACTCCCCACGCTCTCACCAGGGCGAGCGCTCTACCCAGCAGATTTAAGCGCTGAGGCCTTCGACGCCTACCTTGAGGAGCACCCTGAAGAGGCGAAGGGGCTCCTGTCGCCCTACACATGCGTCATCAGGCACGGTGAATCCCTGGAGGCGGTGCCCTACTCTGAGCGCTACGCCGAGCAGCTAAAGCCCGTTATCTCAGGACTGCGCGTTGCGGCTGAAGAGGTCGAAGATGAGGCGCTCTCAGGCTTCCTGAGGGGTCGCGCGGCGGCCCTGGCCGGTGAGAGGAGCATAGTTGAGTCTGACGCCGATTGGGTGCGGCTCTCAGAGCCTGTCTTGGAGGTGGTGATCGGCCCCTTTGAGGTCTATCAAGATGGGCTTAAGGGGATCAAGGCTTTCTATGAAGCGATGCTCTTGATGACCGACGCGGAGGCGGGAGCGCGCTTAGCCAACATCGAAGCTGCCCTGCCTCGGCTCGCCGCAGAGATCCCCACTCCTGCAGGCTCCAAGCCTGCGGTAGGTGGGCTCGCTCCGATGATCATCGCCGATGAGCTGCTCACCGCAGGGGAGGGCCGCGCAGGCATCCTCAGCTCCGCCTTTAACCTCCCCAATGATCCTGGAGTTCGGGGGAGGGTGGGTTGGAAACAGGTGATGATTCGCAATGTGATGGAGGCTAAGTTCAACCACTGCACCCGCCCCATCGCTCGCCTCGTGCTCTCAGAGGCGGACTTTGAGAGTGTCTGTTTTGATGCCTACTTCTTCCGTGTCTTGCTGCATGAGGTGACGCATGGCCTGGGCCCGGCCTATCGCGCTGATGGAGGTCAAGTCAATGAGGTTTGTGGGACCGGATATGCCACCCTAGAGGAGGCCAAGGCGGACACTGGGGCCTTGACGCTCCTCCTTAAGTTCAACGGTCAGTTCGGGATCCCTGAGATGAGCCTCAAGAGCATCGGAGCCTCATATCTAGCGGGCTTCTATCGTTCGATCCGCTTTGGTATGAGGAGCGCTCACGGGCGAGCCAACCTCATCCAGTATAACTTCCTCCGCGATCAGGGCGCCTTGTTCCCCAAAGAGGGCAAGATCTCTGTAGAGATCGATAAGTTAATCTTCGGGACTCGCGCCCTGTTGGTGGAATTGACGCGGCTTCAAGCGGAGGGGAGTGAGGCAGAGATCAACACCTTTATCCAGCGTTGGACTCAGCTCCCTGATGAGATCAGCCAGCGGCTCCAAGATTTGGAGGCGATTCCCATCGATATCCTACCCACCTTTCCGCTTGACGCGCTTGGTGTTTAGGCCCACCTCAGTGGATATCGGGGCGGCTTAAAGCAGCGCTCTTTAGAGATCGAAGGGGGAGATATAATCGCCCTTGATGGCTCGGAGGGCCTCTAGGCGCTCACGCTGGGCGGCCATCTCATCCTTCATCGCCTGCGGAGTATCATTGACGGTGGCGTAGATGCTCTCCATGCGGTCCAGTTTAGCGAGGCTCTCTGGGATACGAATCTTAAACTGCTGCACGTAGTCCGCCTCGCTGTACTCCTTCTCCAGGACACTCATAAAGAGGGCCTTGAGATCTTCATACTTGGGGATACGGCCTGTGGGAGCGTCGATAGCCTCTACGTCGTCGTGGACGCGCAACTCCATCCATTTGATCCAGATGGACTTGTCGAGCATACCGTTGAGGTACTTTCCCTCCTCCTTAAGGAAGTAATTGGTCCCAAAGACCTTAGGGCGTTTGATCTCAGCGGCGAAGTTCAGATTGTTCTCGATATAGCGACCCACGGACATCGAGAGAAAATCCATGTTGCTCATCACATTCCACTTACGCACACCCTCTTGCCCGATGGTGGCAGCGGTGGTCTCAGACTCCAGCATCGCGCCCATGGTGCAAACGCCATGAGCCCAGGAGTAAGCCTCCCGAACAGGGACTGAGATGTTGCTGTCACGACCGCCATAGATGACGCCGCCGACCTGATGCCCCTTGGGATCATCCCAGTTGGGGTGTCGGTTGCTCAGATCTCGGATGCGGAGCGTATAGCGAGCGTTGCGGTGGCTGAGGGTGGTCGCTTTTCCGTCTGGTCCCTCTTGACCCGCCTTCCAGAGACCACAGTGGTTTTCGCCCTCCGTAGGGGTCTCTTGGCCCATACCCAGCCAGTAGGGTTTGCCTTCGTTGACCAGGACGTTGCCAAAGATCACCTCGCCTGGATTGTGGATCACATCCCAGATGACTGGATCATCCTCGGAGTTGACATCACGGATGATGCCAAAAATACCACTCTCCACGTTGACCGCGCGGAACTCTCCGTCGATGACGCGGAAGTAAGCCAGATCATCGCCGACGATAAACTCGCCAGGGAGCATCGCCGTGGAGGTCTTACCACAGGCGCTGGGGTAGGCACCGCAGAGGCAGGTCTCGCGACCCTCGGGGCCTTTGGCCTTCATGATGAACATATGCTCAGCCAGCCAGCCCTCTCGATCCGCCTTGCGGATGGCGAGGCGCAGAGAGAGCTTCTTGAGACCCACCGTGTTGCCTGCGTACTGGGTGTTGGCCGAGTAGACGGTGTTGCGGGTGTGGTCCATATAGACCCGGTTCTTCTCTGGGTACTTGGAGGTCTTGCGCTCATCGACCTCGCCGGTGGCGTGGCGGAACTTGAAAAACTCTCCCCCCTTGGGCAGCGCCTTAAACTCATCATAACCCACACGATAGAGCATATCCTCGCTGTGGACTACGTAGGCAGAGTCGGTGATCTGTAGACAGGGGATGGCGAACTCAGAACCGACAGGACCCAGGCAGAAGAAGCGGACGTACATCGTCCGCCCTGCATAAGCGCCTCGCTGGAGATCGTTCATCTCCTGAAGGCCTTCATCTCGGTCCATCTGGTTGAGCTTGGAGTCTAGAGTTTCCTCGGCAGGGACAAGGTACTTGGTGACATCTTTTTTGCGGGCTTGGTCATAGTAGCCATCAAAATGAACGCTGTGTCCTTCAATGGCTAGGGGGCGCTCCTCAAGATTATCGATCGCCTGTTGGCGAATCCAAGCGACATCTTCAGGAGAATCGTCACAAACGACAACTTTCTCAGGTACACACAGCTCAATGGCCTCAGCCACAAAGGCGAAGACCTGATCGTTATCTAAAGCGATGAGCTTGTTAAAGCTCTGTTCATCCATCTTTGAAGTCAGCGTTGATTTGATCTCTGCGTTCATCGCTCTCGCTCCTTATTTAGGCTGTGGAGGCCATGAGTCTATACAGGATGGATATCTCGCGCGGCAATGCTTGAACCTGAGTTTTTAGGATATTGCAGGACTCCAAGATTATGCCTTTGCGCTCTTGCGTATCTATCATATTGGGAAGTTGACTTCATAAAGCGCTTCAAAATATTCAGCTTTTCTTGCCCTCGGAACTGTGCTTTAAAGGAAAAGGAGGAGTTTATGGTGGGTAAATTACAAAATGCTTGAGTACGCAAAACAGCTAGGTTTTGTTCCTAAAACTGTGGTCTGGGAGCTGATTTTCTCTCATGGCATAGATCCTCTTCAAACTAACTCCGATGTAAAAGATAGGAACACCCTCAATTTAGAAGAGAGTCTCAAGCTCTGTGAGGAGTTGGCTGAGCTGGGGTGTGAATTGCTTACTCTCAGCGGTGGATCGCCTCTTCAACACCCCTACTGGAAGCAGATCGCTCAAGCCCTCACCACGAGGGGGGTGCAGGTCAACTTCATCAGCGACGGGGCGCTCTTTGATCGAGTGCTTGCCGTCCGCGCACAGATGGTGGGGATTCAGAACGCCAATTTCTATTTGGATGGGATGGAGGAGACGCATATGCGCATCGGCCACCCCCAGGGAAACTGGCAGAAAGTCATCAATAACATCCGCCTCTGTCGTGATTTAAAGATGAGTGTGGGTATCCTGACGAGCATCACACAGTGGAGCTACCCTGAACTCAGAGAGATGCACGCCCTTCTAGAGCGAGAGGGTGTGCATGTTTGGGAGCTTCAATTGGCACTGCCCGTTGGAGGCTTGGCCGAGATACCGGAGGTCCTCTTTGAGCCCCGAGAGATCCCCAACCTCATCCCCCTCTTGGTTGAGCTTAAGGAAAAGAGTTCAAGCCTGCGACTGGATGTGGGCGACAACATCGGCTACTACGGTGCCCATGAGCGTGCTTTTCGAGGCTTCGCTGATCCTCCCTGTTGGTTGGGCTGTGGCGCTGGGCTGCACAGCCTTGGGATCAAGAGCAATGGAGATATCAAGGGCTGTATCTTCCTCCCTGATGGTGCTGAGTTTGATGATCGCTTTATTGAGGGCAATGTTCGGGAGCGCAGCTTGAAGGAGATCTGGAATGATCCCGAAGCCTTCGCTTACAATCGTCAGTTTAAGATGGAGGAACTCAGCGGCCCTTGTCGAAGCTGCGAGTATGGGGAGATTTGCCGTGGGGGGTGCTCTCTTGGAGGTTTCGCTCTCCAGGAGGGGCGTGATGGCTCCTATTTTTGCCACCACCACCTCCAGCGAGCCTTTGAGGCAGAGACTCTTTAAGCGAGCAGTCTTGGCATCGATGTTGAGACTGGACGCCGCTCATGCTTCCATAGAACCGTGAGATTCGCTCAAAGAGACGCCTTTGGAGAGGCTTTGGCCCTCCTGGCGGGAGAGGGACGGGGGCTCTGGCTCCTCCTCCCCGCGCTTCTCTTTCTACTTCTCTGGATCGCTTGGCTCCTCTCTGCGGAGTTGACACTCTATGAGTCTACAGACCGAGCCCGCTTGGAGGTGCAGCGCAGCGCTCACCCTGTAACCAGTTTGGTCTCTGGGAGGATCCTGCGCAGCTACCTCAGCTTGGGGCGTGTGGTTGAAGTGGGAGAGCTGCTCCTTGAGCTGGACAGCGAGCCCCAACAGCATCGCTTGGAGGAAGAGGCCCAGCGTGCAGCCCTGCGCCTACCTCAAATCCAAGCCATGAAGCGAGAGCGGCGCTCTCTCAGAGAGATGGAGGAGAGCGCTCAGAAGGCATCGGCGGCGGAGATCAACGCCGCAGAGGCGAGGCTCAAGGCACAGCGAAGCCAACTGCGTCTTCTGGGGACTGAGGCCAAGCAGACCCGCGCTCTCTCAGGGAGAGGGATTGAGCCTAAGACCCGTGTTCTAAAGGCTGAGATCTCACTCCAACAAGCTCGCGCTGAGTTGGAGCGCCTCAAACATGAGTTGGAGCGGAGGCGCTGGAGCGCTCAGCAGGAGCAGAGTGCCCGAGAGCTGCGTCTGTTGAAGTTGGAGGCGCGCTTAGAGCAGCTTCGAGCTGAAGAAGGGGTCTATACAGCCACTCAGGCGCGGCTTGAACAGGAGATCGAGGAGCGACGTATCCGCGCGCCGGTCGCGGGGCGTTTAGCGGAGCACAGCCAGCCAGTCCCAGGAGAGGTGCTCCTTGCCGGTCAACGTCTGGCGGCGGTGATCCCTGAGGGCAGCCTGCGCATCGTCGCCGAGTTCCCCCCAGGTCGGGTCTTGGGGCGGCTGCGCCCAGGGCAAACAGCTCGGATGCGGCTCGTAGGTTTTCCTTGGGCTCAATATGGCAGCGTCAAGGCGCAGGTGGAGCGGGTCGCCGAGGAGCTGCATGAGGGCCTGTTACGAGTGGAACTGTCGATTCAGGAGGAGAGTAAGATTCCTCTCCAACATGGAATGCCTGGGCGTTTGGAGATCGCCATAGAGCAGATCTCCCCGCTTCTGCTTCTGCTCCGCGCTGCAGGGAGCCGCCTGCCTTGAGCGGACCTCGATTTCTGGCCCCAGAGGTGGTTCAAACCTCCACCATGGATTGTGGCCCTGCGGCCCTTAAATGCCTTATCGAGGGGCATGGCGTCGCCGTAAGCTATGGCCGCCTACGAGAAGCTTGTCAGACCGATGTGGATGGCACCTCCATCGACACCATCGAGGAGGTGGCTCAGCAGCTCGGCCTGGATGCTACTCAAGTTCTGGTCCCCCCTGAGCATCTCTCCTATGCCTGCCCAGCCTTGGCGGTGACCCTCAAAGAGGGTGGGGTCCTGCACTTTGTCGTCGTTTGGCGCCGTCATGGGGAGCGCTTCCAGGTAATGGATCCTGCCAATGGGCGACGCTGGCCTCGATGCGCCCGCTTGCAAGATGAGCTGTTTCTCCATGAGATGCAGGTCCCCGCTGAGGCTTGGAGGGCTTGGGCAGCTCAGGATCACTTTATCGAGCCTCTTCGAGGGCGGATCCGCGCTCTGGGTCTGGGGAGGGCTGAGGCAGAGAGGCTGATACAGGAGGCCCTGGCGATCTCAGACTGGCGTGGCATCGCTCGACTGGACGCTGCCCTCAGGATGAGCCAACTTCTGGAGCAGCCTCAGATGCTGGCGCCTCTGATCGAGAGGGCTCGGGAGGAGCCCGGCAAGATCCCAGCACGCTTCTGGTCCGCTAGAGAAGATGGGGAGGGCTTTCACCTTCGAGGCGCGGTGATGCTGCGGGTAGAGGGCTACGAGCCCCCAGAAGAGGAGGAGCTGAAGGCCCTCCCTCAAGATCTGGCCGCTGCTCTCAAAGAGCGACCAGAGCCGATTTTACACAGCCTAATAGCGCTCCTCTTCGCTGATGGCCTCGCCCTGCCCCTGCTCTTGAGCTTTGCCGCTCTCCTGGGCTCGGCGGGGGTGGTCTTTGAGGGCTTGCTCTTTCGAGGGCTCCTGGAGATTCATGGTCTCTTAGGCCCCCCCGCTCAACGCATAGGCGCTTTGGCGGTCTTTATCAGCTTCCTCATCGGCCTCCTCCTCTTAGAAGCCCCTCTGATGGCGGGCCTGCTCAAGCTGGGGCGACGCCTAGAGCTGCGGTTGCGCCTAAAGTTTCGCCAAAAGATCCCCCGCTTGGGGGATCGCTACTTTCACAGCCGCTTGGCTGCAGATCTCGCGGAGCGGGCTCAGTCTCTCACCGGGATGCGAGGCCTTCCTGGTCTTGCAGCCTCGCTGATCCGCGCCCTCAGTGGCCTCTCTCTTACCTGTCTGGGCATCATCTGGCTGGATCCAGAGGCGCTCTGGTTGGTCCTCATTGTCGCCCTGCTCAGTGTGCTCCTCCCCTTCCTCAGCCAGCCTCTATTGACCGAGCGGGATCTCAAACAGCGCACCCTGGGAGGAGGGCTGCTGCGCTTTCATCTGGACGCCCTCTTGGGGCAGATCCCTCTCCGCAGCCATGGAGCAGGAGGAGCACTGGAGAGGGAGCATGATCAGCTCCTGGGCTCCTGGCTCGGCGCCAGCCGCGCTCTGCTCTCAGTCTCTATCAGCGTGGAGACCTTTCTCTCTCTGATGGGGATGGCTCTCACCGCTTGGCTGCTCCTTGATCATCTAGAGCGGGCTGCGGAGCCGGGGGGGGTGTTGCTCCTGGTCTACTGGGCCTTGGCCCTGCCGGGACGCGGTAAGGCGGTGGCGGGCTTCGCGCGGAGCTATCCAGGGCTGCGCAACACCATCCTACGCCTCTTTGAACCGCTCCGTGCGCCCGAGGAGGAGCCTTTACCGGAGCCCCGGAAGGGTAGAAACGTCCCTGCAGGGCTCAAGCTGGAGAAGATCAGCGTACAGGCGGGCGGGCGGAAGATCCTCAAGGAGCTGAGCTTCGAGCTGCGCCCAGGCGAGCATCTGGCGGTGGTGGGTCCTTCAGGGGCGGGTAAGTCCACGCTCTTGGGGCTGCTCTTGGGTTGGTATCGAGTGGCGGATGGACAGATCTTTCTGGATGGAGAGGAGATCAGCCAGCGACCCAGCCTGATGCGTCAGCAGATCGCCTGGGTTGATCCCAGCTTACGCATCTGGAACCGCAGCCTCCTGGAGAACTTGCGCTATGGCAACCCAGGGGGAGACTTTGAGGCCAGCCTTCGCCGCGCAGGTTTGGGGGAGCTGCTTCAGCAACTCCCCGAGGGCCTCCGCAACCTCTTGGGAGAAGGGGGGGCTTTGGTCTCAGGGGGACAGGGACAGCGTGT
>CAYLJJ010000038.1:0-53505 GCA_964384025.1 uncultured Nannocystaceae bacterium
CAGGTGCTTTAGGTACTTAGTATTGCTGCAGATTGGCGGAAACGGAACGAGTGGGATAATCGGGAATGGAACGAGTGGGAATTGCGCAGTTCGGCGGATAATTTTTTGAGAGCAAAAGGAGCAAACTGAAGTCCGCATTCCGGAAAAAAACTCCATGATTTCAAACAATTGCCGACCGAACCGCACAATTCTTAAGCATTAGAAGAAGAAAAAAACATAGGTGACAATTTTCAAAGAAAAATAAAACATGCTGCCCAGTATACTGAAATTGTTACATGAACCTTTCACTTTTTGTTCTCGATCTGCTCCTATGGTACCCTAGTGTAATTAAGTGAATTTGGACTGTAGAATGACAATTAAAGTAAAGCTCTTTATGTCCTTTTTATTTTTTGCATTTTCCTCCTTTCTCGTTGTTTCCCTCGTCAGTTTCTCTATTTCCAAACAAGCCTTGGAGGATTCCTTATTAAAGGGAATGAATACTCTCTCTGATTTTAAAGAATCAGAGATTTTTCTTTACCTTGAAAACCTAAAGACCCGTACTGTCGATTTTAGTACTGATGGGCGCATTAGAGCTGGTACTCTAGAGTACCAAACTCCAAATTCAGATAAAAAAATGGTGTGCCAGAAGCTAAAAACTTATATAGCTGAAAACAAACTTCCAATAGAGACTGATATCCGCCAAATCGACATAATCGACATAAAAGGAAATATTTTTGTTTCTACAAATGAGAAAAAACGAGGATCAGATGGAAGCTTAAAACTGCATTTTATCCGAGGGAAAAGTGTTACTTATGTAAGCAATATTCAAATTGAAGGCGACAAATTAGCAAAACTAGTAGTATCTACTCCCATAAAAAGTATTACTGACCGTAAACAAACAGTAGGGGTACTTGTTCTTCACTTTGGTTTGAATCCTCTGGTAAGCATAATGAATGGCAGCAATGCAACAAGGCTAGGGGCTAAAACGCAGGTTGTTCATTGGGAGCAGAGTGGAGAAATCTATTTAGTAAACAAAAACAACAAAGTGATTATTAATTCAAAAGATCAGGCCATCAAACCCTTCGTTGATATAAAAAACAGTGAGCCGATTGTTGAATGTCTGAAAAACGACAAGGAAATGGCTGGTTACTGGAATAATCACGATGGAATATCAGTAATTGGGAGTTCGATGTGTATTAAAATTGATGGAATCGAACTTGTCCTCATCTCTGAAGAGAAAACTGAGGATGCTTTTAAAGGAATCGAAAAGTTGAAAAGAATTACAATTGCAGTCGGGTTCGTTTTTGCTTTAATTATTCTGATTTTGATTATCCCGATCACTAGAGTTTTTTTAGTGCCCCTACAAAAATTGAAGAGTTCCATACGAGCCATTGGAGAGGGAGACCTCACCCACAGGATTGCTATGGAGCGTAGAGATGAGTTCGGTGAAGTAGCTCAGGCCTTTGATCGTATGACAAAAAATCTACAGATCATCACAACCTCACGGAATGAGCTTAACCAAGAGATCAGAGAGCGAAAAAAAATAGAAGCTGACTTAATCCTTGCTAAAAAAGAAGCTGAATCTGCTGTTGCTGTTAAGTCTGAATTTCTAGCTAATATGAGCCATGAAATTCGCACTCCTATGAATGCTATCATCGGGATGACAGAATTAGTACTGAATACAAAATTATCAAATGAACAACGAGAAAATCTAGAAATTGTGGTGAATTCTGCTGGATCTTTAACACGAATACTTAATGATATCTTAGATTTTTCCAAAATTGAATCGGGGAAACTAGAAATCTTGGATGAAGAGTTTGAACTAGCACAAGAATTGGCAACGACATACAATGTTATCAAAGCAAAGATAGATAATGATAGAATTGAATTCAGTTCAAATATAGATCCCGATATTCCTGTTAATATTATTGGCGATAACCTAAGAATTCGGCAAATTATTGTAAATTTCCTGGGGAACGCCATCAAATTTACTGAAAATGGTAAAATAGAACTCAACGTAGAACTTTTAGAAAAAAATGGGGAAAATTGTCTATTACAGTTCTCTGTTTCCGATACAGGAATCGGAATCCCTCCTGGTAGGTTGGATCAGATTTTTGATAGCTTTATCCAAGCCGAGCATCATACAACGAAAAAATTTGGGGGAACTGGCCTTGGGTTGTCGATTTCTCAACAGTTAGCCCGATTAATGGGTGGAGGTACAAGTGTCACTAGCGAAGAAGGGGTAGGCAGTACCTTTTATTGCACTCTAATGGTGAAAGAAGGGAAAAACATCAAAATTTCTGAGCAGAGAAACCTTGAAAGATCCCTCTCTGTTCAAGGCAAAAGGATTTTATTGGTAGAGGATAACAAAATCAACCAAATGCTGGCGACTAAAGTCTTAAAAAAAGCGGGCGTCAGAGTTACTATAGCTAACGATGGTGAACAATGCCTTGAAATCCTATCAAGGGAGGAATTTGAGTTAATTTTAATGGATATTCAAATGCCAAATATGGGAGGGGTGGAAGCAACAGAATTGATTCGCAAAGGAAAACACCAAGTCAAGCAGCCCAATATTCCTATTGTTGCTATGACAGCGAATGCCTTGGTCGGTGATAGAGAAAAATATATGACGGCAGGGATGAACGACTATATTACTAAGCCCTTTAAAACAGCCGTTCTATTTCATATAATCGACCACCTTACAAAAGATCCCTGAGCCTGTTGGATTTCGTTGCTGAATCATTCCCACAGCTTATATACTAATACAGGAATCGGTCTTGTCTCCAAACCTGAGGAGGAGACGACTTTAACGACAGCATAACCGAGGCAAAGCCTCCTTTTTCTGCTCCTCGGACTGTGCCAGATCCGACAGCTATACTGACGCCAACTCAAACATTTGCCATCGGTGTTGTGAGCACATCAGGGGCATTTCATGCCCCCCCCAGCGCTGCGATCCGCTGGATGCGTATCCATCATCCTGCCTAAAAATATCGGTTCGGATATAATATCTGATCTGCCAAAATTACATGTCGTTCGGTGGCTTAACATTCAGTGACTATACCTAACTTCACCGAGAGGGCAGAGCCACGCAGCTCACCACTCCAAGATCACCTTCCCTGAGTTTTTAGAACGCATCACCTCAAAGCCCGCCTGGAACTCCTCTATCGGGAAGTGGTGAGTGATCACAGGATCGATGTCGAGGCCGCTTTGGAGAAGAGAGCCCATCTTATACCAAGTCTCAAACATCTCTCGGCCATAGATGCCTTTAAGGGTGAGGCCCTTAAAGACCACCTGATCCCAATCAATACCCATCTGCTTGGGTGGGATCCCCAGAAGGGCGACGCGCCCTCCATGATTGACCACCGAGAGCATCTGTGTGAAGGCCCCAGCACTGCCTGACATCTCCAAGACCACATCAAAGCCCTCTATCATCTCCAGCTCTTTCATGAGGGCCTGGAGATCTACTTCTCGCGGATCCACCGCGCGAGTAGCCCCTAGAGTACGGGCTAACTCCAAACGATAGGGGTTCAACTCGGTGACGACGACATGACGGGCGCCCACCTGTTGGCAGATCGCGGCGGCCATACAGCCAATGGGCCCTCCCCCTGTGATCAAGACATCCTCTCCTGTGAGATCAAAAGAGAGAGCGGTGTGAATTGCATTGCCTAGAGGATCAAAGATGGCTGCTTGATCATCGCTCACCTCATCCGCGATTTTAAAGGCGTTAAAAGCAGGCAAACTGAGATATTCAGCGAAGGCTCCAGCGCGGTTAACCCCCACTCCAGAGGTCTCACGGCAGAGATGACGGCGCCCTGTGCGGCAATTGCGACAGCAGCCGCAAGTGATGTGTCCCTCTCCAGAGACCCGATCTCCAAGCTCAAAGCCCTGCACCGCGTTGCCCATCGCAGCCACCTCTCCTACAAACTCATGGCCCACGATCATCGGCGTTGAGATGGTGCGTCTCGACCATTCATTCCAACAATAGATGTGGAGATCGGTGCCACAGATGGCGGTCTTGCGAATTTGAATGAGCAGGTCGTTGGGGCCGATCTCCGGCTTTGGCTGTTCCTGCATCCAAAGCCCCTCCCGGGGGTGAGCCTTAACCAGGGCCCTCATCAAATAACTCCCAACTCACGCCCAACTTTTGTGAAGGCGGCGATGGCGCGCTCGATATGCTCCAGCTCATGGCCCGCAGAGATCTGAACCCGAATACGAGCCTGCTCCTTGGGGACCACAGGGAAGCTAAAGCCGATGACATAGATCCCCTCATCAAGGAGGCGCTCAGCCATCTCCCCCGCAAGGCGGGCGTCACCCAGCATTACCGGGATGATGGGGTGGTCCTGACCCGCCAGCTCAAAGCCCGCCGCGCTCATCCCCTCTCGGAAGCGGTCTGTGTTTCTCCAAAGGCGCTCCAACAACTCCCCCCCCTCCTTCAGCAGCTTGAGGACCTCAAGGGAGGTAGCTACGATGGCAGGTGCTAGGGAGTTGGAGAAGAGATAGGGTCGTGCTCGCTGTCGCAGCCAAGCGATGATCTCTTGGCGACCGCTGACATAGCCCCCTGAAGCGCCCCCTAGAGCCTTACCCAGGGTCCCTGTGAGGATATCCACTCGATCGATTACGCCTCGATGCTCATGGCTGCCCCGACCATGCTCTCCCATAAAGCCTACGGCGTGGGAGTCATCAACCATCACCAAAGCATCGTAGCGCTCCGCTAGATCACAGATCCCCTCCAGATCGGCGATGATCCCATCCATAGAGAAGACACCATCTGTAGCGATGATCTGATAGCGACAGCCCGCTGCCTTGGCCTCCTTAAGCTTGGACTCTAGGTCCTCCATATTATTGTTCTTATAGCGATAGCGCCGTGCCTTACAGAGCCGCACACCGTCGATGATGCTGGCGTGGTTAAGAGCGTCACTGATGATCGCATCCTCGGGACCCAAGAGGGCCTCAAAGAGCCCTCCATTGGCGTCAAAACAGGAGGAGAAGAGGATGGTGTCTTCCGTCTTGAGGAAATCGCTTAGCGCCCCCTCTAACTCTCGGTGAAGGTCCTGTGTGCCACAGATAAAGCGCACTGAGGACATCCCAAAGCCCCAGCGAGGCAGGGCATCCTGGGCGGCTTTGAGCACCTCTGGATGATTGGAGAGTCCCAGATAGTTGTTGGCGCAGAAGTTGAGATACTCCCCCTCTCCCGCTGCAGTCTTGACCGTGATCAGGCCCTGTTGAGGGGAGGTGATCAGGCGCTCCGCTTTAAAGAGACCACGCTCTCTCAGGACCTCTGTCTCTCTCGCCAAGCTCTCCAGAAATTTTGCCTTCATCTAAAGATCTCCTATGAGTGCGAAGAGAAGATACTCTCTCAAAATCAAAGCCTCAATCGGTGGGTGCTCAATTCCAGTGGTGGAGAAAGAGAGATGGGCCTCAGCGTTGAAGCTGCGCTGGCGATATGGTACCGGAGAGTTGAACCACAGCGATGAGATGGAGGCACTGTGTCTGGTCACAATAAATGGAGCACCATCAAGCATAAGAAGGGGCGCGCGGACGCGGCGCGGGGAAAGCTTTTTACTAAGCTGATCCGTGAGCTGACAGTGGCGAGCCGTGAGGGAGGCTCCGACGCTGATGGCAACCCCCGTCTGCGCGCAGCCATCAACGCTGCACGAAGCTCCAACATGCCCAATGACACCATCACCCGAGCGGTCAAGCGGGGAGCCGGAGAGCTGGAAGGGGAGACCTATGATGAGATCCTCTATGAAGGTCATGGTAAGAAGGGGGTTGCCTTTTTGGTGGAGACTTTAACCACCAACCGCAACCGCACCGTAGCTGAGATTCGCCATATCTTCACCAAATATGGGGGAGAGCTGGGCACCTCAGGCTCTGTCGCCTGGATGTTTGAACAAAAGGGCTATATCGAGGTGGAGGAGGAGGGGGTTGACTTCGATGAACTCTTTGAGGCCGCCGCGGAGCTTGGAGCTGAGGAGGTAGAGCCGGGCGAGGAGGTTTTTGAGGTCACCTGCGAGTATCAAGATCTACATGAGGTCAGCAAAGGTCTGAGCGCCGCGAACTTCTCCCTGAGGACGGTTAAGGTGGTGCGCATCCCCAACAACCCCATGAAAGTTGAAGGCAAGGTGGCCGAGCATACCTTTAAGCTCTTGGGGCTCCTCGATGATCAAGATGATGCTCAAAATATCTGGACCAATGCAGAGTTCTCTGACATGGAGATGGAGCGCTTAAGCGCATTATGATCGCTCGTTTAACCGGGATCCTCGCACATAAGAGCGCAGAAACCCTCCTCCTGGATGTAAGCGGGGTGGGTTATGAGCTGAGCTGCCCCTTGAGCACCCTTGAAAGTCTCCCTATTGAGGGCGCGACCTGTAGTTTGGTGGTCCATACCTATGTGAGAGAGGATCAGCTCAACCTCTACGGCTTCTCCAACCTCGCTGAGCGCAAGCTTTTTCGTATGCTCATCGGGGTCTCAGGCATCGGCCCCAAGCTGGGCTTGGCGCTCCTCAGTGGGATGAACGCTGACAGCCTCCGAGGGGCGATCAAGCGAGGAGACATAAGACAACTCTGTAAAACCCCTGGCATCGGTAAGCGCGGCGCTGAGCGTCTGATCTTAGAACTGAGAGATCGTCTCCCTGATGAGGAGGCTCCCGCCCTCTCTCAATCCAAGGCTCAGCTTGAAGATCTGGAGAGCGCGCTGCGCAACTTAGGTTATCGCCCCAAAGATATAGAGCGTCTGCTGACCGCCCTTCAACAGGAGGCTGTAGAGAGATCTTTTGAAGAGCTGCTACGCGAAGCGCTAAAGCGCCTGAGGACTTAGGCTCTGTTAGTTAAGGATCGTGTAGAAATGAGTTTCTCTCATCAAGGCGGCACGGAGCAGAAGAAAAAAGCTCTGGGCGAGTGAGCTTCTAGAAGCAAATGTCAACAGGGCCTGGATAGAGCGGCTTGCTTTCTCCTCCGAGGTGTCCATGGTTCCCCTTTTAGGAGGAGAAGCTATGATCTCTTTGGAAGATATCCAGAGCAAAGAGATGCCGATGATCGCCCTTCAGAATGCGGTGATTTTTCCCATCATCAACCTGCCTATCCCAGTACCCTTTGAGGGAGATGAGAGCTTTCAACTCATCGAGGAGGCACGAGAAGGGGAGGGGCTGGTCTTTATTGTCGCTCAGAGGGGAGAGCGCAAGCCCCAAGGAGATGCAGAGATCTATTCCATAGGGACCATCGCTCGCATTCTACATATCAGCCATAACAGCTCAGGTCATGAGATCCTGGTGGAGGGGATCGCTCGGGGGCAGTTGGAGGAGATCTGGCCTCTGGAGCTTGGGGGAGAGATGGTCTCGGTAAAGGTGCTCCCTGAAGATCAAGGAGAGCCCCCTGTCCAGGAAGCTCTGGGCCGTGTCCTGCGAGAGCTGGCCCTCAAGATCATCCGGCTCTCCCCCCACCTCCCCCCTGAGGCTCTGAAGCTGATCGAGGGGATCAAAGATCCTGGACACCTCGCTGACTTGGTGGCCTCTCAGCTCCGCCTCGACCTGTCGGAGAAGCAGAAGATCTTGGAGCTGAGCGGTGTGATGTCTAGGATCCAGGAGGTGATCAAGCATATCGCTCACGAGGTCGCGGTGCTGGAGCTGTCTCATGGCATCCGCAGCGACGTAAAGGTCAACCTGGATAAGCATCAACGCGAGCACTACCTCAGAGAGAAGCTGCGGGTCATTCAGAGAGAGCTGGGGGAGGACTCCGGTGTGGATGATCTGGGTGAGCTGCGGCTCAAAGTGAAAGAGGCTCAAATGCCAGAGGCGGCCCTCAAGGCCGCTGAGCGAGAGCTGAAGCGTCTGGCGCGTATGAACCCTCAGAGCGCTGAGTACACCGTCGCCCGCACTTATATCGACTGGCTCGTCGATACCCCCTGGGTCAAGACCACTGAAGACAACCTGGATATCAACGCCGCCGAGCAGGTCTTGGAGAAACACCATTATGGCCTCACTCGGGTCAAGCAGCGCATCGTCGAGTATCTGGCTGTTCGCAAGCTCAAGGGGGATATGAAGGGGCCGATCCTCTGCCTTATAGGCCCTCCTGGCGTTGGCAAGACTTCTCTTGGGCGCTCCATCGCTGAGACCCTGGGTCGTAAGTTCGTCCAGGTAAGCTTGGGCGGGATGCGGGATGAAGCAGAGATCCGTGGACATCGCCGCACCTATATTGGGGCTCTCCCTGGCCGGATCATCAAGGGGCTTAAGCGCGCTGAGAATATGAACCCGGTCTTTGTCCTGGATGAGATCGATAAGCTGGGTAATGACTTTCGGGGAGATCCCGCCTCTGCTCTGCTGGAGGTCCTGGATCCAGAGCAGAATTTTGCCTTCAGCGATCACTATCTTGAGGTGCCTGTCGATCTCTCCAAGGTGCTGTTTATCACCACCGCCAATCGTCGCGATACCATCCCTTCGGCCCTCCTGGATCGGATGGAGGTGATCGAGATGCCCAGCTATATCCACGAGGAGAAGATCCAGATCGCGCAGCGACACCTGCTCCCTCGACAGCTTGAGGAGCATGGCCTTAACCCGAAGCAAGTTGATCTCAACCAGGAGGCTTTTCAGGCCCTGGTGAGTCGCTACACTCGAGAAGCGGGGGTACGCAATCTGAGCCGAGAGATCGCCTCGGTGCTGCGCTCGGTAGCCAAGGATGTAGCCCTCGGCGAGGTAGAGCTGCCGGTGATGGTGGACGCTGCTCGGGTCCGCCTCGCTCTAGGTCCCCATAAGTTCTTCCCGGAGATGAAAGAGGATATCGCCACCCCTGGCGTAGCAGTCGGATTGGCCTGGACCCCTGTGGGTGGAGAGATCCTCTTTATCGAAGCCAGCGCTATGAAGGGCTCAGGCAAGCTGATCCTCACCGGACAGCTGGGCGAGGTGATGAAGGAGTCTGCTCAGGCGGCGATGTCTTTTATCCACGCTCGCGCTGAGGAGTTGGAGATCAAGGAGGAGTGCTTCTCTGCTCAAAATGTCCACCTTCACCTGCCCAGCGGCGCCATCCCTAAGGATGGCCCCAGCGCTGGTGTCGCGATCGTCACCGCCCTCACCTCTCTCTTCAGCGGACGCTGTATGCGTGATGGTTTGGCGATGACTGGAGAGATCACCCTCAGAGGAGTGGTGATGCCTGTCGGCGGAGTCAAGGAGAAGATCCTCGCGGCTCACCGTGCGGGGATCAGTGAGATCATCCTGCCAGGTCGCAATCGAGGAGATCTAGAGGAGATCCCAGAGAAGATCAGAGGGGAGCTGAGCTTTCACCTCGTGGATCGCATCGAAGAGGTCCTCAAGCTGGTTTTTCAGCCAAGCTGAGTCCATCATCACTTTATGATGGACTCCATCTGCTGCTGCCATAGAGACTGTGAGAGGCGAGTCTGGCTCGATCTGGGCCAGGGCTTAGAGGTGGTGGAGGGCTGCGCGACCTGTCTGGGTTGTCGTCGGGTAGCTCTTTGTATAGAGCACTTCCAGAGTCTACGAGAGAATCAGGGGAGCCTGAGCTGTCCTCACTGTCGCACCTCACGCTGGCGGCTCTCTCTGTTCTCCCCTCTCCCGGATGCTCTCTCAGCCGAGGTTGAGCTGATGGGGGGCAGCCTTGAGCGTCGCTTTCAGGAGCTTGAGCTGCCTTGGCGTCTTCATCCACAGGGAGAGTTTCCTCAAGGAGCGCGCAGGCTGGGGCCGGGGCTGATCTCCTGGAGCGTCGCAGGGGGGACTCGAATCAAGCTGGAGAGTGGAGAGCTGTTTGTTCCTCAGGCTCTGGATCGTGGGAGTTGTGCTCCCTCGGGTGGCGCGCTGATTCTGGAGAGCGAGGGGCAGCTCCTCTGGCTCCAGGGGGGGCGTCTGCGTCGGCTGCGTCACCCTCGAGATCTCAAGCTTCTGGGGGCGCTCTCTCTAGATGAGCGTCGCTTTGCTTTTCAGGAGGAGTTGGAAGAGGGGCGAGTTGATCTTCGCCTCGCTACTTTAGAGTCAGGGCGCCTTCAGATTCGCCGCCTCAGCGCTGCTCGGCCTCTGGCTCCCTGGCTCCTGAGCGCTGAGAGAGGACAAAGTCTGATCTTCGCGGAGCGCCAAGGCCAAGAGCTACGACTCCAACACCTCTCTCTGGAGTCAGGGGTTCAGGAGGAGTTGGCGCGGATCTCTCAAGAGCCGAAGATCCTCAGCAGTGCCCTTAAGGCGCTCTCAATCGCTTGGATGGAGCCCAAGGGGCGAGTACAGCTCCTCGACGCTCAGGGTCAGCGCTTTGTGGGACAAAGTAACGCTGAGCTGCTGGCGCTCTCTCCCAATGGTGACCAGATCGCTTGGTTGGAGGGAGAGGAACTCAAGGTCAGGGATGAGGAGGGGCTGCTGCTGGAGAGTCATCAAGTTCCTCCCTTGCTCGATCTTCTGCCGCTCTTTTAAGCAGCCAGCGCTCAGCGGTATGAAGTACCAGCGATCTTCTAGTTGCCTCTTGATTTGGTGAAGGCGTTGTTAATCTCTTCGACTTTCCAAAGAGAGCGCGGCATCCTCTGGCGATGCAGAAGTTCCCCTATATTGTGTTGGACACCGAGACTGGCGGCCTTGATCCCCTCTCGCATAGCCTCCTTTCTATTGGCCTGATCTGCTCGGAGACCGGAGCATGCTGTGAGATTTTTGTCGTGGAGCCTGAGATCATCGCGCAGCCCCGCGCGCTGGAGATCAATCATATCGATCTGGAGCAGCTAAAAGCTGAGGGCCTTGATCCCAAGGCGGCCTGCACAGCCATCGAAGCTTTCCTGGATGCTCTCCCCTCTCCTCGTCCTCTGATGGTCCTGGGGCATAACCTCGCCTTTGATGTTGCTTTCCTTCGCCGTCTTTACCGTCTGGCAGAGAGGAGCTTTCCCAGGGAGTTTTCCCATCGGACAGTAGATACACACAGCTTGCTCTGGGCTCTCAGTCGTCAAGGGCGGCTGCCCCCTGGAGTGTGTAGCTCTGACGCTGCCTTCGCGCACTTTGGGATTCGGGTGGATCCAGCCCTGCGACACACCGCTCTAGGAGATGCAGTGGCGACCTTGGCGCTGGCTGAAGCTCTCTTGGAGATGATGTGAGGCTCTTCTCTTCGTTCTTGGTTCTCTCTCTCCTGGCCTGTAGCTCAGAGCCTCCTCCTAAGGAGAGCAAAACGCCTGACGCGGCTCTGGAGCCTCGTAAGCCAACATCGCCTCCTCTTGGGTTTCCCAGCGAAGCGGAGCGCCGTATCCGCTTTGAAGCGCGCCCACAGATCGAACCTCCCCCTGATCTTCCCAAAGCTTGGCTCAGGTTGGCTGAGCGTCTGGAGGCGCGTTGGATAGAGGCTGAGCAAGAGCTATACAGTCATCCTCAGGGGAAGCCTACGCGACATCTGCGCTTGAAGTTCCGGCTCTTTGATACCGATCTGGCGATCGCTGGGCGCTTGATCGCCGCCCTCAACGAGCTCAAACTACCTGGGATGGAGCGGGGAGTCCCTGCGAGACCCGTTGAGCAGGGGGAGATTCGCTGGTCTGCCAACGTGAGACGGCTGAGGGCTCCCAATGGAGCAGCTCGAGAGCATCGCATTGAGCTACATTGGGCGCAAAGCCCCAAGCCTCCTGATCCGCTCCCTGAGTGTCGTCGACCCCCTGCGGTGGAGGCGCCTCAAGGGCTCCCCGCTTGGATTGAGCAGCTCGGCACCTCCCGCCGAGGCCGACGCCGCGTTGGCGTAAAGCGATCTAAGCACCCCAAAGGGGAGCGCTTAGAGTTCTATATCCTCTACCGAACCGGAGAGATTCACGATGAAGCGATTGGGCGCTTTATCAAGGGTGCTCAGAGGGCGAACTATCTCAAGCAGGAGGGAGAAGGTACTCGACAACGCTGGCGTCATCCAGGAGGTGCGCAGCTCTCCTGGCGACCCGCGATCGGCGCTCTGTCCTTGGGCTGTCGCATCAGTGGGCCTATGCTCTGGTTCCAATGGAGCCCTCCTCAAAGGGATGATCGGGAGCAAAGATGAACTTTAAAAAGATCGACCATCTGGGCATCGCAGTCCCCAATCTGGAGGCCGCCGTAATCCTCTATCAAGATCTCTTGGGCTGTAAGGTGGAGCATCTGGAGGAGGTCCCAGATCAGCAGGTGAAGGTGGCCTTCTTCTCCGTGGGAGAGAGCCACCTTGAGCTGCTGGCGCCCAGCTCTGATGAGAGCCCCATCGCTCGCTTCTTGGCGAGGAATCGCCCAGGGCTTCACCACCTCTGTGTTGAGGTCGAGGATCTTGAAGCGACCCTCGCGGATTATCGCGCTCAGGGGGTTCGTCTCATCGATGAGCAGCCCCGTCAGGGCGCTCACGGAAAGCGCATCGCCTTTGTACATCCTAAGTCAACCGGCGGTCTGCTCTTGGAGCTGTCTGAGTCCTCCAAGAGTTAAGTTTCCGAAACAGAGCCTCGAAGCTCGAGGCGTTGATCCCCCCTGGCGCTCTCAGTAATCTCACCCCTGGAGGTAGCAAGATGAAGAGATTGTGGCCCATCCTTCTGCTCATCGGGTTTCTGGCCTGCGAGGAGGAGATAGAGGAGTCAAGCCAGCTGGATAAGGGACAGCGCTCAGATGCTCGCGCAGATGGCAACCTCTCAGATCAAGGGGGTGCTGACGCAGAGCCCCCCATGCGGCCTGATCAAGGCTCAACGCTGGGTGAGTGTGCACCAGGCACGATGAGGGGCCTGGAGTGTTCAGATGGCCTGCTCGTCCCCTGGTGTAGCTGTTCAGAGGCAGGGGTTTGGGATTGCCTCCCCAACCCTGAGAGCCAATGCCGTGATCCTCGCTGTGATGACGAAGGCGGGCTGAGCTGTGATCAGCTCATGCCTCGATGTGGAGCGGAGGAGATCCTCTCAATACAGGAGGGCTGCTGGCGCTGCGTCGATTCTGAGAGCTGCCTCCCTGTTGAGGAGCTGGGCTGCTCAGGGGATCTTGATTGTGATCTCCAAGAGTTCTGCGCTCCCTGCGCCCACAGCTCCTGCCCTGATTGTGAGGACTGTATCCCTGGCTGCCTTCCCCACTCTTGCTCAGTAGAGCTTGAGGAGCTTCGCTGCAACATGCCGCGCCCAGAATGTGGAGCGAGGTTGATGGGCTTGCCTCAAAGGGGCTGCTGGAGCTGTGTTGATCCTCGGAGCTGTGAGCCTCCTCCAGCCCCGCTCTGTACTCAGGAGGGAGGAGCTTGCGGCTTTGGCTGTGCGTTAAACTCCCTGACCCCCCTGGACTGTTCAGAGGGGCAGGAGTGCTGCACTCTGGCAGCTCCCAGAGATCCACGCTGTGATGATGGTACGGAGCCGATGTGCAATATGCTTCCTCCCGAGTGTCAGCCCTTTGAGATCTTGGCTTGGCGAGATCGCTGCTATCTCTGCGTCAACCCAGAGAGCTGTCAGCCCTGGGGGGTTCCAGGCTGTGAACAGGATCTAGACTGTAGCGCTGAGGAGTTTTGTGCTCCCTGCGCCAGCGGCTCCTGTCCCATCTGCACTGACTGTATCCCTGGGTGTCAACCTCATGGCTGTCCAACAGAGCCAGAGGCAGCCTGCGATCAAGCACGCCCCAGCTGTGGCCCTGGAGCGATCGCCATCATCGAAAGGGGTTGTTGGCACTGTGTCTTGCGAGAGAGCTGCGAGGAGGCTGAATGTGAATCTTTGGAGGGGATCTGCCAGAGCAGCTTTGAGCCCTGCCCTGAGGAGTACAGCAGCAGCATCGATCCCATGGGCTGCCCCGAAGGCCCATCTCAATGCTGCTTGCCCAGCTCCGGGGAGCTTTGCTTTGAGGGCGGTGGAGTCTGTCACCCTGATGATCTTGTCTGCCCCTTTGGTCTTGAGCCTGGGGCTCCCCTGGATTGCGCTGAGGGTAGGCGTTGCTGTCAGCTCATCGAACCGGGCCGCGCCTGTGGGGCGATGGGCGGTATCTGCGCTGTCCCTGGAGCCTGCGCGCCAGACCAAGAGCCAGGCCCTGGGTCGGACTGCGCTGAGGGCTTACTCTGCTGTCTACCCAGCGGTGAGGATGAATGTGAGCGTTTTGGGGGGAGCTGTGCCTCCTTTGGAGGGTGTGGAGAGGGTACGCTCTCAACTCCAGGTATGGGCTGCCCTGAGAGCTGCTGCCTCCCCTGGGAGCCAGGAGTAGCTTGCCAGGAACGGGGGGGGGTCTGTGATAGCACCTGTCCTCCAGACCACGCCGCCGATGGTGTTCAGGACTGTGAGGTGGGGAAGCTCTGCTGTATGCTTGACCATGATCCTCGCTGTGATGATGGTTCAGAGCCCAGCTGTGAGATGCAACCTCCCCTGTGTCAAGATTGGGAGCTGCTGGCTTGGCAGAGAGACTGTTACCGCTGCGTCAACCCAGACACCTGCCGCCCTTGGGGGGAGCCCGATTGCCGCAGTCACAGCGACTGTCCTCCCACCGAGCTTTGTGAGAACTGTGGCAGCAGCTCCTGCCCAATGTGCGCTGACTGCATCCCCGGTTGCCAGCCTCATCATTGCCCCAGCGAACCAGAGGTCTTCTGCAACACAGTGCGCCCAGATTGTCCAGAGGGACAATTTGCTCTGGCCAGAGAGGGTTGTTGGCTCTGTGTCGAGGAGCAGAGCTGTGAGCCCCCCCCTCTGAGCTTCTGCGAGGAGATGGGGGGCAACTGTGGCGACTGTGGTTCTGGAACACGACTCAGCGCGGATCTCCTGGGCTGTGAGCAGCGCTGTTGTTTGCCTGAAGAGATCGGGCAAGAGTGTCGCGCTCTCCCAGGGGGCTATTGTAGCGCTGAGCGCTGTGAAGAGGGCTTTGGCGCTCAAGTTGATGGGCTGGATTGTGGCCCTTCCCGTCAATGCTGTCAGCCTGAGCTTGGTCAGGAGTGTCAAGCTGAGGGGGGTCGCTGTAGCAGCCTTTGTCGTATCGAAGAGCACAACATGGGGAGTATGGACTGTGGTCGCGAGAACAACTGCTGTATCCCAGAAGGTCCCAACAGCTGCCGCTCCTATGGAGGCTTCTGTGTGGAGCCCTGGCAACCTGGAGAGCCCAGACCTCTCTGTTTGGGGGGCTCCATTGGGACCCTGGATTGTGAAGGTGGTTATTGCTGCGTTTCAAATCGAGAACGCTCTTGTGACGATGGCAGCCTCAGCCGCTGCATCCTCTATCCTGAGCACTGCGAAGCGGGCAGCTCCTTAGCGCTCGAGAACGGCTGCTACATCTGTATCAACCCAGCTACTTGTCGCCGTTGGGGAGAGCGCGGCTGCTTCAGAGATCTCGACTGCCCTGCCGATGAACACTGCGATCCCTGCGGCACCAGCTCTGCTCCAAACCACAACGATTGCCTGCCCGCTTGCCTGGAGCATGGCTGTGAGACAGAGCCTGAGCCTGCCTGTGATGAGCAGCGCCCAGACTGCCCCAGTGATCAATTCGCTGTCATCCAAAACGGTTGTTGGCTCTGTGTCGAGCCTCAAATCTGTTCACCTCCACAGCTCAACGCCTGTCAAGAGGCGGGGGGAACCTGTACCGTTCGGGGTTGCCGTGGAGAGGATGTTGAGGTCCCCCTCGAATGTGGCGTTGGGAACTGCTGTATGGCTCCTGAGGATCTACGCTGCCAACATGTGGGAGGGTTCTGCGATTTTCTCTGTGGTCCTGGGACCGTTTCTATCTCTTTGCCTGGCTGTGTAAGAGGCCAGAGCTGTTGCACACGTCTGATCATCGATCCTCCTCCTATCGAGCTTCCATGAAGCTCTTTGAGTGCCAGCGCTGTGGAGCTTGCTGTCGGATCTCCGGATTCGTTCATCTGGATGAAGAAGAGGTGGAGCTGATGGCCGCTCACCTGAGCTTGGATCTTTTGGACTTTACAGCGCGCTACACTCAGCTTGCCCCGGACCGGAAGGGCCTCTGCCTCGAGGATGGAGAGGGGGAAGATTGCATCTTCTTGGAGGAATCAGGTTGCCGGGTTCAGGCGGTCAAGCCAGGTCAGTGCCGACGCTTTCCACACACTTGGCAGAACCCAGACTCTTTAGAGATCTGCCCCGCGCTCCGCGCTTTATAGGCTCCTGGGCTCACCATTGAAGGAGCTGCCCAAGGGATCCCCCTGCCTCAATCCTCAAACGGATAGATCTTCGTCAAGGCGATTCAGGCGCAGTCGAGGGCTCATCTCCCCTCGAGCATTCAGAGAGATCCCCATCCAGACTACATAGGGGAGCTGAGGCAGCTCCACCTTCAGGCCCAGATCAGCGGAGAGCAGACCCTGCTTGACATAGATCTCTTGCTCCTCCTCCCAGAGAAGCTCTCCTCCAGACTCCTCATCATAGAGAGAGAAGCGAGCGCGAGCCTCTCCTGTCCAGATCTCTGGACCCTCTAGGAGGTTGGCTTCAAAGTGGAGGAGCGCGCGGTTGGAGATCTCGATGAGCTCCTCCTGAACCTCTTGTTCTATTGAAACCTCCCCCTCCTCAGCCTCCTCTGTGCTGGGCTGTTCAACCGGATGCTCAGGAGCCTTGCCACCCCAAAAACGTCTGCGAAGACGCGCAAAAAAGCCCTGATGCTTCTCTGCCTGGGCTGAGTGCTCCTCAGGGAGAACAAGGGGGGCGATCTTATCAAGGAGGCTGAGGAGATCCTGATAATCCTCCTCGCTCCACTCAGGATCATGGCTGGAGCGTGGCAGATCTGCCTCTCCATAAGGAACATTCTTGACCGAAGACCAGAGCCGCTCGCTCCACCCCCGGAAAGCTCCGCGCGCTTGCTCCTTGGCCTTAAAGATCAGTCGGCGAGCCTCCCGGCAGTTGAGGTGATAGAGCACCTTAAGGGCGGCCATCTGAAACCCTGGATCATCCTTAAAGGGTTTCTGCTGCTTCAGCAGCTTGGCGTCTCGGCTGGCCATATGCCCCAACATGCCGTTGAAGAGAGGGAGATAGCGTTGGGTGTCCAACCGCGCCAAGTTGAGAGAGAAGACTTGCTTCTCTAGATCGGAGACCTCTTTGGCGTGGCGGAGGTGGTTGATGAGGTAGAGTGCGAGGCCCCGCTCTCCTCGCTGTCCAATGCGCTCAGCGACCTCGATCCTCACTTGGGGGTCGTGATCCTTGAGGTGAGAGAGCAGCATGTTTCTCAACTCTTGGCGCTCACTGAAGGGCATAGCGCGGATCACGCTGCGCCTCACCTCGGGGTTTGGGTGTACCGTCAACTTTTGGAGAAAGAGGGTGGTGTCTGGGTCCTCTCCAGAGAGGATCGCCAGACAGATCTCCACGAGAGCGGAGTGGATCTCCTCTCGTCCCCAGAAATGGATATCCTCCCCCATAAGGGCTTGAGGTAGCCGCTCCCTCAGCTCCTCTGGGAGGCGCCCAGCTTCCAGGAGCGCTGAGGCGATCCGCATGATGGAGGCGACGCGCTCCAGAGGATGTTCATGGTCATGAGCAAACTCAAGGGCGTCCTCCACCGCCTCGGTCGCCAACTTCTGATCTTTCACTAAGAGCAGTGCTTGGGCGGCGAAGGTGTAGGCCAAATCTCCCTCACCTACGGTGCAGGAGCGCGCTGCGATCAGGCTCTCCTGAGCAGCTCCATGAGCCTCCTTCTCCTTGCCCAATTTGAGAAGCTTGGGAACCACCTCCCCCAGGGTCCTGGCTCTGAAGAAGGGATCGACGATCTCCTTGGCTTGGCGAAGGCTCTCCTCAGGATCCAGGCCTGCCAACTCCTCAGACCTGAACTCCGCTTCATCACCCATCGCCTCTTGGATGAAGTTGATCGCCCCGCTGACCATGGAGATCCGCGAGAAGAAGGCGCGACCCTGAATCTCTCGTACTCGCTCCAGAGCATGGCCAAGGCGAAGATACTCATCATCCTCCTCCTCCTCACCATCCTCCAGCTCCAGAAAGTTCTCCTCAAACTGAAGCAGGGCCTCCTCCTCCTCTTTCTCTCCAATGAGCCCCAGATCTCCCACCAAGCCGCTCCCCACAGCGCGCTCATGGGCTCGGAGCTTCCGTAGCTCTTGAAACTCATCAAAGATGTTGCGGGTGGCGGTGAGCAGATCTTGCTCGTTGCAAGCCTGGAAGATAGAGCGGATGGGATCATGGTTGTCGATGGCGTCCAGCTCAGTGGCCAGCTCCTCGCTGAAGAGGATCAGCTCTCGGATCGCCTTAGTGGAGAGATCTTGGACTCGTTCTTCAGCAAATCGCTGACACTCTCGCTCTAGATCGACCCCCCGCTTACGGAGCAAACGCCCCAAGACACTGTAGTAATATTTGACTGTCCAAGGAACAGGGATCCGGCGTCCTACCAGCTCATCGTGATAGAGCACATCCAGATGCTTAATTGAGGATTTGCGCAGACTCTTCTTAAAGCTGCGCTCCTCCTCAGCAGCGGTCCCCTCAATACGCATTGAGAGCAGGCGCCCCAGCTCAATATACTCCGCTTGGCTGAAGCCGGGTTTAAGTGTGATGGCGATCATGTTGCGCTGCTCGAAGGTGCTGGCCATGCGCGCGATGAGGGTCATCATCCCAAACTTACGCCGCACCACCTTGAGCGCGTTGCGAGGATCCAGGAAGGCGTCGGTTCCTTCCCGTTCCACCAAGAGCTGCTGCATAGAGAAGGGATAGCTGGCGTACTCATGAGCCAGGATATCTTCTATTCCGGTGGAGAGCAGGCTCTGAAGCGTGACGGTTTCATTCTTTAAGATCGCATTTTGATAGAGAGAGAATACCTGCCCTCGCTCCTCTCGAGCCTCGGGATGGTCGGGGATCCAGGTCTTAAAGGCGCTGCGCATCGCCTGACGCAGCAGACCCTTCTTCTTCTCATCCAGAGAGCGCCAGTCCATCGGTCTGCTGGCCTGTGATTCAAGCATCTTCAGCTCCTCACTCTGGGCATATCGATAGATAATCTATACTGAACGGCCCCTGAGCGCATATCCTGATCCGCGCTCTGACGCAGGAGGCCAGATTGAACCGGGATGATGCTTCTGCTGGGAAACTCCTCCGCGACGTTCTGCGGAAGATCCGCAACGCGGCGCCTCTCTACGAGAAAGAGGATAATTCCTTAGAAAAAGCCATTGAAGGCATCGCTCAGGACCTGATGCGCTTCACCAAAGAATATGGTGAGATCGAGCTGCGGATCAGCACCAACAACATCAATTCAGGAGAGGACTCGGTTTACCGATCTGATGCGCGGCAAAACAACCTCGCCTTTGATCTCTTCCGCCAGGGCTTGCGACGCCTTAACTTTCGCCCTGGTCTCAGCGCGACTGAGGTGAGGATCTTTGTTCAGCGCTTCGCCGAATGCCGCGTCGTCGATAAGCTGGATGAGGACTTTATGACCACCCTCTGGCAGGAGCCTCTAGAGAACATCCACTACCTAGCAGTGGATGGCTTCACCGAGCGGATTTTCATGTCTGAGGAGGTCTTTGTTGAGCGCTTCCGAGGCATCATTGAGGATCTGGCACCTGGCCTAACTGAGATGCCGGAGGAGGATGAGGGAGATCGTCAACCTCGTGTACGAGAAGAAGAGGAGGGCGCCAACACCATGCTGGCCGCCTTCAATCAAGAGGAGCGGCTGTTGGCGGAGATTCGAGGAGATGCCGAGCGCAGCCGAAAGCTCATCCAGGAGTCGATGCGTCCAGAAGTGGGCGCGGAGCAGCTCCTTCAACTTCTCAGCCGCTTCGCCATCAAATACCCCTCTCCTTTGAAGGATGAAGAGCTGGGGCAGATGCTCCTCAAGGGCCTAGAGGTTCTGTTGATCGCTCGAGCTTGGCAGGGCTTCGCTGACGCGCTACGCAGCTTCTGGAGTCTATTGGAGGATCGCGTCATCGGCAGCCTGAATGCTGAGCGCTTTGAGGTTGTGCGTGCTGTGATCGCCTCAGAGAGTGTCCTTCCCCTGGCGATCCATCTGGACGGAGGACAGCGAGGATTTTTGGAGTGGTGTACGTTCTTCTATACTGACGCTGATCTGCTCCTCGCGCCCGATCTACTCTCCTTTGTCAACCTTTGCCCCAACAAGGCGGGCGTCGCCTTCCTCCAGAATCTGCTCCGTTATCAGAGCAGTAACTCTCTGGAGCCTTGGGCAGCGCGACTCCAAGATCCCAACCCCAAGATCGTCCAAGAGGTCTTGGAGGTGATCCTCGGTAGTGATCTCGCCGAGCAAGCCCAGCCTCTCCTCTTGGAGGCGGTAAACCACCCTTCTGAGGAAGTGAGGTTGATGGCCCTGGAGGGCTTGGGTGAGAGCCATGATGCTTCCGTACGGGAGTCTCTGATCCCCTTGGTGCGTGATCCTTCCGAGAGAGTGCGACGCGCGATTGTCCAACATTTTCTGCGCGCAGAAGACAGATCGGTCTCTCCTTATCTCGCGGCCACGATCCGTGCAGGGAACTTTGGCGGCTATACAGAGGAGGATCAGCGGCTCTACTGCCTGGCTCTTGGAGAGCTTGGAAATGACCAGTTTTTGCCCCTCTTCCAACGTCGGCTCAAGATGGATGAGGGCGAAGGGTTCTTTCAGAAGCTTCTCAGGAGAGGCTCAGAGGCGCTCAAAAATGAACCGATACGACGCAGCATCATCTCGGGTCTCGCGGCGCTGGGCAGCCCTGACGCTCTCAATCTGATCCGCGAGGTGAAGGAGCGGGCCTGTTTGGAGTTGGCCTCTCACTGTGAGCTTGCCCTCCAGATGTCTAATCGGGGAGAGGTCCGAGCAGAGCGAGAGAGAAGCCATCGCAGAAAGCGAACAGTGCTCAAGGCGGATCCTGACGAACTCTTTACGGCGGAAGGGAACATGGGCTACCGCCTGCTCTTTGAAGCTGCCTCTCTACGGGGCGCTCAACCTGTCCGTCCTCAATCCAACGAGGGAGGAGAGAGATCCCTTGAGTCGATCCGTGTGGAGTTCCTCAAGGGAGCACATAACCTCAGCGAAGAGCCTCTCCTGGAAGAGGGGGAGACCTTTGAATCTGGAGCACTGCGCAATCTCAGCGTTCTCCCAGGCCTCACCGAAGATGGACAGTTTCGCCTCACCAGTCCCAGAGCTTCTTTACTCTCTGCAGCTCCTTTGCTTGAGGAGTTGAGGGCCGCCCAGTTGGCGGCCAGGGCGCGTAAGCAAGAAGCTCAAGAGCTTCTTGCTTCAGAACAAGAGCTTCTCCATCCAGAGAACGCAGCGGAGGAGAACAACGCCCCTCAGCCCCTCCAAGCTACTCCATCCTCGCCGCCCCCCAAAGCGACGAACGCAGGCTCTGTAGATGCCCTCCTATTGGGTTTCTTAGAAGATGATAAGACAGGGCTGAGTCTCTCCCCGGTTCCAAGATCTTCGCCCTTTCAGGGAGCAACGCCAGAGCCTCAGCGCCCATCCCATAACACAGCAGAGGAGACTTTGGCTGAGCCTGAGGCCCTCAGCGAAGAGAAGAGCGTGGATGATCTCCTTAAAGCCTATCTGAACCCGAAGGAGTGAGCAGATGGAGCCACTGGAACGCATTCAGCAAGCGGGTCGAAGCCTCTTGGTCTATGTCTTCTCCCTGATGAAGACCGGAGAGATCCACGATCTGAACAACGAGGCCTGGGACCTGCCCATCGAGAAGCTTCAAGCGGCCCTTAACACTCTCCTGGAGTTGGAGCGGCACTCTATAACGATGGTGGTGGCTGAGGGGGTCGCTCAGGTCAACAGCCACGCCCTCTGGTTGGACTCAGGCACCGCGGCTCAGGCACAGGAGCTGGAGGGCTGGCTTGCACGACGAGAAGCGGGAGGAATCGTCTTTAGCGAACAACCTAAAGCGGAGCATATCAGGAAGTTCTTTCATCACTTCGCTCGTTTCCGTGCCCCAGAGGAGTGTGAGAATCAGTTCGCCGCCCTGATCGAAATTTTGGAGTCTGCTCAGCTTCAGGGCTTGCGCCTTGCTCCTCAGCCTCTGCGCCTAGAAGGGGTGGGTAAGGGGGTTCGGGGGGTAGCCTCACTCTGGTACTACGCCAAGGGGGCTGCGGGTATGGCTGAGGTTCTCACGCAGGTCCCAGTACAGGTCAAAGCAGCGCGCCGTATCGCTCAAGAGATCGTCGATGCCTGTGGAGTGGAGCAGGATCTCTTTATCGGCTTGGTGTTGTTGGCCAGAGAGGATCAGCCCTTTCGCCGAGCGATGGATGTGGGGGTTTTTATTGCTGGGATCTCCCGAGGACTGGGGCTCTCTGCTGTAGAGTGCGCCGAGCTGACCACTGCAGCTCTGCTTCACAACTCTGGCTATGCCTACGATAACCCTCAACCCAAGGAGTTCAGGATTCCTGAGGTGGTCAGCTCTATGGTTCTACGGCAGCTCTTAGAGGGCTCTGAGCTGGGCTCCTCTTTGATGCAGCGCCTCTGTGTCGCTGTGGAGCACCAGATGGTTTTAGATGCTGGGGGGCCGCCCTATCTGATCAAGCCCCCCCTGCCCAGCCCTCTAGCGCAGCTTATCGCCCTCATCAACTTCTACTTGGATGAGATTCGCCAGCGAGACCGCTCTCCTCTTCAGGTCGCCTTACAGCTCTTACGGGAGCCACCTCTGCGCGTTGATCCTGATCTGATCAAGATCTTTATCGCCACGGTGGGGCTCCTCCCGGTGGGGAGCGTGGTGGAGCTTCAAAATGGAGATCTGGGGGTGGTAGCTGATATCGAACAGCTTCGAGGCCGCAACCTCTACAATCGAGAGGAGCCCCCGCTCATGAAACCTCGGATCATTACCGTAGAGCGCATGAGGAACGCTCGAGGGGCGGTGATCCCCGAGCGCCGCGCCCGGGTTGAGTTGGGCGAGGATGAAGAGGGCCGAGAATGGAAGGTGGTCAAAGTGTTAAAGAGAGAGGGGCTGCGAGATCTGCTCTTAAGAGCCCTGATCCGCCGCCCCTTTACCGTAGTCGCACAGATGGGGTTGAGATGAACAGGGAAGAGAGTTTTTGTGTGGCGCCAGGGGTTTTAATCGCGATGCCTCAACTTCAAGATCCCAACTTCCTGCGTACAGTGGTGTTGATGATCGATCACAACGAGGAGGGGGCTCTGGGATTGGTGATCTCTCGCACCCTTCCCAGGAGCTGCCGAGAGGTGAGTGAGGGCTTGGGATTCTCTTGGTGTGGAGCACCAGAAGCCCTGCTGCGCCAAGGGGGACCTGTAGACCCTTACTCTCTCTGGCTCCTCCATGATGAGCGTTGGAGCTTTGAGGAGACGATCAACCTGGGCAGTGGCCTCGCCGTGAGCCGCAGTCGAGAGGCCCTGATGCAGATGTGTCAGGAAGGGGCTCAGGAGTTACTCCTCCTGGTGGGCTATGCGGGCTGGGCCAGCGATCAGCTAGAGCAGGAGATCAGCGCGGGTGCTTGGCTCACCGCTCCGCTCTCCCGAGAGATGCTCTTTGGCTGGCCTCCAGAGCAGCTTTGGGCCCAAAGTTTAGAGGCGATGGGCATCAACCCTGCCTTTCTGGTAGAGGGCGCTCGCAGCCTTCAATAACGCCCCAAAGAACCGCTCACTCAGAGCCCCCTGACAGCCTCTCTGATCATTGAGGAGAGGGCCTCGCTGTGGATTCCAAACTGGAGGCCCAGGCGAATCTCCTCCTCATCTCGTCTTACGTTGCGTATCTGTGCGGGGAGGCTAAAGCTCTGCTCTCGGATTTGAAGGTGAATGATCAGCTCTTGAGCGATCTGATACTCCCCAAGCGCGATCCTCAAACCCATCCCTCCCATAGAGAGATCGATGGCTCGCGCTGGGATTAACTCATTTTCACACTCCAAGATCGCTTGAGCCCCCAGGGCTCCGTCTAAGCGGAGCTGCCTGCGACCGGGAAAGAAGACCGCCATCTGCGGCGGCTCGAGGAACAGGACCTCTCCAAGCTGATGAGCTGCTCGGACACGGACGCCCACATAGTGGATGCCTTGATGATCGCTGAGGGCCAAATCACTGCCAGGAAAAAAGGGACAGCGTTGAAACTCTAGATGGCGAGGGTCCTGGAGGAACCCCACTTCAAGGCGCCCATCTCCACTGGCAACCACCAACTCCTTAGCGGTCAAGAAGCGCAAGGCACGCTCCATCGAGGCTGTATCTGTAGCGACCTCAGCGCCCTCAAGTTCCCTCAAGAAGGGGTCAAAACCTTGTTTCATCTGATAAGCCTCCCTTTTTACATCTACTGCTTTCCGTATTAGAGCGCCAATACGAGCAATATGCCGAGGTCGATGATTGGCTGTAGCGGGCTTGTTCTAGCACGCTCGATACATCGATCAGCTTCGGTGGGATAGCCAACCGCCCGACCTCAAAAGATACGGATGGTGATCATGCCACAAGAATATCGACTTGTCTTTGGTGAGCCTATCCCAGTAAGCGATCCACCAGCCTATCCCACTAAGCGCCATTTTTTGATAAAGTAGATTTTGTGAAATTGAATCGCAGTCGTAAGTTCTAAATATGAGCGGAAGATTTGAAGGCCTGACTGGTGAACAATGGGATTTGATCCGCTCTCTCTTTCCAGAAGAGAAGAGGAGTAGAGCGTATCCCAAAACTCCGCTACTAAAAGCAATAAACTCCACCGCACCTTACCCACGCTCATAAAAGCACGGCCTCATCACCGCCTGAGGGTAACCAAAGTATTGGTCTGATGAAGATATGGCTTTATCGGCCATGAAGCTGGCAGAGTCCTCCTTGAGCGGCTCGGCAAGACACTTTGAAAAATCCAAGAGGGAGTGCTGAGCAGAAGCCTCTCGACCCAAGTCGCCTGAGACTCTTATCATCCCCCAATAACCTAAGGGGTCTCTGTGAAGAAGAAGATCATCAAATGGTTCGCGATCCCACTCCTCATCTTTGGCCTACTCTTGGGCCTCTTTATCAGCTTCTTTGACTTTGATAAGGTGCTCAATGAGCAGAAAGATCGCTATCTCCCCGAACTAGAAAAAGTTTTGGGCCGCGCTGTGGAAGTTGGGGAGATTGAGACCGCCTTTCTCCCTGTCTTGGGTGCTGAGCTGCGAAATGTAGTGATCAGGGGGCGTAGCCCTGGAGAAGCTCCGTTGCTTAAGCTGGAGCGGATCACCTTTGGAGTTGAGCTGTGGACCGCGATCCGCTCAGCGGGCTCTGAAGTGCGCCTTAAAAACCTGATCCTCCATGGGCTGAAAGTCAACTTGGTGCGTGAGGCCGATGGTTCCTTGAGCTATGAAGATATCCTCAAGCGCCTCAGCGAGGGGCCACCACCCGATGAACAGCCCAAGCCCCTAGATCCTGAAGCCAAGAAGTTCATCAAGAACCTTCAATTGGCTCGGGTGGCTCTGGAGGATGGAGAGATTCGCCTTGTAGATAAGGGAGCAGGTGGAGCGGAGACTTCGATCTCTAAGCTTCTCGTCGAACTCAATGATGTCCACCTTGTGAGCAGCTTTGAGTTGCATGTCGCCGCCGCCATGCTCAGCGAGCAGGAGAACTTCGATCTTCGAGTCAAGTTGGGTCCCCTGCCCATTGGCGAAGAGACACCCCTGCCGGTGGAGTGGGTTAAGTTAAAGACTGAGGGGATCGATCTGGCGGCTCTGACGCCCTACCTGGGAGAGGTCCCCGTGAAGATCGATCAAGCTCGCTTTAGCTCCGATCTACAGATCAAAGATCCCCTCGCGAGCAAGGGTCGCATCCAGTTGAAGGGGGAGCTGGCCCTTAAGCAGTTGGCGATGGGAGGCCCCAGCTTTGATCTCTTCCTGCGGCCCAACCTCCTCTTTGATGCCAAGGAGGGGATCTTGGATCTAGAGGGCTTCTCGCTGGCGGTCGATGAGATGCGCCTCAAGGCTGGAGGCCGGGTAGAGGGCCTCAACCTGATGCGGCCCAGCTTTGATAAGCTCAAGCTACAGACGGAGAATATGCACCTGGGCAAGCTGTTGGAGCGCTTTCCCCAAGGGGCAGCCAGCCTGCCTCCTAAGATGAAGCTGGACGGGCCATTTGCTATCAACGTAGAGGCTTCCGGTACTCCAGAGGCTCAAGATATCAAGCTGGATATGGATCTCAATGAGGCCTATATCTTTGTCCCTGGGGCCTTGGATAAGCCCTCTAAGGTGCCTCTAAATACCCATATCGATGCGCACCTGACCCGTAAAGATCTGGACCTCAAGGAGCTGAAATTGGAGGTTGGCCCTCTAAACCTAAGCTTGATGGGGACGGTCAAGGATTTTGAAGATCCCACCCTGGATATCAAAGGGGAGACCGGCAGCTTCCCCGTGGGGGGGTTGATGCGTCTCCTGCCCAACGTGCGCAGCGCCATCCCAGCCAATGTCAAGATCGCAGGCTCCGCCTCAGTCTCTGTACTCGCCAAGGGCTCCGCCAAAGATATGGACGCTCATCTGGTCTTGGCGCTCAACGGCACCAACCTCGCGGTGCCTGGCACCACCGTACGGGGCTCTGGCCGCCTGGAGGCGGGCGCCAAGGGCAGCCCAGAGAGCTTGGCCCTCAACCTAAACTTGGGGCTCTCAGGTCTTGAGATCGTCGCTGGTGAAGCTTTTAAGAAGCCTGGAGGGAGCCCGTTTACCTTGAAGGTCGCCGCCAGCAAGGTGGGAAACTCTATCAATATCCGAAGTTTAGCCTTACAGCTTGGCCCTCTGGGGGTCAACGGCAGCGGACGAACCCACCTTAAGAGCCAAGAGCTCTCTTTCCAGGCCAAGATCCCCCCCTTCTCCCTTCAGAGCCTCTCTCAGATGCTGCCCGCCCTCAAGGAGACTCCCATCTCCAAGGCGAAGATTGGGATGAACCTCTCCCTCAGCGGTGTCCCCAGTAAGCTTGCTTCTATGCAGGCAGAGATGAAGAACTTTTCCTTTGTACAGGGAGCCTCCGATCTACGCGGTCAGCTCAAGGTGCGCAACTTAGAATCCCCTCATGTTCGCTTTGACTTCAACTCCAAAAACTTGGCCCTGGATGAGCTGCTGCCCACTGGAGGAAAAGAGGAGGCTCCCCAGGAGGAGAGCGGGCCACCTCCACCCATTGTCAAGAAGATCGACGCGGCGGGGGCTCTTAGGGTGGCCAAAGGCAGCGTCGCTGGGATCGACTTCAGAAACTTCATCGCCGCCCTGACCCTTAAAAACGGCATCCTGCGCTTCTCTAAGTTGGATCTGGATGCTTATAAAGGTCACCTGAGCGTCGCCCCCACCGAGGCGGATATCGGCAGCGCCATCCCCCGCTTTGATCTGAGCCTCGCCATGAAGAATGTCAGCTCGGCGCAGGTGCTGGAGGAGCAGGGTGACATCAAAGATACTCTCAGCGGTCGTATGGGCACCCAGATCAAGATCAAGGGGCGGGGTAAGGGCTGGGAGCAGATGGCCCCCACCCTCAGCGGTGTCCTGGGGCTCTCTCTCAAGAAGGGTCGCTTCCATAAGATGGATCTCCGCCGAGAGTTGGTCGAGCCGCTGGTGGCTATGCTGCCCTTTATCAAGATGCCGCGCAGCAAGGGCGGGATCGCGCTCAGTGATCTGGTGGGGCAATTCAGCGTTGCCAACGGCAAGATGAGTCTCAAAAAGCCGATGATCATCAAGACCCCTGATGGCCCCTTGGAGTTGAGTGGCGCCATCGGATTGGACCAATCTCTGAACCTCAAGGGGCGCTGGCGGGTGAGCCCCAAACTCATCGCCCTGATCACGGCGAACAAGGTGAAGCTCAAAAAGCCGCTCCCCATCGGCTTGAAGATCGGCGGCACCTTCAGTTCGCCCAAGATCGTCGGTATTGAGGTGAAGGCCTTCGCCAAGGAGTTGGGGGTTGCTTACGCCAAGCAGGCGGGTTTGGGCAAGCTGGAGAAGGAGGCTCGTAGGCGCCTCAAGGAGGCAGAGCGTAAAGCTAAGGCGATCGCCAAACGAGAGTTGGCTAAGGCCAAAGCCAAGGCTAAGAAAGAGCTCGACAAGGCCAAGGCCAAAGCCAAGAAGGCTGCGGCTCGGGCCCGAAAGAGGGCTGAAAGAGAGGCCAGAAAGCGTCTAAAGGGCATCTTTTAAAAGCCAAAATCAGGGCGTTCAATTCGCGTCTGTTGAGAATCTCTGTTAAGGGGACCACCGAATTTTCTGGATGGAGGAGAGGTTATGGACGAGCACCAGCGAAGAACCGATGTCTTCCTGAGTTGTGCTCGACCACAGCTCGCTCAGGGACAAGAGATCTACAACTATCTCTGCGAGGCGGGGCTGACAGTTTGGTTTGAGGGCAGCGTTCAGCGAGAGAACCTCTATGCTGAGGCGGAGCGTGGTATCAGCTCAGCTCGCTCTCATCTGATCCTCTTGACCGAGAGAACCCCCAGTGCTTGGCAACAGGCGGAGCTGGACTTTGCAGAGCGAGCCTCAACGCGACACCCCACGCTGGAGACCATCCCACTCATCATCGAGGGTTATCAGCCCAGCCCTCTCCTTGGTGAGCGCCTAGAGCGCTTTGAGGCCGCGCGGCTCCCCTGGGCAGCTCATCGCCGAGAGGTCCCTCTCAGGGAGCTGTTGGAGCGTCTCAAAGGCCCCCCTGGGGTCCCCTATATGCTCCCTGAAGAGAGCGACGCCCTCTACCCCAATATGCGGCCCTATCGCCTGAATGAGGGACGCATCTTCTTTGGGCGTGAGCGTGAGACCGCTGAGGCTCTGAGTCGCCTTGGTCAGCAACCTGATGGGGGATTTCGACGTTGGCTTAGGATCCTGGGAGAGCCGGGCACGGGCTGCAGCTCCTTTATGACCGCAGGTCTAGTTCCTGGGATCCTCAGAGGAGGGATCGTCGGCGCTCCAGCAGAGTGGGAGATCTGCCTTTGGCGGCCAGATCCAAAGCCTAGAGTTGCTCTAGCCGAGGCTCTTGCCCGGATCCTACCTGCAGTAGAGCTTGAAGAGCTGCAGCGACTCCTTGAGGAGGAGACAGGGCTTGTTGATCTTGTCAGAGAGCGTCTAGCTCCTGATCAGGGCTTACTGATCCTCCTTGATGAGTTGGATGAGCTGGACGCGCTCAGCTCTCCTGAGGAGCTGGACGCCTTTGATGCGCTCCTCGCCGCCGCCCTGGGGGATTTTGATCAACGCCTCTTTATCTTAAGCACAGAGTGGCGCTCCGATCTAGAGGGCTTCCCTCGACTCTACGAGGTAGAGCGGAGCGGCGCCGCGCTCTTTGAGCTGGGAGGTTTGAGTCGCCCTGGGCTTCGTTGGGTAATTGAGGGTCCTCCAGCTCTGGCCGCTCGACGTTGGCCCCCTGAATTGGCTCTGAGTCTCGCGGATGAGGCGGAGAAGCATGTTCACATCATCGGCTCTTTGAGTTGGGTCCTGGCCTCTCTCGCGGATGGTCCCAAGCCCAGCCTGGAGCGCCTCCACAGCATGGGTCGGCTCTCCGACAGCTTACAAGAGACCCTGGATGCTGAGTTTGGAGCCTTGACCCCCCACGAACAGGCTCATGCCCGCGATCTCCTCTTAGCCCTCACTTTGGGAGGGCGTGGGGTTGAGGACAGCGACCGACCCATCCTTTATGAGCAGGCCTTAGAGGTGCTTGGGGGTGGCCCCAGAGCAGCGCAGCTCCTGAACAAGATGTCCTCAGGTAGGCTCAGGGACGAGTCTGCTCTCCCCGCCCCCCTTCTACAGATCGAGGGCTCTGAGCGACGCAGCGTGGTGCGCCTTGGACATCGCGCCTTTCTGAGTTGGTGGCCGCGCTTGCGAGACTGGTTGGACGCTGATCGTCCCATCCTGGAGCGGCGTGAGGATGTTGAGGGGATCTGTAAAGCTTGGGACAGAAAGGGTCATCCCAAAGAGGGGCTCTTGAGCTTCTGCATCGGCGAAGATCTGGTGCGCTCTCAGCGACAGCGCTTACAGAAGCTTCTCAGCACTGAATCCAGGCACTTTGTAGAAGCCGCTCAGAGGGCTCAACGCGCCCTGGAGCAGGAGGGTCAGGAGGCTCAGGAGCATCTCCGACGAGAGAGGGCTCAGGTCCAGGAGCTGAGAGAGCATCGGCGTAGACGCCAACTCTTTCGTCTTCGATTGTTGCTGCTCCTCCTCTTTACCGCAGGCTGCTCTGCAGCCTTGCTGGGCTTCACCAATCATCAAGATCTCAAGGAGATGGAGAGCCGCATCGTTTGGGCCCACGCCCAGCGTGTACATACCCTCAAACAGCTCAGGGAGGCGGAGTTCCACTACCTAGAGGTGGAGAAGCTGCGTCGAGTGACCGAGCAGGGAAAGCGCGAAGTCCAGCGTCAACGAAGGAGCGCCATCCATGAGGGGCTGCAAGCCCAACAGGCCGCCGATGAGATGCTCTCTGTCTCACAAGATCTGCTGCGGATCGCTGATGAGCACTTTGCGCTGATTCGCAACAAAGAGGGACCCTATCTTCGACAGATGCTGGCGAAGGCTCTCTTAAAGCAACTCCGAGAGCGCCTGGATGAAGGCCCTAACCCCAGATTGCGCTTTCTTTTGGCGGAGCAACATCGCCTCCTGGCTCAGCTCGCCCTGGAGCGCCACACCGCGCGCCTCGCCCTTCCTCAGCTTGAGATGGCGATCCGTATCTTCTCAGACCTGAGTAAAGCTCAAGAGAGCCCTCAGAGGCTGCGCGCTCTAGCGGAGACCCAGCAGGAGCGAGCCCGGCTCTTGGGCAATAAGCGCCTACTCAAGCGCGCTGTTGATCCAACTCAGGCGCTGAGTCGTTATAAAGAGGCGCTGGAGACTTGGGAGCAGCTGAAGAACCTAGAGCCAGATGTAGAGAGCCATAAGGAGAGCATCGCTGAGATCCATGCTCGACGAGCTCGTTTGGCCTTAAAGCTCTCCAAGCCAGAGCTGGCGCGGAGAGAGGCGAGCTTGGCGTTTAAGATGACCCCTCGCTTGAAGAAGGGAGAGCTTGAAGATTACCAGCGCAGTGAGACTCTGGCGCGACGAGAGATCCTCATGGGGGATATCGAGAAGGGCGAGGCTCAAAGCGCGCTGGCGAGCCAGCATTATGAAGCCGCCGCTGGGCTCCTACAGCACCTCCCAAGAGGAGAGGCGCGCGAGAGCCTAGAGGCGCTACTCAAGCGGAGACTGCGAAGCCTTAAATAATGCCGCTGTAGCTCAGACCGCCAAGCAGCGGAGGTCAATCCCATCCAGCTCAATGAGTTGACAGAGGCGGATCAGGCAACAGAACACCCGCGCCCAGCTGCTCTTTACGATGCTCTGCAGCCTGAGGAGGCAGCAGGGCGCGGTTAAAGCGCTCTATGTACCCATATTGATCGAAGCAGCGAGGCTCTTAACTTGCCTTAACGTAAGCCCTTGCCCTTTGCGAATACTTCGGACACGCTCGCCGATCATGAGATTATTCCTAAGCATCTCCTCATGTATCTCTTGAGGGCTTGGCACCGAGAACCTCTGCTGCCCTTTCTGATCTTGGGCACGCTCGCTTTTGGAATCGACGTCCTTCTCGCTGCCCCTGAGCCTAAAACGCTCGCTGAGGCTCAGGGACAGATCAAGCTTAAGCCCAGCGTCCGCGCCCGTGTTCAGGCGGAGTTTAAACAGAAGAGAGGTCGTTTGCCCTCAGCTCAGGAGGAGCGTGAGGGGCTTCAAGCTTGGCTCGATGAAGAGATGCTCTATCGTCATGCCCTCAAGCTGGGCCTGGATCGAGATGACATCATCGTGCGCCGCCGCCTTGTACAGAAGATGCGTTTCCTCATCGAGGATCTGGAGGCCCCAGCCCCTCCCAGCAATCAGCAGCTCAAGAGCTGGATGGAGGCGGATCCAGAGCGCTATCAGCGCCCCTTGAAGCTTAGCTTTGAGCAGGTGTTCCTCAGCCGCAGTAAACATAAGGAGCGGCTTGAGAAAAAGGGCAGCACCCTCTTAAAGCGGCTCCAACAAGGGGAGGCTCCAGAGGCCCTGGGAGATCCCTTCTTTAACGGTCGTCGCTTTCAAGAGAAGAGCGAACAGGAGATCAGCGCCATCTTTGGTCGAGGGCTCGCCCGAGCCCTGGTGGCTTCAGAGACCCTGGGGCGCTGGCTGGACCCTTTCAAATCCAGCTTTGGCCTTCATCTGATCCGTATAGAGGCGCGACAGCCTCCTCGACTGGCTAAGCTCTCAGAGCTGCGTAAGCGGGTCAGCCGAGACTATAAGAAACATCAGCGACGACAGGCCAATGAGAAGGCCTTGGAGGCCCTACGCCGAGAGTATCGGGTGGAGGGGCTGTGACCTCCAAGGCACAGTTCCTCCTTAGCCTCAGCTTGATCCTGATCAGCCTGACCTCAGCCCGGGCTCATAAAATGGCCCCTGCTTACCTCTCGCTTAAAGAGCGGGGAGCTGAGGAGATCGAGGTGAAGCTCAAGCTGCCCCTTATCTCAGGGCGAAGCCCAGGCCTGAAGGTTCTTTTCCCTGAGCACTGCCGGGCCTTAGGAGCGCGACATCAAGGGGTGCTCAAAGAGGCGCTGATCAGCCACTGGCGTCTGCGGTGTAGCGAGGGAGGGCTCTCAGGGGCGCTTTTGCGTTTTGAGGGCATCCGGGGGGGGCTGCGCGAGCTGATCGTCAACTATGAGCGTCCTAAAGGGGTTTGGGCTGGAGCGGTGTTTGCGGAGGAGCCAGAGTTGAGGCTCCCCCAAGCAGAGGCCAGCCCAACACCCTTCGCCTACCTCCGCTTAGGGGTTATCCATATCCTGGAGGGCTTTGATCATCTGCTCTTTGTATTGGGCCTGCTGCTCCTGGTCCATCGTCGAGGCCTCAGGAGGTCCATCCAGGGAGAACCCCCACGCCAACTCTCCCTCCTGCTGCGGACGGTGACCGCCTTCACCCTGGCTCACAGCCTCACCCTGGGGATCGCCAGCTTGGGGTATATGCGCCTCTCCAGCGCTCCAGTGGAGCTGAGCATCGCCTTGAGTATCCTCCTGTTGGCTGTCGAGCTGTCCCGTAAATGGGAGGCCCCTGAGAGTCTCAGCCTGCGCTATCCTGCCCTCCTGGCCTTCCTCTTTGGCCTCCTCCATGGCTTTGGCTTTGCGGGGGCCCTCAGCGAGATCGGCTTCCCTGAGGGAGCCTTAGCGATCGCTCTCCTCCTTTTTAACCTGGGGGTGGAGTTGGGCCAGCTCCTCTTTATCGCTCTCCTCGCTTTGGCCTGGATGCTCTCTGGTCGATATCTATCTAAGCTGCGACCCCAACTGGAGGGGCTCGCGATCACATTAATGGGCGCTGCAGCTACTTTTTGGTGTTTAGAGCGCGCCCTTGGGCTGTTCTCTTAGGGGAGAGGATGCTTACTTTAAGATCTCCGCTGTGGCTCTTAGCGCTGTTGGTTTTGGGCTGTGGTGGAGAGGAGGGTGCGGCGCCTGATGACCCCAGCTTAGACAGCGCTGTTGAGGTCTCAGAGCCCGACAGCGGCCCTGAGGTAGACAGCGGTTCTAAGATAGACAGCGGCCCTGAGGTAGACAGCGGCCCTGAGCCAGATGCTGCTCCCAACCCCTGCCCTGGGGTCGATCCCCAGCTGCTTAAGGTCTACTGGGGCGATTTGCATGTCCACACCACCTACTCCATGGACGCTTATTGGTTTAACAGCCTCAACGGTCCCGATGAGGCCTTCGCCTTCGCCAGCGGTGAGGGGCAGGCGAAATTCCCCCTAGATGATCCCCAAAGCTCCTCCTATGAGCAGTCGATCGATCGCCCCTTGGATTTCACCGCAGTGACCGATCACGCGGAGTTTTTGGGGATCTTTGCGACTGCTTGTGGAGAGGAGCCTGGCCCTATTCTGAGTCGAAGCTGTGATGCTCTGGGGAGCTATGTTCGTGAGAACATCGAGGCGATGCTCAATGGCGGCCTCCCCTTTGGCTCGGGACCAGTGACCGGGGCGTTTCCCACCTCCAGCGCCTGGGAGCGCAGCAAGGAGGCCGCCGAGGCCCACAACCAAGACTGCGAGTTTAGCGCCTTCGCTGCTTATGAGTTCACTGCTCAGCCGGGAGAAGCGATGATACATAGGAATGTGATCTTCATCGGAGAGGAGCTGCCGGAGGAGGTCATCTCCTCGCTTGATGTAGAGGATGAGTGGGGGCTCTTTGACGCTCTGGAGAGCGTCTGTCGGGAGGGGGGACACTGTGACTTCCTGACCCTGCCCCACAACTCCAACCTCAGCGACGGTAAGATGTTTCGTCCCAGCGAGGATGATGACCTCCCGCTGGCGCGGGGGGGAGAGCGCCTCACGATGGAAGACGCCGCAAAGAAAGCTTTTAATGATGTGGCTGTGGAGGTAGTGCAGCACAAAGGCCAGTCTGAGTGTCTGCCGGGCTATGACCTCCTGGGTGGAGAGGAGGCGGATATATTCTGCGGCTTCGAGCTTTATAAGCCGATCTGCACCGGCGCCGTCGATGATCCAGAGGGGTGTCGAGAGATCTGTGAGACGGTTGGCTTGGGAGAGGAGCCCAGCGAGCCTTCAGACTGCACCAACACCCTGGACACGATCCGCGCTGCCTTGGTGGATGGCCTACGGATGCGACCTCTGCTCAACGGCATCAACCCCTATAAGCTGGGCTTTGTCGGAGCTACAGACAGCCACAACGGTACCCCTGGCAATGTCTTAGAGGAGCGCTTTCGAGGTCACGCAGGGGTCTTGGATTCGACCCCTGAGCTGCTCTTGGGAGCCTGGTCTTGTGATCCTCAAGAGCCGAGCTGTGAGCCGGAGTGGAACCAGAACGGGATCCCCTTTCAGCCGGGCGGGCTCACCGGTGTCTGGGCTCCACGAAACACCCGCGAGGAGATCTTTAAGGCTCTCCGTCAGAAGAGCAGCTATGCCACCAGCGGCCCCCGTATCTCCACGCGAGCCTTTGCCCGTTGGACACCCTTTCCAGAGGGCGCCTGCGCTCTATTGGATGAACAGATCGGGCGAACAGATGGGGCCTTTCAGGCGCCTGCCGCAGTCCCGATGGGGGGCAGCCTCCCAAGGCCTCCCCAGGCTGACTCCAAACCCAACCTTCTGGTCTGGGCTCATCAAGATCCAGGTGGAGAGCGCTGGGGGACCCCCCTTAATCGCATCCAGATCATCAAGGGCTGGGTAGATCCTTCGGGGCTGCCCCGAGCGAAGATCATCCATCTCACAGGGGAGGAGCGCGCGCCGCATCAACTCCCACAGCCCAATGAGGGCTGTGAGGTCCCCCCCGATGCAGGCCCTGAGCGCCTCTGTGGGGTTTGGCGAGATGAGGAGTTTGAGCCTGGACAGGATGTTTATTATTACGCGCGGATCTTAGAGAACCCCAGCTGTCGTTGGAACACTTGGCTCTGTGTCAAGGAGCAGGTGGAGTGTGCTCAATTGGAGCTCCCAACCAGGAGCTTTCCTCAGGGCAGCGCATATGTAGGCTATGAGGGCTGCTGTGAGCCCAGCCCTGAAGATCCCAACCAAGCGCGGCTAAAACAGGAGCTGATCCAGGAGCGCGCCTGGACCTCCCCCTTCTGGTATGAGGTTGAGCGATGAGGCTCCTCCCCTTTCTGTTTCTATCCGCGATCCTCTCCTGTGATGGAGGGGCTGAAGGCTTTGAGGCTGGAGCCTCCCGCCCTGAGAAGCTGATCCGCGCGAGCCCCTATCCCCGACTGATCTTGGAGATCGACGCGGTGGCCGGGCTCAGCCTCCGAGAGGGGATCCCTGAGCTGCTGGTATCGGGGCTTGAGGAGTTGCTGGATAAGCCGGGTGGAATCCAGGTCCAGATAGATGGAGAGATCCCCTCCAAAGGAGAGGAGCATGCTTGGGAGTTTGATGAGCTTCAGGGCTTGGCTGATGAGCACTTTGATCTAGAGACACCTGAGGACACCATCAAGATCCATATCATGCTCCTGGATGGTCACTCTGCTGATGATGATGAGACCGGCAGCGTCCTGGGCTTGGCTTGGTCCAGCGCGCACTTGGTTCTCTTTAAGAATACACTGGGGAGCAGCTGTGAGCATCAGCCACCCCGCCCCATGGGCGCCGCCATCATTCAGGCGCTCTGCCTGGAAGCTGAGCGCGCCATCCTCTTCCATGAGCTGGGACACTTAATCGGCTTGGTCAACAACGGGATCTCGATGCAGAGCGAGCATCAGGATAAAGAGCGTGGAGCGCACTCCAACAACGAGGAGTGTCTGATGTACTGGGCCTATGAGGGGCCTCGTCTGGTGGAGATGCTTAGAGAGCAGTTCCTCAAAAGCGGCAGCGGCTCCATCGGCTTTGATGATGCCTGCTTGGCTGATATCAAGGCGGTTCGAGAGCCTTGATATCAGCCTTAACGCAGCCTAAAGAGCCGCAGCCCTGCTCCTTTGATCTCCAGATAGAAGGCAAACTTAAAGCGGATGAGGCCATCGCTTCCCTTTAGGCCCTCTGGGGGATTGGGGAAGGGCTGTGCAGCTCTAAAGGCCCGAATCGCTTCATCATCTAGATGCGTGGTCCCGCTGTCACGTTGAAGATAGATATCTTTTAGGGCGCCGCGTGCGTCTAGAGTCACTTCAACTACGGTCATCCGGTCTCGGACTCCGTAGACCCGACCGTAGGGATCAACGCTGCGATGCGCTTGAAGAGGGTTCCAGTGTTGAACTACACCTGCCTTCACTCGGTTAAAGAACCAAGCATACTTATATTGCTTGGTGTTCAGGAAGGTCTCCTCCCCACGATCTACATCCTCCACATGGTCCACCGAGCCGATCCGCTTCAGGATCGCCTTGGGGCCCAAGCTGGGGAGGAGCGAACGATAATCCTTAGGGGCGGGGAGACCCCCCTGCTCTTCAGCCCTCTGACCTTCGGACTTTGAAGGTTGCTCAGCTCGTCTAAAGACGCCCTCTCCCTTCTTGATCTTTTTCTGCTCTTTGCGTGAGCGCTTCGGGCTCTTTTTTTTGCCCGCTCCCTTAGCTTTTGAGGCGCTGCGGCTCCGCTTGGATCTTGAGCTCTTCCGCTTGGTTTTCTTAGCTTGCTTCTTTTCTCTCTTGAGCTTCCCCGCCTCATCATCTCCAGGGGAGATCAGACGACGGTTGGACTTGAGTACCTTGGGGCTGGGTAGAGCGTGATGAACGCTCCTCTGCTCTCGCTCCACCTTGGAGTTGTATTCTGAGAGGAAGCGAGACTCCTTAGGCACCTCTTCTCGTTTGGGAGGTTGAATCTGAACCACTTGCCCTTTCTTCTTCTCCTCAGGTTTTTTGGGCTCTTTCGCCCTCTCTTTAGGGCGTTTTTTCTGAGTCAGGCGCGCGACTTCAGCAGCGCTGAGGATATGAAGTCGCTGACTCCTCGTGGAGTTAAGGGCTTTGGTCTTGGGTAGAGGTTCTAGAAACTGGGCTCTGAGACTCCAAGCCAAGAGGAGATGAACTCCCAAAGAGAGGAGCAGCGCGGGGGGAATGGCGCGATTCATAAAGTTCTCTGACTCATAGGGGGCTCTCCCTCTCAGCTCTCTTGGACAGGCTCAACTCGCGCTGGAGCGGAACAGAAAAGATCTTTAGATCATGCCGAGATGTTTCAAGAGAGCATCCAGGCCAGCATCTCCTCAACCTCTCCCTTGGTCTCTTGGAAAAGTACACTTGGTATAGACTTACCTTTCCGTTAAATTCGAGCTGAACAGCCAGAGAGGGAGAGATCTTGAAGAGAAACCTCGGTTTCACCATGCTTGAGCTTATGATCGTCGTGGCCATTATCGGCACTCTGGCTTCAATCGCGATTCCAGTTTTCGGGAAAATGGTCAAGAGGAGTAAGAGCACTGAGGCTCTGATGAACCTCCGACGTATGTTTGATGGCGCCCTCACCAGCTACCAAGGAGATGAGGTTGATCGGGGTGGTGGCATCGGAATCCCTAAATTCCCCGACACGGTAGTGGAGACCCCTGGGGAGAACGCCTGCTGTGACGGAGCCAAGTTCCGTTGCCCTCCCAATTCCAGGATCTGGAAGAAGCAAACTTGGCAGGAGCTGCAGTTCTCCATCGATGATCCTCACTTCTATTGGTATGAGTTTGTCAGCGAGGGAGAGGGGCTTCATGCCCAGTTTACAGCCCGCGCCTTGGGGAACTTAGACTGCAACGATAGATACTCCACCTTTGAGCGCATTGGCTTTGTAGATCTAAGCATGGGTGTCTCTGGAAGCGCGGGGGTGTTTAAGAAGGACCCTTTGGAGTAGCTGTTCTGATCTCAAGGCAAGCCTCTCTATTGACTCTCTCTCCACGCTTAAGCGCACTCCCGACGATAAAGCCTGCCCCTGGATAGGCACTCAGGTTCTCCGCGTTGATCCCAGAGCCGATAAAGAGGGGTCGCTCTATCACGCCCTGAAGCTGTTTGAGCTGTGCTGGATCTGTAGGCTGGCCTGTACCGCTGCCTGAGAGGATCAGGGCATCTGCGTGCCCTCTAAAAGCGGTGTCTTGGGCGAGCTGAAGCAGATCTGGAGGGCTGATCGCCTGGGCATGCTTAACCATCAGATCTGCCATGATGCTGATCGGAGCACCCAAGGCAGCGCGCAGCCGCAGCAGCTCAGCGGCGCGGCCCTCGATGAGGCCCTGATCCGTCACCATCGCTCCCACCAAGACATTAACTCGGATAAACTGAGCGCCCACCGCGCAGGCGATCCCCAAGGCGGCCTCTCCATCATTGCGCAGGACGTTGATCCCCAAAGGAAGCTCTCCTGTAGCTTGACGCACCGCTAGAGCGCAGCGAGTCAGCGCGGCGATGCTGATGGGGGGTAGACGCTCTTTAAAGAAAGGGGTGTCATGGAAGTTCTCTACCATGATCCCATCAAAGCCGGTCTCAGCCAGGATTCTCGCGTCAGCTACAGCGCGCTGAACCACCACGCTCAGATCACCTTGAAAGCCGGGCGCTCCAGGAAGAGCCTCTAGGTGCACCATCCCAATCAGCGCAGGCCAGCGTCTAAAAACTAAGTTCATAGGGGGAGCTTGACAGATCCAGGATTGGGCTGCCACCGTCCCCAAAATTCAGCCCTCGGAGAACTCAATGCATCCTCAAGCTGGTCAAGCAGCGCCCCCTGAACTTCTCGTCGATCTTCCTCGCCTGATCTCTGATTTCTTTAGTCACAGTCCCAATCTTGAGGATCCCAGCCAGAGAGTGCTTTTTGGGACCTCAGGGCACCGCGGCTCCTCCCTGCGCAGGAACTTTAACGAGGCTCATATCCTGGCGATCACCCAAGCGGTCTGTGAGATTCGCGTCCAAGAGGGGGTGGATGGTCCTCTCTTCTTGGGTAAGGACACTCATGCCCTCTCCGAGCCTGCTCAGCGAGTCGCCCTACAGGTCTTGGCTGCTCACGGTGTTGAGGTTCGCTGGAGCGAAGAGTTTACGCCCACCCCAGCGCTCTCCCTCGCCATCTTGGATTGGAACCGAGGGCGCAGTAGAGGGCTCGCTGATGGGATCCTGATCACTCCTTCTCATAATCCCCCTGAGGATGGAGGTTTTAAATACAACCCCAGCCACGGAGGGCCTGCGGGCTCAGCCCTAACCCAGCGCATCGAGACCCGCGCCAATGAGCTGCTCTCTCGACCAGAGAAGGTCCTACGCCTCCCTCTCAGCCAAGCTCTGAAAGCCAAACATCTCAAGCTCTATGACTTCCGCGATCCCTACCTGGAGGCGCTCTCGGAGATCGTCGATATGGAGGCGATCGCCGCCTCTGGGCTGCGTATTGGGGTGGATCCGATGGGAGGAGCGGCGCTGGGCTATTGGGCGCCGATGGCGGAGCGCTACCGCCTTAATATCGACGTGGTCAACCCCTATCCAGATCCTCGCTTCGCCTTTATGAGCCTGGATCTGGACGGAAAAATTCGTATGGACTGCTCCTCACCCTATGCGATGGCGGGGCTGATTCAACTCAAAGATCGCTATGACATCGCCTTTGGCAATGACGCGGACTCTGATCGACATGGCATCGTCACCCCCAGCGTGGGCTTGATGAACCCCAACCATTACCTCTCGGTGGCCATCGACTATCTCTTCAAAAGTCGGGGTGGCTGGCCCAGCTCCTGCCATATCGGTAAGAGCTTGGTGAGCAGCGGGATGATCGATCGGGTCGCAGCGCGCCTGGAACGTGAGGTCTCTGAGGTCCCTGTAGGCTTTAAGTGGTTTGTAGAGGGCCTAAGCAGCGGCGCCTGCGGCTTCGCTGGAGAGGAGAGCGCTGGGGCAACCTTCCTACGTCGAGACGCAGGGGTTTGGACCACAGACAAGGATGGCCTGCTCCTCAACCTCTTGGCGGCGGAGATCACCGCTAAGACAGGCCGAGATCCTGGAGCACACTATCAGGAGTTGGTGGAGATCTTTGGAGAGCCTGTCTATGAGCGCCTAAGCGCACCCGCGAGCTTAAGAGAGAAAAAGCTCCTCAGCAGCCTCTCTCCTGAGCAGGTCAAGGCGGAGACCCTGGCGGGAGATCCGATCCTCTCCAAGCTGAGCAGGGCTCCAGGGAACGGCGCGGCCATCGGAGGTTTGAAGGTGAGCACAGCGCAGGGCTGGTTCGCCGCGCGGCCCTCAGGGACAGAGGAGATCTATAAGATCTACAGCGAAAGCTTTAAGGGCAGGGCGCACCTCAAGCAGATTCAGGAGGAGGCTCAATCTATCGTCCAGAGCGCCTTGAGCAGCTGAATCACTTCAGCAGCCCACAGTCAAACTCCTTGATAAAACGAACATTGATCTCCTCATAGCCATTGGGCCGCGCCTTGGAGAGGTACTGGGTGTGGTACTTATAGTCCGCCTCAATCTCCTCCATCGGCTCAGCGTTGATACATTTCTGGATGATGCCCACGAGCATACCGCTGCGGTGCATTCCTCCACCGCAGTGAACCAGGAGGTTGCCCTTAGGAGCCTCACCGCCGGGCTGTAGGAGGGTCTCCTTGATCAGCTGAGCCACCTGCCTCTGAGCCTCTGCTCTGTTTTCCTCATAGTGCGCCTCATCTCCAACCAGCTCGCGCCAGGAGGGTTTTTGAGGATCAACATGCTTCATGGCGTTGTAGTGGCTGCCCCCGCTCTTGAGGATCTGCGTCTCCTCTGCCTGGATAAAGTCATGCAGAGGAAAATCTCCGGTATAGAGGTTGACCACATGCTTAAGGCCCCCCTTGTTGATCAGATCACTGAGGCAGGAGTTGAGTTCTCCGGCGTCTACAAATACCCCTGAGCGATAGAGGAGGAGGGGGGCACCGTTCTGGCTATAACCCTTAACCTGAACCACCCCCAAGTTGTCACCCTGATAGGCTTGGAAGTTGGTGCGTACGAGGTGCCCTAACACGATCCGCGCGGCGCCCCGCAGCTTGGCCTTATCCAGTTCGACGCCCCAAGCAGCGGCGATGCGTCTAGAGGCGGCCTTAGACTGAGCCCAGAGATCTTTGCCGTAGAGGACTCCACTGTTACAGCGCCAATCTTGAGCGTTCAGACCCGCCTCCTTGAGCACCTTTAAGGCTTTGGGGCGCAAGCTGCGATTGGACCAGGGCGCTTCTTTATTGAGGAGGAGCTGCCCTTGGGGTTGAAGCTTGGGAGGAGCGTCGCTCCAGGCGGGGAGAGCCAGGAGCAGGAGGCTTGAGAGGGCAAAGAGCGATGGGCGCATGATTCTCCATATCTCTTGAGCGGTTTTACCGCTGGGTGGATCTCACAAACCTACTCCAACAGTCGCCCAGGTGACAGTCGCTGAGTTGGAGGGCATCAATGAAGATCCCCGATGGATCAGGCAACGCTCCAAGGTTTAAAGGGGCTCTCTTCTGAACAAGCCCCAAGCCCTACCCTGCTTATAGAGGAAGCCACTCCACCCGGAAGCGCAAAAAGAGCTCCTCTCGGCAGCCTAGATAGCTCCAATCCTCCTCAGCCCACAGCCCCTCAGCGCGGACTTCCCCACGTTGAAAACGCCGCTCTAAGCAGCCCTCTTCTACCTCCCACTCCAGCTCAAATTGATAGCGAGGCTCAACGGGGAGGAAGAACTGTAACTCCTCTACCCGAAGGAGCGGCTGACCTCGTAGATCTTGCTCCTCCAACACAAAGCGCCCTTCAGCAAGGTGCTCTAGACTGCCCCGGAGAATCTCCTCCTCTTCAGCGCGCTCCTCACCCACTGCCAGGAGGAGGGTCCTAAAGATGAGATAGCGGCCCTCAAGGGCCTCAAAGGCCAACATCTCTGAAGAGGCGTCTGCTCCAACATCTCCCCTCCTGGAATCCAGCTCCCCTTCATCGATCAGCTCCAGCTCCAGAGCCCCATCTCCAAGCTCAACCTCCCTCCCGATCGCGTCCATATCCAGGGAGAGGTCTAGATCTAGATGACTCTGATCTTGGGCTGAGTCCAGACCCAACTCAACATCTCGGGTTGAGTCCAGGTCCAGGTCACTGAGATCTTCGAGGCTGAGATCTAGAGCTGCTTCAGAGCCGCCCTCTGGGAGATCCAGAGCCACTCCATCAAGCTCCACATCGAGACCTCCTGAATCCTCTCTCGTTTGAGTGTCGATGAGGCCAAGATCGAGGAGCCCCGACTCACTCGCTCCTCGATCAACACCTGGACAATCTTCACAGGGCAGGCAGATCCCGCGCTGGCAGCGTGTAGCGCCTGAGCAACCTCCATCCTCTCCGCATTCAAAAAGGCAGCGCCCCATATGGCAGAGCTGAGTAGAGGGACAGTCGCTGTGGAGGAAGCAGCCGGAGTCACAGCCCAAAAAGCAAAGAAAAGAGAGGAGGAAGCCGAATCTTACTAAAACTCTTAGCCTCCCAAGCCGACTGAAGATCGGGTCATAAAAATCCTGAAAGTGAGCAGAGAAGCCCTTGTCGTCGGGAACTTGGAGCGTTAAAGTCAAAAGGTGAGGTTTCAAAACTTGAGGACAATTCAAGAGATCCAACTCCATAAACTCTCCCTCTCTTGGGAGATTTGATGCTGCCCTCTTTTCTCTCCCAGATCCTCCCCTTCCTCCTCATTTTTGCAATCCATAGACCAGCACAGGCTGAGGCAGATCTTCAGGTCCAAGTAGACGCGCGGTTGGCCTCTGGAGCGCTCCTTTGGTACAGCCATGCCCAAAAGCAGAGCCGCCGCAGCCCTCTCTCTCTGGATCTAGATGGAGCCTATATCTTTGATCCCAGGAGGGGGATACAGCTCTCTCTCAGTGGGCATTTTCCTCTGGAAGATCCAGGGGTGGGTCTCACCCCTCGGCTGGGGCTTCTCCGAGAATTGGCGCCCCTCTCGCTCTCTTTGGGGATGGGCCTCGCCAGCATGTTGCGACCTGAGACTCTCTACGGCGCTGAGATCTACAGCGCCCTCTCTTACCGCTTGAGTGAGGCTTTCTCATTCCTCGCGGAGTTTCAGTTAGACGCTTACCTCTGGGGAGCAGATCTCCCAGAGGAGACGGCGCTTTTGCGCCTAGATTTGAGTTTGGGCGGGCGTCTCCATCTTTAGTGGAGCGCTCGATTTCCGGGGGATTTCCCCCAAACTGGGCGACCTCAGGGTCGCAAGGAGTAGCGGATGAACATCGAGCTTGTAGCCAAGAACCTGCCAGCGACCGAGATGATCAAAGACCGCATTGAGCAGAAGCTCAGTAAAATAGAAGCTCGCCTTGGCCAGAAGCTGTTTGTGCGGGTCACCCTGAGCAACGAAGGCAAGGACAACTATGGCTGCGCGGTTCACTTCAACGCGGGACGAGAGTTCAACGCCACAGCTCAGAGCGTCAACTTAACTAAGGCGAGCGATGAGTGTATCGCCAAGATTGAGCGCATGATCGCGCGTAAAACCTCTGGGCACTCTCGCCGCTCGATTCGGGACACCCTAAGTTGAAGCGGGAGATCATCAACAGCTCTCAGGCTCCAGCGGCCATCGGCCCCTACAGTCAGGGCGTGAGCTTTGGAGATCTGCTCTTCCTCAGCGGTCAGATAGCCCTCGATTCCAAGACAGGGGAGTTAAAGGGAGAGAGCGCAGCTGAACAGGCAGAGCAGGTGATGCAGAACTTAGGCGCGGTTCTCCAAGCGGGGGGGAGCAGCTTTGAGGGCATCCTCAAGTGCTGTATCTATCTCCTGGATATGGAGGATTTTGCTGAGGTCAACGCGGTCTATTCCCGCTTTATCCCCAGCCCTTCACCCGCCCGAGTGACCGTCGCGGTTGCTCAACTCCCCAAAGGGGCGCGGGTAGAGATCGACGCCATCGCTCACCGAAACACCTAGAGAACTCAGGCGGCGCGCTTGACCACTTTTCCGCTGCGTAGGCAGCGAGTACAGACGGTCAAGCGACGGTGCTCTCCTTCAACCACCGCACGAACACGGTGCAAGTTGGGCAGCCAAACCCTCTTAGTCTTGGTGTGGGAGTGGCTGACCTTGTTACCCACCTGGCGTCCCTTACCGCAAATATCGCAACGTCGAGCCACGACTGTTCTCCTGAGTTTCTTAAAAAAAGGCCGCGCCTTATAGCATGGGTGATCTCCTCTCGCAAGCGCGCTGGGGCTTCTGAAAAAAGGAGCTGGAGTCTTGTGGAACTCTGAGATTTGAGATACACGATGTTTTGTTTGCGCCCGTAGCTCAGCTGGATAGAGCGCCGGCCTCCGGAGCCGTAGGTCACAGGTTCAAATCCTGTCGGGCGCGCAGAGGGTCTATGATGAAATCATGGGCCTTTTTTTACGGGTTCAGCGCAGATCCTTCTCTGCGCGAAGGAGCGAGAGTTTGCGCTCCCAGATCTCCTTTCTAAAGAAGCCAACTTTCTCTAACCAGGGCTCAAGCAGCTCTTTTGGGAGGCTGCTCAGGAGATGAAGTTGCCCTTTATGTTTAAGCACACGTCTTGCCTCCTTGAAGACCCCCTGAGCGGCTCCGCTGCCCTCCAGGCAGAAGGCTGAGATGACATGCTGGAAACGGCAAGGACCCAGAGGCAGAGCCTCCGCTAGGGCCAGGAGATCGCGGCTCAGGACCACACAGTCTGTATGTTGAAAGAGCGCCTCAAGGCCCGGCCAGGGGCAGAGGAGCAGCGCACGCTCTCCTGGCGCGATCTCCCTAGAAACTGTCCAAGCCCAGGCAAAGACCTCCTCAGAATGAGGACCTATCCAGCTTTCCTCAAAGAGGCGACGCGCTTCAGTCAGAGAGAGAGGCTGGCCCTGAGAAGGCTCAGCTTGGGGGCTTGGGGCCTTGAGCAGGGCTCGAAAGTCAAAGGGCAAGGGGGCTTGCCAAACCAAAGCTTGCAGATCCGCGCGACCACAGGCAGAGAGAAGCTGGAGGAGGTTCCTCAGCTCCCAAGCCTGGGCGCGGCGACCTCCAGGCAGCTTATCTAGAGGGAGAGGCTTCAAGGCGCTCTGTTGAAGCTCTAAGATCCAGCGGATCAAGCCCCGTTCAATATCGGGCCAGGGGGGCTCTGTGAGGGCTTCTGTCTCAGCGTTAAGCCCCAGCGCCAAGGTCGCCAAGGCCAGACGGGAGTGCAGCAAAGGAGAGTCGGCCCCTGCTTCCCAGGGGTGGATCAGGATCTTGAGGACCGCCTCTGCGTCTCCTCGCGCCCAGGCCCGCTCTGCCCTCAACAGAGCCAGATCGGAGTCAGCCGGTGAGATCTGCGCTAAGGCATCTAGGACCGCCCCAGCCTCTTGGTGGTGCCCCATCTCTTGAAGAGCCTCCGCCAAGATGAGGGTTTGAGGGATGGGATCTCCCCTCTCCTGAGCCAAATGAAACATGCTGGCCTCCTTGGCGGCGGCTCTCAGCAAAGCTCAGACCAACCCTCTCTGTTTGAAGTATTGAGATTCAGCGCTGCTTTGAGTCTGTCAGAAAGCTAACGCCTGCGTCAGGGCTAGAGACAGCCCTTGGAGCCAAGTCAACATACACTGTAGATTCAACCCAAGATTTGACTCTCGGGGGATCCCTTGTTCACGCTTATGCCCACCTGCATCTCCTGGTGCATCCTATTTTCTCTGAGTTTTCTCCTCTCCTGCTCCCCGATTCGGGATAATGAGCTGGTTTTGGGTACGCTGGGAGAGGGTTGTGGCCAGGATCGAGACTGCGCCTCTCCCTTGGTCTGCAACCATGTGGGCGTTTGCGGCAAGCTGGGAGAACCAGGGACCTCAGGCCCTCAGGAGGCTTGCAGCGAAGATCTAGACTGTCGGATAGGGCTCATCTGCGACGGCTTGCAGCTCTGCGGTGAGGTGCGCTTTGGAGAGGAGGGGGATCAGTGTCGAGGAGAGGGCAGCTGTGCCTCTCCGCTGATCTGCAACGCCGCAGGCAGCTGTGTCCAAGGAGGAGAGGGGACCGCAGCTCAGGGAGAGCCCTGTGAGAGAGGAGAGCAGTGTCGCTTTGGGCTCATCTGCGGCGTTGAGGGGCTCTGCACAGATCTACCCAAGTGGTCTGGAGTGAGCTGTGGAGCGGCACGGATGGAGGGAGCCCCTCATCTCCTCTTTGAGATCCCCAGAGGAGCAGCCCTTGAGGACTTTTACCGGCTCCCCCACCCCAATGACATTCGACTGCGAGGGGGGCTACAAGATCTTCAAGGCTTCCCTGGGCTGGTGCAGGAGAGGGAGCCTGGAGAGATCATCTCTCGATACCTCTCCGCCTTGAGCGAAGAGGAGCAGGGTTTCAGCCCCAACAGCGCGATCCTCTTCCGTTTTAGCGGCCCCTTGGACTTTGAAACCCTGCGCTTTGGTGGAGATGATCCCAGCTTTGTCTTTGTAGATGTCACCCCAGGGAGCGACGCTCTGGGGCGCCGTCCGCGCTCGCGCTTCTTCGCCACTACAGATCGCGCCCGCTACATCTGCCACAACTGGTTGGGCATTCGCCCCAGCGAGGGATCACCCCTTGAGAGTGGGCACAGCTATGCGGTCTATTTCCTCAAAGGGATCAAAGATGACAAAGGGCAGCTCTTAGAAGCTGGAGAGGACTTTCGCGCGATGTTGGCTGAGGAGCCCCAAGAGCACCCTGCGCTCAGGGCCGCTTGGCAGCGCTATGCTCCGCTGCGGGAGTGGATTCAGGCTGAAGAGGGCATCGGCCCTGATGATCTCATCGGTGGAACAGTCTTCACCGTGGGGGACCCTCTTCAACACCTCAGCGCAGTGTACAGCGCCGCCCTCAGTGAGAACCCTCCGGTGGTCATGGAGGAGGTGCTCTGTGATGGAGGCAGTGACTCTCCCTGCGAGGAGGGAGGCGCGCGAACCTGTGGGGAGGTCAACGAACTCTACAGTGAGATCCACCTTCGCCTGAGGGGCGCACATTTCCTGCGTGGAGGCAGCATGTTCTTTAAAGAGGGGCGCCCTCAACAGCAGAGCCGTCAGCCATTCTGCGCGGCGGTAACTCTCCCTCGGGGAGCGGCGCCTCAGGGGGGCTGGCCCCTGCTGCTCTTTGCGCACGACACTGGAGGGCACTTCCGTAGCTTTGTCCGTAATGGCCTCGCGACCCGCTTGGCTCGCCTGGGCTGGGCGGTGATGAGCTGGGATCGAGTAGGACATCGCGAGGGCTCAGGGAGCCCAGAGGAGATCGCCGCAGCCCTTGAGGATCCCAGCCAACCTCAGCGCTACCGAGATCAACCCCTCCAGGATGTAGCTGATATGGCGATCCTCACCCGCCTCTTTAGCCAACTCCAAGTTAAAGGTGATGGAGGGCGGCAAGGGTTTAACCCAGAACAGCTGGCCTTCTTTGGACAGGGACGAGGGGGAGAGGCTGGGATCCTCTTCCTCGCTCAAGATGATCTCATCCGCGCTGTGGTCCTCACCGGTGTTGGTGGTGGGATCGTTGACCAGCTTCAATTTAGCCAAGCCCCTGTCAATCTCGCTTCTCTGAGCCAGAGCGCCTTAGCGGACTCAGAGTTGAACGGGATGCACCCTGGGCTTCACTTGATGCAGAACCACTTAGACTCCAGAGACCCGCTCAACTTTGCGCGCTTTCTCCGCAACCCTCAAGAGGGTTTCTCAGGGAAGCATCTCTTTATACTGGATGGGGCGGGTGATGGGATTACTCCCCTAAAGACACGCAGCGCCCTCGCTATAGCCGCCCGTCTGGAGCAGCTCGGGCAGGGCTCAGAGCTTCTGGAATCGGTGCCTCTCCTTGAGGCTACAGAGGTGCAGGGGAACATACAGCACTCCAGCGGTCGCTGGACTCAGATCCTAAAACAGTATCTCCCCGATGAGGGAGATGGCCACGCCGTGGCCTTCTCTACTCAGGCAGCCATCGCAGATCTCAATGAGTTCTTTAGCAGTCTACTCTCAGATCCAGAGGGGATCCCCAAGATCTCTCTTTGAGGCTGTACAGAGAGTACGCCTGATTCTCCTCAGCAGAGAGCAGACCCTTTGTTCTATGCTGCACAAACATAAAGGAGGGGGAGATGCGCCTGAGTCTATCTGTTCTCTTGAGCCTTTCATTGGCCTGCATTGAGGAGGTTGAAGGACCCAGCCTTGATCCCGATCTTGAAGATGAGGGTTTTAGTGAGGAGCTTTCTCCCGATTTGGGATCTGGGCTTGATGAGGGGGGGCTAAAGCCCGATCTATCTCCCCCTGAATTGGATGCAGCGTCCCCACCAGATCAAGATCCCCCTCGAGATGCGCAAGCTTCTGGTTGCCCCGAAGCCTTGGACTTTATGGCTGAGGCTCTGAGCTTGGGGTCAAGCTCCTGGATCTATGAGGGGCATTTGGAGGGATCTTCTAGGCTTGTGGGTTCCTGTGGTGGACGAGGCCCTGAGCGCCTCTTCTGGATCCAGGCACCCTTTGCAGGCTCCTGGTATTTTACGACCGGCTCCCCTGAGACCCTGGCGGACACGGTGCTCTATGCTCTGGAGCGCTGTGAAGAGGCTCCTGAAGTGGAGTTGGCTTGTAATGATGACGCCCGCCAGGGAGAGACAGTAACCCGCTTCTCCAGCCTGCTCCTCTTGGAGCTTGAGGCACAGGAAGAGATCACCCTGGTGGTGGACAGCTTTGGAGCTGAGGGAGGCGCCTTCGCTCTAGAGATGGGGCAGCCTCGGGTGGTACCTCTAGGCGCTTCCTGCGATGAAGGGATCGCTGCCTGTGAAGAGGGCCTTGTCTGCTTTGGCTTTCAGGAAGACTACCGCTGTATGGAGCAGCGTGAGCAGCTTGAAGGAGAACTCTGCGATCCTGAGGGGCGCTTGGGTCCCTGCGAAGAGGGCCTGAGCTGCTTTGGCAACCCCTTCGAGGGCTTCTCCTGCCAGGGAGTACGGGAGCGGGTTGAGGGAGAGCCCTGTGATCTTCAAGGAGAGTTGGGCCCCTGTGCCGAGAACCTCATCTGCGTCCGAGGCGAGGAATCTAACCTGGGGAGTTGTCAGCCTTTCCAGTTGGGAGAGGAGGGAGCTCCCTGTGATCCAGAACCTGGCGGGGTGCTTCTCTGTGATCTAGGTTTCATCTGCGCTCCTCTGGGCTCAGGCTTCAGCGAGTTCTACTGTCTACTTATTGAGCCGCTCTCCGAAGGGGCCTTCTGCAATCCTGAAGATCTTCAGCGCCCTTGTGCTGAGGGCTTAGCCTGCTTCTCAGCAGATGAGACAGCTCCTCGCTGTAGGATCCCAGAGCCAGGGTGCCCCCCTGAGTGGCCCATAACGCTCATTAACTTGGATGAGCAGGGGCGCTGGTCTGGGGAGGGGAGCTTTGAGGGAGAAGAGCTCGCCCTCCGCCTCTGCCGCTATGGTGAGGGCCCAACCCATATCTATAGCTTTCAGCCTGAGGAGGAGGGGCGCTACCTCTTCGAGACCCATCATCTCGCTGAGAGGATCGACACTTTGATGGAGCTGCGGCGCTACTGCGCTCTGGGGGATCCTGAGAGTCTCTTGGCCTGTGATGATGACAGCGGGGCAGAGACGGCCAGCCGAATCGAGCTGGAGTTAGAGGCTGGAGCGCAGCTCTACTTGCTCATCGCTCAGATCTTCGAACAGGTTGGGAGCTATGAGCTTCGGGTACAGCGGCTTATGCCCTGAGAAACCTCGCTAAGCCCTGCTCCTGAAAAAGGCTCCTAAGATCTCTCTATTGAAGTTTGTTCGCAGCGGTGGGGCGTGGGCGAGCCTGAAACAGCCATTGGATTTGAAAGGGATCCCCTCGGCGCAGTTGCAGTTGATAGCCCGCCGCATCTAGGGCTGAGGCCATCGCTTCAGCGCTCCTTACGCGGATCTCCCAACCTAGATGTTTGCTCATCCCTGAACGCTCTGAGTGCTCCGCTGTGGTGCTACAGATGAGGAGCCCCTCAGGGTGAAGGCGAGCCCGTAAAGCGAGGAGATGCTTCAGCAGCTCAGCTTCATCCAGATACTCCGCCAAGCCGATAAAGAGGATCAGATCAAAGGGACCAGGGGGCAGATGTGCCAGGTCACCCTTAATCAACCTTGCTTGAGGCATCCGAGCCCTGGCGAGGCTCAGCGCGGCGGCGTCTGGATCCACCAAGCAGCTCTCTGATGCGGCGATCCCCGCCGCGTCGTAGCCCCCTCCACAAGGGAGCGAGAGGAGGCGCTCAGGAGCCTGAGAGCGCCCCCACTCCACCGTGAGCCAGTAACGAAAGCGCAGAGAGCGCGCCGCAGGGCCGCTCTGAACCCAGGCGTCGATCAGCCGCCCAAGGATGTTTCGCCCCACAGGCTCACCGCGATAGAGCTGCTCCATCACAGGGGCGCCTCCACCCAGACGACGAGCCAGATAGGGGACCGCAGCAGCCTCTAACCAAGCTCCCCCTTTCACCTCTTTGGAGGCTGTCATCCGGGGAGGAGGATTGGGGGCTTCAGGGAAGGGAGGAGGCTTAACGGTCGGGAGAGGAGCGAAGCCGGGTAGAGGATCCAGGAACCATGAGAGAGGCAGCTGTTTAAGACCAAAGCCATCCCTGACTGCGGTCATCAGACGAGCCGCAAAACCCAGCCCCAAGACCAGAAGCCCTTGGGCGCGCAGCTCGGAGAAGAGGAGCAGCGACAGCGCCCCCCAGTTGAGCAGAGGAGGCAGCAGACGGACCAAGGCTCGGAGGATGAGATCAGGTCCCAGGAGATCTCCAAACTGAGCCGTCCAGGCTGCTCTAGACCAAGCTGGAGCGGAGAGGCAGGCGCGACCCTCAGCGTCACGCCCATCTCGTAGGTCCACCGAGAGGCAGTGCGCTTTGCGGGCGCGCGCCATTCTCAGGAGGGGCTCTTTTCCTGGCCCTGGTAGCTCAAGATCCCCCTGACGAAACCAGACACAGCGAGGATCCGCGAAGCCCTGAGGGCGCAACAGATCATTGACCGCTTCAGCCCCCGCAAAGTCGCGCCAGAAGCGCTCTCGGGCCAAAGCCAGAGGATCGCCTTTGGGGAGCGGGAAGAGCGAGATAAAGTCCGCGCCACAGGCCGCGAGGCGCCCAGGGAGTTGGGGGTCCAAGCTCAAGCCTTCTCCCAGCGCCAGGACCCGCTGAGGCCCTTCTGGATCGGGCCCCTCAGGGCCTCGCCGACAGCGCTCAGGGGGGGGATTGAGTTGAGGAGCCTCTCCTCCTTTGGTGAGCCAGAGCTGGTAGGGAGGAACAAAGCTGCTGGGGCTGGGCATACGGCGTAGGTTGATATGGGCTGAGCGCAGCAAGATCAGCCCCCAAAGCAGGATCAGAAACCAAGCGAAGAGGATCATCTCTCCCTCTCAATGAACAGAGCCTGTATCTTCTCCTCCATGAGTATCCCCCTAGAGAGTCCCGACTGCCCCCTCTGTGGAGCGGACAGCGTCTGGAAGACCAGCTTAACCGGTCTCCGTGATTGGGTTTGGCGTAAGCCAGGAGAGTTTCAGCTCCAGCGCTGTACAGGCTGCGGCTTGGTCGCCACCCGCCCTCGGCCTACGCCTGAAGCTCTGGGATTTTACTATGAAGAGAGCTACTCAGGGGAGGGGGAGGCGGGGGAGGGGATCAAGCGCTTTCAAACCGACTCCTGGTTGGGCCGCCTGATCTCCCGCTATCGCCTCTCTGTCTTGGCTAAAGTTCAGCGCCTCAGCCCTGAAGACCACCTCCTGGATGTGGGCTGTAGCTACGGAGGTTTCCTCAGGGCTGCTCGTGAGCAGAGCGGCTGCGCTATCAGCGGCGTCGATCTGGATGCGGGCAGCATTCAGCAAGCGGTTGACCCTGAGCTTTGTGACTATCGGCAAGGAGAGCTGGCGGCGGCGGGCTTCGCTTCCGAGTCTTTTACGGTGGTCAGCTTTATGGAGTCTCTAGAGCACCACCCTGAGCCGGTTGCCGCGCTTAAAGAGGCGTCGAAGCTTCTCAAAGGGGGTGGGCTCTGCGTGGTAGAGGTGCCCAACTATGGGGGATTCTGGCGACGTATCTTCAGGGGCAGCTGGCTCCCTCTCCTGGTCCCTCAGCATCTCTTTCACTTTGATCTTAAGAGCCTGCGGGCGTGTATGGAGGCGGCGGGCCTGAAGGTGCTGCATCAACAGACGATGTTCTATCCCCTGGAGGGGATCGCCAGCCTGGGCATCGCCCTGGGGCGGCTCTTTCGCGTGCCCCCCTACGGTACACCCCCCTCTTGGCGAACACCCTTCGATGTCGCGCTCTTTCTGCTGCTCTTTGGGCTCTATTTTCTCTGGGAGATCCCCAGCCAAGCTCTGTTAAGGGTGTTGGGGTTGGCGGGACATCAGCTCGCGATCGGGAGGAAACTTGGAAAGTAAACAGGTCCATGCTCAAGGATCTTGTCGAGTGCTCTCTTCTCATCGGGTGGTGAGGATCTTCGGCTGAGAGAGCCCTGCTCTCAAAATTCGATCTGGTAGCGCCCCAGGCCCATCACCGTAGAGCGCCCAATATGAAGCAGCTCTCCAGCACGCAGTAGAGGGCCAAAGTAGGAGAGCCCCTCTCCTTTGAAGCGCAGATGGCCCAGGCGACAGTTGTAGTATTGGGCCGCCTGACCTCGATTGCTGTAGCGCTTCACCTGCACCGGCTCTAGGCTCTGCTCGAGCAGCTCAACTTTCGACGCAGCCTCCCAGAGCGCCTCCTGCCTGCGAGCTACAGGTTGGTCACAGTGCATCTCTAAGACAGGGATCAGACGACGATAGACCCAACCCAGGAAGCTTTTGAAACTCAACCCCCTTTTTAGCTCGGAGAGAGGCAGGCGCGCTGGGGTCAGCAGCTTCACTGAGATCTCCTCGGGGATGGATTGGGAGAGGAACCATGCACCCTCCTCTTCAGGAGCAAACTCAGGTCTCTCTCCTGGCGTCCAGAGGAGCTCTCTTGTAAGCGGTGAGCAGATCTCGATGAGTTTAAAGGGGGCTTGCCTAAGCCCCAAGCCCCGCACTGCCATACGCTGCACTGCGCAGATCAGCCAGGGGAGATGGAGCTGGGCTCGCCCCAAGAGGATCAGCTCAAACTCTAAGATCTTTGAAGGCTCCCAGGGATCCTCACGGCGATCGGGAGGGTGCAAGATATAGGGGCGCGTAGAGTCTCTCTTGGCCCCGTCCAGTTGAGGATCTCCAAAGAGGTAAAGATAGGGGCAAGTGTCTTGGAGACAGCGACGCTCCTCCGGTCCACGCTGTTGGTCCCCAACGAGATCCCGAAGCGCATGCCCCAGAGCCCCTCTCAGGGTTGAACCCAAGAAGGGAGGAAGCTGGCTGCGTCGCTGAACTTGAAGGCGAAAGATCACCCTTGAGTAGCTCAAGCTTTCCAGGTGGTTCATAAGATCCTTGCCCTCTTTGAGCTTGATGGTGCGCTTCGCTGCTCTGTGTTTGGGTTCAAGTCTGTGCGCCTCCTCGTTGCCCTGCTCTTTTGCGAGGATCCTGCTGATGCGATCCCCGAGTGTGTGGTTTGAGTATAGGTGGGTGGTCCTGATCTTGAGGTAAAAAACTCAGCTTGGAGGCCAAAGAGAAAACTCTACTTCCTTTGAGATCTCTCTGAGCCGAGCCCTGCTCTTTGCAGGGGCTCTTTACACCATCAAGTTCAGCAGGAGA
>CAYLJJ010000039.1:0-53394 GCA_964384025.1 uncultured Nannocystaceae bacterium
GGCAACCTCTCCCATCTCCTTCACCAAGCCCCTTTTTGACCTACCTCTCCCATGGTGGATGGGCACCCCAGGGAAGAAGTCGATACGGCTCGAAGAGATGTTGAGAAGAAATCAAAGGAGATAGAGAGCTCGAAGGCATCCCCTCAAGCTCGACTCAAAGCAAGAGGGCCAGAAAGCCCTTATTCGGTCGTCATGAAGGCGGCGAAAACCGCTCAGGAGGTGGGGCCAAAATTCGGGATCAAGTGGGGCCAAAATAAGTTGTCATTCCTACCTTAGAATGAATCGATGGTGATGAAGATGTAGTGATCTTTAGATTCTTCTCAGTTTAGCGTTATAATCATGAATGAAATTCCATATGGAGCCGATATAATTTTTAAGTTTCTTTAAAAATGACAAGGTCTTACGAACAAACCGCGATATCCTTTGCCGAAGCGTACAGTTCAATATCTCAATATGATTTATCAATCCATTTCCCTTGTTTGCAGCTCTATCTCTTTTGAATGGAAAAACTTTGGCGTATGTCTCCCAGAAATTCGTGTAACAGATAGCACATTATCGGTATACTGGTGGCAATGATTCCCATAGTCCCCTTACTCCATCCCCACCGCGATTTCCTGCGTTGAACCCTACGATTTTCCTGGTTTTTACGCCTATAGTCAGCCTTATCCATACCTTGTTTTTCCTGTCCCCAACAAACGACCGCATTTTATCACACTCAATCACTGTTTTGCCCGCATACTTCTGCAATACGTGGAATTTTCTGGGGATTCTACCAAATTTATCGTTTACATAAGTTTGTATTGTTCTTTTCGAAACCTTAATAACTCGGAATATCCCCGCAAGCAAGATTCTCTCAAGTAGAAGCCTATCTATTAAACCCGTCTGATCTTTCGTCAAAGACCTGTTGCTCGGATTTTCAACAAATTGCCTCCCACAACGATCACATTTGTATTTTTGCTTGCCATTGTGGATAGAGCCATTCTTTACAATATTGTTAGACTCGCACTTCGGGCAATTCATCAGAACCGCTTGTTCCAATCTGAAATTTCAGATTGAGTAAACCTATTACATACAGACCAGTAGTTGGCCAAAAGCATTGAATTTAATTCAGCTTTGAAACCACTGCATCTTCATGACCACCAAATTAGATACATGTTTAGCCTATTTTATTTCTTAGAATATAACATCATCGTCTATGATACCTCCGTGACCTTTCAAATAGCCTACGATCTTCTTCTTCAAATACAATTTCATTTGCTGCTTCAAAAAACAGATAATCTTTATCATAATAAAAGACTCTTTTGGGGTATAATAAAGATATTTTTTTAGATGCTTTTATTTCCTTAATCCTTCCAAATAGAATATTCATATTCATGAATTTTTCAGGTTGAAAATCTAAATTTAAAATTTTACTGTATTTTTGGTTAAATAAAACTTCAATTAGTGCAATATACAAACGTTTTTTGCCTTTAGACTCTATGATCGCTTTATCATTATTCAATGATTCTATTTTACTGTAAATCAGGTCTAATATTGCCTTATTAGAGTGGGACATCCTAATTAATTCTGTTTGAGCATATTTTTTCATTATTATATGGCGATTTGATCTGATCAAATCGAATAAAAATTCAGATTTCTGAAAAAAACTCATTGGTTCCAATTCTATTTCGGCTGTAATTATGCTAAAAATTTTAAGGTTTGAAATATTAATCTCATTTATCTTGAAACCTTCTTTTATTATCGAATATAATTTCATAGGATCATGCTGATTGTTATAAGTCATTGTTGAATATGATATTATTCCATAATAACCATTCTCTGAAATATAACTCATTATGGATTTCATACTTAGTAAATGATTTTGATTGATCAAAATCAATAGTTCATTTAGTGATTTATTGACGGGATTTGTCAGATTAGAGCGACTAAATTCATGGTATCCGCGGACTTCACCTGAAAAAGTATTTCTCAAAGCAAATTTTAAGTATAAAAATTTAGCAAAAGTTACTTCACCAACTACATCAAGTTTATCATAGCCTAGAACCATATGCTTTGCCCTGTAGGCAAGCATTACAGACCTGTCTGTTGTAGATCTAGGAAATCTTCTGTTCTTAGCGAACGCACTACTAACCAATAAGAGTATTAAACACATATTTACTACAATATCACCTTTATTTAAATTCATTAATCATCTCCTTTTCCTATTGTTTTATGTTGTAACCCTGGTGATGACCAGTCTTGTAATACAATATGATCTATGTCAAAGTCTTGAAATAAATATGCGGACTTACAAAAAGCATGGACTTCTGATTCATGGCAACGATATCTATCGTATAGTGTCGAATCTTCTGGGTCTCTATATGGACAATGTGCTAAATTCTCAAATTCTGGAGAATAATAACCCATTGAACCATTTGATATGTGAGCTCTTTCCTCTATAAAAGTAGATTCATCGCTCAAGATTAATACACGATCTATTTCATAATGATCATTGATATTTGCCATGTCATCATGATCGAAATCCTGGTCTTCATATTCAAATACGATATCATCGGAATCGCCATCCATATTAAGATCAAATGGGTGCATCTCCGCAATGGCGTAGATAGCTAGACAGCCAACCTCATGGACTTGAGACGGCCTCTATCTTCATCGATCTGAAACTCCGAGCGGAAAGAAGGAGCAAGGACTCCCCAAGCGATATCCAAACGACTCGACTGCATTAGGGAGCGCAGCAACAGGACTGCTTGCCCCCTGAGTACCGCCAAGACATACCTGAGCATTTCATGCGCTGAGAGACGAGAGTCTTACAAGCCGCCTCCTGTAAACCACTGCCTACCGCTCGTCCTCTCCTTCTCAACTCTGCATAGTTCATCTTGTCCAGATATCTGTTCACATAGTTGAACTCCTTGAGGATCGCAGCCTTCTTGCTGCCCTTGGCTTTTTCTGCACGATATTTAAGAGCCTGCCTTACTTTACGGGCCCCTTTGGGATCCTCCAAGAGAACTCTGCTCCAGTGCCTCATGTCATACTCAGCTTGCTCTTTGTTAGAGCCTGCATGGAGTCGTAGAGCCTCGTTGATATGAGAGAGGGTGCGTCTCCGCAATGGTGGAGTTAGCCGGGGCTCTTTGCGCACTGGAGGTTGTTGGGGATCAGGCCTTCGGCTGGATGATGGGAGCCGTATGAGTTGAGAGGCTCACGTACGGTTCTGCGAGCGCCTGGAGGTGAAATCCCTCCAGGCGACTCTCCGACCCTTGGTGACAGCAGATATCCCTACAGTGGCGATGATGATCTTGCTCATCTTCTCTCCAGTCGATATTGCCCCAATCCATATGGGGTCCAGCGCCCTGCGCCCAGGGCCTCTCCGATGATCAAAGTGTTCAGCTGAGCCTCTGAAGGGGGATCATACTCGACCCAGCCCTCCCAACCGCTCAACGGATGACGAGAGCCCCCCCTCCCTCGGCGAGGAAGCTGGGACCAGTAGACTTGATGCGCGCTGATGGAGAGATCCCCCCCTGCGCCCTCTGATAAAGCGACAGAGAGCGGACGCTGATACTGCTTGAGCAGCTTCTCACAGCGATCATTGACGCTCTTGAGGAGCTGAGCGCCCGCCTCAGGGCCCGCCAGCCCCTTGCGGCCTCGACGCAGGGCCACAGGGCTCTGGGTCCTGAGCCGCAGCCTCTGCCCCCTCAGGGCTTGCGCCCGCGCCCCCAATTCCTCCGCTAGCTCTTCGGGGCCCTTGAGTTGCTTCAGCTTCGCCCTAAAGCGGCTGCGGCGCCCTCGCCCCAGCCAGCGATGCTCTCCGATCTGCTCAAGGGCCAAGGTCAGGAAGTCCAGGGCATCATCAAGCCCTGGGAAGAAGCGGATCCCAAACTCCAGGTGGCTGGGCAGCTCCACCCAGCCCGCCCCAGGCCAGCGGGGAGCGCTGATGGTGAAGGGGGCAGGGAGGTGCTCCTGGGCAGGCCAGAAGCCCAGGCGCTGTAAGCCCTGTTTGAGAATCCCCCTCAGCTCTGAGCCAGGATAGACCGGCAGCCGGATGGGAGACTCCAGTTCAAGGCGCACCCAGATGAAGTCGGCGCTGGGGATGTTCACCCTGAGAGTCCCTCCTCTAAAATCTCGATCAACGCCATAAGCCCTTCAGGATCCATCCCACCTCCCTTCTGCCTCAGGCCCTCCTCCCTCCCGCTTCAGGAGCGAGATGGCCTCCGGAATGAGCGCCCCCTCCTCAAGCAGCTCTATAGGTCTGGCGCCTCGATGCTCAGGGCCTCGTAGAGCGGCTCAGCTTCCCAGGATGTAGGATCTCAAACCAACACTTGAGGAATCAAAGGTCACAGAGGAGGGATCAAAGACTCGCCAGACCACCATAATCCTCCTCTTCTTGCTTCAAGCGACCACAGCCCGCGCTGGTCTTGCCCCAATGCCTTCTCTGGAGATAGGGATTTCAAGCGACCCCAGAAAGTATGTGTGCGCTTGATGTTCCAAAATCTCTCAGTTGTTAGCATCAAAAAATAGACCTCCTCCCTCCCCACGTCGAGCAAAATTTTTCGCAACTCTGGCCACTGTTCAAAATGCTCAGGTGCCAGAAGACCCAATCGAGCAAAATTTTTCGCAACTCTGGCCACTGTTCAAAATGCTCAGGTGCCAGAAGACCCAATCGAGCAAAATTTTTCGCAACTCTGGCCACTGTTCAAAATGCTCAGGTGTCAGAAGACCCAATCGAGTTGATCGCACGGACATCGATGAGTTGGTCAACCGCTCCCTTATCCTCTTTTTCATCCAACACATGAACGCTCGTGGAGCGAAGAGGAGAGGGTGCTCTGGCTCAGGCTAATATCAAAGTCACCGATATCCCCCTTGCCCTGATCTACCTAATATAAGGAAGCTCAAAGCCTCGCCAGAGGGCCTGGAGCGTGAACCCATCTACCGTTTGAATACGGCCTGGGTGCCTGAGATGCGATGGCTCCAAGGAGCCTGAGGTTTGAGTTTCTCTCAGCCTGGACGCCATAATCCCCAAGTTTAACGTCCAAGCGTCCTACCGGAGGGATCCAGATGCGTCTTCTCTTGAGCCTCGCGCTCCTCTTACCTGCCGCCGCCCAGGCCCAGTCAGCCTGCGCCCAAGACAGCGACTGCCCCGAAGGCAGCCAGTGTATGGAGGGAATCTGTGTCGGCACCGGCATAGAGACCCCCGATGACTGCATCGCAGACAGCGACTGCCCCGAAGACAGCCAGTGTATGGAGGGGATCTGCGTTGGCACCGGCATAGAGACTCCCGATGACTGCGTCGCAGACAGCGACTGCGATGAGGGGGAGATCTGTGTGGAGGGTCTCTGCTTCTTCAGCGGGGAAGAGATAGAGGTCTGTGAGGCTGACGATGATTGTCCCGTGGGTGCCTTCTGTGAGGATGGCTTCTGCAGCTTTCATGGGGAGCCCATGGGCTGCCGAGAGGATTCAGAGTGCCCTCCTGATATGGAGTGCGTTGAGGGTCTCTGTCTCTTCGAGGAGAACTATGAATGCCAAGATGACAGCGCCTGCGCTGAAGGGGAGATCTGCGTCTGGGGTGGCTGTGTTCCCATGGATCAGGGCTTCTGCCATGCGGACTCTGATTGTCCCCAGGGCGATGTCTGCCTGGGTTGCTACTGCGAGCCCGTGGAGGGGACCTGCACCAGCGACGCCGACTGCGGCGAATTTGAGCGCTGTGAGATGGATCACTATGGACCGGCTATGCCCGGCGACTCTGCAGGGATGGGGGGGCAGTGCAGCTGGGAGCGGGGCTGGTGCCTCTTTGATCCCAGCGATGTAGAGCCCAACCCGGCCTGTGATGGCTTCTGCTCGGTGATGATGAGCTGCTCTGAGAGCGACTCTGAGGGAGAGAGCGGGGGGGTAGGGGAAGACAGCGCCTCCGCTCAGGCTGGGGGAGAGAACGCGGGGGCTCAGAAGGATGATGATGATGAGTATGAAGAGGAGGAGCATGAGCATGAGGATGAGATGGAGGAGTGTGTTGATTTCTGTAGCTATATGCTCCTCCATGAGGAGGCTGAGGCCCCCTTCCTAGAGCTGCTGAGCTGCGTCGAGGCTCATGAAGATGGGAGCTGTGATGATCTCTATGAAGCTTGTGAGGAGCAGGCAGAGGATGTGGCGGTGGCTGTAGATGATGTGGCCGTGGATGTTGAGGCGAGGCCTCCCCCTCAAGGAGGCGGCGATCCTGAGGAGGCAGGGAACAATCGGGAGACCTTGGGGGATGACCTCCGCGAAGCCTTCAGCGGTGACGCCACCGGAGAGATCCCCCTAGATCCTGACTACACCCCAGACGCTGGGCACTCTGAGGCCCCTGATCTGTCCGGAGGTGTGGACGCCGGGGTCTCTGCTCAAGAGCCCGACGGAGAGAGCGATGAGGCCAGCGGCTGCTCCAGCTTGGGCGGGGGGCATCCCTTCAGCCTCCTCCTCTTCCTGCCCCTCTTGGCCTTCCTGAGGCGCCGAGAGCCCTAAGGACCTCAGCCAAAGAGTGCTTCTTCGCCTATTTGAGAGAGGCACTGCAAAGACTCCAACTCCTGGAGCCAGAAGAGCAGCTCAAAGAAGGCCCTAGATGTTCAAGCCTCAAGGGGGCATCCTGCTGTATAAAGAGGCTTCGGTAGGAAGGGTCGATGAGAATCCATGACGCCTTGGAGATCCCAGCCATCACGGATCTCGATCAGTTTATCACCCGCCTAGATAACCGTGATCCAGAGCGCCAGCGCCAGGATATGGCTCAGTTTGTTATGGCTCCGGCGGTGCAGACGCGGGTGAACGCTCTCCTTGAAGCGGTAGGGCAGCGCTTCGCTCAGGGCCTCGACATGGGGCGCTATATCTATGGCACCTTTGGCTCAGGTAAGTCCCATCTGATGGCAGTCCTGGGTAAGATGTTTGAGCAGAATGAGGAGCTGTATCGCCTGGGAGATCCCGCTCTCGGAGAGCTGCGCCAAGCACAGCCCTGGATCGATGAAGGCCGCTACCTGGTAGTGCGCCTAAACATGATGGGTAAGCGCAGCTTGGTGCAGGGGCTCTATGAAGCCTATCTAGATGCCCTGCCCAAGGGCGAGGCGAAGCCCAGCTTTACCGATCAAGAGCAGATCTTTCAGCTTATCGAAGGGGACGCTGAGCGTATGGGGGGGATGGATGAACTCCTTGATCAGCTCATCGCCGATCGAGCGATCCCCACCCGTAGATTTTATGAGCGCGGTCGGCGAGGGGATCTTAAGAAGCAGCTCAGTCTGGCCGCCCGCTTGGCCAGTTGGCGAGATCATGGGACTCGTAGCTTTCGAGCGCAAGACTTCTGGGTAGATCCCGAGGAGGGTTTCCATCGCATCAGCCAAGACGCTGAGGAGCGAGGTTATCGAGCGGTCGTCTGGCTGGTGGATGAGCTGATCATCTGGATCCGAGGGAAAGCTCGTCAAGAGTATGTCGAGCAGATCAACGCCCTCTCAGCCCTGGTTGACCATGACGCTAAGCTCTCCCGACCCATCCCCTTCTTTGTCGCCGTGGCAGTGCAGCACGATATCCGGGAGACCTGCCCTGATGATCTCTCAGAGCAAGGCTTTCATCAGCAGCTTGGCTTTATCTCCGATCGCTTCTCGCCCCCCCTCGATCTGGAAGATCAGGATCTCTTTGAGGTGGCGGCTCGCCGAGTCCTGCGGCCCCGCGCAGAGCGGCGCGAGGCATATAATGCGGCGGTAGATCGTGCGTTTAAGAAGCAGGAGAAGGCGCTTAAGCTGCTCTCAGGAGAGCTTGAGCCTGGTCTGATGCGGCGGCTCTATCCCTTTCACCCCGCCCTGCTGCGCGTCCTCGTTGATCTGACCCAGGCGCTCTCTCGCTCTCGTACAGCGATGGCCGCTCTCTATAGCCTGTTGAGGCGCTATCGAGAGTTAAAAGTTGGGCAGTTTATCCCCCTGGGCTCTCTCTATGAGATCCTCTTCACCAAGTCTCAGATCGATGGGGTTCAAAATCGCAGGCGCTCTCCCATCGCTGAGCGCTTCGCCCTAGCCTATGATGCCTATGAGCGCCTCAAAGGTCAGATCGATGAGGCCGCTCGCTCTGAGAGCCGCCCTCGGCCTGATGAGCTTCATCAGCTGGTCAAGAGCGTGCTGCTCTGTCAGCTCTCAGAGCGGCCCTATTTTCCCGACGGCGCCTCTCTAGCGAGCCGCGTGAAGGCCAGCACCCTGCTGCGCCTCAATCAGAGCGATATCCGCATGATGAATGAGCGCTTGGGCCTCAGCCGGATCTCTAAGCTCTTTCGCCTCCTGGCCAGCAATGATGCGCAGGTGCAGTTGAGTGGAGATGAGCGCGATCCTCAGATCGCCATCAGGACCGAGCGGCTGAACATCGAGCCGGTGGTCGCCAGCGCGCAGGCTCAACTCAGCCATGCGGATCGCTTCGCCTACTGTCGCCGCCTCATCGATGGAGAGCTGGGGCTCAAGCTGGAGAGGCTCAATGAGCGCAGCCTCAGCCTCAATTGGCGAGGGAGCAAGCGTAAGATCCACCTGCGATTTGTCAATGTGCGGCGTCTCAGCTACGGGGGGCAGCTCAATGAGTTTGCGCCCAAAAAAGCTGAGGGCTTGATCCTGGTGGATTATCCCTTCGATGAGGAGCTTGGGCGGGATCGCCAAGATGATATCGCCACCATCCAGGCTGCGCGTAAGCGCAAGCGGCAGTGGAGCCTCGCCTGGCTGCCCGCTCACTTCAGCGAGATCGAAAAGGGAGCCCTGGAGAAGGCGGCGGCGATCGAGCGCATCCGCCGAGACAGCCGCAGCTATCTCAGCCATGATTATAGCCCTGCTCAAGCTCAACGGCTCCTCGTCGCCCTGGAAGCTTTTCAGGGGAATCAAGAGCAGATCCTCAAAGAGGGTATCCGTCGGCTTTACTTTGAGGAGGGGGAGATTCACAGCTGCTCTGATCTCCTGGAGCAGATCGATCTCAGAGGGAAGGAGCGGCAGGATGCGATCGAGGCGCTGGGGCGCGAGATCCTGGATGCTCGCTGGCCCCGGCACCCGAACTTTAAGCGTTTGGTGCGCAAGCGAGAGTTGAGCGCGCTGGCCGGCTGGGTGACGCAGGCCGCCGCTACAGGGCGATCTGTAAAGCTCAAGAGCGGCGAGATGGAGATCGCTCGTAACCTGGGGCTGCCCCTTCAGATGGTCTATCTGGGCAATGACTCCATCTCCCGGCGGATGGATGGTGAGGTCCTGCAAGCGGTCCACGCCTGGATCGGGGATCGTCAAAGCTTCCGCGCTGGGGATCTTCGCGTCGCGCTGGCTCAAGGGGGACGGGAGGGCTTTGGCTTCAATGAGGATCTCTTTCAGTTCTTCGCCTTCTATCTCCTACAGGTGGAGGGTTATGAGGCCCAACGCGATCAAGTAGGCCTCACGGTGGAGTCTCTGGGAGGGCTTCGCGATGGAGATCTACTCAGTAAAGCGGATGTACTGGATCATCCAAGCTGGGAGGAGGCTCGTCGGCTCGGGGCGCAGCTGTTGGGCCTCAAGGGCCGCGCAGATCTACCCTCCGCGCCTGAGCAAAACAAGCTGTGTCGTGATCTCCTCAGAGAGATTCCTAAACTAAAGAAGCCCCTCTTCAACCTGAAACTCAAGCTGGAGAAGATCCTGATCTGGGCTGGAGATCCACCCTCTCCGCTCAAGGAGGCGATCTCTGGGCTTATCGCTCTGCTTAAGAGCCTGAGCGCTCCAGCGCTGCCCCCCGCTGATCGCCTCCGTAGGCTGATCACCGCCTCTAAAGAGCCTGGATATTCCAGCTCTCTTCAGCTCCTCTCTGGAGCTGGTTTGGAGGGAACAGAGCGGCTCTTCAAGGAGCTTGGCAAGCGGAGGCTCTCTTTTAAGATGATCCAGCGGCAGGGGAGCCCCTTGGAGCAGACTGAGAGCAGCGAGGGGCTCCGAGCGCTGCTCTCAGCCAGCCTCGATCAGAGCCTCACAGCGCAGGCGAGGTCTTGGCTTAAAGCGGTCGATGAGATCGCAGAGCGGCTTATTGATGAGCCCCCCAAGCCCCCCAAGCCACCTGAGCCACCTGAGCCACCTGAGCCACCTATATCAAAGCCTCCCACGCCAAAACCGCTTATATCAAAGCCACCTATATCAAAGCCTCGAAGGCCAGGCCCACCTCAGCTCTTAATACGGAGGAGGATCTCTCGCGCTGAGCTGGAGGTCACCCTGCGAGAGATGCTCAGAGAGGCCCTTCAGGAGAGCGATGCCCAAGGCTTTGATCTCCAGCTCAGGCTGATCCCGAGAGAGATCAGATGAGCCTCGGCGCTCAGGCTCTGGAGTGGATGATCAGGCGACATCTCCTGAATTGGGGGGCGCTGAACACCGATCTGCTCTTGGTACAGGAACACAAGCTGTTTGGACAGCTCCCGGCACAGATTGAAGCGAAAGGGCGGCGCTTTAAGCTGGCTCGCTGTCCAGGAGAACTGAGCTTGCGAGCCGCGCTTTTGGAGGGGGTGCCTCTCCTGGCCCTGATTCCAGAGGGGCGAAGCCTCTCCTTGGATCTTCGAGAGCGGGCTTGGCTACGTCGTCCCATCCTCCTCAAAGCCCAAGATATCGTAGCGGCGGGCGCGGGTCGGCTCTGTGGCCCGATCTCCGAGAGCGCTCTGTTGGATCGCGTCGTTGAGGATCCTGAAAGCTTCGCTGAGAGCGCCGCTCAGTGGACTTTCCGCGATCCTGTTGTCACTGAGCAGGATCTGCGACACCTGCTCTTGGGTCTGCAGAGGCCGATGGCGCGAACGGCGCTCTCTGAGATCTTGGCGGCTTGGCTCAGGGAGGGACCTCCAGAGAGGGGGCAGGCTCAGCTCTTTCTCTCCAGCCTGTTTAAGCACCCACTTGAGCAGGCGACACATCTGATCTGGGTCCTCAAGGGGGGAGCGCTTCAAGCCCTCGTTGACGCAGGGGCCTTAGCGGGAGTGCCTCGACTGCGGCTCACAGGCCCCTTGGGGATCTCTCGGAGAGATGAGGCGCGCTGGCGAACGCTGCGAGATCTCTTGGAGCCCGCTCTCTCTCAGCTCAAAGTTGAGGATTCAGAGAGAGCCCAAGCCTGGCTTCAACGCGCCGATCAGCGCGCACGTAGAGCCAACTTGAGCTTAGAGGAGAGCTTAAGCCTGCCGCTCCTCCCCGCTGCCTTTGAGCTTGGAGTTGAGGCTCTGGCCCGTGAAGAGGGAGCCTTTGAGGATCATGAGGGCCTCTGGCGTAACCTCTGGCGACGACCAGGAGAGTTTGAGGTTTTGCGACAGCTCAAGCGCCTAACGCTCTTTGTCGCTCAGGAGGCGCCAAGCGCTGAAGCGAAGATTGAAGATTGGGCGCGCTTTGCGCGGGAGCATGTGGCCTGGGCTGACTGGGCCGCGCGGGCGCTCCGTCGAGGTTTGGCCAGCGCCTCAGAGGGCCTTCAACGAGAGGCTAAGCTCAGCATCACCGCCTATCTGAAACACCGTGATCAGCTCAACCGCGCCTTCGCCGAGCGCCTCGCCGCTGCCGAGGAGCTGATCTATGGCCGCCGCTCTGGAGGGGAGGGCGCGCCCCTTCATCTGCTGAGCCGCGCGCTGATCGCGCCTCTTGTTCAAGCAGGCGCTCCGCTCCTGCTTCTGGTCTTGGATGGCTGTGATCTCTCTACGCTCTTGGAGATCTTCCATGAGAGCCTGCCTTCTGGCCTGGGCCTACGGCTCCCCGATGAGATCAGTGGACGTTTAAGCACTGAGCTGAGCGGGCCTCTCCTCACGCTGTTTTCGCCACTGCCCACCCTCACCCGCAATGGGCGCCGCGCCCTCTTCGCTGGGCAGATCCCCAATAACGCTGCCCTTCAGGAGGGCGAGGCTCCCCAAGCCAGCGCGGATATTCAGGCCTTTAAACAAAACCGGGCGCTCTCTGGGATCAGCCGGAAGCTCCTCCTCAAGGGCGCATTGGGAGATGAGGCTGCCCCCCTCATCGACGCGCTGAGGGCTCAGGAGCATCAGCTCTTGGCGGCGGTCTTTAACGTCATCGATGATGCTCTGAGCAGCAAGGAGCGCACAGCGCTGGGACCCTGGGATCCAGCTCATCTGGGTCCTGAGCTGCTCAAGGCGATCACCGTCGCTGTAGAGGAGGGTTGGCGTGTGATCCTGACCTCAGATCATGGGCACACTCCTTTTTGGTCTCAGGAGCGCAAGCGAAAGGCGCCTCGGGGCTCAGGTCAACGCTGGAGAGAGGGCCGCTGCTCTGACGGTGTTCACTTTCTCCCCTCTGCTTGGAGGGCGCGAGAGTGCAGCTTCCTCAGCGATCTGGGCGCCTTTATGGGGGGACAGCGACGCGGTTTTCATGGTGGGGTAAGCTTGGAGGAGGTCTGCGTCCCTGTGGCTTTCTTAGGAGCTGTTCAGCCAGGGGAGGGGCGGCCTCAGGCTCCAGGCTGGTGGTCTTGAGTCATCAAGGAGGAACCTTGAATCGAGGTTCTCTTGACCGTTTGAAACAACCCAACCCGAAGAGGGTGCTTGACAGCCTCCTGGTTGCTTTTCGCGATACCTAAAGCTGTATGGCTGGTTGAGTCGCCTTGACTTAGTCGTATGACTTGGTCATCTTTTATCCGCAACCAATCTGGAGATTTTGATGTCCACTGTCAATATCCACGAAGCCAAGACCCAACTCTCAAAACTCATCCGAGACGCGCTCGCTGGAGAAGAGGTCATCATCTCTAAGAGTGGACGTCCTCTTGTTAAGTTGGTGGTCGTTGAAGGAGTTCAACCTAAGCGTACTTTGGGAGGCGCTGAGGGCCTGATTGAGATGACCGCCGATTTTGATGCTCCTCTCAACGACTTCTCTGAGTATTGTAGATGAGCTATCTGCTTGATACTCATGCCTTTATATGGATCATAACAGATGATGCGAGGTTAAGCGCCTTTGCGCAGGAATGCTTTGAAGACCCATGTAACAAGATCTATTTCAGTACAGTAAGTGCTTGGGAGATGGCGATAAAATCGAGTATTGGGAGGCTGAAATTGAAAGTTCCGCTAAAAGCATTGATCGAGCGGAATTTGGAATCCAAATTGATCAAGTTGCTTGATGTTCGCTTGGAACATGTTTTAAAAGTGGAGGAGCTTCATTATCATCATCGTGATCCATTTGATCGTCTATTAATTGCTCAATCTATTGTGGAAGATTTTCAACTATTAAGCGCTGATTCGATTTTCAAAGAGTATCCGGTGAGATCTGTTTGGTAATTTACTGTCGATCACAACACCTTCGCCAGATTGAAGGAGTGCCGATCATATAGCTGATATGGAAAACGTTTAATCATCGTCTGGCCAAAGCGGAAGGACTTTTAAATAAGCAATCCCTCGGCGCTGCTTCACGTCAGGGTGCAGGGTCCTGCTCTAAAACTCCATAAGCATAGAGATTCGCGAAGATTTTGGACCCTTCACCTGTACAGGTAGCTGATAGGGAGGCTCTGAGAAGACCTTGAGCAGACAGGTTCGAATCTTCTTAGAGAGAGCTGCCCCTGTAAGGAGCTCAAGTTGGTGGTCGGAGACAATCCCTTGGGCGCTGTTCACCCTCGCGCTCCACTTAAAGGCCCCCGCCCGCTCAACCCCCTCAAAGCAGCGAGAGAGCCTTGGGCTGCGCGCAGCCACCTGTAAACGAAAGGCGCTGAGCCAGGTGTGTGATGGAGGCGCCTCGCCTTGGTAGCTTGGTCGGCTCCTGGGCTTTAGATTTCGAAGAGGAGAGCGGACAACAGCGTTCACAGAAGCAACTTTACTCGGCATAGGAGCGGCCTTCACCTGAACAGGCAGGGGCTTGAGAGCGGGAGGCCGGAGCAGCTCAGGGCTGTGGTTGCAGGCGCGCAGCAGGGACCAGAGAAGCAGGAGCAGCATCAACAGTAAGAGACGCCAACGGCGTGGACGGCTCCTCTTGGGTTGAGGTTGTAGTTGAGCGCGCAGAGCGCGGCGCCTTTGAACCAACTCTCTTTTGAGGCTGGCTTTGCGCCTGCTCAATCTGCGCCTCAAAGCGAAGCTCTTCACTCTGTCAGCCTCCAGCCAAAGATCAACGCTCCTGATTCTACACGCCACTCTTCAGGGCGCAGGGAGATGGGGCTGAATACCGAGGGCGCCCTTGGCTCGATCACTTTAAAGGGCCAGGGCAGAGGATCTGAAGGGGCGAGGCGTAAGCTCCCGGCGAAAAGCTCATGATCAGGAGAGAGCGCCTGAGCTTTGTCTCCCTCGCTGAGCTGAGGAGAGATGCTGCCCAGGCCCTCAATCGTGGCGCGAACCTGGATGATCAGAGACTCGGCTGCTCTCCCTCCCTGCTTCTTATCAGCGGTCTCTTGGAGCTGCTCCTCAAGCAGTTTTTTTAGACGCCGTAGCATGGGTAGATGCCGCGCTCGCACCTCAAACTCCTGCCCTTGAAGCCTCTCGATGAGCTGACGGAGGAAGCGCATGCTGGCATAGGGGGACTCAGCCAAGGCCCCTGTGATGTTACCTGAGAAGCGCTCCTGCTCTCCCTTTGCGAGGGGGCGAAGCAGCTCGATACGCTGGTTAAGAGCGCCCCAGCCCTGTTTATGGTGAACACAGCGCTCAAAGGAGCGCTCATCAGCCCCCAAGGCCGCGTGCCAGAGCTGATCTTCCAACAGGAGCGCGTAGTCACCGCGCGGGACCACGCTGCGCAGCATAGAGAACAGCTCGTCAGTGACCCGAAACTGTGAGGCCAGAAAAGAGAGCCATCGTCGGCTCAGCCTGCGAACCTCCTCGGCGGCCCTTGAGGTTTCAGCCCAACGCAGCGCTTGAGCCATCGTGCGGATCGCCTCAGGGAGCTCTCCAGCAGAGAGAAAATCGAGGCCCCGGTGAAGCGCGATCACCGCGCGCTCTTGAAAACCTGTCTCTTGATCCAGAGAGAGGATTTGGCGTCCACGATCTCCACGCCAGATGAGCCCCCGTGAATCAGGGGCGCTCAGATACGCGATCCAGCTCTGAAGCTCTTTGCCCTGGCGAGCTTCGATCAGCCGGTCGATGATCGCCAGTTTTAGAGCCTGAACACTGGCGCTCTCCTCTGTTACCATCCGCGTCGTATGAGCAAAGAGGAGCTGCCGCCGCGCGCTTGACATCGACATCCACTCATCGACGCTCCAACTCAAGCTCTCTCGGAGGATCCTCCCCTCCTCAGAATCGGCGGGGATGATCTTATGGAGCGGCTTCTCCGATGATTCAGCCAGCTCTTTCTTAGAAAGGCCGCTCTGGCGCCCTCTTCGCTTGAGTTGGCGTTGGGCTTGCTTTGCGCCTCTGCTCGCCAAGCGAGCGAGCCGAAGGTTGAGGTCAAAGATCCGCGCCTCGATCAGCCCCCTCCCGATGATCCGCTCAGGAAACAAGCTTTTAAGGGCCTCACGCAGCAACTCACGGAGCAGGCGCGCCGTGACCTGCTTGTCGCTCAGGCGAACCCTCCAAGGCTTAGCTGCTTGAAACAGTAGAGGGATCAGCCCAAGGCGGCTTGGAGGGTGCGCGCGGAGCTGTAAACCGAGCCCAAGGCAGCCCGATGGATGAAAACGGAGCGTGCGCAACTCATTGACCTCAAGCACATCGTGGATGGAGACAAAGCGCTGTTGACGACTGAAGCCAAAGGCCAGGAAGGGAGAGGCTCCCAAAGCGGGCGGCGGGCGGCGCATACTCCTGATCACCCAGTTATGAAGCGCGAGGGGCCAGAGGCCTACGCCAGACTCATCCTTGGGGAGCCCATCTTGACAGAGCCCCAGCTCAGCGAGGGCGGCCCAAGCGATGGAGTGGAAGTCTCCATCGTAAGCGCTGACTTGCCCCCTCTCTGCTTCAACCGCGTTACGCAGCAACCAGAGCTTAAGCGCCTCCATCGCTTGGCCTTCACGCAGCGCCATCCTGGCGTTGAAGTAGATCAGAGCTTGATCTGTAGGCGCCGGCTCTGCCTGGAGGAGCGTGAGGAGGAGCAGAGCGAACATCAGAACGCCAGCCCCAGGGAGAGATCCAACTCAAAGCCGTAGCCAAGCTTAGTCTTAGTCATGAAGCGCAGCATAGGGAGAGCGATAAGGAGACGGTGAGAGATAAAAAAGCCCGATTGGAAGTAGAGGTCGTTGCCAAGGCCCAAGAGCAGGCTATAGCGGCCAGGATCGATCTCCATCGCGGGCAGACGCTCCTCCTCCAGGTTCTCCAGCTCCGCATCAGAGAAGCTCCCAGAGAGGATAGCCTTGAGGCTCTCTTCCAGGCTCAGGCCAGAGAAAGCGCCGGGGTAGAGTAGGTAGCGGAACTGAGCATATGCGTTCAGCACCAACTGCGTTGAAGGGAAGAAGCGCGGAAAAGCGGTCACGACCCCCTCAGCGATGGGATAAGCCAGGGAGAGGTCCAGCTCAAAGCGATCCGACCTGCCAGGCTGTCGGTAGGGAGTCAAGGCTAAGTGTTCGCTGCTTAAACTGCTTGAAACCCAGACGTAGGAGAGGCCCAGCTCAAACAGAAGATCTGCAGAGGGGAGACGTAGAAAAGCGCCCGCCCGCAGGCTGTCATAGTTATTTAGCTCGGCGGGTAGAGCAGCCAGCGCCCCGATCTGTAGAGGGCTGCGCCGCCAGTCAAAGCGAACCCTACGTGAGGTTCGTCCGATGGCGCGCTCGGTCAGGGTATCAAAGGAGAGGCGGAAACGAGATAGGCTTCTGTCGGGTTTGTGCTCGGGGCTCCTTGGGGCTTCCTCGATAGGGCGAGAGCTGGGGCGCCGTGCCCCTGGCGCTTCAAGCGCTGCTGCCCGGCCCTGAAGGCCAAAGATAAAGGCGAAACCCCAGAAGACTCTAAGGATCATCAGGAAACCCTGAATCGCCACGTTGGGGGTACTTGGGCTGATAGCAGCCAAGCTGGTAGGCGGAGCGAAAATCATGGCTGACTTGGTAGATGCCCGCCGAGTCAAAGCTTGGGTGATCACAGAAGCGCCTACACTGAGTCAGGGTCTCAGCGAGGGAGAACTCCTCAGAGAGCCAGAGCGTGCTGCCGTAGTTCTCCTCTGACTCCCTAGAGATGCCAAAAGGCAGGCTCGCTGAGAAGGCGCTCACGGCGAGGGCGCCGACCGCCTCATACTCTAAGCGCATAAGGAATGGGAAATCCCAAGTGATGCCCAACTGATAGCTCTCTTCTGCTTCCCGCTCATGCCACTCAGGGAGCATCGAAAGGGGTTGCAGCTTATCTGTTTTTGGCGAGCGAAACAGAAAACCAAAGTACTCGTCGCCTTCGCAGAAGGAGAAGGCGTCCTCAGGCTTCGCAGTGATCAGCTCACCGTTCATAAAAGTGACAACCCCCACCGGATCCAGGAAAAGATGCTCAGCGCTGGGGGGAAGCTCAGGCACGCGGAAGGTCAGAGAGTTCATCCGTCCCGCCTGGGCTTCAGAGTATTTATCTATAAAATCAAGATATATAGAGCGGGTGGGAAAGATGGGTAGGATACCAACGCTGAAGGGGCCTAAGCTCAGGCTGGGATCATCAAGCAGGATGGCACAGGCGAGGCTGCTTGAGTTGCCCGCAGACTCCAAGAGATCCTCTGGCTCCTCTTCAGGGAGCGTCGTTGGACACCAGATCGTTGTGAGTCCCAAGCGGGCATCGGCGATACGGTGGCTAAAGCTGTCGAGGAGAAAGGCCCCCGCGACCCTCGGTGTGGAACGATCCCGCTCCGTCGCCAAGGTCTCGGAGAGCACCTCCTCAACGAGCCTGCGCAAGGCGGGCGTGTCGTGGTGTAGGGCGATGAGGAGCACCATATCATCGCCCTCAGCGCGGACCTGTTCGATCTTCTCTCGAAGGCGGGTGAGCAGCTCTTCGGCGAAGCTTCCGTTCATCCAGTTGTCGATGCAGATCGGCGAGAGCCCATCCATAAACAGGCGTTGACGTTGCATCGCCAGATGCTTCGATGAGATGCTCCGCTCGCAGACAGAGAGTAGAAACTTGACGGGGGTAGCGTCGCGTACAGGGCTCCGCATCAAGGGAAAGGCGGGTCGAACCTCGGGGTTCTTACGGGCCACCACGGTGGTGCTAAAGGAGCCCGCCGGATCATAGACTTCGCCTTGAGCGCAAACCATCTCAGCTTCAGCAGCGGCGCTGGGGAGATCCAGGGGGTTAAAGATCGCCCGCTCATCGCTCTCCAGCTTCTCCCACTCCAGCGGCGTCGATCTGAGCGAACAATCAAGGCCATAGGCGTAGGGGTTTCTTTGGGTCTTGAGCCTTCGACTCCCAAAGACCTGGGACTCAATGCTGAAGTGACGGCGTAGGCCAAGGCGCTGAGCCTCCTCATTGCGAATGGTGGGGAAGCGATGCCGAGCCCGCCACTGGACCGCTCGATTGCGCTCATCAAAGACCCCATAGAGCAGGAGGCTGCGATGGCTGTGAGCAGCTCCTGGACCGATGATGTTGAGGAGAGTCTTCGCCTCAAGGCTGATCTCACCCTCTTTGTGGTATCGCAGCCGCAGCCCCACATCGCGAGGCTCCAGGGCCAGGTGCAGGCTGCCGCTTCCACAGCGCGATTTAAAGCCGCAATCAACAGAGAGATGGGTATGAACCTGGGGGAGATCTGCCAGCTTTGTCCAGGCTAGGCTCTCCGTGTCAGTGGTGTAGCGGATCTCCAAGAGGCTCTCATCGCCTAAGCCCTGCTCAGCGCTCATCTCATAGAAGAGAAACAGAGTCTCCTCTTCTGCGAACCAGGAGGTGTCTGCGATGGTAAAATGGGCGTTGATCTCTGAGATCGGCACTTTGCAGCCCGCTCCTAGAAGGAGAGAGGCAGCCAGCACGAAGAGAGGAGGGTGTAACATCGGCTCAAACCAAGAGCGTCTGAAAGGGAATCTCAGCTTCCAATAGGCGTCGCTGAAGCGCAGCAGAGAGCGCGACGCGGCCATCATTCACCAGGGCATAATGCTCCTCAGGAGAGATGGGCGTAGGGCTGGATAAGAGGATCGCGCGCAGAGAACGGGGCGCATCTTCCAGGAGATATTCTCTCGCGGCGGCGCTCTGTACACGCAGCCAAGCGGAGAGAAGCTTTACATCGATCTCCAAGAGCAGGTCCCGTCGCGTCTCCTCCTCCAATTTAAGCAGCATCTCCGCATAGAGTGTGCTCTTGATCCAGCCCGGCAAGCTGCCGTTGAGCCGCCTTAGGGTCTCTTGGATGAGCATCGCACGAGCCTCAGAACTCAGCGTTGGGAGCAGGATCGAGAGCGTCGCTGTGGCCTTAAACTCTGTCCCTCGGTCTGATACTCTGCCTTGGCGAGGAGGAGCGGGGATCGCCTCACTGGCGCGGAGCGCCGCCAGCACCGCCAACAGATACTCTGTCTCCAGCAGATCCATACGATTTGAACGGATCAGCTGCTCAGCGATCTCAGCGCGCTGCTGTGGATCAAGGAGCTCCACCGCCTCATATTGCATCACCTCTGGTGCAAGCGCGAAGAGGAGCGCGCTATACCGTCCAGGCAGGGCGCTGAGCAGCTCAACGAGCGCGGTGACACCAAACTCATCGTGCAGGCTGCGGATAAGGTCGGTGTCTGGTTGAGAGATCAGCGAGGCGGAGAGAGCGTAGCGGTTGAGCTTCTCAAGGAAGAATTCGTCAGAGGGCAGAGAAGCGGGCTCTGCGCTCTTTAAAAACTTCGCCAGCTCAAACTTGGCTGAGGCCAGCGCTCCTGCTTTGGGGAGGAGCTTAGGGATCTCCTCAGGGAAGAGGATCACCGCCTTGGCCAAGAGCCTACGCTCTCCAAGGCGCAGCAGATCGGTGATCAGAGCGCGCAGTGCAGGATCTGCTTCTCCCTCCGCTAGACGTTTGCGCCAGGCGAGGAGCTGCTCTGAGACCCTCGCGATCTTCTCCGGCTCCTCCTCTGTTGAGCTGTCCAGCTCAGAGCTGCTTTCAGGTTCTTCGACCAGCGCCATTCCCTCCTCCGAGTCTCTGAGCATCTGGCTTAGGAGCAGCTGCTCCTCAGGAGACTGTCGCCCAAGCCGCCGCCAAGCCCAGATGAGGATCAGGGCGACAAAGGTCAGCATGATCAGCGCGATCATCCAGGCGAAGTCAGGCAGGAGGCTCAACCACAGCTCACGCAGGGCGATAGGGGTTCCCCAAGCCTGAGCTTGGGGCTCAGGGGCAGGGTCAAGGACCTCTGGCTCTGGCTCAGGCGCTTCGGCGGGTGGAGCGGGCGACTCACGAAGAAACTCAGGGAGAGGCTTGAGGGGCTCATAGACCACCTCGACTTGGGTCCAACCTCTGGAGAGCTTCGCTTTGAGACGTGCGGCGAGGCTGCGTGCATCGCGATTGCGAACAGACCTCTCATGGGCAAAGCTGCACTCTACCTTACTGAGGTAGATCTGCTGCGGCACGCTGCCTGGGCCCGGATCCAGGCCCAGGCCAGGGAGAGAGCTGGAGGCGGGCTGATCAACGACGCTGTGGCTCAGATAGCTACAGCCCTTAGCGAAGCAGCGCTCCGGCGCGCAGTCTTGAAGCAGGGCTTGCTCAAACTGATGATCCAACACACGAAGCCCTGCAAGGACCTGCGGTGGGAGCTGTCGTTTGGGTGGCTTACTGCGTCTCGCGCCTGTCGGAAGCACCCAGAGGCCCACCAAGATAAAAGCTAAACTGCGCATCAATAGACCCTGACGACAACGCGGCGATGACGAGCGAGGCGTTGATCCTCGGAGAGGCCGCGCATTTGCTTTTCGGGGAGGGGCTTGGTATCCGCGTAGCCCTCCACCCGCACTCGTTTGGGTTCAACGCCGACCTGCTCAAGGCGTTGTCGCACCGCGTTGGCGCGAGCGGTTGACAGCTCCCAGTTAGATCGGTACTCAGCCCCAGGTGCGATGGGACGCTTATCTGTATGTCCCTCAACTGCGAAGTGATATCGATCTGAATAGGGCACCAGGGTCATCAGCATAGAGGCTAAAACCGCTTCCAGTTGGGGGCGAACAGCGGCCTCACCGGAGTCAAAGACCAGCCCCGAGTTAAGAGAGAGTTTCAGGCCATCATCGGTGAGATCCGTAGCCACCAGCTTCTCAAGCCCCTGCTCTCGGACCCGTTGGTCGATCTCCTCTTGGATCGCAGCGAGGCTCATCGGGCTCTCGTTGCCAGAGAGGCCCTGGCTGATCTGCTGCATCCTGCTCTTGCTGATCTCCGAAGCGGAGAGCAGCATCACAAAGAAGATCAGGAGGTTGGTGATCAGATCTGCATAAGAGAGCAGCCAGCCCTCATCGCTTGACGCTGTTCTTCGCTCCACCTCAGCCCCTCTCCGCCAACTCGATCACACATTGGCGACATCGCGAGAGCACGCCGAGGCGCTCATCCAAGAGTCCCCGTAGATAATGGCCGATGGGGCCAGCGACTCCCGCTCCAAAGGCGATGCCATAGAGCGTCGCGATCAGGGCCAGGGACATGGCGGCGCCGATATTAAGGTTATCATCTCCCATATTGCGAAAGAGCTGAATCATACCGGTGACGGTGCCCACCATACCAAACGAGGGGCCCAGTTTAGCCAGCAGCTCCCAGTTGGAGATCGCGGGCTGCCATAGGCTGAGTTCTGCATGCCGCAGCTCCAAGAAGGTGGTCTCTGTCGCCTTCTCTGTTGAGCGCGCCAAGACCAGCTCAAGCATCTTGCGGATGGGTGATAAGCTGCTCCTCTCAGCCAGCTCTACCGCCTGTGCACGTTTCCCATCACGCCACAGCTCGGTGAACCTGAGACGCTGCTCCTCCAAGCGTCTCGTCTCTGGTTCGAGCGTGCCTAAGAAGGGCATCAGTTCACGGAGACAGAGCAGGGTTTTTAGGGTAGTGCGAGCGCTGGAGCTGGTGATGACCGCCGCCGCTGATCCGCAGAGCACCACCACCAGAGCATGTAGATCGAAGGCTGAGATCTGATTCATCTCACGGTCACTGAAACCATAGGAGACGACCAACACCAACAATCCAAGACCGACAATCTGCATTCTAAACTTCTACCTCAGGCGCCCTCGGCGCCTTGAACGAGAACATCAAGCGTCAACCGTGATCGTTTTTTACTAGAGTCCTCGGTGAAGGCGAATAGACATGGATTTTGTTGTTCATGTTTGCTCAACCGCGTTTCTCTCTAACCTAAGCAGACAGATCGCTCCCCTTCGGAGCAAGCAACTTGGGATCCTTGAGCCCAAGAAAGAGGAGGCCCTGGCGCAGCAAAGTGGCCAAGAGCAGCAAGCTTAGCCCTCCCAAAAGCCCCTGATACTGAAGCAGGGGATAGAGCAGAGCCAGGCTGAGGAGAGCGGGCCAGAGGGTTGCTTTAAAGACCACTTGAGTCTCCTCCAGAGCCCGTAGCGCGGCCATGATCGGGGTCTCAAACCAAGCTAAGAGGTAGATCAGGCTAAAGCCCCGTAACAACCAAGCTGAATCTACATACTCAGGGCCAAAGAGATAAAAGAGCAGAGGCTTGGCCCAGAAGGCCGCTGCCAGAGCGAAGATCCCTACCGGTAGAAAGCCCAGCAGGGCGATCCGTTCGGTGAAAGCTTTCAGCGCCTCTGGGCCCTCTTTAAGGAGAAGGCGGGTTGCTCGTACTGGGAGTAGGTTGTTGAGGCCCTGGTAGAGGATCGCCAAAGCTCGAAGGGGCTGCTCTGTGGCTCGCAGGGCTCCCGCCGCCGCAGGCCCTAAAATACTGCCGCTGACCACCACAAAGAGATGTTCAGAGATCCAGACCATGACGGTGGAGGCAGCGATCCAGCGAGAGAAGCGCCAGTGTCGCTTGATGGTCCTCAAGAAGATCAATCTGCTCCAAGAGATCTCCCCCAAAGCGAAAGTGGAGAGAAACGCAGAGAGGGCGGCGGTGGCGGCGATGATCCAGAGCGCATTTAGGCTGCTCAAAAGCCCTTGAGAGAGCAGAGAGAGCACTCCAACTATCCGCCCCAGATAGGCCAGGGCGTCGCTGATAAGGGCGGCTCCAAAGCGGCTCTCGGAGAAGAAGTGGTTGCGCAGGAAGTCTTGAAGCTGCATCGCCGCTGCAGCGCAGGCCAAAGGCAGGGCGAAGGGAGCGAGGCGCATCTCTGGGAGTAGGCTCTGGGTGAGCAAAATCCCTCCCCAGAGCAGGAGAAAGGAGAGGAAGCTAAAGCTGAGTTGTTGTAACGCCACAGCTCCCAACCATGCGGGGCGCTCCGAGGAGCGCTGCTTGGGGCCGATGCTCATCATCGGGGAGAGGATCAATCCCCAGTTGAGACCCCCCACGAACCAAGCAACAGCCCAAGCTACGCTGTAACGCCCAAACTCCTCTAGCCCCAGGCCACGCGCCAATAAAATGTTGAGGAGGAAGCCGCTCCCACTCACCATCCCCTGGTCCAGCAAAGCGAGGGGCAAGCCTCTATGCCCTTGCCCTGCTCCTCGCTCCTCCTCTACCTTCTCGCCCACTTTGAGACCCCTTCAACAGCAGAAAAACAGCGGTAGGATTCACCACCTGGATGCTCTACGTGGCCTCCTCATGGTGTTGGGGGTCTTCTATCACAGCGCCTTGGTCTATGCAGGTTCAGAGCCTTGGGGCTGGATCATTCAAGACTCAGAGAGCGCCCCCCTCTTTGGGGCTTGGGCGGCGATCAGCAACAGCTTCCGTATCCCCGCTTTCTTTATCCTCTCTGGCTTCTTTGCGCTGCTCACTCTGCGGCGCTATGGAGCGGGGCGCTTTGCGCGACAGCGCCTTCAACGTCTTTTTCTACCCCTGATCTTCACCGCTCTGCTCTTTAACAGCGCTGAAGCTATCTATCTTGCTTGGTTCCGTGGTCTGAGTCTGGAAGCTCACCTCAACAGCCCTGGCTATATCAAGGATGGGGCCTGGGTGCGGCACCTCTGGTTCCTCAACCATCTGATCATCTACTTCTCCCTTATGGCCTTGGCGGATCGGTTGGGCCTGATCAGCGGCTTAGATGCTTTAGTTGAAGCCCTTAAACCTCTGAGACGGCGCCTCTCTGGTGCGCTCTATCTACTCCTGTTGCCCCTCAGCGCCTTGGCCATCTCCAGCCTCTATCTTCTGGCTCCAGGAAGCTTTGAGAGGATCTTGGAGGCTTTTAGCCCCTTCTTGCTCCTCTGGTTCCTTCCCTTCTTTCTCTTTGGGATCTGGCTCTACGCTGATCCTGAGCTGATGGAGGAGTTCAGCCGCTTTCATCCCTGGATCCTCCTCCTCCTCCCCTTGCTGATCCTCGTCCGCCTTTACCTCCCAGGGCCTAAAGAAGCAGGGGGGATGCTTCTAGCGGCCCTGATTCTCTATCTCAACAGCTTGAGCACTTGGCTGGGTTGCCAGCTTGTCTTTGCTCTCTCCAGGCGCCTCTTTCAGGCTCGCTCTCGCTTCTTCCGCGCCCTCTCTGAAGCTTCCTACTCCATCTACCTCTTCCATCATCTTGGGGTGGTTGTTGGGGCCAGCCTGTTGCTCCCGTTGGAGATCAGTTGTTACTGGAAATATCTGATTTTGGTCTCAGGAGTCTCCCTCTACGCGCTGCTTCTTCACCAACTCCTCATCCTCAAGGTGCCACTCCTACATCTTATTTTTAATGGCAGGGCGAGGTAGGATGCTGGGGTCCCAGATCTGGAGGTCCCATGATCCATGAACACCAACAGGAACAGCAGCTTCAGCCTGAGACAATTCAGCAGGAGGAGAGGCTCCCTGAGGTGGACAGCCAGCAACAGCAGGCTCAACAATCCTATCTGCGTAGCCTAAGAGAGGAGGAGGGGCAGATACAGCAAGCCAGCGCCTCACCTCCTCAGGAATCCAGCAAGGAGGGGGGCTTCTGGGGAGGTGTAGGGGGCTGGTTTCAGCGCGGCGGGGAGTGGGCTTCTGAGGCGGGAGAGAAGATCAGCGAAGGTTGGAGATCGGGTACTCAGAGGGTGGGTGTTGCTTGGGATGCAGGGGTGGAGCGCGCGGGGCAGCTCTTAGAGGATGGCAAAGAGAAGGGCGCCTTCCTCCTAGATGCTGGGGTTGAGAAGCTCGATCAGCTCTCTGAATGGGGTATGGAAAAGCTAGACCAAGCGGGCGAACTCATCGACTCAGGAAGAGAGATCGCTGGGGATGCTTGGGAGCTGCTTAAGTCCTCAGATGCTTCTTGGGAGGATGGAGTCATCAGCGCTAATACAGATGCTCATAAGCTGATGGAGCTGCTGCCTGAGGAGACCCGAGAGCGCCTGATTTTTGATCAGGAGGGTGAGCTGCCCAACACCCTGAGCCTAGAGATCGACACTCATAGGAGCATGATCACTGCCCGCGCTGATCAGCTCAGCCTCAGCGCGATCAATTTCGGTGATCTCCAAGCGGGTCCTACAACCCTTCAATCTGTGGTCATCGTCCTGAGCAACCCCGAGGGGGGCACGCCTCTCCTAGATGAAACCACAGATAACCTCCAACTGAACATCGATATCGGCAGGGTGGAGGCTCATCAGGCTCAATTCAGCGGCGGCCCCGAGGGTCCTTTTCAAGTACAGCGTTTCCTCCTCCAAGGGCTTCAGATCCAGGGCAATAACCCCGGTGGAGGTCTGCCTCTGTTGGACAGCAGCCCCGATCAACTCCAGGGAGAATTTCAGGTAGGCGCTGTGCTCCTGAGCGGGGTCTCTGGTCCCGCTGTAGCCGAAGAGATCAGCCTTAAAAATCTTAAGGGCGGAGGAGAGCAGGCCCAAGAGCGGCTCTGGGCCGAGATGGGTCAGGCCCAAGTCCAGGGTCTGGACTCTGAACAGGTGGATCTGAATTCGGGGCAGCTTAAGGGCTTGCGTGCTGAGCTTCAGGGAGGCACCCGACCCAGCCTCAGGGCTCATATGAAGGGTGCTCAGTTGGACGGATTGCATCTGGATCCAGCCCTCCTTGAGGAGGAGACGCAAGAGCAGCAGGGGCAGGGAGGAGAGCAGCCCCTCGATCTGCATTTGGGGGTTGACCAGTTGGAGGCTCAGGATTTTCAGCTTGGAGAGGAGGTCCACCTCAGCCGCTTCAACGCCCAGGCTCTCGCCCTGGATAAACAGGGAGAGCAGACAGAAGCTTCAGCAGATCAGCTCGCCTTAGACGGCTTTAGAGCGGGGGGGCTCGTCGTGGATGGCGGCCTGCTCTCTGGTCTACGCGCCTCCTCTAACGCTGAGGGAGAACAGCTCTCTCTGGATCGAGCTGCGCTGGAGCGGTTGGAGACTGGAGAGTTCAGAGGCCAGGGCCTTAACGCCTCAGGGATCTCCAGCGCTTTGCAGCTTGATGAGGAGAGGATCTCTGGAGATCTCAAAGTTGCGGAGTTCTCAGGGGAGCAGATGCACACCGATGATGCTCAACTTAAGCAGGCCCTGCTCAAGCAAACTGAGCTTAGCTTTGGGGTCGAGGGGGAGCGTGTTGATCTTCAGGGAGAGGCCGCCTCCATCTCCGCTCAGGAGATCAACTATGGTCAAGAGTTGGGGATCAGCTATCAAGTCAAGGCGGGGGACACGCTCTGGAAGATCGCCCAAACACAGCTCGGAGATGGGAGCCGTTGGCCTGAGATCGCAGCCCTCAGCGGTCTTCAAGATCCTGGTCAGATTCAGGTTGGGCAGCAGCTTCAGCTCTCCCAGAGCGAACAGGAACATATCGAGGTAGGGAACGCAGAGATGAGGAGGATCTCTCTGGGATTCCATCGCCAAGGAGAGCAGCAGAGTGTTGAGCTGAGCACTCAGCAGACCCGATTTGAGCAGCTCCGCTCAGGGCTCACTCAGGCCAACAGCCTCGAGTTGGCGCAGCTCTCACTCCAGATCGATCAGGATAAAGAGGAGGAGAGGGTTCAGGCGAGCTTGACAGGCTTAGAGTTGGAGGGCCTTGAGCGTGATGGACAAGGCGCCGATCAACTCTCAGCCCAACAGCTTCAGGCGGAGCTAAAACGGGGAGAGGCGCTCACAGAGGCCAGCCTTGAACTCAAACGCTTGGAGCTTGAGGGGGCTCATGGAGATCTGGGCCGCTTGACGCGCTTAGAGGCTCAGCTCCTTAAGGTGGAGGCAACGCAGGGTGCTGAGGGCCTCAAGGCTCAGGGCAGCTTAGAGGGGCTTCAGGGTCAGGGCTTCTCTGGTGAGGAGATGAGCGCAGAGAGCTTTGATGCTCAGGGTGCTGAGTTTGACTTAGAGGGAGATCTCCTCGCCAGCAGCCTAGAGGGTGCTCAAGCGCGCAAGCTCCAGTATGAAGAGCTGCGCCTAGCTCAGCTCTCACTGGAGCGCCTGGAGAGCCGCGCCATCTTGGGAGATGAGCGGAATGTGGTGGGCAAGCTCGGAGGATTAAAAGCTCAAGGGCTCCACAGCCCTGACTTTCAGATCGGCGCGGTGGAGGCTGAGCGCCTCAACGCCCAGCTGCTGGGGGATCGAGCTGAGGCCAAGGCTGCCCAGCTGAGCGCCCAAGACCTTCAAGGTCAGGGCGCTCAGGTTCAGAGCCTAGAGGGTCAAGGGCTCCAGATGATCCGCCAAGGCGCGAAGGAGCAGCTCAAGCTTCAGGCGCTCCAGGGAGAACAGATCAGCTTCTCAAGCTCTCTGGGAGGATCGCAGGAGGCTGCTGAGGGAGGGCCTGCAAAAGCCCTCACGTCTGATCTACAGGGCCAGGAGGCAGATCAGACCCCAGCTTGGATCCGCCAGATCGCTCCCAGGATCCAGGAGCTGGACTTTCAGGGGCAGATCCCGATGAAGGCCGGAGATTATCAGTGGGTGGATGTGGAGCAGGATACTCAAGCTCAAGGTGCGCTCCAGGTGCGAGAGGGGCAGATCGTTCCCGAGGCCAGCCAAGTGGAGTTCAGTAAAGCTTTGGACGCCCCCCTCTGGATCGAGGGAGAGGGCGCTTATTTAGAGCGTCGAGGCGAAGAGCGGGCTGATCTTAAGGTTGAGCTGGGAGGGATGCTCGATATCGGAGCCAACAGCGCGGTGAAGGAGCAACTCGGCTATCAAGGGAAGGGGATCCCGCTCTCTTTGAGCGCCCTTGGAGAGAGCTACGCCTCGAAGCTAGAGCGGGGCTCAACGACAGAGGAGAGCGTGGATCAGGAGAGAACCCAGGAGCGAGCCGAGAAGCTTAGCCTGGGCGAAGCATTCCAGTTGGATAAGCACCAGGCAGATGCTCGCCTCAAGCTGAGCCCTGGAGAGATCCGGGTAGGGGAGCAGGGCTTCAACCTCAAAGATGGGGGCAAAGAGAGCAATGAGATCGAGATGCGCGCTCGAGGAGGAGAGGGGATCGTCTTACGGATGGTTAACTTGCTGATGGGATCTCTTAACCTCCAGGTGGGTGATAAATCTCTCCGTGGTGAAAGTGGGCAGGTGCAGGATGCCCAGATCAAACTAGACAACAGCGGCGCGATCTCCAAGCTGGAGGGCAAGATAGGCAGCATCCACGCCACCAAACTTAGTTTGGATTAGGAGTTGGATCTTAGATACACAATCGCTTCCTTTCTCTCTCACCTTCCTTACTCAGCTTGCGTTGAACCCTCCTGGATTCAGGAGGAGGGCGATCTTCTCGACTTGAGAGAGAGTTCCTCGAACGCTGACGGTTGATGACTCCTCCGGGCTCAGAGATCTGCTCAAACATAAAGAGGCCGTGGTAATTGAGCCTAAGTGCTGGATAATCTCCTGTCGGGGAAAGGAGACTCCATGGTCCGCCTGCTGTGTTTGAGTGTGTTGCTCTCTGCTTGCGGAGGAGCAGTGGCACCAGAAGAAGATCCTCGTTGGAGCACATTTCGCTGCAAACGCGATCGACACCTCAAAGCGGAGGAGTTTCGGAAATTGAGGCCTTCGGCGCTCCCAGATCTCAAGCGTGTTCTCTCTAACTTTGAGGAGAAGGGCTGCTGGCGCAGCGCCTTGAGCGCCGCAGGCTATCTGGGAGGTGAAGCGGGGCACATCATCCAAAACTTCATCAAGGAGAACGGCAGCCTCTTGGCTCTGGGGGAGGATGCTGTTCTTGTTCAGAGCGCTTTTGACGCCTTGGGGCTCCTTGTCCGTGAAGCTCGCGAGCCCCTCTCTTCGCGCTCAGCCTTGGATTTTCTCCTCGACAGTTGTAGCCCCCTGGAGTTGGAGAAGAAGAAGATTGCTCAGGAGCTGGACTCGGTGATCCGCAAAGAGCTGATCCGCGTTATGGCCAGAGCGGCGGTCAAAAGCTTAGCGCTCAGCCAACATGAAGAGGGTCAAAAACGGCTCCTTGAGCTTGGTCTCAACGCTGTCGATCAGCAGAGCTTTGAGTTTCAACATCTGACCGTCGCCGCTGAAGAGGATGTGATCTACTCGCTCTTTAATATCCATGTGATCCCAACAGGGCGTGCGCTCTTTGCCTTAAACGATACGATCAATAAGGCTTATAGCTCCGAGGAACTCCTCAAAGAGAAGATCTCAGAGGTCAGGGCTCTTGCTCAGAAGAGCTGGAAGATGGAGCGGGAGTGGTTTAAAGCCCGCCAGGGTAAGGCAAAATATAAACGCGCAGTGTTCACCGCAAATCGGGTTGCTGATGCAAGGCTCGCGGGTCTACATGGCCAACTGGAGAGCCTCAGGAAGCTGTTGGATGAGCCTGAAGATAATAAAGATATCGATGAGGTTGAAGCGATCATCTTCCCCACCGGACCTCATGCGCTGATGAGCAGCCCTCATGACGAACAGGTTCAGGTCGCTCTCAGACGCTTGAAACACCTTAAAGAACAGAAAGATGAGGCTCTAAAACGCCTCAACTTGGAGAGCCATGTTCAGATCGCTGAAAAGGCTCACCTGGAGTTCAGAAAAGAGCTGCGCTCAGGGGAGGAGGGGGCGGGCTTTGAGGAGGTGATCGAGGCTCGCGCTCAATTACAGATGGCTTTAAGGATGTTCATCAGCTTTATCGTAACTCAGTATCCCAGCTTTGATGCCACCGGGCGTGAGAACCGCAAGCGACTGCTCACCCCCCTCCTCACTCAGAATCGGCGCCTCTCCGATCTCCTCCGACGAAAGATGCCCATCTCAGATATCGATCCTCAGACCGGTCAGGAGATCATCTTGGAGCTTCAAACACCCTCTTCCCCCTGAGAGTTTCGGAATAGATCCTGCTTAAAAAAAACCTAATATTCCTTACCCGGCGGTTCGATTATGCAAAAAACTCAGAGATCTCTCCTCCTTCTTCTCCTCCTTTCAGTCCCCGGCTGTGAAGAGGCTCCCCCAGCCCAGGATATTGGCTCAAAGAAGGTCCTTTTTCAGATCAGCCCTCAAGCTGAAAAAGACAGTCCTGTTGGTCCTCAAGGGCCTTCAACTCAGCTGGATCAAGGTGATGCACGAGTCTGGGAGTTGAGAAACACTTGGGGGGATCGAGAGAGCGCCGAGGCGCGTGAGGCGGGGATGGCTTGGAACGCCAACTCAGGGCAGAACTGGGATGAGAAATATGCGGCCTGGGTAGAGTCGATGGAGCAGATCTCCAGTCACAGCTACGGAGAGACCTTTCGCCTCGAGACCCCCTATGGGAAGGAGCTGCCTGCGCCTGCTCTGGAGTGCGCTGAGAGCGCGCTCTTTTTGAGGGCAGCCTTCGCCTCCTGGTATGGGCTCCCCTTCTATTTGGAAGCAGCCGATGCTCAAGGGCGTATCTTTATTGGACATTTTGGTTTCCTCCGCGCGAATGGGCAGCGCTACGCAGGCAGCCCCAATTTTCATACATCCTATCAAGATCACAGCGATCAAGCGGAGCGTTGGGAGGCGGAGGGCTGGCCCTCAGACGCCAACCTGAGGGGGCGTCGTTTGGGGGGCAATCAGGATGATTTTCAGCCCTTCCTAGGAGAAGAGGCTCACGCGGGGGCCTACTTTGATGAAGCCTTCCTTAACAAGCGGGTGGGATATTTTATGATCTATCTGCTCAGCTATTTTGGCTCAATCCACCTCGCGGATCCCAACAACCTCTTTAATCTCAAGCCTCAAGCTCTTCGTGCGGGGGATCCCCTGGTGAAGCGTTATCGTCGAACTGGAATCGGTCATGTTTATGTAACCAAGCAGGTAGAGCGCTTCGCGGGTGGGATGGAAGCTCAACTGGTCAGCGGCAGCATGCCACGCCGCCAGCCCAAATGGGAGGGAGCCAGCACCAGCGAATCCGCTTATACAAGTCACTACGGAGGGGGCGAAGGTGAGAACAGCGATGGAGACACCTATGCTGCCTTGGGGGGTGGGCTCAAACGTTGGCGCTGGGCTGAGGTCCAAAACGGCCGCTGGAGAAACATAGTCCCTGAGGCTTACCGTGTTGACTACATCGACTCTGAGGAGTTGGCTGCCATCGCTGAGCGCCCCAATACCTTCGCGGAGATTCTCAGGCAGCGCTCTCCTGAGGAGCGTCGAGAGGCTCTCCTAGAGCAGATCGAAGCTTCCCGAGAGCATCTGCGCCATGCCCCTGCCAGCTGCTCCGCGCGTGAACGACGAGAGGAGGCCTTTGAAAAGCTCTATGAGTTGGAGCAGGCTGAGTTTGGTGCCTCAACTCAGGAGACAGATGAGGCTCATCGCAGCTTAGAGGATTATGTTTTCCCTGAGATGATCTACGATCTCAGTAAAACCTGTTGTTGGAACAGCTCAACCGCTGCCATGTACGAGCTGATCATGAGCCGCGCCAGAGAGATGGTCGAGGATCACGATGAGAGTCAATGCCATATGCCTCCCGCCTTTAAGGCGGAAGGGGGCGGGTACGAAGCTTGGCGAGCCTATGCCGAGGGCCTTGGCCGTGGAGAAGAGTGGCTGGCTTGGAGCGAAGATGAAGCTTGTCCCCCCAGAGATGTGGTTGATGACAGCGAGGCGGAGCACTCCTGGAGCGATTGGTGCCAAGTTGGGGTGAGCATTCTCGCTGGAGGCGCAGTCTGGCCAGGTCAAGAGGAGCCTGAAGATCCTGAAGATCCTGAAGACCCTCCTATCCCCAACAACAGCCCCTGGGCTTGCAGCGCGCCTACCTTTGGGCGCTAGCTGCCCATAACGGATATTGAGCCCTTCGTAAAAGAGATCTCAGGACCTCCTCTTGATTCCTCTTTGGGGAGAGGTGGTTTGGCCTCTGAACGCCAATCCGCTTTTTGTTATACTGCTCCACCTTAAAGCGGAGAAATTTTCCGAATGTTTCGATTTCTTCTGTATCTTCTGCTCTTCTTGATGACAGCTTGTCTGGAGGAATCTCCAGAGACGGTCTACTACTACGATGTCTCTTCTCAACCTCAGGAGGATGTTCAGTTTACAGACCAGGGGCTCCCCCAGGATCAAGGCTCAACACAGGATAAAGCTTTTCTGATCGATCAGAGTCTTCCTCAAGAGCTGCCCCTGCTGGAAGATCGCCAACCACTCCTGGACAGGCAACCCCCCGACGATCAGAGACTGCTTCAGGATAGACCGTTCCTAGAGGATCAAACTCTACCCCAGGATAGACCGCTCCTAGAGGATCGAAGGCCAGTTCAGGATAGACTACTCCTAGAGGATCGAAGGCCAGTTCAGGATAGACCACTCCTAGAAGACCGCTGGATCCCCGAGCCCGACATGGCACCCCCTGAGCCTGATATGGCGATTCCAGATATGGAGCCTCCTGACGCGGCCCCTGTTCAGAACCTCCATATCCGTATTATCGCCGCCAACCTCACCAGCGAGAACGCTCAATCCTATGATCCAGGCCACGGGGCTCGCATCATGGAGGGCCTTGATCCCGATGTCGTGCTGATTCAGGAGTTTAACTACGGTGGCAACAGCGCGGGGGATATCGCCGCCTTTGTAAGGAACACCTTTGGCGCGAGCTTCACCTACTTTAGAGAGCCCCGTGGCAGCATCCCCAACGGAATCATCAGCCGCTGGCCCATCAGCGCCGCTGGGAGCTGGGACGATCCCGAAGTGAACAACCGGGGCTTTGCTTGGGCGCGAATCCAACTCCCTGGAGGCAGAACTCTTCTGGCCGTAAGCCTGCACCTGCTGACCAGTGGCTCAGGGACACGCAATGATGAGGCGCGGGCTCTGGTTCCCTTGATCCAGCGCGCGCTCCTACCCCAAGAGTTTTTGGTCGTCGGAGGTGATCTCAATACAGACAGCAGCAATGAGTCGGTCTTTAACACCCTCCGACAAGTGGTCAGTAATCGACATCACGCTGCAGATCATCGAGGAGACACTGGAACCAACGCCAGCCGACGTAAGCCCTATGACTGGGTGATGCCCAGTTTGGCTCTTGAGGAGTTCCATGTCGCTGTACAGATCGGAAACCAGAGCTTCCCACATGGCTTGGTCTTTGACAGTCGGATCTATCGTCCCCTCACAGATGTTGTTCCAGTACGGCAGGGGGACAGTGGCGCCAGCAACATGCAGCATATGGCTGTGGTCAGAGATTTCTTCCTGCCTTAAGCTCTCTTCCGAGCGCCTAATTTTTCGCCTCGCTTCAACGTTCTTGGAAAAATTGAGATTTCTTGGAAGATAGGCGAAGCCCTGGGAGGCCTCGTCGCTCAAAAACACCTGGAGGAGCCTTGATGATCTATAGGACTTGCCTGCTGCTGATGCTCTCTTTGGGTTTGGCCCAGGCTCGCAGCGCCCCTTACACAGACTGGGCCTTTGACGCGCAGAGAGCGAAGAAGAACAAAGATCTTGACGCGCTGGGGGCGCTGGTCGTCAAGAAACCTGAGTTTGCGCGGATCTTCTTTTATGGTCAGATCTATAGCCTAGTCACACCGGGGATTCCGGATAAGGAGAAGTCCCGATTGAGGGTTCGCCTTGAGCGAATCGCGGCGGTCTTGGCGGAGCAGAGTCCTCCAGACTTCCGCCCTCAGCTCCTCTTAGACCGGGTGGACTCCGGTCAGCTTGTTGAGGAGGCGCGCGCCTCTCGAGATCTTCAGGAGCAGCTCATCTTGGCCGCCCGAGCAGGCGCCCAGCTTCCCGCGCGAGTCGCCGCTGTCGAGCATATAGAGATCGCTGAGGGGGTTTTTTACAACATCCTCTTCCGCGCCGAGATCGCTCGTCGTCGTTTGGGGGGTCGTGATGAGCGTGCCCTGCTTCTACACCTGGCTCATCATGTGGCTGAGGGCTTTGTACTGGCGCATGGGGATCTTCGTACCTGGGAGACCCTCAAAAGCTGGCACTCTGGGCGAGTTCCCTTGGAGGGGATGCCGTTCTTGAGCGAACGCCTTGCTCAGGCCTTCACCGCTAAGCTCAAGGGGGATCTTCCTCTCAGCCTCAAGATGATGAATGAGGCCCTTCAAGCAGCTCAGCGCAGTCGAGGAGGCAGCATCTTTACTGCTCTGGTGATGAACGGCACCGCTTTTATCGCCGGTTGGATGAACAAACATGAGGAGGAGCGCCGCATCCATCTTCAGGTCCTACAGGCGGTTCGTCCTCTGGGAAAACCCAGCCTCATCGCCCTGTTGAGCGGGCAGATGGTGCGCTCTCATCTGGCCGATAAGAGTCTCGATGAGCTGATTCCCTACGCTCGAGAGCTGCGCGCCCTGGGTCCTCCAGCCACTCGTGTAGGGATTCACTTAACGATAATGGAGCAGGCCGCTTTAGGTCTGCGACAGCTGGCTGCACAGCGTATCCGAGAGAACCGCCTGATGGACTGCGCTCGTCTACTCAAAGAAGCGGAGGCGTTTACCAGTATCTTGGTGAAGGATGAAGCGATCGCTGTACGATCCCCTCTAAAGCGCCGCCCAGAGGTGAAGGCTCAGTTCAACCGAGCGCGGGCTTCGGAGCTGAAGTTGAGAGCGCGGCTGGCGGAGCGTCGAGGCCAGTTTCAGAGATCCTTAAAAGCTCTAGAAGAGGCTCAGGCCCTCTATAAGATCTTGAATGACACAGAGGAGGTGGCGCGTTGTCGCCTTGAGCGTGCTCAGAACGCCCTGGCCCTGGGAAGGCCAGCCGAGACGATCTCCCTGAGCAGCCAGGTCTGGCGGGAGCTCCCCAAGGAGCACTCTAAGCTGATCGCCAAAGCCTACCAAGCCCAGGGACAAGCTCACCTGATAGAGGGCAAGTGGTCTTCAGCCTTCGCCGCCGCTAACGAAGGTCTGCGTTGGTTGCTTAAGAGCGACAAGATCAAGAAGGAGCCTCTGATCAGAGCGCGTCTACACGCCCTGGCGGCAGCTGCTCTGGAGGCTGCAGGCCACCCTCAGGAGGCGCAGGAGAGGGCGAGCAAGGCCCAGAAGCTAAAGCCTGATCATCTTGAGTTTGCTGCCCCCTTGGCCCTTCTTTTGTCCAAGGCGAGCCGCTCCGCTTCTGCCGAGGCTGTTCTGAGTCGCTTTCAGGCAGGAGAGGAGGGGCGTATGGTCCGGGTGCTGCGTGGTTGCCTACAGGTTCGAGGGCAGCGCTATGCAGAGGCTTTAGAGACCCTTGATGAGGTCCGCTCTCTGATGCTCCCGCATTTTCAGCCCTGGCGGACGGTGGGGCGGAGCTGTTACGCCTACGCTCTGATCGCTCAGGGACAGTTGAAGCGCGCGACAGGGGTGCTGGAGGATGCGAGGAGCTGGCTCCAGCAACACCCCGATCCGCGGCTCACTTGGCGCATCCAAAGCTTACTGGGGCGGCTCTATGCCCGCCGAGGAAAGCGAAAGGCCGCCGTCCAAGCTTGGCAGCGAGCGATCGAGGGCTATCTGATGGCGGGGCGGGGGCGCTCTGAGCGGGGCGAGACCTTGAATCTACAGCTCTTCGCCCTGCCTGACTCCTTAGAAGATCTTCCTCAGATGCCCAAGTTCTTTGAGGCTGCTGCTCGCTATAGCAAAGATGAGCAGCTCCACCTCTGGGGTATCTCTCTCTCTCTCTGGCAACGTGCTTTGAGCTTGGCGCCAACGCGTCTTGAGCAGCAGTTCCCCGCTGAGGCTCCCTTTAGAACCTCCTTGATGCGGATCAAGAGCCTCCATGAGCTGTTGGCTGATGCCGTGATCAGAGGAAAAGATCGTGAGCGCATCCAAGCTCAGCTCAGTGAAGTTCAGGCCAGCTTAGGCCCAATTCCCAGAAAGTTGGAGAGCGGCCAACCTTCACAGATGGACGCTCTGCTTCCCTTCCCGCTCAGCTTTGAGCGAATTAAGCCCTCAGTGGGCAACGCTCGGCTCTTCTACCGCGTTGAGGGGCAGGAGAGCCTCCTTTGGCTCCTGTTGCCTAAGGGGGAGATCTACAGTTGGAGGCTACCAGGACGGGCCAAACTGGAGGCTCTGCTTAAACCCGCGCGTGCCGCCCTGCTTCAGGCCCCCAAAGCTTGGAATCGGAAAGCACGTAGGCCCAAGGATCCCAACCTAGAGGCTTGGAAAGCCCTGAAGGCTCCTACCGCGACCCTCTTGCCTTTCACTCGCGATGAGGCCTTGATGGAGCGCCTGAAGAAGCTCAGGCTTCAGATCTTCTTAGAGGGTCCTCTGCTGCGATTTCCATTGGGGACCCTGATCTTAGAGCTTCCAGATCGTCGTATCCCGGGTATAGCTCCTCAGTTCCTCGCCAGCCAGCTTCGCTTGAGCTATGGTCTCAGCCTTCAGCGCCGTGGTGTTTTGTCTCAAGGCAGCCGAAGCCGCGCCATCTTTGGCCCGCTCCAAGCAGCTACTGGGGGCTGCCCCAAAGGTCCTGCCTGCGATGGCGAAGATCAGGAGACTGAGGCAAAGCAGCTGGCGCTGCACCTTGGAGAGAAGCTGCTCTCAGGCTCCAAGACCTCCCCTGCAGATTTTGCCCTATTGCGCACGGACAGCGAGCTGCTCTACCTCCTCTCTCCTCTAGACGCTGCTGAGGGGACTCCACTCCTCAGCCCCAGCAGCCCAGATGAAGCTTATATCGCTCTGGACCCCTGGCAGCTCTCTCAGGGCAACACCGTGAAATCTTGGATCTTCAGTCGGCTCTCAGCACCCTCTCCTCGGGATACCCAGGGCTTGGGGCAGCTCTTTAGAGCGATCTACTTGGGAGGAGGCCAAGAGCTGCTGCTCTTGGCCCTTCGTACAGCCCCAGATGCTTACTTTGCGGGAGAGTGGGCTCGCCATCTAGCGAACGATCTGGGAATCGGTGCTGCCTTAGAGCTGACCCAGAGGGATCTAATGCGCAGGAAAATCGACATCAAAGCAGGGGGGGCGATTCTCCACCATCCCTTCTATTGGGGAGGGTGGATGTTCTTTGGCGTCTTGGAGCCTAAAGCTCCTTCAAAGCCTGTCGTCATCGTCAAAGAACCTCCCGGCAAAAAGCCGGTCGCTGAGGAGCCTCCTGCCAAAGAGCCTCCTGCCAAAGAGCCTCCTGTCAAAGAGCCTCCTGCCAAAGAGCCTCCTGTCAAAGAGCCTCCTGCCAAAGAACCTCTTGCCAAAGATCCTATCGCTGAGAAGCCTCCCAGTGAGGAATCTCCCACTCAGGAGCCTGTCGAGCAGAAGCCTGCCGCTGAGGAGCCCGTTGATAAGAAGCCTGAGGTTGAGGGGCCTCCCATCAAGGAGCCTATCACCAAGGAACCTCCTGCTCAGGAGTCTCCCACCAAGGAGCTTATCGCTGAGGAGCCTGTTGATAAGAAGCCCGAGGTTGAGGAGTCTCCCACCAAGGAGCTTATCGCTGAGGAGCCTGTTGATAAGAAGCCCGAGGTCGAGGGGCCTCCCATCAAGGAGCCTGTCACCAAAAAGCTTCCTACCGAGGAGTCTCGCGCTGGGGAGCCTCCCACCAAGAAGCCCGCAGCGAAAGAGCCCGCTGTAGAGAAGCCATCTGCTGAGGAGCCAGAAAAGGCCAGCGATGACAACGCCACAAACGCAGATGAGATCAAAGTTGAAGAGGAGCAGAATTGAGATCCCTCTATCTCCTCCCCCTGATCCTGCTGTTGGCTTGCCAAAGAGAGCCCCCAACCCAAGAGGGCAAGACAGCACCTCCTATACACCCTAGACCCCCAGCTCAGGCCCCCGCAGAGCTGACTCCGGCCTGTCAGAAAGCTTGGGAGACCCTAGAGAAGGATGAAGCCCTCCTCTTTAAAGGAGAGGGGCAGCTGCTGCTCTCTGAAGGAGGGTTTTCAAAGGAGAGCCTCAATCACATCCTCAACATCAACGGCGCTGTCTCCAAGCAGCTCTCTGAGCTGAGCCCAAAGATCTTTAAGGAGTTGGGGGTCAAGGTCCAGGCGCGGATAGATGCCTCCCTTCTAGCTTCCCCTCGACGAAGCATCAAGGTAGATGCTCCCAGCCAGGAGGCTCTCTTTCCTGCTGATATCATCGCCCCTCGCTTCCTCTGGCATGACGACTCCAAAGCATCAACTTGGGTCCTCAGCTTCTCTCTCCAGGAACGCACGCTCTCTCTTATCGTCTCTGGGGCTGCTCCTCCAGCACGCAGGCTGGATCGACAAGTGATCACCCGCAATAACCTCCATAAAGCTTCAGAGTATGAGCAGAGCGCTCATAGTTGGCAGCCGCGTGAGAGGATTTGGAGCATGATCAAGGTATGTACAACAGAGCAGATGAGTACTCTGGTGCTATTGGGCTTTGATGCTCCAGAGGGAAAGCTCCAATCCAAGGGGAGCCTACGCTTCGAGACCTCTAAAGACGCTGTCGAGGCTCCTATCTTTTATCGAGATGTACCTTTACCTTTTAAGTTTGCCCTCAAGAACTTAAAGACAATTCGTTGGCGTCTAGGCTCTGTATCATCCCCAAATCCACCCCGTACGGTCCTTGAAAACATGCCGGTCTGTGCCAATTGCCACTCCTTCTCTAAAGAGGGCTCCATCTTGGCGATGGATGTAGATTATGCCAGCGACAAAGGCTCCTATGTCAGCACTAAGATCAAGGAGCGAGTGGAGTTAAAGAAGCGCGATGTCATCTCCTGGAGCGATTTTAAGCGTGAAGAGAAAGAACCCACTTTTGGGCTCCTCTCGCAGATCTCTCCTGATGGCCGCTATCTGATCAGCACGGTCAAAGATGTCTCTGTTTTTGTAGCGGTCCCTGAGATCGAATATTCTCAGCAATTTTTCCCTATCCGAGGGATCTTGGCGGTCTACGATCGCCAAGAGAAACGCTTTTTTGCCCTACCGGGCGCTGATGATCCCAACTTTGTACAGAGCAATCCAACCTGGACTCCCGACGGCAAAGCGATCGTCTTCGCTCGTGCCAAGGCGGTGAAGCTCAAGGGAGAGCGCAGCACCAGCGCGGTGATCTCCAACGACAACATGAGCCGACTCCTCCAATATGACCGCTTCAGCTTTAAGCGAGGAGGCGGGCAGAAGTATCGCTATGATCTCTACCGAATCCCCTTCAACGCAGGAAAGGGGGGGGAGGCGAAGCCGATCCCAGGAGCTTCTCAGAACGGCAAGAGTAACTACTTTGCGAAGTTTAGCCCCGATGGCAAGTGGATGGTCTTTTGTCAGGCTGACAGCTTTATGCTCCTTCAACCGGACAGCGCGCTCTATATCCTACCCACCGCAGGAGGCAGCCCTCGTCGCTTGATCTCCAACGCGGAGGGGAAGATGAACTCCTGGCACAGCTTCTCTCCCAACGGGCGCTGGCTGGTCTTCTCCTCTAAGCGAGGGGGACCCTACACTCAACTCTGGTTAAGCCATATCGATGAGCAGGGCCGGGATCGACCTGCTGTCCTCTTGGAGTGGTTTAATGACGCCAACCGCGCAGTTAACATCCCAGAGTTTGTCAACATCGACTATGAGAAGGAGTTGCTGAGCATCAGCGATGCAACCTCCAGCCATTACAGCTACTACCGCGCAGCGCAGCAGTATGTTGACTTAAATGACTATAAGTTGGCCGCTGAGCAGCTCAAAACCTCCCTGGAGATAAAGGAAGATGAGGCCGCAAGCCATCGTCTTATGGGTGAGGTGATGAGGCAGCTTAACGCACCCCAAGCTCTGAGCCATCTCCAGCGGGCGGTTCAGCTCTCGCCTCACGACCAGCGCGCGCGCTTAGAGCTGGCGCGGCTCCTGAGCGAGCGAAAGGAGTGGCCTGCTGCCCTAGAGCAGCTCCGGCAAGTCTTAGCGGGGAACTCTGCGGAACCAGAGGCTTTCGCTCTTCGAGGGCACTGCCTGCTCTCGCAGGGAAAATCTCAAGAGGCGGTGAAAGCTTTGGAGCGGGCTCTCCTGTTGGCTCCTGAAGAGATCCCCCATCGCCTGAGTTTTGTTCGCGCGTTGCGGAGCCTTGGAGAGGATCAGAGAGCCCTCCAAGAACTCAAGAGGGTCCTCAAGCAGAAGCCTGGAGAGCGTGAAGCCTCCCTACAGCTCGCTTGGCTCCTCTCCACCTCCATAGATGAGGAGCTTCATGATGCCAAACTGGCTCTTAAGTTGGCTGAGGCGGTCTGCCAAGATGGCGGCTGTCCAACACCACGACAACAGATGATCTGGGCTGCGGCCTTGGCTGAAGCGGGGCAGCAGTCCCAAGCTTTGAGCATCCTCCAGGGCAGCCTAAAGCAGAATCTCAGGCCTGGGCTGCGACAACAGATCGAGGCGCAAGCAGCACATTATCGAGCAGGGAAGCGATATCGAGTTCCAAAGCAGGGTCCATAAGAGAGATCTGGCCTCAGCGACAGGCGCTTGCGCTGTATGATAGATGATCAAGCCCCCATTCCAGAAAATGGTTTGCGCAACACCGTCGGTTTACTCAGAGGTTTTTATGCATCTTTTCCTTGCCCTCTTCAGCTTGTTGATTCTCAGCGCATGTGGGGATGATACAGATTCCATCGATGTGGCAGACACTCCGCTCTCAGGTAAAGTCGCCGGTGAGGCTTGGACTTTCGCCTCTGCCCAGACCAATGCCTTCCTCTCTGATGAAGAGGGCTACTGGGTCGATCTCTATTCAGCTCCTGTGGCCAGCTGTGGCGATAGCACCCCCGCAGGACCCAAGCTGATCATCTTGTTGCCTTCCAATGTGGGTGAATATGACTTCAGCCCTGCTCAGACCATGACCTTTGTTGTCCCCCATGACGGCGAAGGACCCATGAACAATGTCGCCAGCAAGGGGAGGCTCATCGTCGAATCGATCACTGATACCACAATCACCGCAGCAGTTCATGGAATTTTTGACGATGACAACGAAGTGGATGGTCGTTTTACAGTAGAAATCTGCCAATAAGCTGTATGGGAGTTTGGAATATACCGAAATGCTAAAATTCGGCAGTTATGAAATTATTCACAGTGGTGATGAAGTATTTGAGAAAATTTATTCTCCGTACCGTGGGTAAAAACCATGCACTTTAACGCAAGACTTAAGTATAATCCTTACTATGAGGTCATATCGAAGGTCTTCACATTCAGTATATGATTTGAGAGTCCATCTTCTATCCTTCTTCTCAAGGATCAGGCGGTAGGTGTATCAAGCGCTTATCTTCAGGGCGCAGCCTCCGAGCGCGAGCTGCTGCTTGGCTGGCGCGATGACGATCCCCTTGCGCCTCCCAGGCCAGCGAGAGGTTGAACTGTCCCGCGAAGGAGCGAGGGTTAAGGCGCAGGGCTTCTTCAAAAGCCACCACCGCTTGCTCGAGCTGATCCCCGCTCATATAGATCCGCCCCAGAAGCAGCCAACCCTCCACCGAGGGGGTGAGGAGTAAGGCTCGTCGAGCGAGAGCCTCAGCCTCCTTTGGCTCTCGCTCCAAGCGCAGAAGTGCTTCATAGCGTAGGGCTCGGTCAGGCCTCAGGGAGAGCCGCGCAGCGTCCCTGAGCAGGCTGGGCTCTTGAGCCTCCATCCCCATCACCATCAGACGATCTCCCAGAAGCTGGGCGCTGCCCAAGAGCAAACTCAGGAGTCCTAAGATCCAGGCGAGCGGTCTTGGTTTGCCGCCTGGATGGGTCGAGCGGCTCAGCCCCAGAGCGTAGGCGATCATAAAGAGGCTGCTGGGTACAGAGAGCAGCGGCGCGAAGAGAGAGAAGGCGCTCAGGCCCCAGAGCAGCTCTCGACTACGCCCTCGGCTCCTCCAGAGCCCCCAGAGCAGAGGGAGGAGCAGAGGGAGCGCCAAGAGACCATGCTCTGCTAAGAGCTGAAGGGGTAAAGAATGAGCCTCATAGGCGTTGCTCCAGAGCGCCGAGGAGAGCCCACTCTGGGCCTCTAAGAAGGCTCCGTGGAACTGCCCTGGCCCAACCCCCCAGGGGAAGCCAGCACGGATCACTTTTAAGCCCAGATCCCAGAGATAGAGGCGCCCTTGGAGGTGGCTATACAGGGGCTCCAGCCAGAGGAGCGGCAAGAGGAGGAGCAGCCAGTGGCTTCGCCGCAGTCGAAGGCTCCAGCCCACAGCCAAGGCCAAGAGCCCTGCGAGGCTCCCGCTCCAGAGCAGCCCCGCTCCCTGGATAAGAAGCCAGGGCAGGTTTCGGCGGTTGAGGGAAAGGATCATACAACCCACCAGGAAGGCGGCCAGATGGGAGGGGTTGCCAAAGCTACCCCCCCAGCTAAAGAAGATCGGCAGAGCGGCCAGAGATCCTGCCCAGGCGGCGGCTCGCTGTAGGGTGGGTAGATCTCTTTTGGAGTCACGTCCCAGAGCTTGAGCCCCCAAGGCGATGAGCCCCCAGAGTAGAGCCTCCCATGCTCCTCCCGGATCTGAAAGCGGACGCCAAAGCCCCGGTAGAAGGAGCGCTAACCAGAGAAGCCCGCGAAGCTCTAAGAGGCGAGGGAGGTTAAGCAGCGGGAGGAGAGCGCAGAGCCAGAGCTTGGGGAGCCCCTGTTGGCTCTGTCCAGGGAGCCAGAGAAGGGCGAGGAGGATCAAGAAGAGCCCAGGCAGAGGGAGAGAGCCCCAACGCTGTGTCTTGGGCGCTGAGTTAAAATCCTTCATCAGGCTCAGCTGGATGGGTAGAGCATCAAAGGAAGCGAAGCCAAGTGTCGGCGCGGCCGCTTAAACCCTCAACCCTGTAAGGGATGGGAGGGCGAGCAGCCAGATCCAGGATAGCGACACCGTCGGAGAGAGCCAAGGCCGCATAGCGCCCATCTGGGCTGAGCTGAGCGCCTCTGATCGGAGCCTCAATCAACTCCTCTAGCTCGTAACGCTCCCCGCTGAGGCGATCAAGGATGATGCCCCCTCCTTCAGGGGCTCCGCAGGGGCTCACGTCCAAGATGATGATCAGCTCGCTCTCAGAGTGAACAAGGAGATGGTGAGGATCTCCGCTGTGCTCCCAGGGCTCTTCATCGTCCAGAAGATCATCCCAAATGCTGCGAGTGGAGCCTGGGTGCTTCTCTAAGCAGCTCGCGCTGGGAGGGAACTCAATCAGGATCTGGGAGGGGCTCAGCATCTGAATCAACATCTGGGGATCGCTGAAGCGCTGAGGTGGCAACGAGACAGGAAGATCAACGCTGGGATCCTCTAGATCGAGGATCCGGCCCTGGAGCCCCTCCTCACCTGAGCTGCTGGAGTCCAAGAGCAACACGCGGCTGCCAAAGTGAGCCCCCAGACGGCCCCCCCCCAACTCCTGGACGCCGAGATCCAGGGCGTTCATAAAGGCGACCTTGAGTTCCTCTAAACCGACAGTCTGATAGAGCACCCCCGCCGGATCTGGACCCACCGGGGTGACTTCGGAGCCGATCAGCTCCCGAGCCCGCGTTTCCGCCAACCCCAGAGCCCAAAGGTGAGGGGTGATGCGATCCAGGAGCACCGCATCTTGACCAGGAAAAGCGAGGAGATCTTGGGCCTCAATGCGGTCCAGCTCCGCTCCATTCTCAGCCAGGACCCGTACAAAGCCAGGAGCCTCTGTTAGAGAGGCGACTCGATCCCCCTCAGGTGAGAGCAAGGGTGGGTTCATGGGGGTCGCTCTCCACTCCTCAATATGTCCCAGCTCTCCCTGCTCCAGATCCAAAAGTCGCAGGGGGCGCGCTGAATCATCAGGGACACAGAGCAGACGCAGAGAGTGGGCGCTGAGCTGGGCGCTGGAGCGCTCACAGAGCCGCCGAGGGTTCTGGCCCAGGGGGCCGCTTATCCAAAGGTCCCCATCCATACGAAAGAGGAGCGCGCGGCTGCTGCGACCAACCCGACCCACCAAAGCGTCAGGGGCACCCAAGAGGCTGCCATCTGGAGGCGCACGCAGACCAGATGAGCCATCCTCCTCTCCCTGAGCGCAGCTCAACGCAAACAGGAGCAGTAGGCTGGGACCGATGGTGAGTCTCATCTCAGCAGCGAGGGCGCGTAGTCCTCAGGGGCCTCAAGCCCCAGCAAATTGAGGAGGGTAGCGGCTACATTTGCCAAACCGGGCTGAGAGATCTCAGAGTTCAGCCCTTGAGGAAAGCGCGTCAAAGGATCAAAGAGGATCAGCGGAACCGGGTTGAGGCTGTGGCTGGTGAGGGGGGTAATACGCTCCCCCACTCTCTGGAATCCACCCCCCTTCTTACGAGCATACATCTCATCGGCGTTGCCATGATCTGCAGTGATCAGCGCCACACCGCCCAGCTCCTTGACCGTCTTAAGTAGGCGTGCCAAGGCCAGATCTACAGCCTCAACCGCGAGGATCGCAGCTCGACGATCACCTGTGTGCCCCACCATATCCCCATTGGCGAAGTTGATACGAGCAGAGCGGACCCCGCTTCGAAGAGCAGCTTGGGTGGCATCGACGATCTCCGCTGACTTCATCCAGGGGCGCTGCTCAAAGGGGATTAGATCGCTGGGGATCTCCTGATAGCGCTCCAAGGACTCGTCAAAGAAGCCGCTGCGGTTGCCATTCCAAAAGTAGGTGACATGGCCAAACTTCTGAGTCTCACTGCAAGCGTACTGAGTAACACCATTGCGGGCGAGGTGCTCTCCCAGGGTGCGACTGATCGCAGGGGGCTGCACCAAAAAACGCTTGGGGATTTTAAGGTCCCCATCATACTGCATCATGCCTGCATAGCGCAGCTTGGGGAGCCGCCCTCGCTTGAACTCTTTGAGCCCTTCCTCTTCAAAGGCGCGAGAGATCTCGATGCCGCGATCTCCCCGGAAGTTAAAGAAGATCACGCTGGCTCCATCTCGGATGGGGCCGACAGCTCCCTGCTCCTCCCCGATCACAAAGCCTGGGAGGAATTGATCAACAGCGCCGCTCTCCTCTCGAAGAGTCTCAATGGCGACGCGGGCCGAGGGGAAACGCCGCCCCTCTCCCAGGACATGGTGTGCCCAGCCTCGCTGCACCATCGACCAGTCCGCTTCATAGCGATCCATGGTCAGACACATCCGCCCCCCACCGCTGGCGATCTGATACTCCCGATCGCCTCCAGCGTTGATCTCGCCCAAGACAGCTTCTAAGCGGTCAAAGTAGATCAGGGCGGAGCGCTCGCCGACATCGCGGCCATCCAGGAGGGCGTGAACACAGGCCGCCTTGACCCCCTCTTGACTGGCGCGGCGCAGCATAGCGTGGAGATGTTGCTCATGGCTGTGGACGTTGCCATCGCTGAGCAGGCCGATGAAATGCAGAGGCTCTCCAGACTCAAGGACCCCCTGGATAAGCCAACGCCAGCTCTCTCCCTCAAAGAGGGCTCCGCTCTTGATCGCTTGGTTGACGAGGCTGGCTCCTTGTTCAAAGACACGACCCGCGCCTAGGGCGTTGTGTCCCACCTCGCTGTTGCCCATATCCTTGTCGCTGGGTAGCCCTACAGCGCGACCATGCGCAGCCAAGGCGAGGTGAGCGCTGCTCGCGAAGAGCCGATCCAGGGTGGGTGTCCGCGCCAACCAGACCGCGTTCCCCTCATCCTGAGGTCCCAAGCCGACGCCATCCATCACCACAGTCAAGATGGAGTCCACGCCTTGATGGGGGCCTTGCCTCAATCTCCACTCACTCATCGCTTCTCCTTGATCTTGAGCTGCGCCGATCTATATCAGCACGCTCAGGGCCCTACCACTCCCAGCCCTGAACCTCTCGATATCGGGCGATGAGCTTCTCCTTGTGGCGGGCGATCCAGACCCCCATCCCAAAGAGGAGCAACCCCATCAACACCATCAGCACCGCCAGGATGAAGCGATCTTGAGCACCCCAGCGCCCCAGGTTGTAAGCCAGATCGAGGATCAGAAAGCCAAAGCCAAGCTGGAGGAAAGCGCGAATACGCCAAGCGATGCCCACCAAGACTCCCAAGATAGAGAACAACCCCAAGAGCAGGGCGGGCATGATCCCAGGAGCGTATAGGTGCTCGGCGCTGGCGGCGCCCAGCAGCAGAAGAGCACCGAAGCTTCTCAGGGTCCCACGGGTCTCACCCATATGCTGACCATAGCGTTGGGTCAAGAAGACCAAGCTTAAGCCCACAGGGAGCAGCCAAGCAGCGGGGCTCTCTACTCCATAGCCGATCAGGACAGGAGCGAGGGCCAAGTTCAGAGAGAAGAGGGCCAGCCAAACCAGGAGGTTCTGCTTACGTTGTCGCGCCATCAGACCGTAGAGGAGCGCCGCCAAGCCGGGACCCAACCCTGAGAGGCTGTGATCCCAATCCATCACCAAGGGGAGCAGGACAGGCAGGAACAGAGCAAGCAGCTCTGTCTCCTTAACGCCAAGGCGCTGGCGCCGTCGCTTGAGCCAACGGGAGAGTCCCACAAGCAGGAAGGCGCTGAGGATCAGGACCGGACCATCCCAACCCTCTAGAAAGTCCAGGAGCCCGGTGCGGCCCCGCAGCCAAGCATAGAGCCCCAAGATGATCGCCTCAGCCAGTAGAAAGAGCCTCCCCGAGCGTCGCTGCTTGGCGCGAGAGAGGCTCAGGGGGATCAGCGTTAGACCCGCCAAGAGGAAGCTGATGATATCGAGGGTATTGGGTGTTCTCAGGAGGTTCCAGTTCACATAAAGCAGGCCGAGCAAGCCCAAAAGCAAGCTGAGGCCCTGGTTAAGCTTAGGCAAGCTCGACCCCAGAGCCGAGATTCGAGGTGCGAGGGGTCCCAACAGAGCCCAGAGGTTCATCACCACGATCATCGCGGGGAGGCAGTAGAGGAGATCTCGACCAATAGAGAGGTCCTGGGCCAGCGCCCAGATCCCCCATTCCGCTGCCAAGAGGAGCAGATAGAGCCCTGGAGCAGCCAGTTGAGCCCCTCGCTTATGGGAGAGAGGCAGCAGCAGTAGAGCCATCAGGCCCAAAGTTAAGGCTCCAGGCCAAGCCATCGGGAGCTGATGCCAGATCAGCGCTGCTCCCGCTGAGAGCAGCAGGCTGCTGAGCAACCAAGCCCAGCGGGAGCGCTCCTCCCTACAGTTCTTCTCCTCGTTGGAGAGGTAGAGCAGAGCAGCTAAGCTTAGACTGCCCCCATAAAGCTCAAGAGAGGAGAAAGCCAGGAGCAAGCTGAGCCCAGCGATGAGCAGAGAGAGGTTACGCAGCTCCAACTGTAAAAAGCGCGGCGGCTTAGGCCAGAGCAGCGCAGGGATAAGCCCCAGGGCAGCGATATGCAGCGCCCACTCTCCATCTAGACGAGGGCGTCTTGGATCATAAAACCAGAAGATCATCCAAGCCGCCAACAGCGTGAGCGGTCCCAAGACTCGGATGGGTTTAATCTGCACCTTTCCTGGCTGGAGGAGTTGGAGCAGCCCTGCCAGGGCAAAAGTTCCCACAGGCTCCCAACTCCCTCGTCCGAAGATCATCAGGACGATCCCCGCCATATAGAGCCAAGCGCTGCCCACCCAGCGACCAGAGCGCCCTCCAAAGGCCAGGAGGAGCAGGGCTAAGGAAGAGATCAAGAGAGGGTTGAGCGCTGCCAAGAACTGATCTGCGGCGAAGCTGATCCCCAAAAGAAGGGCGCTCTGACTGACCGCCCAGAGGGTAGAGGAGCGCTGCCGATAAGCCCAATCTCCCCAAAAGAGCGCTGCCAGGATCAGCAACCCCGCCATCCAGAGAGGGTGTTTGGCGAAAAAGGGGATCATCAGAAGGGCGAGTGCTCCCAAGAAGCGCCCCTGCTCGCTCATAGAGCGGCTCCCTCCTTGGAGCGCAAAGTAGAAGCTTAGGGCAGAGGCAGAGGCGATCACTGCCCCCTGAGGTTGAACTCCACCCAGGGCTAAGATAAGCACCAGGAGCGCTCCCAGGGCCAGCTCTAGGCGGAAAAAGAGCGGGACCTCACGCAGCTTGCTCCAGGCTAGACCCGGCAGCAGAAGCAGCAGCAGGCCCAGGATCTGGAGGGCTTTTGGCAGCAGAGGCGTTTGGCCCAAGCCCATAAAGAGCAGAGAGAAGAGAGCCAACCAAAGGAGAGGGGGGACGATCAACCTAAAGAGCGCGCTCTTCTTGTTTCCCTTCAGGCCATGGCGCCAAAGGATCAGAGCACCATAGGCCAAGAGCAGCAACCCCCCTTCCCAAGGGCCGCGCTCCATCGTCAGGGCCAGGAGCGCTAGAGGCGGCGTGAGCAGCCCCCCAACGGGCAAGCTTAGATCTCGCTTCACGAACAAGATAGTCAAGGCTGCTAAAGCTGCCATGCTGGCCCAGAGGGAGGAGGAGATGCTCCAGCCCAGGGCTCCTGAGGCCAGGAGGATCATCAGATAGAGGAGCAGAAGGCGAAGCTGTGAGGAGCGGTGACTCAGCCAGAAGCTCCAAAGCCCGATATAGAGGAGCATAAAGCTTAGGGAGTGGATTGGAGCGAGGTTGAGATCTCCTAGAGCCATCCCAAAAGCGATGATTAAGCTGAGGAGGGCAACTCCCTCGGCGGGCCTTTGAATCAGCCGAAAACGAGCGCTGGCCCAAAGAGCGATGGCGACAGAGGGGAAGAGCTGCAAGCTTCCCCAGGTCACTGGAAGTCGCTCATGACCCATCTTGAGCAGTTCTTTAAAGGAGGCCCTCATCTCAGGGGGTATCAAGGCGCCCAGGGCGGGGCCATAGAGGAAGCCCAGGAGCAACCAGGAGAAAGCCGCGACCCACAAGAGGAGCGCTCTCTTCGAACTCTTCTTCATTGGCCAAGCGCTGCGTAGACAGACGCTTAGAGCCAGAATCAAGACCAGGGCTCTGGGGATGGCCGCCTGGAAGCTTCCCAGGAGGCTGAACCCCAAGAGCGCCAACAACGCAGAGACCACCCAGGGTCGTTCTCTGAAGCGGGGTGCCCAGAATCCAGCTACCGCCAGGGCCACGGAGCCTGCCGCTAAGCGCTCTATAGTGATAGGCAACATGGAGAGGAGCGGCACGAGCAGGAGGAGGCCGATCTGGATCAGGCTGGCGTTGGGGAGCAGCCAGAGAGAGAGCCCCAGGGCAGCAGCGATCAACAGCATAGGGCTAAAAGCAGTAAAGGCCAGAGCACCTACACAGAGGGCCAGAGCATGAGGGAAGCGATCCCTCTCTTCAACCTCCTCTTTGACGTTCAGGACCCTCTGGATACGCAGCCCCACCCAGAAGCTAAAGCCGATGGCGAGGAGCGTGCTAAAGACGCCAGGGAGAGGCTCTTTCAGGGCATCCCGCGCGATGAGGCCCATGATGGGGGTCACCGTTCCTGAGATGAGGGTCAGGAAGCGGGCAGGGTTGGGGAGCTCTAAGCGCCGCTCCAGGAACAACGCAACGCCCAAGAAGAAGCTGGTGTAGGTAGCGATAAGGAGTTGGATAGAAGCGAAACGCCACTGCTGAGGGATCTCCGACCAGTTGATGGCAGCCAGATAGAGGGAGCCCGCGAAGAGGAGGATCGCCGCGAGCAGAAAGATGATGTTCTCAAAGGAGAGGAAGAGTCGCAGAGGAGAGCGACTGGGGGGGAGCTGAGCAACCTCAGGGGCCTCCACCAAGGGACGATTGTCCAGTGGGATGCCTACAGCACCGAGGGCCTCGGCGGCGTCAATCTCCTCCTCATCTTCGAATGAAGTCTCTTCAGACTCCTGCTTTAAGGGAACAGTGTCTTCTTCTGGTTGAGATACAGTGGCTTCTGGTTCCTCTGGTTGGTGGACAGTATAATTCAGTTTCTCTGATTTAGTCGCAAATTCGTTCGTTTCATCTGTTTGATGCGCAGCACTTTCTAATTGAAGCGTTATAGCTTCTGGTTTCTCCTTTTGAAGTGCAACATCTTCTGATTCTTCTTTGACTGCTAAGTTTAATTCTTCAAGAACCTCGGCCTTGAGTTGCTCTCGTTTGCTCTCCCAATATTTCTGAATTTCCCACCGAGAAATACCGAATGGTAAGATACCCTCTAAATCTTCAAATTCATCCAGCAACTCTAATGGTGTACGTTCTTTCAGTATTTCAATGCTTTGCCGAAGCTTTTTTCTTCGCTGGCTCAGCTTTCCTGAGAATAGTCTCTTAAATATGACAATTAGACCGACAAAATATATTATAGGAGTAGTTACACCTAAAACAATCAGTAAGAATTCCAGCACAATTACACTCTAATTTGGATTGAGGATGCCGTTTACGCATCTATCATCTACATCGCCCTCAATGCATGCTTTGACCCTACGCTCTAGTTTATTTCGAATTTTACTTGAATGAAGCTTAAGTTTCAGATTGCCCCAAAGTCTCTGAGCTTTAGAGCACAAACATTGCTTTAATGCCTGCTCAAGCTGCTCTTGCAGACGTTTAACAAGTGTAGATGAGGGAGATGAAGCTCTGAGCTTGCCCTTAAGTACTCTCTTTTTCACCCTCTCTGGATTCCTTCCCTTTTCTGCTCTACTCCGCGATGATTTTATATCTGGGCTCAATTCAGAAGAGTCTAGAGAGAGACCCATATCTTGAGGGAGTAGTTCTTGATCTTCAACTGTATAGAGCTGATGACGCACAGGAGAAAGCAACCCTGCCTCAGGAGGAAAGCTTCTATCAGAATCATACAGACCGCCTAAAGTAAACTTCAGGGACAGAAGAAAAAACACCAAAAGCAGAGATGAGAGCAGCCACCAGATGCGGCGACGCGGCTTGGGCTCGGCTGGGCTGAGTAAGGTCGTGACTTTGAGCTGAGAGCCCTGCTCTGGAATCAAGATCTCTGGCTTTGTCTGAGCCTGTTTCTCTAGGGCCATCTGAAGCTGTTGTCGATCAAGCTCGGAGAAAGATTGAGTGTCGCTCAGGGAGGCTGCTGTGAGCGCCCTCTCTTCAGGACCTAAGAGCGCTTGTTGAAACGCCCTGGAGAAAGCACGGATATTCTCAAAGCGATCCTTGACTCGTTTTGAGAGAGCCTGAAAGAGAACCGGCTCCAGCGCTCTCAGCTCTGGATACCACTCCTGATGGGGCATGGGGGCGGGAGGGTCGTGGACTTGGGCGTAGATCACCTCCATAGGATTTGGGGCGCTCTCAAAGGCACGCTGACCACAGAGGCACTCATAAGCCACCAAGGCGAGGGCGTACTGATCAGCGCGGCCATCAACCGCTTCTCCGCTGCCGCACTGCTCAGGGGACATATACTCAGGTGTCCCTAGATAGCTCCCCGAGATCGTGCTGCGCGCCCCCTCAACACGAGCGACGCCAAAGTCGATCAGCTTGACCTGAACTCGATTCTCATAGCCCTGCTCTAAGAGGATGTTATCTGGCTTGACGTCTCGATGAGTGATCCCCTGGGTGTGAGCTTCAAAGAGAGAGTCCGCCAACTGATCAAGGATCTGCATCACCTCTTGAGCCTTGAGGCTCCCTTGGCGGAGGAGACGATCCGCTAGACTCTCTCCCTCCACTAAACCCAAGATCATAAAGGCCACGTTGGCCAAAGCCCCTTTCAAGATCAGCCCATAATCAAAGAGGGTCACGGTGTGTGGGCTTTTAAGGCGAGACATCGCCAGAGCTTCTCGCTCAAAGCGGCTGCGGATCTCCGGGACGCTCATCAGGCTTGAGTGAAGGAGCTTGACTGCGACAGGCCGCTGAAGGCGTAGATCCAAGCCTCGATAGACCATCCCCATTCCGCCCGCGCCGATCCAATCCACCAGGGCATAGCGCCCTTCCAAAGCGCGACCCAGGAGGGGAGCCTCAGGCAGCTTCGCTAGGATCGCCTCAGGGAGAGCATAACGTTGATGTTGGGGGCAGAGAAGCTCACCGGGTGGTGGAGGCTTGCGACAACGGGGGCAGAGTTTGAGGCTCACACCGGGAGGCTACCAGTCCAGAGGAAAAGGGCCAATCTGTTTTCCAAGTGAAAGGAGGAGTCAAGCTTTGTATTCTGAGTTTTATCTCCCCAACCTCAAGGTGAAGCTTATGCGCTGCCCTTCGCTGATCTGGTACTCCTCGCTCCTCTTGCTCTTCTCTCTCCTCTGGGCCTGTGATTCAGAGGAGACATCCGAGTCAGAAGGGGGTGCAGACTTTGGCTTTTCTTCCAGCGCAGACGCTGCAAGCTCTCCAGATCTCGGAGAAGAGGATGCCGCCTTAGAGGTCGACAGCGAGCCCGCTGACCAAGGCCCTCAGACCTGGAGCCTGCGCCTCCCTGCTTCGGGATACTCCGAGGTCTATCTCGCAGATCGTGGTTTGCTCAGCTTTGTGATCAATGCCCGCTCTGAAGATGAGAAGTTGATTCTCTACTACAGAGGTGAGTTTGAGAGCATGGGTGCCTACTGGGGCAGCAGCGCCTGTGATGAGATCCTCTCTGCAGAGGCTGGCTGTGAGGGCCTTGAGGGAGAGGAGCGGCTTGAAGCTCTTCAAGAGGAGATCCGCGCTGTCCTGGAGCAGACCTTCTATGAGAGGACGGAGCGGCGGGGCAGCTTCTCAGAGTTCAGCCTTGAGTTTATGAGTTGTCAGCCACCCGCTTCCACCTGCGGAGACTGAAGCTCAGGGCGCCAAGCTGATATGAACCATTGTAGGGTCATGCTCAAGTCGCTCAGCTCTGTGCTGGTGGCGGTGAGATGCCCAGGGCCAGATCTAGTTTTTCGTGGTTGGCTATACTCTTCGCGCTATGCGTTCGGGCATTTGAATGTAAGAATTTGATATTCCTGTTACTGAAGCTTATGCAGCTGCCGCGCCCTCTTTGGCGATTCAACACAGATTCGGAGTTCCCAAGCTCCCGACTCCTCGATGCTCAGAGATGGTTCATCTTTAGCGAACGCACTGAAACGGAGCCCCTGGCCAGGCGCCTTTAGCCGTTCTCCCAAGGAGTTGAGGGCGGTGAAGCTTAGGTCGAACTCGCGATAGATCTCCTTTGATTTGCCAACGACGTAGAGGAGCATGCAGCCTCTATCGTCGAAGCGATACTCGTGCCAGACGCTCACCGTCAGTTGGCGCGTGGGCCCACCTCCAGCCAAAGGCTTAGCCTCAACGAGGAGGTGTAAAGGTCGTCGCTGCTCTTCTACGGGAACGATGATGGTCGCTGGGGTTTGCGTGCTATCCAGATAGGGCGCGCCGTGCCACTTGAGCGCCCCAAGGGCGGCGGGGGATGTAGCTCTCCAGCTCTGCAACCTCAGCGTTTGGCGCTTCGCCTTCGGCCTGTCCCAAGGTGGCGCTTCAAGCAACTCAAAGTGATACCCCTTGCCCGGCGAAAGCAGCTTGGACGGTGCGAGGATGGCGACGCCATACCCATAGCCATCACCATCACAAAAATGATGCACGAGCTTAAGCGGCACTTGATCCTCAGCCGAGACCAGCTTCGGCTCCGCGCCTTGCAAGAACTCTGGATCAATCTTGCTGTGGCAGCCATTGAAGCTGAGCAGCGCGATCTGTTCATTGCTTGGGAGCGTTTTAGCTTGAGGTGTGATGGTGAGCCTGGGCGAGCCATGCTCACCATGAGCAACACTGAATAACGCCACCAAAGAGAACAGGCCTATAGCAATTTCAAGCAACTTCCAAAAAGTCAATAGTCCGGTCATTTTTAGGCAGCGATGAGGCCGTGGTCTATGAGCGCG
>CAYLJJ010000040.1:0-50914 GCA_964384025.1 uncultured Nannocystaceae bacterium
CCCGTGGGAGAGGGCGCCAAGAGGGAGGTCCTGGCGCTGCTCGCCGACGCCCTCGCCCAGCCCCGGTTGCGGGAGGTGCCCGGCGGGATCCGCGCTCGCCTCCAGGTCCATGCCGCCCAAGACGTGGACGAGCTGCACCCCCACCTGGAGCACAGGGCTGAGAAGCTGCACCGCCAAGCGGAGCGAGCGCTCAGCTCAAGGGGCGAGCAGGAGGCTAAGGAGATGAAGCGGATCCTCGAGGAGCAGAGAGCCCGCATCGAGCGTCAGAACCTGAAGGGCAAGGACGACCACCAGCAGCTCACGTTGGGCTTCTCTAGGGAGGAGCGACGGCAGTTCGCCGCCAATCAGAAGCACTGGGCCGCCCGCCTTGAGGCCCTGGCTGTTGAGATCGAACAAGAGCCGGACCGGATCCGGTCAAATTACCGCGTGCGGGCGCAGCGGGTCGAGCCGGTGGGGCTCGTCTATCTCTGGCCGGTGTCGGGATGAGGGATCCAATGAGGAGAAGAGCTGGAGCGAAGAGCGCTCCCGAGCTGCGGGTACACAAGGACTGGCTGGGCCTCCTCCAGCCGGTGGGCCTCGTGGTCTCGCCGCCCGCCCTGATCAAGGCCCAGGCGGTGCCCACCCAAAACGTCGCCGAGCTTCAGCAAAGGTTCATCGCCGTCGTCGACAACCCACCCGAGTTGGTCTGGAGCGATAACAACAAACCCTCCATCAAGGATCTCCTCCGGTTCTTCATCGAGATCCTGGGCTGGTCCACCAACGACATCGCGGGCGCGCCCGGCGGGCCGCCGATACCCGACAACATTGAGCTGATCCTGCCCGACTACAACGAGACGCTGCGGCCGAGCTTCGTCGTGGTGGACAGCATGGGAGACTCCGAGCCGCTCATGCTCGCGCAGGTCCTGCCGCGGGGCGCGGTCATGGACGAGGCGCCCAACTCCGAGAGAACCAACGGTGGCTGGCTGACGAGCCCACAGGCCCGCCTTGAGCGCCTGCTCCAGGAGCTGAAGATCCCCACCGGGCTGCTCTGCAACGGCGACGCGCTGCGCCTCATCTTCGCCCCCAGCGGCGAGTCCTCGGGCCACCTGACCTTCCCCATCGCGGCCATGTGCGAGGTGAGCGGCCGGCCCATCCTCGCCGCCCTGCACATGCTGCTCGGCGAGCACCGGGTCTTCTCAGCCCCCGACGGTCGACGGCTGGTGGATATCCTGTCTGAGAGCCGCAAGTACCAGGCTGAGGTCTCCAACGCCCTCTCCGACCAGGTGCTCGGCGCCCTGTGGGAGCTGCTGCGGGGCTTCCAGGCTTCGGAGACGAAGGAGGGGCGGCGCCGCAGCTTTGACCAGACTGCCCAGGAGGAGCCCGAGCACATCTACGGCGGGCTGCTCGCCGTGCTCATGCGCCTCATCTTTGTGCTCTACGCCGAGGATGAGGGGCTGATGCCTGAAGGCGAGGTCTACGCCAACAACTACTCCGTCTCGGGACTCTACGATCGCCTGCGCAGGGACGCCGGGCGCTACCCCGACACCATGGATCAACGGTATGGGGCCTACGCTTGGCTCCTGTCGCTCTTCCGCCTGATCTTCGACGGCGGCGGGCATGGGGGCCTGCGGCTTCCCACCCGCCACGGGCAGCTCTTCAACCCCGATGAGTTCCCCTTCCTTGAGGGCCGCCCCCGAGACGTTATGCGGGTGATGGACTGCTTCGAAACTTTCCCCTTCCCCGAGAACTGGCAAACCGATCCCAGCCTCGAAACCGCAGGCAAGACCTACTATGAGTTCCGCGCTGAGCTGATGATCCGCAATGATGAGGGCCTCACCAAGACCTATAACCGCTTCCACGATCCCAACAACCATGAGCCCGACATCATCAAGCTCCGCGAGTTGCACGCCGCCATGGATCGGGCGGTGCTGGACGCCTACGGCTGGCAGGATATCTCCACGGACTGCGAGTTCCTCTTCGACTATGAGATCGACGAAGAAAACTGGAGCCCGCGCAAAAAGAAGCCCTACCGCTACCGCTGGCCCGAGGCTGTCCATGATGAAGTCCTGGCCCGGCTGCTGGACCTAAACCAGAAGCGATACCAAGAAGAGGTGGCTGCTGGCCTGCACGACAAGAAGGGCAGGAAGAAGAAGGCGCCAAAGAGGGCCAAGACCGCACCCAAGGCCGAAGATCCACAAGGGAGGCTGCTCTGATGGCAACCTCAGCCGATGTACGCAGCCAGCTCATCGACGCCCTGCGCCTCGACCTCGTGGGCCCCCGCCCTGACGAGGTGGGCCACGAGGCTTACGCCGAGGAGGTGCTCCCCGTCGCGCCCTCGAAGTGGTACCTGACCGGCTTCCTGGTGCCCTATGAGGCCCCACTCGAGCAGCGGTCCGACGACGACGGCGACGATGTCCTCGACCAGATGGACCGACCGGTGGAGGCTGATGACGACAACGCCCCCGAGGCCGCCTCGGCCCGTAAGGCCTTCTTCCCCTCCTCCATGGGGCTCTCGATGCTCGTCCCACGAGGCGCTATGCAGCTTCAGGTGAAGGTGGCTTGGGCTGACTACGCGCCCGTGGTGGAGGATGACCGGGGCGAGGAGAAATCGGCTGAGCAAGACGACGCTGAGGCTATGTCGGACCGGCGGCGCCCCCGAGGCTGGCGTCGGCTCCCCCGCGAGGCGGAGTTGACACTCACCTTACAGGAGGGTGAGCCGGTCTCCATGGCGGTCCCCGGCGGCGAAGGGCTGTGGATAAGTTTGCAAACCTCCCCTGGGTAGGGGCCACGGCGGGGCTCTTCGGGCGTGTTCAACGTTATGACGTAGATGGCTTCTATGGGCCGACGCGCCCCCGCGTGGGTCAAGCGCTGGAGCGACCGCTGCCGCCGCCGGACCTGATCATCCAGGACGAGCTGCACCTGATTTCTGGGCCCCTGGGCACCATGGTCGGCCTGTATGAAACCGCCATCGACGCACTCTGCGCCGATCCGGTGGGCTCCGAGGGGCTGCGACCGAAGATCGTAGCCTCCACCGCCACCGTGCGCCGAGCGGAGCGGCAGATCCGCAGCCTCTTCGGCCGCGCAAACGTGGACATCTTCCCGCCGCCATCACCCGGCACCGAGCTGAGCTGAACTTTGTGCTCGACGCCATCTCAAGGCGGGCCGAGAGTCACGACAGCGGGCTCAATGGTGAAGCGCAGGAGGCGCTGCGCCAGAAGCTCCGCAAGCGGGTACAGGACCTACTCGATACCTGGGAGCGCATCGCCACGCGAAAGGGTGAACTCCAGTACCAGCGGGAAGTCGGTGAGGCGCCACCGCAGCTCTTCAATCCCCTGAACCCCAACAGCCCAAAGACGCTCATGAGTTCAAGGTTCATCGGAGCCTGCGGAATGTAGAGCCCACGGTGAACCTGTGGCTTCGCAATCCAAATGAGTTCATGCAGGAGGAGAATGCTCATGAGTAGACGGAGCCGCGGTAAAAAGATCCCCCCCACCGGTGAGCTGCGGTAGAGCCAGATGCTTACGACTTTCGGGCCGGGCTCCATGGTTGATCTGCCCAACCATGCGGTGCTGATCGGCGGCCTGGACCACTGGCAATTCACCGAGCGCCGCCGCGTCTTCGAAGATCGCTTAGAGAGTCGGCTGCGCGATCTGCTCTCCCTCGATGAGCTTACGCTCTATGCCCCGCCTGTAGATAACGGCGATCCCAACGCGCCTCGTTCTGGGGTGACCGCCTTCCTCTTCCCCGCCTGGTTCCTGGCCCAGGTCGACGAGACCTATGTATGAGGCGCCCGACGGCCGCGTCTACAGGACCCGCCCGCTGGTGCCCTACGACCGCCTCGTGAGGGGCGGCTACCTAAACCGGGACCGCAAGGTCGTTCCGGTGGTGCCCGTGCGCTTTGTCCAGGCGTGTGTGAAGGGACGATCATCACCGACACCCTGTTCGCTCGCTCTCTGAAGGCCCAGTTCGACACCCTGATCGATCATGGAACACTGAAGCGGGTTGTAGGTTGGAACCGATAAACACGAAGTCCGCCCTGTACAAAGATAAGATCGGCGAGAAATCTGAGTGATTTTGAAGGCTTCGGACATCGCTAAAAATGAGATTTGAAGCCTGATGAACATGCCTTGAATGTCATGAACACAGCCATCCAACTCAACCCTGAGGCTTTGGCTCTCCCTGTGTGGTGATATACCCGAGCCTGGGAATTCTCAGGCAGCCTCACGGTAGTAGAACTTCAGCATGCCTTTCAGGTGCTCCCTGCACTGCACCGGACCTTTGAGATGTATGGGAGGGGGACTATGATTTGGTTGCCCAAGCCCTGATGGGGCTTCTCCTCGCAGTGGTGGCAACTGAACTCCCTCAGCGCGGCTCTGTGCTTCCTTCAGCTTCTCCCTTCCTGAGCTTCTTTGCACCATAGAGTGCCTCTCCATCACCATCGACGGTTCAGTGTCTTTCTTCTCGGCCCTTGCTTCCCTGAGCCTTGCTGATCTCCCGTGCGATGCTTCAGGATACCGAAGGCCTCAAACCCAGGAGGGCCGCTGCTCAGCTCACTCTCCCATGGTGGTGGGCACCTGAGGCCAAGGGCTCAAGGTCGCGCTACCCTTGGCCCCTTTTTGGGCCTGTATTCAAATCACAATTTGTGGGGGTTGCTTGAAGTTCGTATGCTTCACGAAATTCAGGAGACACCATGAGTATTCCCATCTACCAAGTCGATGCATTTACGGACAAGGCATTCTCAGGAAACCCTGCTGCTGTCTGTATTCTTAAAAGACCGGCGGATAAATTTTGGATGCAATCTGTAGCGATGGAGATGAATTTGTCTGAAACCGCATTCGTTATGCGCCGCGAGTGCGGAGGATTCGATTTACGTTGGTTCACGCCATCTGTGGAAGTTGCCCTCTGCGGACACGCTACATTAGCTACATCCCACGTTCTGTGGGAAACTAAAATGATCGAACCTGAAGAAACTGTCAAGTATCACACTAAAAGCGGGATATTGCAAGCTCAGCAAGTTGATAAGCTGATAGAACTCGATTTTCCGGCAATTTTGCCGGAAAATTGTGGCATACTAGTCGATTTAACAGATGCACTCGGCCTTCTATCAGCCGTGTATGTTGGACAAACTCGCTCTGACTATCTCGTCGAAGTTGCTTCTGAAGATATCGTTCGTGGGCTTGCGCCCGACTTTGCAAAGCTAAAATGCCTCGGTGTTTTCGGCGTCATGGTTACAGCCAGATCCGAGTCCGAAGATTTCGATTTCGTGTCTCGTTTCTTCGGTCCTGGTGTTGGTATTGACGAAGATCCAGTCACTGGGTCTGCCCATTGTGTGCTCACTCCCTATTGGGCAGGCAAGCTCAGCAAGACAACACTGTTCGCCTACCAAGCCTCCGCGCGAGGCGGAAAGCTGAAATGCACCTTGGCAAACAATCGCGTGAAACTGGCAGGCAAAGCATTGACTGTACTTCGAGGAGAATTAACAGTTTAGCTGCTCGGTGCCGGATCGATCGGTGCTTCGATCGGTGCCAACTACTTTTTACGGGTCACCGTAGTCCTTAAATTACTTATTTTCCTGTCTATCCGCCGTCAATCCATTCAGATGATTATCATCAAGGGCTTGGTGTGTTTGACCTTCGCTCATTGCGCATTTTAAGCCTGGATTCGCTCTCCGATTCGAAGATTTTGGTCACGACTTTGGGGTTTGGAGCGCTCCCTTTCATCTTGCTCACAATAGTTCTATAGAACGCGGGTGGCACCCAGCCCGCCAGGCATCAGCCTGGCGCAGAGCGCACTTAAATCTCTGCCCATCTCAAGCACTCTTCGCTATCCTCTGCTCCTCATCGCTTCTAAGTTGAGGAGATCCCATCCTTGCCAAACCAGCCAGGAGAAGCCCATAAGCGGCGCTTTAGGCACGCCTCTCTGCTCCTCTCTGGGGTGTTGCTCCTGGCTCTGATCTGGCTTTGGAGATCCCAGCCGCTGCCGCCCCAACCCCTCCTCTTCAGCCACGCCCAGCATGTCGGCGAGCTTAAAACCGACTGCCGTTTCTGTCATCTGGGCGTCGAGGAGAGCCCCCGCGCAGGGATGCCCTCCACCGAGGTCTGTATCGGCTGTCACCTTAAGGAGCTTGAAGAGCAGACGCCCAGATTTCGCCCTCTGAGGGAGAGTTGGGCGAGAGGGATTCCCATCTCTTGGAGCCCTCGTCTTCAACGCCTCTCCGACTTTGCCTCCTTTGATCACAGCCAACATTTCAAGTCCAAGATCCCCTGCCAGGAGTGCCATGGCCCTGTTGAGAAGATGGAGGAGTTTGTCCAGGTGAGGCCCTTTATGATGGAGAGCTGTATTCAGTGTCACCGAGAGCGAGGGGCCAGCCTGGAGTGCTCAAGATGTCATCGTTAAACGAGAAGTTAGAACCCTCCCGTCGTGACTTCTTGGCCAGCCTGGGAATCTCCCTCGTGGGGCTCTCCGGCTGCTTGCAGCCTCCAGAGGAGCCCATCACTCCCTATCTCCGTTGCCCTGAGGATCTTCTGCCCGGACGCCCTCAACGCTACGCCACCGCGAGCCAAGTCGCTGGGTGTGTAGTAGGGCTGATTGTCGAGAGTCATGAGGGTCGCCCTACTCAGATAGAGGGAAACCCAGATCATCCCGCCAGCTTGGGCCGAACCCTGGGGCTTCACCAAGCGATGATCCTCGATCTCTACCACCCTGGTCGCCTTAAAGCCCCCCAGATCAAGGGGGTGGAGGCGGACTGGGCGGCAGTAGAGGCGCTGATCCAAGAGCGCTTTAAAGAGGGGCACTCGCAGGGCCAAGGTCTAGCGGTGTTGGCTCAGTCGATGCCCTCTCCCAGCTTTATCGCCCTCCAAACTCGCTTTCGGCGTCGCTACCCCAAAGCGCTCTGGTGCTGCTTTGAGCCCATCGGAGAGGAGAATCAACGAGCGGGTCTTAAGGCCGCCTTTGGGAGCCCTCTGCGCGCCAGTTATCGCTTGGATAAGGCGGAGCGGATCCTCTCTCTGGACGCTGATTTTCTGGGCTTGGAGGGAGCGCTGCTCGCTCAATCCGCGCAGTGGGCCAAGCTGCGCAGCCGACGAGGCGCTTCAAAAGATCAGATGAGTCGCCTCTATATCGCTGAGGGGCGGCTCTCGCTCACTGGAGTTCAAGCTGACCATCGCCTCTCTCTGCGCGCTGATCGCGTTGAGCGCTTGGCCTGGGGGCTCACCCTCTTGGCTCACCGTCGAGGAGCCCGTTTGCCTCCTCAGATCAGCGCCGCCGCTGAGGCGATGGGAGAGGAGGGCCTCAAAAAGAGCGAGCTGTCTTGGCTGCAAGGAGTGGTGAATGATCTCTTTGTTCTTCAGGGTCTTGGGCGCCGAGCGCTGATCATCCCAGGACGGCGTCAGCCTCCAGTAGTGCACCATCTGGCAGCGGCTCTCAACCGCAGCCTCTCAGCGGTGGGGCAAGCGGTGCATTACTTCCGAGATATTCGCCGCCCTGCTTGGAGCCAGGGGGGCTTTAAGGGCCTCCGGGATCTGCGAGGGCGACTCCTCAGCGGGGAGATTAAGACCCTGATCCTCATGGGCGGGGATCCCCTCCTAGACGCTCCTGGAGATCTCCCCATGCGGGAGGCTTTAGAGCGGGTTGAGCTGCTTATTCAGCTCGCTGATTATCCCAGCCCCAGTACCCCACTGGCTGACCTGCTGATCCCCCATGCACACTTCTTGGAGTCTTGGGGAGATTGGGTGGATGTTCGAGGAACTGTCGCCTTTCAACAGCCCCTCATCGCTCCCCTCTACGGAGCCTGGAACGAGCATGAGCTGTTGGCGCGAATCTGTCTGAATGAGGTGCAGGGGAGCCATCAGATTGTGCGAGGCTTCTGGAAAGAGCGCAGCGGACGCAAAGGCTTTCATGAGAAGTGGCGACGTTGGCTCCATGATGGCCTGATCAAGGAGCGACCCTTCTATGGCGCTCAGCGAAGCTTTAAGCGAGTGCAAGGGGTCGAGCCCCCTCCTCCGCTCCCCCAGCTCGCTGAGGGTCTCCTCTTGGAGTTCTGTGAGGATCATCACCTTTATGATGGTCGCTTCGCTCAAAATCCCTGGCTTCAAGAGGCCCCAGATCCTCTCAGCGGTATTTGCTGGGGTAACGCAGCGCAGCTCAGCCCTGAGCTGGCTAAGCGCCTGGGGATCAAAGCTGAGGAGGAGCTACAGCTCTCTCTCGGAGGGCGAAAGTTACAGATCCCCGCTTGGGTTCAGCCAGGGATGGATCCTGAGACGCTGCTCCTCAGCCTGGGCGGTGGACGAGATCTCCTGCATCCGCCTCCCTACAGCGACCTAAAGCGTACAGGGGTCAATGTCTCCCCACTGCGCAGCGCTGAGGCTCCAGACTTTCAGGCAGGCCTTAATCTGCGGGGTTTGGGGCAGCAGGGCGTGCTCTATCGCCTTCAAGCTCATCATACAGGCTTGGAGTTAAAGAGCTTGACTCTACAGCGCACGCTGCGCCTTGAAGCCAGCCCCAAAGCCCCCCGCTATGATCTGCACACAGCCCCAAAGCCCAGCTCAAGCTCCGCTTGGGGGATGCTCATCGATCTCAGCCTCTGCACCGGCTGTCAGAGCTGCCTTCTGGCTTGCGCTCTGGAGAACAACCTCCCCACCGTTGGCCCTGAGCTGCTGAGCCAAGGCCGAGATCTTCACTGGATCCAGATCTGTCCCCAAAGATCGGAAGAGCCTGGGCGCTCAATACTGGGATTTCAGCCCCAACTCTGCCAACACTGTGAACGCGCTCCCTGTGAGCAACACTGCCCGGTACAAGCTACACAGCGCAGCCCCGAAGGGCTCAACAGTATGATCTATCCTCGCTGTCTGGGGGCTCAAGCCTGTATCCAGCAGTGCCCCTTTGAGCTGCGGCGCTTTAACACCAAGGATCATCGCCCCAAAAAAGGAGAAGGGCGCTTTAGCCTGATGCAAAGGAACCCCAATGTGAGCTTACGGCCTCAGGGAGTAGCAGAGAAGTGCAGCCTCTGTATTCAACGCATCCACGCAGGAGAGCGAGAGGCCCGCAGGAGTCAGAATCCTCAAGCCGCTCTTAACGCAGTCCAGAGCGCCTGCTCTCTCGCTTGCCCCACCAGGGCCCTGATTTTTGGCGAGCTGCGCAGCTTAGCCCCCTCGATCAACCAGCCTGAGCGCTATCAACTGCTCCCAGAGCGAGATCTAAGGCCGGGGATCAGTCATCTGATCCGCGTGATCAACCCCAACCCAGAGATGGATGGATGAGGCGCCCTCTCCTACTGCTGTTCGCCTTGAGCGGGCTTTTGCTGGGGCTCTCTCTCTTGCGGCCCTCTGGAGAGAGCCTGAGGCTGCTGCGCGCCTTGATGGCCTTCTGTCTAGAACTGAGCATGGGAGGGCTGCTCTTCCTGAGGGGCTCTCAGCTCCTCAAGCTGGAGAGCTTTGGAGATCTAAAGCGCCCCGCGCGCGCTTTGGGGCTCAGCGCGGGCCTCTTGGCCCTCAGCTGCTCAGGGCTCTACCCCCTCCGAGGACCCTGGACCCCCAACTGGAGTAGCCCCCTCAATCTCCAACTGGGCTTACTGCTGCTCCTGCTGCTCCTTAACCTGCCCTATATAGAACCTCACCAGGGGCGGCCAGAGTCCCCGCTCCCTCGCTTTATCGCGGGCTTGAGCCCGGCGCTGCTGCTCCTCCTCGCAGGCGCGCTCAGCCTCTCCCTTCCAAAGCAGGGAGATCTGCTCCCGCTGCGTCTCCTCCTCCAAGGACTGATCAGCGCTGGGGCCCTTTTGCTGCTCATCAGGCCCAAATGGAAACATGAGCTTGCCCGTCTTATCTCTATCTATGGTCTTGCTCTGCTCCTGCTGCTCTCTCTAGACCTCTTTATGGCTTGGTATAGTGGAGAGATCAGCGCGCTCTCAGGCAGCGTTAAGATATCCAGCTTGGCGCTGCTCACACAGCTCCTCTGGCTCCCCAAACCTCCTCTGAAGCTCTTGGCTCTACTGCTCCTGTTGGGGAGCCTGGGGCTCAAGGTCTTATGAATTTAAAAACCCCGATCGATCCAAGCAAAGGAGAAGTTGTGCGTGTCCTGCTCTTCTCGATCCTCTTGTTCCCCGCTTGTGAGCCCAAACCTGAATCAGCTCAGAGCGATCCCAAACTGGAGGCTCAAAAGCTGAGGAGCCCCCCTAAGGGGACCATCGCCAAGGGCGCTGCTCGTCTCGATAGTGAACGCTTTCGGGGGCGAGATGCTCAAGGTGCCTATATTACTCAGCTTCCCCTGGAGGTGAATCTTACTCTGCTCAAGCGAGGGGCTGAGCGTCGTCAACTCTTCTGTGATCGCTGCCACGGTACAGGGCAACAGCCTCAGCTGAAACCAGAGCAGCTTAAGGAGCACTCGGTGGGGCATCTCTTTGATGTGATCACCCACGGCAAAGGGCGAATGACCGCGCTGAGAAGACGTATTCCGGTTGAGGATCGCTGGGCCATCATCGCCCATATCAAAGGTCTCTCTCCCCAAGCTCCAGCAGGGCAGCCCTAATGGGGCTGAGGAGGCGGGCTCTCGGTCGTTTGACCCCCGCCTTTCGCTTGAGTCTCCTCTTGGGGAGCCTGGGCCTGCTGCTCAGCGCCCTGGGGCTGCTTATGGGAGGGGCTGAGCGAGAGCAGTTTTATTTCTCCTGGTTGACCGCCCTCTTTGCTGCTTTGGGGATCGCTCTGGGTGCTCTGTTGCTGCGACTCTGGAGGAGCCTCCTCCGCGCGCCCTCCTGTCGAGTGACCGAGAGCCTCTCCAAGCTTCTCCCTGTCTTGGCTCTCCTCTCGATCCCCCTGGCTTCTGGTATAGAAAGCCTCTACCCCTGGCTAGAGCCAGGGGCTTTAGAGCAGCTCCCCTCCCTCGCTGGTGCTCGTCTCTATCTCAACCAAGGGCTCTTTTTGGGGCGCAGCCTGGCCTGCTTCGCCTTCTGGCTGCTCCTGCTCTCCCTGCTCCCGCGCCTAAGACGCTGGCCCCCTGTTTGGAGCGGTTTGGCGCTGTTGCTCCTCCTCCTAAGCTTCGCTCTGATCAGCTTTGATTGGATCATGAGCATGGATCTGCGCAGCGCTCAGGCTCTCTTGCCGTTTTTGCTCCTCAGCGCGGCCCTGTTGGGCTGCTATGGTGCCGCGCTGCTCTTGAGCTTCCTGAGTTTGCGACCCCTGAAGCCCAAGGATTCCAGCGGAGTGATCCTGGCGCTCCTGCTCTCCTGGGGAGGGCTAAGCTTGATCCAATATGGGCAGATCTTCTACCGGGGCCTCGTCAAAGAGCGCGCTTGGTATTTCCTTCGCCTCAGCCAGGGCTGGAACCAGATAGCCTCCGCCCTACTCCTTTCTCTGCTCCTGCTGCCCCTCTTCTTGCTGTTCCTGCGGAGCCTCAGCCGGGCGCGGCACCGTAGGATCTTGCTGTTGCTCTTGGCTCCTCCTCTCCTGCTGGGGCAGGCCCTTCACCTTCAGCTCCAGGTGATGCCGATGCTGCACCCCAAGTTGAACCCACATTGGCTGGATCTCAGCGCCCTACTTGGAATCGCGGGGCTCTGCGGCGCCATCCTCTTGGATCTGCTGCGACAGCCGCCTTACCCAGAGCCTGAAGATGCTTAAGATTCCAAACCACTGGGAATCTCACGCGCTCTTGACGTTCAACCTGCTGCTGATCCTGCTCCTCGGGGGAGGGCTCTGGCTGCGCTCCTCCTCTCCTCCAGCCAAAGTAGAGGGTCCAGAGCCTCAGTGGAGCTTCCCTGAGCCTGGGTTGGCGGAGGATATGCCTCTCCCTGAAGAGCGCCAGGAGTATCCCCCTGCGGATCCTCAAAAGGGAGCACACAGTTTTCGTAAGTGGGGCTGTGATCATTGTCATACGCCCTCAACGCGGAGCCGCTCTGGCTCCGATCTCAGGCGCTTCTTTCGCCGCCCTCGTCGTCCAAGGAGGAGGGGAAGAAAGAGGACCCGCAGCCTGAGCCAGGAGGAGCATTTCTATCAAGCAGGGCAGCATCAAGGGCTGGGCCTCAGCCTCCCCAAGGGCGCCAAAGAGGAGATCTTGGAGTTTCAAAGGGTCCCTTTCCTTGAGTTTCGAGAGATGGCAGCTTGGCTACGGACAGAGCCTCAATAAAAGCTTTCCAGCACAGGCCCTGAAGGATCTACAACAGAACAGACCAAAGATCGGAGCGGCTATGCGAAGACTCCTCACGGCCCTGGGCCTCCTCTGTCTCCTGCTCTCTCTCACCTCCGCCTGGGCGGGCTACCGGCGCTACGATGAGGAGCGCATCAAGAGAGTGCTCAAGAGGCTCCCTGATGATGCTCAGCTCCTGATCAACCTGGATCCGGTTGATCTCCCCGCGACCTCAGATCTTATCCGCCTGGGTCACCGAGTGACCCCAGCGATCATCAATGGCTTGGTCAACAGTATGCAGCAGGAGGTGCGGCAGGTCTGCGCCTCTGTCCTGGTCGCGACCCGTGATCCTAAAGCATCTCAGGCTCTAATGGATGCCCTAGAGGATCCCAACAATCAGGTGCGTCGTCTGGCAGTAGAAGCGCTGGGGCAGGTCGAAAATCTAGAGGCGGTGCCTCGCTTCCTAGAGCTGCTTCAGAGAGAGCGTCTCTCCTACAGTATGCGCACAAAGGTGATCGAGGCTCTGGGACGCCTGGGAGACCCTCAGGCGATCCCTCCTCTTATGACCTATTTCCTTGAGACCTGGGATCGTTCCGCTCAAGAGGCTCTCTGGAACCTCCGTAGACTCCTCAGCCCCGATCAGCTTGAGCAGCTGATCCTGCCCCCTCTGATGGCGACCAAGCCTCAGGCCTCCGACAGCGTTCTGCGCTTCGCCGTTGAGAAAGCTCGGTTGTTGAAAGTTAAAGAGGCGATCTTCCCCCTGATGCTCCTCTTTGATCGCCGTGAGCGCTTACAAAATCGCATCGTCTTCGCCCTGGGACATATCGCAGATCCTCGAGCGATCCCCTTCCTTAAACAGCGCCTAAAGAAGAGCGGTGATCCTCGCCTGCTCAACAACTTGGTCTTTGCGCTCCAACGCCTGGGTGAAGAGATCAAGCCCTTCCTGCGCGAGGCCCTCAAGGATCGCCGCGCCTATATTCGTTTCAACGCTGCCTTTGTGGTGGGTGATTTGGCCGAGAAGGCTCTGCTGCCTGAGCTGCTTATCGCCCTCAAAGACTCCAACGATCTGGTGCGCAGTGAGGTTGCTGTGGCTCTGGGCAAGCTCAAGGATCCAGGCGCGCTTAAGGCCTTGGAGGCCGCCAGCCGAGAGCATAATCCCATCGTCCGCCGCGACGCCCTGCTCTCTCTAGGACGGCTGGACTATCCCCAGTATCGAGCGCGTATCCTCAAGGAGCTGCTCCCCAGCGAGATAAGCTCTGTACGACAGGGAGCGGTGAACCTCCTGGTGAACCAGAAAGATCCCAGCGTGATCAGTGAGATCCTGGCCGATCTTAACCCTGAGAACTACTCTGATCGTCGAATGGGTTTGCGACTCTTAGGAGCTTTCTGGGAAGTGAAGCACCCAGACGCTGTGGCCTTCTTGCTGCGCGTCGCTGCCCAGGGAGATCAGGAGGCGGTGCGGCTCCTGGCGCGCTATAAGCCTGAGAGCGCCCGCTTTATCCTGCGTCAATGGCTCAAGCAGCCCGGCGAGCTGAGTGCCCAGCTGCATCGTGCCATGGGACGCTATGGGGATCGCGAGAGCCTTGATTTGGCCCATGCGCGCCTCAACTCAAAAGGGAGCCTCTCCCTCTATGCTGCCTTCCACCTCGCCAGCTTGGGAGAGGCAGCAGGTTTAGAGACGCTCTTAAGCAGCGTAGAGAAGGGACCCCTCGCTCAGAAGCGTGTCGCTGCGCGTCTCTTGACTGAGCTGAAGCTTAAGGCACAGCCCAGCCTTAACAAACGCCTCCATGCTCTGATGAAGCATGAGGATATCTATGTCCGCATCTATGCTGCGCGGGGGCTCTTGGGGAGCGGTGATGAGGAGGTCCCTGCGCTCCTCTGGGCTGAGCTTGAGAAGCGCGTCCCCTTCATCCGAGATGAGGTCTTGGATGTGGTAGAGCGTGCCCCCAAACGCTCCCGAGCGCGCTTTATGAATCGGTGGATCAGCCAAGCGGATCCTTTTTTGAAACGGGCGCTTCGAGAGATTCAGGAGTAGAGAGCACAACCCTTTTATCTGGATCTCTCGCCTCCTCCAGGCTATCCCCCCTCGACTCTGGTGGCCATCTGTCCTATCTCTTAGAGCTGAGTTGTCCTCAGGAGCTGAAACCTTCAGAGAGCCTTGCCTCTCTGAAGGAGAACCGGGAGCTTGAATGAACAACTGGTCCTGCCCCATCTGCCTCAGTCGCTACCCTCAAGCTCAACCGGGCAGCCGCTGCCCTCAGGATCAGGCTGTCCTCGTCCCCGCTGCGACTCTAGACAAAGGGCACGATCCTCTCCTAGGCAGTATTCTGGCGGGTCGCTATGCCATCTTTGATCTCTTAGGTCAGGGAGGCTTTGGTTCGGTCTATCGCGCCATCCAGGAACCTCTGGGGCGTGAGGTTGCGGTCAAGGTGATCCGCCCAGATGCCACCGGCGCAGGAGCTGATCCCCGAGATCGCTTCTTCCACGAAGCTCGCCTCCTGGCTCAGCTCAGGAGCCCTGGGATCGTCCGGGTCTTTGACTATGGAGAGGAGGATGGACGGCTCTATATGGTCTTAGAGTTGATCCCTGGCCGTCCTCTCGGCAGCCTGATGGGGGAGAGCCTCAGCGTTGCTCGTGTCATCGATCTGATGGCTCAGATCCTCGACGCCCTCTCTGAGCCTCATGAAGCGGGCCTCGTTCATCGCGATCTCAAGCCTGATAATATCTTGGTGGTAGATGAGCGCGATGGCCGACAGAGCATCAAGGTGATCGATTTTGGAATCGCCAAGGTGTTGAAGTCTAAGGAGAACCCCAATACCCGCACTGGACTCCTAATCGGCACCCCCAAATATATGGCGCCAGAGCAGCTCCGCAATCAGGCGATTGGCCCTTGGACAGATCAATACGCTCTGGGGGTGATGCTCTATAAGATGCTCACCGGGACGGCCCCCTTCGATGGAACCACCGCCGAGATCGCGGTGGGACATCTCACCGAAGCGCCTCCCCCCTTCGCCCGTGGGCTGGGACTCCCTCGCAGCTTGGAGAGGGTGATCATCCAGGCTCTCTCTAAAGATCCTCAAGAGCGTTTTGAGGATGTCCGCGCCATGCGCTCCGCTCTGTTGGCCGCAGAGGGAAACTCTCGCGTCCTTCAATCGATCCCCTCTTCGTTCAGAGAGAGCACCATCAGCGAGACTCTTGGTGAACTTCAGAGACCTTCAAAGCAAGAGAGCCGCTGGCCTCTCTGGTTGGGGATCTTTATGGTCTTAATCCTGGGCATGCTGGGAGGATACAGCCTTATGAAGGGAGAGTTTCCCGTCTTGGAGTCACCAAACCCAGATCAAGGAACCCCTGTGGTGACTCGCATCGGTCAACTTCAGAGCCCTATGCCAAATCGCCAAGCTGTTCTAGATATGGGGACTCTAAAGGTCGTTGAGGCGATCGCCAAGGAGCCCAGCGTTGATCAAGGCAAGGCTCAGCTTCGACTGAGGGAGAGAGAGGCTCTAGAGCGCAAGCACATCCAGCAAAAGAGAGAAGCTCTGAAGCGTAAGCGTACCCAACTGGGCAGGAAGGCTTCAGAGAACAAGGGTGTTCAATACAAGGAGACCCAAGAGGAGAGGGAAACTCAGAGTAGACAGAGGGAGCAAGCCATCCCTAAGGCTCCCAAACCGAGACCCTCAGAGGCGGAACTCCGCGCTAAGGCTCGCGCTAAAGCCCGCGCAGAGGCGCGTCGGATGCGCAAAGCTTACCTTGCGAGGATCTCCGCTGATGTAGGCGACGCGCTTTCGAGTTGCCGCTGTAGAAGAGCCAGGAAGTTGCTCTCTCAGCTTAAACCCAAAGAGGGAAAGAAACTTCGTGAGCGTGCCAAGAGCTGCCGTTTTCCTGCTCCGGGCCAGCGCTGTATAAATGGAAAGGTTCAATGATCTCGCTTTTTGTCCTGCTCTTGGCGTCAGCTAACGCTGAAGATTCCTATTTTCAAGGCAATGACGCCTTCTCAGCAGGGCGCTATCAGAGAGCGCTCAACGCCTACCAGGAGGCCCTAAGAAACTTGAACTCCAAAGATGATCTTCAACGCCCCTGCCTCTTCGCGCTGGGTCTCACCGCCGAGAAAATTTTAGAGCGCAGTCCCGACCGATCCCTGGCCTGTAAAGGTCTCGCTTGGTATACGCGCTGGCTCAAGGGGAACAAGGAGCCTCAAGATCCTCTCTTGAGACAAGCTCAGGAGGGGCACCAACGCCTTAAGCGAGCCTGTAAGAAGAGCAGGCAGGTTCAAGTTCAAGAGCCGCTCGAAGCTCCCCCTCGGGCTGCTCCTCCGAGAGAGCGTCGGCTTCTCCCTTGGAGCCTCACGGCGGCTTCGAGTGCAGCATTGCTGGGGGGAATCAGCTTCTACCTCCTCTCTGCCCAGGACCTAGAGGAGCGAGACACAGCCTACCGCCGCTATCAAGAGGCGGCGGAGGCTCAACAAGCCTCCTCAGCTGCAACAGATGTCCAGGACTTACAAGAGACCGCGCAGCTTAAAGCTTGGTTGGCCTATGGTTTTATGGGGACAGGATTGGCGTTGGCAGGGGCGGCTGCTTGGAGTTGGAACGCTTCACTCAAGTTACAAGCCGGCCCTGAAGGTTTGAGCATTCTGGGACGATTCTAGCTCAAGTTGGAACGCTTCGCTCAAACTTCAAGCCAGCCTCGAGGCTTTGAGTATCCTGAAGCGATTCCAAACTAAATTTCAGATCTCTCAGGCTTGGAAGTTCGAAAGATCTCAAGAGTTCTTAAAACCGACCCAGAGACGGTTTCTCTCTCGATTTCGGGGGTTCACGGGCGGGAGCTTCTGGAACCCTAAGCTGGCTTGCCCCATATCCAGGCAGGGAGATTTTTCTGAAAAGCTCTTTAATTTTTAGAACTTGAAGAACCATGCCGGTGAAGAGTTCTGGTGGAGCTGCCCCCCTTTTGAGGATGTGATAAAAAAGCCTGGGAACCGAACAATTAAAGCAATCAGGAACCCCTAAAAATCAAATGAGCCAATACACCCAAGAAAATATCGGCCTTAAAATCAGCAGCCCTCTTGGAGATGACACCCTGCTCCTCCACTCTCTCCAGGGAGAGGACCGTATCTCGGGCCTCTTCCATTATCGCTTGGAGTGCTTTAGCCAGGATCATGAGATCTCAATGGATGATATCGTCGGTCAGTCCGTGACCGCGAAGATCAGTTATGCTGATGGAGAGCATTGTATCAACGGGATCGTTTCCCGCTTTGTCCAGACCGGAACAAACCTAAGATTCACGAGCTATTTTCTTGAACTCAGGCCCTGGCTTTGGATGCTGAGTTTGACGAGAAACAGCCGCATTTTCCAAGAACTCTCTGTGCCAGAGATCTTAGAGGAGGTCTTCGGTGCAGCTGGCTTTAGTGACTTCAAGAACAGCCTTCAGGGCAGCTATGATCCCAGAATTTACTGTGTCCAATATCAGGAGTCAGACCTCGATTTTGTTTCACGGCTTATGGAAGATGAGGGGATCTTCTACTACTTCCAACATGAGGAGGGGACTCATACGCTTGTATTGGCTGACGATGCTTCCATTCACGAGATCCGCGAGGGTCAAGAGAGTGTCCCTGTTAAGACTCAGGTAAACACCGCCTCTGGTGATGAGATCATCACTCATGTTGCCTATGAACAGCAGGTGATCGTAGGTGCCTATGCGATGAAAGATTATGACTTTGAGCAGCCAGCGTCAGATCTCGGAGTCAATGTGGAGGGTGAGGAGGCGACGAGGGAGGTCTATGAGTATCCTGGTGGCTATACGGTGAAAGGCACAGGAGAAGGTCGCGTTAAGCTGCGCATAGAGTCCAAAGAGTTGCCGATGAAGCTCCTCCGTGGTCAGTCTCACTGTCGAGGCTTTCTCTCAGGCTATAAGTTTGAGATGGAAGACCACCTCAGAGGGGATTTTAATGGAGAGTATATTCTCAAATGGGTCTCTCACCGTGTGGACAGTGACCGCTACAACAACAGCTTCGAGGCCTTCCCTGGAGATGTACCCTTCCGCCCACCCACCCTGACGCGCAAACCCCATATCGTGGGCAGCCAAACTGCTCGGGTCGTGGGCAAGAGTGGAGAGGAGATCTGGACCGACGAGTATGGTCGAGTAAAGGTCCACTTCTTTTGGGATCGAGAGGGCGCCGAGGACGAGACCGCCTCCTGTTGGATCCGTGTTGCGCAGGGCTGGGCTGGGAAAGGCTGGGGCAACTTCTTCCTACCACGTATTGGGCAGGAGGTGATCGTCAGCTTCCTCGAAGGTGATCCAGATCGCCCCATCATCACTGGCTCCGTCTACAATGCTGAGCAGACCGTACCCTACGCCCTCCCTGGTGAACAGACCAAGTCCACGATGATGTCTCACTCCAGCAAAGAGGCGGAGGGTTTTAACGAGATCCGCTTTGAGGATAAGGCAGACAGCGAAGAGATCTACATCCACGGCCAGAAAGATATGAACGTCACCATTGAGAATGATCATATGCGAGAGGTCCTCAATGATGAGACCATCACGGTGACCAACAACCGCACCGTGACCGTCTCAGAGGGAGATGAGACCTTTACGGTAGAGAAGGGGGCTCGCGTCCTCACGGTCACTGAAGGAGATGAGACCTATGAGGTTGGGGGCAAACGGAACGTCAAGGTGACGGGCGAAGAGGAGCATGTAAATGAGGCTGACTTCACTCATAAGGTCTCTGGAAACTACACACTCAAGGTTGATGGTGATATCACTATCGAAGCGGGTGGCAAGATCAAGATGAAGTCAGGTACAGCCTTTGAGACAGAGGCGGGTACTGCTATGAATCATAAGGCGGGGACAGCTTATGAGGCTAAGGCAGGTACATCTTTGACCAATAAAGCTGGAACTACTCTGACTATCGATGCTGGCATCAAATTCGAGGTCAAGGGTTCCGCTATGGGTACTGTTGATGGTGGTGGGATGCTTACGCTCAAGGGCGGAATGGTCAAGATCAACTAAAGTTGAAGATTTTACTCATAGCCTCGCTGGGGATCATAACAAATGGCCGACACAACAAAGAAAACTGCTGGACGCTTTAGCCGCGCTGCCGCCTCTGGAGACCCCAATAAGGCTGGGATGGTGGCCGAGAGTATGGCTGAGGAGAAGGGCAATGCTCTCCTTGGGAAGCGAGGGAGGGCTGCCCTCAGCCGGGGTCGTGATCTCTTCCGCCGCTCTCAGGAGGGCGGCGGACAGGAGATGGCCAGTGCAGGCTTAAGAGTCGAGCGTATTGTTGGGCGCAAGCTTCCTCACAAGGGCCGAGAGCTGTTGGCTGCCAAGCGTCGTCTGATGGCCAGCGCCGCAGGGGTCGCTCTGGGTGGCCTAGCAACAGGAGCGCTGGCGAAGCAGATGGGGGCAGCTCAAGCGGCTCAGGGCCAGGCTTCACAGATGGGGAGCCAAGTGGGGCTCGCGGCTGGAGATCTGGAGAAGCAGGCGGAGGGAGCCCAGCGGGGTGCCGAAGAGGAAGCCGCCTTTGCAACAAGCTTCCCTGAGGTCGACGAGTTGGGCTCCTCTGAAGAGGCTCCTCCAACAGAGGAGGAGGATCCAGAGCGGGATGAGAATATCGAGGTTGTCCGTGACACGGTTGGAGATGATGAACAACTCTTCGCCGCGACTGAACGAGAGAATGGAAAGCTCAATGGTGCTGCTGAGACCTATAATGAGCAGGGTCAAGTCCAGATGCAGTCGTTTTATATCGACGGTAAACTCCAAGGGCCGATGACGATCTATAATGAGCGAGGCGAAGTCACTCAGGAGATGGAGTATGATGATGGACTCCTGAATGGCAAGGTCGTTACTTATGACGATGAGGGTAACCGGATTCAGGATGCCAACTTTAGCGATGGCAAGCTGAATGGTGAGGCGCTCTTCTATCAAGAGGGTCTCCTCGCGATGAAGATGAACTATCTGGCTGGTGTTGCGACTGGTCCAGCGACTACTTATGATGAGCATGAGAATGTTGTTATGGAATCCTACTATATAAATGACAAATTAAATGGAAAGGCTCGTTTCTATAGCAAAGCAGGTGTTTTAGTTCGGAAATGTTTTTATGTTGATGGAAAAGTTCATGGTGAATCGATAGATTATTTTGAAAATAGTCAAGTAATGCGAGTAAGTCACTATGAAATGGGTAAGCAGCAGGGGGAATATATGGAATATTATGAAGATGGCTCTCTGCGCAAAGAAGAGATCTACGAGGAGGATCTAAAAGAGGGAGAGACCCTGGGATATTACCCAGATGGGACCGTACAGGAGCGAGCGATCTATCGTGAAGGGCTTCGCAAGGGGGAACTCCAGCGCTTTGACGCTAAAGGTCGCCAAATAGGGAAAGTCAAAGATGAAGAAGATAATGAAGGAGGGATTAAGAGCTTCTTCCGTAAGTTTGTAGGAGACTGAGCGATGGGACTCCTAGTGTGTAGTAGAACAATGCTTCAGTGTAGTCTTGGTGCTGCACCGGGTAAACCTAAATCACTTCCAGATAAACACGTTCTTGGTGGGGCGTGTTCTGCCAATATTATGGATTTAAAACTTATGTTGAATGTTGTCTCCCCTGGAATATGCTCATTCCTAATCAACCCAACTGTTGCATCAGCAATTTCAGCAATCTCTATGGTTTTAACTTCCTTTGTTCCTCTTACTACAGACTCTTTGGCGATGAGATCGCCAACGGTACTTTGGGGCAATATGCCCGCTCTAAATGACGCCTCTACCCTGATGTGCAACTGGAGGGGATTCATCAAAATCAATATGGCAGGCCAGTTCACCACGATGGTCCCATGAAGGCGGAACTAGAGGGAACACGCCGTATCGCGCTCCTGGACCAGCGGGAGTTTATTGAATTTTATAGCCCTGAACAGGCAGAGAGCTTCCTCCTCCAGTTTATCCATGATCCCTTCAATATGAGCACCTTGAGGAGCAGCCTAGGAGAGCAGCTCCCTGGGCTCATCGTCAGTGCTCTGAGCGACTTTGAGGTGATCCGCTACTTAGCACCTCGCCTTGTCCAGGTCTGTGTCGCCTTTGTACGCAGCCAGATGCCCCCCACCATCCCCGCAGATGTGGCTGAGGGCGCCCTTGAGAAGGAAGAGATCGAGATGAGCCGGCCCCTCACTGAAGATGAGGAGGTTACTTTTGAGGAGATCAAGCCCGAGCCGGTTATCCCACCTGAATACCCCCGCTTGGCTAAGAAGGAGGGAGATAAGGTAGAGTTTGAGTCTGATCGCTTCCAAGTTCGCCTTGATCTGCTGCGCTTTGTGGGCATGGGGACAGAGGACGAGTCGGAGGTCGCCAAAGCCTTTGATGTGGTATCTAAGGGATCAGCCGAGGCCCTCGCTGAAGCCACCAGTGGCTTTGGTGCTAAGCTGGTGCTCTTGGTCAAGGAGGAGTCTGGGGTCCTGGGGACCTCGGAGATCATGCAGGCTCTCAAGGGGGTCGTAGGTGGACAGCGCAAGAGCCTCCTGGACTCTTCAGATGAGATGGGAGTCGCTCTAGAGAAGATGCTTCAGGGTCAAAGGGATCTCTCCTCTTCAGAGGTCTCTCCCGCCATGCGAGCTTTGGCGGAGCGTCAGAAGCTCAAGCTGGAGGAGAGCAGCCTGAGTTTTGTGTCGACCCTGAACACCCTCACGGGAGAGCCTGGAGAAGCCCCAAAACCCAGCCAGATTGCTCGGACCCTCTCACAGCTCACCGGCGGTCAGGGTGAGACCCTGCTCAAACTGGGGGCTCAGACTGGGATGCTGCTTGAGCAGCTCGGAGAGGAGAGACTGACAGAGCCCCCCGAGCCTTCTCAGTTAATCCAGAGCATGAAGCTCGCAGATACAGAGCAACAGCAGGGGTTTCTGCGAGCGACGGAGAAGATGGCGTTGCGGCTGGGGGGGTTAGTGCCTGGGGGGGCTCCTCCTCCTCCGCCTAAATCTTCTGGATCAGAGACCCTGATCTCGATGAAGGACAGCACTCGTCGCCAACAGGAGGCTCTCTCAGAGGGCGCCGATCAGTTTGCTGAGCGTCTGATGGGTGCTCTGAGCAGCGATACCAGCCAGCTTAAGCAGCTTCGCCCTGAGCCCTTCGCGCCTAAGCTGCGAGAGCGCGTCTTTATGCCTCTCCCTGACGGGCGTGAGCCCAGCCCTAAGCGAGACTGGATCGAGCTGGAGCTGGCCAGTCGTTGGGGCGATCCCCTGGAAGGCCAAGCTTTTCGCCTTGAACTTCAGGATGGCAGCGTCAAGGAGGGCAAGCTTGATTCCATGGGTCGAATTCGCCTCAGCGGCCTCGCCGAAGGTGACTGCAGGCTCCAATTCCCTGAGATGGAGTGGCCCTGGCACCAAAAGGGAGGGGAGCAGCCCAACATTCAACTCTACACCGTCAAACGAGGTGACTGGCTCTCTAAGATCGCGCTCCAGTTTGGGATCAAGAGCTGGTTGGATATCTATGATCACCCCTGTAACGAGAGCTTTAAGCTCAAGCGCCCTGATCCAGACTTCATCCAGGTAGGTGATCAGATCTATATCCCTGGAGCTGAGGGGGATCACAGCGAGGAGTTGGAGACCGGCTTTGCTTACTCGCTTCGTGCCCTCGACCCCTTGAGTGGGGCTCCTGAGCCAGAGGTTGAGAAGCCAGAGGTTGAGGAGCCAGAGGAGCCAGAGGTTGAGGAGCCAGAGGTTGAGGATCCTAAGGAGTATTACCTGCTTCTAGACAGCGAGACGGGCCTACTTTACCGCATCCATACACAGATGCTGGAGCAGATGAAGGGAGCCTCTCGAGGTTTAGAGAAGATCAAGAAGGAGCTTAAAGCCGCTAAGAAGGCAGGGGGAGATCAGCAGGCGAACGCCGTTGAGATGAGCCTCCAGGAACTACACGACTACTGCCAAATCACCCCAGATCCAGACCCAGATCCACTTACAGAGAAGGCGCCGACGGGGCGCAGACGGCAGCGTTGGCATGAATTGGGTCGGGAGAGCCCCATCCGAGAGTTTGTTGCTCTTCAAGGGCGAAATTTTGTCTATGTCCCCAGGGGCAAGCAGGATGAGATTGAGGGTCGCTTCCGGGATCGTTGGCGCAAGGGTCCTCTTAAGGACGCTCTACAGATGGAGAGAGAGGATATTGAAGGCGGCAACCAAGCTGCCAGCTTTGAACTTAAGTTCTCTAGTTCTTGGAAGACCCAGGGCGATGGCAGCCTCTTTGATCTGCTCGACAGCCACGATCCTAAGAGCTGGGCGATGGTCCTCGCCAACCCCACCTTGGCGCCTGTAGCGCTCTTAGATTATGTGGGAGAGAAGTTCCCACGCTTCTTCCGTAAGACTCACCAGGGAAAGTGGGCTTGGGATAAGGAGCTGGACTGGTTTGAAGGAGGTTGGGAGGCCCGCTTTGCTCGCTGGTCCTATGATGCTCAAGCCTTTGAAGGCATCTGGGATCCTCGCAATGGCAATATCCAGGCGGTGGGCAAAGCCAACATCAGCGCCAGCCTCTTTTCAGGAAAAGTGGACGCTGATATCCGCATCCCTGACAAAGATGGCTTTAAGTTGCCACTCCCAGTCAGTTCAGGAGAGCCTTTCAAGCTTAGGATCTCGGTGGAGACCAAGCTCTCAGGCTTTGTGGGGGCGGTCGCTGAGCTGAACTATCAGGCGGTTGTAGATTGGAGCGTGGATGATGCCAAGCCAGATGGCAAATGTCCGATGGAGATCGGCCTTGGTGGGGGTCTTAACGCCTTCGCGGGGGCTTCAGCTACAGCTGAGGCGATGTTGGTCTTGGAGTGGTACAACCCCAGCCTGCCTAAGTGGAAGGCGTTAGCAAAGATCGGCGGGACAGCGACCGGCTTTGTAGGAGCAGCGCTTCAGGCTGCCTTTAACCTGGGTTGGGATCCCGCTCGGCAGGTCTTTCTCTTTGAGGTCCGTGTAGGCATCGCCCTCAAATTTGGAGGGGGTGCAGGAGTCAAGGGTGAGGCTGATGTCGGTGAGATCATCACCTTCATCGGTGAGCTGCTTAAGCGAGTTGACTACCATCGCATCTCTGAGATCGCAGGGGATGCCTTTGAGCGTTACACTGAGTTGACCATCGCTTGGGCGATCGCGCCAGGGGCCAGCCTCGCGGTGGCGGGAGCCCTCAAGCTGGCTGAAGCCTTCTTTGGCTGGGCAGGAGATCAGACGGAGATCCGCGATCTGGCTGAGAATATCAACACAGGCAGGGCCAAACAGCTCCTAGATCAGGGCTCCCCCGAGGCCAAGGCTGCTATCCTTCGCAAGCTGGTGGAGCGCTCGATGTTCCTCTCTGATGAACCGGAGGAGGAAGCGATCATCAAGATCCTTAAGTCGATCCCCAGCAAGCGTGGCTTGATCAAGACCCTCAAAAAGGTCGATCTCGACGATATGAGCATCGAGGGCGGCATCGACCTCATTGATGGCGCGGTAGATTGGGCTGAGCAGGACAGCTTTAACTCGATCTTAGAGGGCTATGGTTTAAGGTAAAACCAGCCTTATACCTCTAGATATAAGCATCTAACCACAATTCTTTACCTGCCATTAATATGAACATTAAAGAGCTGATTTGAACCCACATAAATGATCATAATAAAAAAACAAAAAATAGCAACCGGGTAGACCTTCCACATCTCCAAAAATCAAAATATCGAGTGAGATTGCTCATCAAGCAGGGTAGTTTTTTGGTAGATGGTATTGAGATGGACAAACTGAGCGAAGGAGGGGCTTTTTTTAGGGCCCTAGTTCTTGATAAACGCAGGCACGATGAAAAAACAAGATACGTTTGCTGTTGGGATCGATATGGGCTCTGTAGCGCTCAAGGCAGTTTTGCTGGACGCTGAGGGGCAGGTTCAAAGGCGCCTCCTGGAGCCTGTCGTAGGCTCTGTAGAGGCTGCGCTTGATCGTCTACTAAAAGATCTCTTCGATGGCGTCTCAGGAGAGGGAACCCTCGGCGTGACCGGTGGTGGGAAGACTCGCTTCTCCAGCTTCTCAGCAGCTCATACAGAGACAGATCTCTTGGCCACAGCGCGAGCGATCTCTCTTCTTCACCCCGAGGCGCGGGGTGTAATTGAGGTGGGGGGACACCAGTCCAAGTGGATTCGCCTTGGCCCAGATCTGCGCTTGGAGTCCTTCGCGATCAATGAGGAGTGTGCCGCTGGTTCGGGAGCCTTTCTGGAGCAGCAGGCGGGTCGTCTGAAGATGGACGTGGAGACTCTCTCTTTATCGGCTCTGGAGGCGGACAGCGCAGCATCTATCGCCGGTCGCTGCGCGGTCTTCGCCAAGTCGGACATGATCCACCTGCAGCAGAAGGGCACCCCGATGGGGGAGATCACCTTTGGTCTCTGTATGGCCCTGGCTCGAAACTTTCGCGCGACTTTATTGCGAGGGAGTGAGCTGGCGGTCCCTGCGGTCCTCGCGGGTGGTGGCGCGCTCAGTCAGGGCCTCAGGAGGGCCTTCCGTCAAGCCTTCGAGCTTGATGATGAGCAGCTCATCGATACACCAAATCCTCGTCATCTGGCCGCGTTGGGGATCGCGGTGGCCGCCGCGCAGGGCGAGAAGCGTTGCTCAGTTGGCGAGCTTCTCGCTTGGCTAGAGAGGGATGGTGCGTGTGGTACCCGAGCGGGCTTCCTTAACCTCAGGCTCGCCGAGCCTGAGGTCTCCCTCGAAGAGGAACCCGTGATCGCGCTCATCGATGGTGAGGAGATCAGCGCTTACCTCGGTGTGGATGTGGGTTCTGTATCGACAGATTTCTGCCTTTTGTCTCCCGAAGGTGAGGTCTTGGATGGCACCTACCTGCGCACCCGAGGAGATCCGGTGGGCGTGATCCGCGAGGGGCTCAGCATAATCCGTGAGCGTACCCGGGGGCATCTGCAGGTCCTGGGTGTTGGCACCACCGGCTCTGGCCGACACCTCGCGGGGAGCCTCTTGGGCGCAGATGTGGTCAAAAATGAGATCACCTGCCAGCTCATCGGCGCGCGCCATCTTCTGCCTGAAGTGGACACGATCCTGGAGATCGGTGGCCAAGACTCAAAGTATGTCTCTGTCCGGCATGGTCGCATCGCGGACTTCGTGATGAACAAGATCTGTGCGGCGGGTACAGGCTCCTTTCTGGAGGAGCAGGGGGAGGCCCTGGGGGTTTCGATCTTTAAAGAGTTTGAGACCTTAGCTCTGGCCGCTGAAACACCTGCAGCCCTCGGGAGCCAATGCACCGTATTTATGGACAGCGAGGTGGTCGCCGCGCGACAGCGAGGAGTCCCGCTCAATGACATCCTGGCGGGCTTGGCGATCAGCGTAGCCAAGAACTATCTGGACCGAGTCGTTGCTGGACGAGCTATCGGAGATCATGTCGTGTTTCAGGGCGGCGTTGCGTCCAACCGCGCTGTTGTCGCTGCCTTTGAAACGCTCTTGGGGAAGAGGGTCGCGGTCCACCCCTACAATCGTCTCTCTGGAGCCATCGGCGCTGCGGTGGCCGCACGAGATGAGTTGGGTGGTCGCGCGACGACCTTCCGCGGCCTGGATGCGGTGGAGACAGCCAAGGTCAACACCTTCGAGTGCCGAGCCTGCTCCAACCTCTGCCAAGTAAGCCGGATCAATCTAGGAGGGCAAACCTCATTCTTTGGTGATGTCTGTGAGCGCTTCAGCGTCCTGAAGGAGAGCGACAAACACGCAACGTCGCTGCCAGACCTCACCCAAGAGATAGAGGAACGCCTTGAGTCTTACGCAGGGGGAGAAGCTTGGCGAGGCATAGTGGGGATCCCTCGAGCCTCGATGATGTATGACCTCTTTCCTTTCTGGGCCACGCTTCTACGCTCCCTCGGGTTCCGAGTACATCTAGCGGGCGCTTCTACGAGCACGATCCTTGAGCTTGGGGTGAATCGACTCACCGCTGAGACTTGTCTGCCCATGAAGCTCATCTATGGACATGTCGCCGCGCTCTTGGAGCTTGAGGAGCCGAAGATAGACTTTGTCTTCCTCCCTGCGGTCCAAGATCTCCAGGATTGCGAGGATAAGACCAGCCATTTCTGTCCCTTCGAGGAGTCTGCCGGCTATATGGTAGGCAGCTTTGACAGTGCGCGGATCGTCGCTCCAGCGATACACCTCGCTGGCTCTAATGGACGCATCGCCAAAGAGCTGGAGAAGTCTCTGGGCCCCTGGGGTGTAAACATCATCGGCGTTCGGCAAGCCTTGGAGACAGCAACTGCAGCGCAGCGGGAGTATGAAGCGGGGCTTCGGCGGCGCGGCGCGGAGATTCTCGCGGGAGAGTTCGAGCGGGCGATGGTTCTCCTGGGTAAGCCCTACAACATCACTGACCCCTTTGAAAACCTGAACCTATCCGCTCATATCCGCCGCCTTGGCTTCTTGGCGATCCCTCAACAGATGATCCCCTCACAGCCGGTGGATCTTGATGAGATTGGGGTTACGCTCCCCTGGCGCTACAACCGGAGCCAACTCCAAGCCCTGCTCTCCACCCTGAAAGATGAGCGCCTCTTCCCAGTGCTCATCTCCAACTTTGGCTGTGGCCCTGATGCTTTCAGCAATAAATATATGGAGAAGGCTGGTCGCAGCCGACCGATGCTTTTCCTGGAATATGATGAGCATCGAGGTGAAGCTGGCCTGATCACCCGTCTTGAAGCTTTTATAGACGAGATTGGAACGCACTCTCGCTCACAGGAGCAGAGTCTGCCCCGCTTTCCAAAGCAGTCCAAGAGCGCAGAGAAACGCTACCAGGGGCGCCGGATTGTGCTCCCAAACTTCGGGGCCCAAAGCTACGCCTACCAGGGCGCCTTACGCTCCATAGGGCTTAACGCGGTGATCCTCCCGTCGCCGGATGAAGAGACGATTCGGGCAGGCGAGGAGATCAGCTCAGGGAAGGAGTGTCATCCATATGTCTTGTTGGCTGGAGATCTGATCAAGCACCTCGATAAGGGAAGCATCCTTCCTGGTGATGTTTACTTCTTTCCGGGCACAGAGATTCCCTGCCTGATGCATCAATATGCCTCTTCGATGCGCATGGAGTTGGAGCGACGGAACATCAAGGATATCGAGATCCTCAGCCCCAACGCAGCGGCCCATGTAGATGTCATGGGGTTCTCAGGGCTTATGCGTCTGGGGCGTGGGCTCGTGGGGATGAGCCTTATTTCCCGCCTTCACAGTCAGATGCGCCCCTATGTTGAGCGACCGCTGGAGCTTGATGAGCTGTTCGCTCGGGCCTCGACCTTGATCGCAGACTTCCTGGCGGTAGATCGTATGGGAGAGGCTCTATTCTGGTTGGGCAAGGAGCTTGATCGCTTCCCCATCGATCAGAGCCACCCGCGACCGCTCGTGGGTATCGCGGGTGATATCTATACACGGATTCACCCCTTTGGAAATCGGGGCCTTTTTCATCGCTTGGAGGATCTCGGCCTTGAAGTTTGGCCCGCACCCTATCTAACAGACAGCGCCTATTTTGGTTGGGGCCGGGATGTTGATTGGGGCATCGATGAGGGTCGCTATCGCGAGGCGGTGATGAGCACGTTTATGTCCCTTCGAGGGGGGTGGGAGGAACTCCGGGCGCGATACCAACTTGGGCGTCGGATAAAGCGCTTGTCGGAGCCAAGCTATAAAGAGGTCCTCGCGCTCGCCGCGCCCTATGTAAACCGCAACGCCAATGAGATGGTCCTCCTGAACATCGCCAAGATGGTTGACTTCGCCAACCGTGGTGCACATGGGCTGATCAACGCGATCTCCTCCCACTGCATGCTGGGTACGGTCTCCGCGTCCATTATGGACCGGATTCGAGAAGACCATAATCAGATACCGATGTTGACTCTCGTCTTCTCTGCCACCGAAAGCGCGACCTTAGAAACCCGCCTGGAGGCCTTCGCCCATCAGGTCCACGCTCGGGCAAGGGCCCAGGTCAAAGAGCCTCGACAGCAGACTTGGTCATCCATCTTTGGCTTTGATTGAGATCAAGGCTATACGAAGCGGAACTGAACGCTCTTTTCCAAACCTCTGTTTGGAAAAAATTGTCTCTAACCCTCTGTTCATCGCTGCTCACTTCATCTGGTTTGGACGCTTTTTAGGAGACAGCCCAAACTTTTGAGGAATAATCTCTCCACCTCAGGGTACCCCCGTAGAAAGGGGGATCAGATGAGGCCAAGCGATGAGCGTGACTTTTCGACTCAGCTTGAAGAAGCTCTCCCCCACGCCTATATCACCGCCTATCGCCTATTGAGAAAGCGAACGCTCGCCCAGGACGCCTGCCAAGAGGCCGCCGCAAGAGCCTGGGCCGCTCAGCATCGCTATCAACCCTCACGCCCCTTCTATCCCTGGTTTTATGTCATCCTACGCAACCACTGTTTTGACCTCCTCACGCAACCTCTCGCGCTCCAAGAGGGGCTCACACATCTTCCAGAGAAGGCAAGGTTACAACCGGATGAGGCTCTCTTGATGTCCCAAAGAGCTGAGGCGATCTTGGAGGCGATTGAGACCCTGAGCGAAGCTCAGAGGGCGGTGATCGAGCTGCGACATTTTCAAGATCTCAACTATCAAGAGATGGCTGAGATCCTCCAATGCCCGGAAGGAACCGTCATGAGCCGCCTCTATCGTGCTCGGAAAGCGTTGCGCCGACATCTGCTCAAAGATCCTCGCTTTAAAAAGATTTAGGAGTGTTCTGTGAGTGAACATCAGCTTTATGAACAGCTCTTGATGAAGGCTGTAGACGCTCGGCTCACGCCAGAGGAGGAGCTGAGGCTTCAGCGACACCTTGAAGATTGCAGTATGTGTCGAGCTGAGCTTAAAGATTTTCAAGAGATCAAGGAGGAGATCGATATGTTGAGGCAGCGCATCCAAGCAGACGCCCTCGCTCAAGGCCTACCTGAATCTCAAGGAGGGAGCGTAGGGATCAATGCCGCGACCGTGCTCTTTCTGGTGGGCCTGTTGATCTTGTTGCTCTTTGATTTTTGGGTTCTCTTCAGTGAGGTCAAGCTGCCCTCAGCCCTTGGTTGGGGGCTGGCACTCCTCAGCCTAGGAACCCTGAGCTTCTTTGCGGGGGCCCTCAGAGCGAGGCTCCGCGCCCTTAAACATGATCCCTATCAGGAGATCGACCAGTGAAGAGTGAAGCGCTCATCCGATCCTCTACCGGCGCCGTGACCGGTTTCCGCCATCGACTTCCGATCGCTACGACCGGTAACCTGCCAGGTCACCGCGTTATCCGTAGTTTGGGCCTTGTCCGAGGCAATACCATCCGGGCTCGTCATGTAGGGCGAGATATCATGGCGATTTTTAAGAACCTGGTGGGTGGTGAGATCTCCGACTACACCAAAATGTTGGCGGAGAGCCGCGAGCAGGCGCTGGATCGGATGATCGCTCAGGCGGTTGATCTGGGAGCCAACGCTGTACTTGAGGTCCGCTTTAGCACCTCAGCGGTGATGCAAGGAGCAGCTGAGTTGTTGGCTTACGGTACCGCGGTGGTTTTAGAGAAGGAGCAAAGCTCAACCTAGGTTAAGCTCCTGCTCTCAGTAACTCGATCATGCTACCCACTCTGTCAGCTCTACGATTCATCTAGGCATCTGTTGGGGACGGATGATCCGATAGATCCCTGAGAGATCATACTCTCGATAGCGTCCAGGAGCCTGACGAGATCCCCCTCCATAGCTGAGAATCAGAGCGCTCTTCTCTTTGAGGTCAATCCACTCAACAAAGATCCCGCTGTGGGGGGAGCCCCCCCAAGAATGGTTGATGTAGTAGAGCCAATCTCCTGCTTGGATTTGAGCAACCCCAGCATAGGGACCCTTTTTTCTGCCTTTGAAGAGAGTTCGCCTTCGTTTTGGAGGGAAACCCGCTCGGTTATAAACTGCGTTGATAAAACCCCAACAGGAGCCCTGAACGATGATCCCCTCTTCAACCATCTGTCGCCCTGTCGCTAAGACTCTCCGCCCTTCCAAGCTGATGCTCTTCTCAAGCTCCAAGAGTCGCTGTTCAAAGCTGGATCTCTCAAGGGGCTCCAGTTCTGGAATCTCAATAGGAGAGGGTGAGTGTCGTTCAGGAGCCTTGTTTATCTGAGTCGAAATGGGCGGCGGGCTCCCGCTACAAGCGCTCAAGATCAAGAAGAGCAGTCTCAAAGATATTCTCATCACTGTAGAGTAACCAAAAGATCCGCCATCCACCTCTCAGCCGATGTTCCAGCCTCCATCGTGCTTCTTTTTCTCAAGCACCTTCTCTCAGAAAGAATATGTCTCAACAGAGACAGCCGCGCTTTCCGCTTCCTTCCCCAAGAAAATCTGGGCAGATGGGGTTGCCTTGAGGACGAGGAGCCAACTGAGAAAGCCTATCCAAGGCGAGAGGCGTCGTGAAAAACGCAGGGATAAAGCGGGACCGCTTCTCTGACGATCTTGATAATCCCTAAAAGCGAGGCAGCCGGGGGCGGCGCCAACCAACGATCAGTTTATCTCCAGGGCGCAAGATTTTGCGCCGGTTGATGTGATTCCATCTCACAAGCTGCTTGAGGCGGACCTTCTTTCGTCGAGCGATGCGGTAAAGAGAGTCTCCTCGTCGCACTTTGTAGTAGGTAGGGAGAGGGCGGATCGCTTGACGACCATGTTTTTTGATGTAAGGCCCCACATTGGCGACTGCGATGGGCGAACGGAAACGCAGGTGCATATGGGTATCATGTCCACGGATGTGTCGAATGATGCCCAGATGTGCGCGGCGACCTCGGGGATAGGCAAAGAGCTTGAGTAACCTCTTTTTGCTCAAGCCCATCTTCTTCTCAGCGTATTTATAGAGGGGCTTTTGGAGACCATAGTCGATAAAAAGATACTCTACCTGATCGTTCTCCAGCAGCTTGGAGATAAAGGTCCAAGTCCGAGGTACATCCAGCTGTCTCGCCTTGATGCGCATTAACCTCGTGGGCTGCTTGATCCCTTTGATAAAGTAGCCGATATCCGCATCTCGTCCAGATTGGTGAGATTTATGGGGTTTAAGTGGCCCCCCTCCCTTGCGAGAGAGATCTCCAATAACCAGCTTGGGGGTCTTGGGGAACTTCTCAAAGACCGCTGCGGTGGCTTCCTTGATCGCTTGAAGCATCTCAGGGGTGCCATAGTTGTTGCGCTTACGCGCGATGATCTGCGCAGTGCTCTTGAGGGCTAGGCCGTTGATCAACCAACCTCGGGAGGCCTTGCCGATAGAGACACAGAGCTTCTCTGCCTTGCTTCGAGCTTCAGGTCTAGGGAGCGGCTTTGAGGGTTCAGCCTCAGTGATGATCGGGCTTAACTCCGTGGCGGGCGCCTCCTCCCCAGCCAGAGCTTGAAGCTCAGCCTCAAAACTAGCGCGGGTGTGAGGATCACTGGGCCCTCTGAGTCCCTTCCAGAGAGGAGCAAACCAGATCTGTTCAGCTTGAAGCTCTAAGAGCTGGGTGGCTTGAGCAGGGGCCTCGACATCAAGGGCCTGGAAGGGGCGACCTGAGCTCAGGCAGGGGCTCAGGAAGAAGAGGAGAGAGAACAGTCGCTTCATCTATCAACCAGAGGAGATTAAAGGATCAGGGGCGTGGTTCATCACGCCCCCTCTTCCTAACATCTATGGGCGGTCATCGTCAGAAAATATATTTCCTCACCCCGAAGGTTTCGCAGACTCATCCGATCTCCTCAGTTGCTTAGAGCCAAACCGCGTATAGCTTTAAACTCAGTTTCACCTCCACCAAAGATATCCAGAGGTTCCCTCGGTTGTAGCTTGAGACCTTGGGGAAACAGAAGCGGATGCTGTTATTATCTAGGTCTGAGAGCAGCTCTGCCAGCGAGGGCGCCTCAGGCACTCCCCTGAGCATCCCCTCAGTGGAGATCTTGCCTATGGTCAGCTTAAAGCGCAGCTTCCCCTCCTCATCCATCCCTGTGGAGAGGGAGTTCACCTCCAAGTAGAGCCTGCTCCTCAGAGGCCCTGGTGAAAGCCCTCGTTGAACAGTATCCTCTCCTCTTCAGCCTCGAAGAAGGAGATCATATGTCGCTCATCCTCCTCCTGGCCCTTGCTCAGCCTGAGATCAAGCTTCTCCTCGATATCCCCGCTCATCCCATCACCGGGCAGCACGGTAGACAGGGCGCCATCAGCGCTCTAGGCTTTCTGGGAGGGGGGAAATATGTCGTTGTTGGAGGCAACGACACCAAGGTTCGAGTTTTTAGGATCGATGACGGCAAAAGGGTCTTTCGCTCCAAGAGCCTGAACAGTGCCATCCGTGGGATCTCCACCTGCGCAGGGCGGACCTTTGCAGTTCAGACACTGCACGGGCAGGTTCATCTCTTTCGCAAAAATAAGAAAGGAAAGCGCTTCAAGAAGCTCCGCACCATCTCCCACAAGGGAGGAGAAACTATGGGCCTAGTGGACTCTTGCAAATGGGTCCTGGCTGACAAAGGAGAGGAGTTCTTTATCTATGAGGCCCACACCGGCAAACGGCGTGGGCTCTTTGAAGCCCATGGTCCCGTTGATCGCCGCGCCATGAAGATTTACGGCAAACACATCCTGAGCTGGGGACTCGGCGCTGGGGTGCGCGTCAATATCATCGACAGTATGGTTGAGGGTCCAGAAGAGGGCGCTCGATTGGAGATCAAACACAGCTTGGATAAGCGAGCGCTGACCCAAGCTTGGTACTTCGCTTATGATCGCATCCTCACCGAGTATTGTGCTGAAAGTGCCTGTGAGATTGTTCTACGAAACGGGATTGGCAGATCAGAGAAACGCATCCTACTCAAGGTCAAAAGTTCAGGCCTGGATCCCCAGAAGCCCTCCACCTTGGCGATCTCCAAAGACGCAGCCTGGCTCTTCTTTCATCGTCCAGGGATTCCAGGCCAGCTTATCCGCCTTCGTGATGGAGCGACACAGGATCTGGGGCTCCTTAAGCGAGGAACCCAAGCCGCCTTCTCACCCAAAGATCCTCGACTCTTTCTACTCTCTATGCAGCCCGGAGCCAACCGCCTGAGCTTCTACCGTCTCTCTGACTGAGGAGAGTGATCTAAATGAGAGCCCTCAATTTTCTTTTGGAGCGCCTTGAACCCCGACAACGGGGCATGCTCTGGACCTTGGGAGGGGCCTCCGCCCTCGTGGCAGGGCATAAGTTGACCAGCCTGAGCCTCCTCTCCAAGGGCTTCTCTGCTCTGGAGGCCGATTGGAGAGCGCGACACCACGATCTTCCCGAAGGGCTCTTGAGCCGTCTTCGGGCGGCGATGAGCAGCTATGAGGAGCGACATCAGGATCCCCGCAACCGTCAACTTCATCTCGTCGCCATCCCTCTGAGCTTTGGGGGAGGTATTGGTCTCCTGATCTGGCCCCGCTACTCTCCTCCCTGGCTCCTCTCTCTAGGGGGCTTTGGTATCGGTCTGGGCCTAGAGCTGTTGGGTCATGCGCTCTTTGAGAAGCACGCTCCTCTCTTCAGTGAAGATCCTCTCAGCCCCTTAACAGGGCCCATCTGGGAGCTTGGCCGCCTTGGGCGCTCCCTCCGCTCTTAAGATGGAGCCTGAGAAGAGGAGACGACTGGAAGCTCAAGCTACACGTGCGATCCGTGAGCTGGCCAAGGTGCAGCGGCTCCTCAGGGCCAGCGCGGGTTTGGAGCCCGCTTTAGAGCTAAAGCTTAGGCTCATGCTGGACTCAAAAGAGAGCTGGAAGGAGCGTGCTCAGCGCTGGATTCAAGGCTTGAGGGCAGAGTGTGAAGCTCAACGTCCCGAGATCCTGCGCTGGCGGGATGGCAGCGTCTACTGCTTCTCCTGCGCTCGCTCCGACTGCGAACACGCTCAACCCTCAGACCTCAGGGCGATCTTCACAGGCTACCACCCCACCGGTCGCCCCCTCTGGTACAGCTTTGAGGCTCTCTGCTCTCAGCTGAGACCGCCAGGATTTGATCAGCTCTATGATGATCCTCCGGGGGTCGTTGCTCTAATCCAGGAGGGCGCTCAGCTGCGCGCCAAGCTGCTCCCTGAGTTCGCCCAAAACTCCGGTTATCGTATTTTGGCGCAGCTCCTCATCGGACTTTTGCCATCAGAGCCTGATCGGCAAGAGAGTGAGCGGGTCGCCCTCTCTCTTCAGGTCGTGCTCACCCAGGGGCTCGGTGAGCCCTTGAGGCTTAGGCTTAACCGAGTGGGCTTAAACAGCGCTGAGATCGCCGCAGCGGCTGGAGCAGGGGCACCTAGGGGACGAGCAGAGCGCCTCCGGCGAACCCTGATCCAGAGTCAGAAGCGCTTGGATTCTCTCAAGCGCAAGATGAACCTCACCCAGGCCCACGGGGAAGAGTTGGAGTTGGAGTCTGCGGCTTGTGCGCTGCTCAACCGTCTCCGGGGAGATCTCAGTCGCCTCTTCCAGGTTCGCGTGGATCGCAGCCTTCACGCTCGAGAGCGTCATGAGGGTGCAACTCGACCCACCGGCTCAGCTCGGGAAGATGCCTGCGCTGCCTCCTCCGAAGCCCTCCTTTGGGATGGTCAACGTCAAACTGTTGTGGTTTTGGGTCCCCGAGGACGCGCTCATATCTTTAGCCAAACTGGGCGCCATGTGACCAGCTTTCGACTTCAGCCTGGAGAGTTACAACGTAAGCGCGGGCAGGAACGTTGGGGACCACTGACTTCAGCCCAGATGCAGCGCTTTAAAGCATCTCTCATGAGAAACTCTAAAAGTGCCCAGATAATCCCGCCTTGACGCTAAATAGGGTGGTCTCTTCTACCCGAATACGGCTGCCGATGGCATCATATGCGGGCACGTAGATGGGGTTTTGCTCTTCAGCGTTGTACTTGGGATCTCCTTGAGCCTCGACCAAACCAGAGCCATCCAGATCTTTGCCGATCTCAGCTTTGGTGATGAAATGTTCGGTGTCATGATCCAGACCCAACTCTACTCCCAATTTCAGATATTGAGAGAGGTAGATCCCCACGCCCACACGAGCGCCCACGGTCATATACTCCTCTACTGTGGTGATGCCATCGGTAAACTGTCCTCCCAAAGAGAGCTTGCTCTCCTTGGTATAGGTGGGGCAGCGCTCAGCTCCTTCATGGCCGTTGGGATTGCAGGTCTTCTGAGCGCTGGCAAAAGCGTCAAAGAGTTCGCTATAGTCGCGCCCTTCAGCGTGATAGGTGCTCGCTAGGCGTAGATCTATAAAGAAACGGATTTTTCGCTTTGGATCCCGGTAGGGGATGATCTCAGAGCCAAACTCAAAGTGAGCGCGGTGTCCAGGCCCCACCTCATCTTGACTGGCACCATAATCATCAAAGAGACCGCTCCCTGCTGGAAAAACAAAGATCCCCTGGAGATGCATATAGGGATCGATATAGCGAAAGCGCCGAGAGAGCGCGGTCCCAATGATCAGCTCATTGACCCCACGCCCAACACCTTCATTACCAAACTTGGCGACGGTGCCTGTGGGCGCTCGATAGCCCAACTCCAGCATCCAGTCTCCTCGAGTGTCATGATCTTCAGGCTGGTTATAGCGCTCCTGAGCGATGGGTGCGAAGCGGAGCATAAAGAGCATATCTCCAAAGCCAGCGCGAGAAGGTAGGTTGGTGGGGACATCAAAGAGGTTCTCAGGATCTGAGTTTGAGCCCTGCGCTCCAGGAGCGATGCTGCTGTTCTCCTCATCTACGATGGGTTTGGTAGAGTCTCCCCCATTGCCCGCAAAGCGCAGCTCCTGATCGCTGGAGATCACGATAGGCGCCTCGATCCAAAGCTCCAGGTCGTGCCAGATGCCAAAGCGAAAGCGAGGGACGATCTCATGGATGGTTCGTTGGTAACGCAGCTCCTTGACCTCCAAGAGTTCTCCCTCTGGACCCGCCGTAGGGCAGGTCTCCAGGTCGTAGGGACGCTCCTTGGGATCTGGATTGCAGTTGTACTCTCGGGTGATCTTGGCGCGCCTCAAGCTTCTTCGATAAAAGACCTCTCCTACAAAGTCGTAGAGGTCATCTCCATCAGCAGCATCGATCACATCGGTCAGCTCAGCGGCCTGGACCCCAGAGAGGCCAGGTAGGCTGAGGAGCGCGAGGCAAAGGAGGGTCCATAAGCGCATAGCAATCCCCTTGGCTCGGGTTTTGAGCAGCCCAAGATAATCTCCCGCCTCCTCTGAGTAAACCTCAATCATCTCTCTCAGCAGTTGAGTCTCGTTCTCTCAGATCAGCTCCTTGAAACCCTACTCGAAGTTTGAGGCTCCTGTGACCCCACTGAAGAGTGGAGGTGAGGAGCAATACCTTCGCTATTAGACCGCCATTCTCTCTTCATGAACCCATCTCAACACGAGAGTTATTTGATTGTTTAAGATGTGCAATCCATAAATTTGCGAACTTTCACACAGGTTTGCTTCTTAATCACGCTGATTCACATGAAAGTAGATAAATGTCAATTTTTAAAATTAAACATCAGAACAATTATAATTATTGACACAATTCTATTTCGAAATATGCCCCGATCTAGAGTTGCTCGGCGTGATGGGCTGGGGTACTTACACCCAAAACATCGACTACTGAGGTGATCTTGATACGGCCATCACCACCAGCACCACCAATGCAGTAGCCATCATTAAAACCACCCGCTCCACCTCTCGCATCCACTGTACTGATGGTGACCTCATTGGCCCTCAACCAGATCGTGCCTCCTGCACCTCCTCCGGTTTGTCCACCTGCACCGCCTGAGTAGATCTCATCTTCACCCTTGCTGTAGATACGAGCGTCGATAATTTGGTTGGCGCTGATGATTACGATGCCACCACCATCAGCATATTGAGGATAGGGAGAAAGGCCATCGTTATCACCACCACCACCACCTGCACCGCCAAAGAAAATCTTTTCCAGCGTGGGATCACCTATGACTGACCCACCGAGGGAATCAACCCCAGCACAATGTGTATGATCACCTACCCCACCGACAGTGGCGTGACCACCGCCGCCACCACAGGAACCGCCACATCCTGAGGGACCATAGCCTCCACCACCACCATTGCTATGGCTCTGAATACTTTGGCCTCCACGCCCTGAGATACCCTCACCCTGATCACCCCAGGTGGCATTTCCACATCCATTACAATCCCCTCCTCTAAAACCTTTTTGGCTGGCATCGATTGTGCCATTTGTAGTAACAACACCTGTTGCTCTAAAGATAACAATACCACCTACATAGCCATTCCAGGCAGGTGCAGTAATCGACTGACCTCCGTTAACGGTAACATCAGTATAATGTGGCACACGTACAACTTGGGCAACAGTCGCATTAGTACTGTCTGGACCAGAATGACCATATATATTTTGAAGCTCTGATGATAAAATCAGCTGATTTCCATTCTTACCATCAATAGTCTTGAATTCATGAACACCTGCCGTATAAGCGGAGCCATCGCCTTCTTGCATCTGAATGATCAAGATCTCATCACCAGCAGAAAAATTCGAAGCGTCATTAACATTAATAGTTGCGGAATTCTGAGCCACGTTGGCATTGATATACGCATAATGGTTGACTACTGTATTGGCTGAATTCACTGTCAATTCGCCATCAGATCCATTCCCAAAGATATTACCAACCTGAAAACCACCGATAGGCTCCCAGCGACTGCCAGTGTAGACACGTAGATCACTAACTTGGCTATTGAAATAGATCATGCCCGCCAAAGGAGCATTAGGTGGAGCATTCTGAGGCGTCATTTGAGCGTTTGGAACCTGTGTAACATTGGCTTCTACTCGATTGGCTGTAAGTGTACCCGTCAACTGCCCGTCAGCGCCTGATAATATGTTACCTATCGATAAACTTCCACTTGTTCCCGTATCTGCATCAACTCTCATAAAACTATCAGATTGAAGTCCATCCACAACATCAGCATCTAGACCAGTCCCATCTCCATCTACAGTCTTGATCATATTCAAAATCTGACCGGCCGTTGCTGCTTGTCCTGCTTTCATCAGCTCAGAACTGTCAAAACCATCTAGGCGATCAGCTTCTAATCCTGAACCATCTCCATCTACACCAAGGACTAACCCACGTAGTTGTGTTGCTACATTGGGGTCTGTCCCTCGCATCAAGGCAGCGCCATCTACTCCATCTAGGTGGTCTGCATCCACACCTGAGTTGATTCCGTCTACGGTTACAAGTAATCCCAATCCCTGAGCAGCTGTCCGTACAAAGGCGGCGCTGTCATGTCCATCTAATGTATCAGCATCCAGACCGCTCCCCGTACTATCGCGATCCAAAACCAGGGCCATAGTTTCATCACCTTTGATAAAAGCAGCACTGTCTTGTCCGTCTAATATATCCGCATCTAGACCCGAACTAGCTCCATCAACAGTCTTGACTGCATCGAGAATTGCCTGAGGGGTGTCATAGCCAACCCCATCATTGGTGCCATCGATGGGGGGACCGACCCAGTTGCCGCCTGCATCTATGATTTGAGCACCACCAACATGGACGCTGTGAGGTTGGATATCGCCCAGAACATCCTGGGCAAGCAGGGCATAGGGTGCGCTGGAAAGTTGGACCCTGGGGCTCATCTCTACATTGGCGAGGGTGATACCCAGAAAGCGTGCATCGGCCTGAAGATGATCACCCAAGGGGTTTTGAGCACCGAGGATGACGCTGAAATAGCCACTGATGAGATTGAGATTGTGGCTCTCGGTCCAAAGCGCAACGCCTCCCTCGGCCTGTCCATAGAGTTTGAAGTCTACCTGGGTGGCCCCCTCTAAGGGGATGCCCAAGTCGTTCATCAAATAGCCCTCTTGTTGGATGGTATTGGGGACCGCCAAGGCCCCTGAGGAGAGGAACAAGATGAGAATGGCCCATCGCATGATTGATTCCCTACTCTTTCAGTGTAGGCAGAAGAGTACATATTTTTTGGAATCATAAAAAGGGCAAGGATCTTTTTTTGAGGAAGAAAGATGCCTTAGAGATATAGTGACAGCGGGCGTAATCCTCAGCCTCAACGCATAATCATTCAGCTTTTCGGGATCCAGAGCCCAGAAAACCCAGAAGATCGATAGAAGCCTAAAGGGGGAGAGAGGGTTGGAAAAATGGGCGGATTTTCAGACACGGTGAAGTTGCAAAAGATGGGGATGCTCGATCAGAAATCCTCAGGCGAAAGCGTTATAGAGTCCAGGATGTATGGTCGCTGGATATCATCCCCTAGGTTTGATCGTCGTTGATGAGGGAAACAGGATGAGCTGGGAGAGCTCGGCAGGTGACGTGGGCATGCTCAGAATTGACCGGTGGTTGACTGCTCCAAACTACCAAGAGTTCGATCATCAAAATGTGGGGGAGAGCCAATTTTAATTGTCGTTGGTCAGTTGGTCGAGAATCGTGAGGAGCTGTAGAGCCTTTTCTAGATCCTCTGCGCCTATCGAGGACTCACATACCTGGGCTGGCGACCTCAACATGAGCGCGGTGAGTGGAACTCTCCACCCGGCCATTCTACTCCTACAGATGCCTTTCATCTATGACCAAGCCCCCATGCGATCAAGGAGTCCATGCAGCTCTAGATGGGGAGCCTTCTTACAACTCACTCTCTGCTCCCAGACACCAGCCAAGGCCTTGTCTCTCCTAAAGCAGTGGATGATTTAGGCATATCCGACCTTTCTCATGGGCTCGGCTTTCTGTATTCTTCTATAGCTATTGAAAATTCGAGGTCGATGATGCGCTGGATGAGTTTGCTCTTCCTTTTCCCAGCACTTGCTTGGGCGATACCTGGAACCATTCACCAAGAGGGCTTTTTGACGGATGCGCGGGGTGTGCCCCGTGAAGGCGCCACACAGTTGAGCTTCACCATCTATGAGCAGGTTGAGGGCGGCGCGGCCCTCTGGACCGAGGCGCACAATCTCAATCTCGTCGAAGGCTATTTTAGCCTTCATCTGGGCGCCCAGAACGCCTTTGGGGCTGCTCTTGATGGTGACTCTCGCTTTCTGAGCCTCTCGGTCGATGGTGTCGAGATGCTGCCACGTGTCCCTCTGGCCAGCAGCCCCTATGCCTTAACAGCTCAGAATGTCGTCGGTGACATTACCCCTCGCAGCATCAGCGTGGGTGGTCAGCAGGTCATCGATGAGGGTGGCAACTGGGTGGGTCCTGCTGTCCCTGGTGCTGATGATGGCGTTGGCTATAACACCCCCGCAGCCGCCCTCGCCGCCATTAAGAGTGTCGATGGAGCAACCACCGGTCTCGATGCCGACACCCTTGATGGCATCGACAGTGCTGCTTTTCTCCAGAACGGCGATCAGGTCATGGCGCTCCTTCTGAATGCTGATGGAGCGAACAGTACTGTTGATGCTGATCGTCTGGATGGCCATGACAGCAGCGCCTTTGTCCGCACCGCTGCTCGACTCCTAGAGCTGCTCTTGACTGCCGATGGAACCAACAGTGGTCTAGATGTTGATACCCTTGATGGTCATGACAGCGTTGAATTTGTCGATGTGACCGATCCAGCTACCGCGGTACAATTATTCAATTTACTGTTGACCGTAGATGGGGATGGTTCCGGTCTGGATGCTGATACCCTAGATGGTTTGGAGAGCGAAACCTTCCTCAAAGTCGCTGATCCTGCTACAGCAGCCGAGGTTTTAAACCTATTGCTCACGGTGGATGGAGCTGGAAGTGCTCTAGATTCTGATTTGCTAGATGGACTTCAGGCAAGTAAGTTTATGCGGTCCGATCAGAACACTGGAACCAGTGGCAATCTCTCTGTAGATGGTCTATTTTCCGGAGTTAATGCTCAATTTACGGGCACGCTTACCGCCGATCGAGTTGAAGCCGATAGTATTCATGCAGATATAATTAGATTAATCCCTGCTGATATTGCACCAAATAGTGCCGGTGAAGGTTCTCTGTATTTTGACAATCCCAGTAGTCAAATCAAGTATTTTAGCAATGGAATGTGGCAATCTATGGATAGTTGCGCTGGATCTAATATGGGTGGCAATTTGGTTGCCCTGGTAAATACTGGATACACTCTTCGTCATCCTAATACTATAGTCGAAAAACTCATCGACCTCGATTATTATGGTATTGAGAACTTTGATCGTGTCCCTATTCAAGTTTTCAGTGGAGCTAACGAAGTCCCCTCCAAAGTTATCCGTTGGTTCGATAATAACAGGAAATTACTATTAAGGTGGAAGCTGGGCGGTTCGAATATGCATTCTAAAAATACTGCAATAGAATATACAATTAGGATCAATTCTAATATGTCAAACCATGATATACCTAGAGAATTCGCTATACATGCCAGTTCCGATGCAGGTCCAGCAAGTTTTTGGTGGGCTTATAACAACTACGATGGGAATTTTGGTGGCTTTGCCGAAGTAAATACAGGATACGAAAACAGTGATGTTACTGTTTTTGACAAGGACAATGATGGTGATTATGATATCGTAATCACACATGATAATAATGGGGATCATGGTCTTAGTATTTGGGAAAACAATGGTTCTGAAAACTTTAGTAAAGTAAGCACCTTTGATAATGATGGAAACTGGGCTGGCGTGGACTCTGCTGATTTTAATGAGGATGGCCACATCGACTTCGTTGCTAGTTATGGATACAGTTCATTCCTGAACACTAGATTATACCTTAATAATGGAAATGGTACCTTTACACAGGGTGGAGACCTTGGACAGTGCGGTTCATGCACATGGGCACGTCGTGTCTCTGCCGGTGATTTCGATGGAGACAGCAATATGGACATTGTATCTGGTGGACATGGAAGTAATTGCCCGATATGCGTATATTGGGGTGATGGGAATGGCAATTTTTCTGCCCCTGAGGCAATCGCTAATAGTAATGGAAGCAGTGATATACATGGTATAACTTGCGCGGACGTTGACCATGACGGTGATGATGATTTGTTTGCACATTATAATCAACGTGTTCCTCTTCTCTATCTTTCCAACGGGAACACTCGTTCATTTGAAAATGGAACGGCTTCTTTCACTAATGATGGCTGGAACCCTAACAGTATTACCAGTTCATGGTATGACATGTCGGTTTGGGATGTCAACAAAGATGGTACACTTGATATGACAGGTTCAAACTGGGACAATAGTGGCAAAGCCTTTGTTGCATTTGGTAAAAACAGAATGCCTGGAGGATTTCCTGATCAATGGCAGACATTCAACACAGAAATCCATACAGCAGGCACGACTTGTATGGAATTTACCGGGCCAGACCCATCTAGGATCAATGTTGAAATTATGCATGGTGTTTTCTATAAATCATGTCTTGATATCCTTAATAATGGTGCATCTAATGGAGATGGTGTATACACCATTAAACCCGATGGTATGAGTTATACCAAAGTCTACTGTGATATGACCAACAATGAAGGCGGATGGACACTCGTGTTATCTGTGGGGATGGGCAAAGAAATCATTCATACTGTACTTAGAAGGGCAGAAGATTCGGATCGGCTTGCTACACTCGGCCCTAATCAACCATCAGCCAATATGTTATATAAGTTCAGTGATGCTGAGATCAATAAGATCAAAACCACTCAAGACGCACAGATCGGCTATTGGGTAGTCACTCCCGGTAATGGTGACAGTGGAGAAGGCACGTTAGGTGCGCAGTCTTTTCATCGTGGTGATTGTATCTTCCAACTTGCTACGCTCGAAAACGACATCAGCAATGAGTGTCTACAGCAAGTTGCAAATACATTTACTGATTCTCCCAATTGGCAGATGGGTGTACACTGGTGGCCAAATCGTGAGGGATATCGCTGGGCCTTTGGCTATCAAGTGGGTGACCATGGCCCCTTGGGGGGGGTGTGTTACAACGGTGGTGAAGGTCTTGGTGCACACTCTGGTGGAAATGCTCCTTTCCATCGTGGCTGGTGTAGTAGCCAGGCTTGGGGTCAAGTCTGGGTGCGATAGACCATCTCCCCTTCCACTGATCTCTCCAGTCAGCAGATACCCTTCGACTCATTCACCCATCCAGGCTTTCTCCTTGCTCAGAATGGGCATATCCGACCTTTCCCCTAGGCTCAGATTTCTGTATTCTTCTACAGCTATTGAAAATTCGAGGTCGATGATGCGCTGGATGAGTTTACTCTTCCTTTTCCCTACACTTGCCTGGGCGATACCTGGAACCATTCATCAAGAGGGTTTTTTAACGGATGCGCGGGGTGTGCCCCATGAAGGCGCCACGCAGTTGGGCTTTGGCATTTATGGACTGCCCGAGGGAGGTGCGGCCCTCTGGTCCGAGGTGCATAATTTCAACATCGTCAGTGGCTACTACAGCCTCCTCCTCGGGGAGCAGAATGCCTTTGGGGATATCTTTGAAGGTGCTCAAGGTGCCTGCGTACCCTCTAATGTAGCTCAGGGTAAACCGACTCGCCAATCCTCAGGAAACAACTCAGCAAAAGCCGTTGATGGCAATACAAGCGGTAACTACAACAGCGGCTCTGTCACCCACACCGGCAGTGAAAACATGGCTTGGTGGGAGGTCGATCTTGGAGAGAGTCAACAGATTTTTGAGATTGAGACCTGGAATCGAACCGACTGCTGTGCTAACCGACTAAGCAATTTCTACATCTTCGTCTCCAATACCCCCTTTGCTTCCAATAATGCTGAGGAGACACGCAATCAGGCAGGGGTGTGGTCACATCATGTACCCGGCACCGGTCAAAACCCCACCTCAGTTGAGGTTAACCAGCAAGGCCGCTATGTCAGGGTGCAACTGGCGGGCACCAATTATCTGTCCTTAGCCGAGGTGGTTGTCAAGGCCTGCTCCAGCACGACTCGTTACCTGGGTGTCTCAGTCGATGGGGCTGAGCTGCTCCCCCGTGTTCAATTGGCCAGCGTACCCTATGCTCTACAAGCCCAGAACGCTGTAGGCGATATCCATCCTCGTAGTATCAGTGTGGGTGGTCAACAAGTCATTGATGAGAATGGCAACTGGGTCGGCCCCCAGGTCCCCGGTGCATTTGATGGAATCGGCTATAACACCCCACAAGAAGCCCTTAATGCCATCAAGGAGGTAGATGGAGCTAATAGTGGTCTGGATGCTGACCTACTCGATGGCTTCGACAGCGCCGCCTTTCTACAAAATGGCGGTCAGGTTTTAGCCCTCGTCCTCGCTGCTGATGGAGCTGGTAGTGGCCTCGATGCAGATACGCTCGATGGCCATGACAGCGGTGCCTTTGTGCGCACCGCCGCTGAGCTGCTTGCGCTGCTCCTGACCACGGATGGAGCGGGTAGTGGTATCGACGCTGACCGTCTAGATGGGCACGATAGTACCGAATTTATCAATGTCACTGATCCGGCCACAGCAGCTCAACTGCTCAATCTACTGTCGACCGTGGATGGAGATGGCTCAGGCTTAGATGTGGATGCACTCGATGGTTTGGGAGGTGAGGCTTTCCTAAAAGCAGCTGATCCAGCCACAGCAGCTGAAATCTTAAATCTTCTAATCACCGTGGATGGTGCTGGTAGTAGTCTGGATGCAGACTTGATAGATGGTCTCCATGCCAGTCAATTTATGCGAGTAGATCAAGATGCGAGTACCAGTGGCGCACTCTCTGTTGATGGTCCATTATCGGGTGGTAATGCTAATTTTACTGGCACCTTTGCTGCCAATCGAGTTGAAGCGAGCCAAATACATACCAATGTGCTTAGACTTATCCCATCAAATGCAGCTCCTGAGGGGGTGAATGATGGTACGATCTATTTTGATAATCCTGCTAGTGAGGTAAGGTACCTTAGGAATGGTGAATGGAAGCCAATGAACAGTTGCTCGGGCGGTGGTGGCGGTGGTGCGGTTAATAGTAGTGGCTTGGTGGCAGTGGTGGATACAGGTTATGCCCCTCGCCATACAAATACGGTGGTTGAGAAGCTCATCGACTTTGATTTACTTGGCATCAATAATACCAATGTTATACCAATCCAAGTGTTTAGAGATGGCGTCGAAGTACCTTCTGATGTAGTTCGTTGGTTTGATAGTAATAAAAAAGCGATGTTGCGGTGGAAAATTGGTGGTGCAGGTATGACTCCTAAAGAATCTGTAGTAACCTATGATATTAAGCTTGATTCTGCTGGTGCAGCTCATACGATGCCCAAAGAGTTTGCAATTCATGCCAGTTCTGACGCAGCTCCGAATAGTTTCTGGTGGGCATACAGCAATTACGACGGTACTTTTGGTCCATTTACTGAAATAGGTACCGGTTATGAAAACAGCGATGTTGTTATTTTTGATAAAGACTATGATAATGATTATGATTTTGCAATTACGCATGATAATAATGGCAATCATGGCCTAAGTATCTGGGAAAACGATGGCTCTGAGAATTTCAGCAAGGTTCAGACCTTCGATAGCGATGGAAATTGGTCTGGTGTTGATGTAGCTGATTTTAATGAGGATGGTTACATCGATATCATAGCCAACTATGGATATGACGCGACTGCAAATGCTAGGCTCTATCTTAATGATGGCAGTGGCAACTTTGCCCAAGGCCCAAGTATTAATCCATGCAATGGATGTGGATGGGCTCGACGTGTTGCAGCTGGTGACTTTAATCATGATGGTAATATCGATCTTATAAGTGGCACATACACACCCAGTGGTTGTCCAATTTGTGTTTATTGGGGTGATGGTCGTGGTGGTTTTTCAGATGTTGGAACTGTTGCAAATAGTTCAGCTTCACATACTGATACCCATGGTATGGCTTGTGCTGACGTCGATCATGACGGAGACGATGATCTATTTGTACATAAATCAAGTCGCAACCCTCTATTGTTTCGATCCAATGGAAGCATGCGTTCATTCGAAAATGGTACAGCATCTTTCACTAATGATGGTTGGAACCCCAATAGTGCGACCAGTTCATGGTATGATATAAGTATTTGGGATGTCAACAAAGATGGAACCCTCGATATGTCAGGTTCAGATTGGGGTAATAGTGGCCGAGCCTTTATTGCCTTTGGCCAATATAGTACATTGGGAGGGTTTCCAGATTCATGGCAATCTGTTGTGACAAATATTCATACTGCGGGTACAACTTGTATGGAATTTGCTGGACCAAGACGAACACGTGTTGACATCCAGATTCGTAACAGCCAAATATATAAGTCCTGCCTTGACATTCTCAACAATGATGCATCTCGCGGTGACGGCGTTTATACCATCAGCCCTCCCGGCCTAGGCCTGACCAAAGTCTACTGCGATATGACTCATAACGGAGGTGGGTGGACGCTTGTACTCTCAGCTGGGACAGACAAAGAGATCATCCATCCATCATTGAGGGGGCCTTCTAATGCTGATCAGCTCGCGGTGCAAGAGGCTGCTCAGCCACCCAACGGCGTCCTCTACAAGTTTAGTGATACAGCGATCAATCGCATTAAGAGCACAAGAGATGAGAAAATTGGCTATTGGGTGGTGACACCTGGCAGTGGCAGCAGTGGTGCAGGTACAATCGGCGCACAAAGCTTCTATCGGGGTGACTGTGTCTTCCAATTGGCCCAACTTGAAACAGAACTCTCAGAAGAGTGTCAGCAGTCTGTTGCCAATACATTTACGGATAACCCCGATTGGCAACCAGGCGCACATTGGTGGTTTAACCGCGAGGGCTATCGCTGGGCCTTCGGCTATCAAGTCGGCGAGAATGGTCCCTTAGCAGGTGCCTGCTATGAGGGCGGTGAAGGTCTTGGTGCACATGCGGCCCCCTATGCGCCCTTCCACCGAGGCTGGTGTTCAAGCAAGGCCTGGGGTCAGGTCTGGGTCAGATAAGCCAAGGCCTCAATATAGATAAAAGATATGGCTGCGATCCTTTTTGAACGACGGTGATTTATACCAGATAAATCGCTGTAAATAATACGCTTATCGTTCGAGCTGCTGAGCGGTAGTCTCCAAAGAACCCAAAGCCTCGATAGCACACAAGCCCCTCTTTTCCTCGTTTCGAGGCGATCCAAAATCGAGGAACAAGTTGCAAACCAAGCCATAGGGTTCTGGCCAGCCCTTAACCCCAGATCCGAGGTCCGCGATGATATGCCGGATATTTTCAAGTATCTGGTTTTGTTGACCTCTCATATCACCCAAAGAGAGCCACATCCTTTTAATTTGCTATAGGCTGCGCCAATACGGACCCTGAGCCTGATTCTTCATTAGGAGAGAAAAGATGAAAGCGCTTCCTCCCAGCCTGTTCTCATTGCTGCTCTTTACAGCGGCCTGCGACTCAGACTTGAACCCCTCCGCTGACAGTGATGGGGGTGGATCTGAGCCCTGTGTTCATCAATGCGAGCCAGATGAGTCTATCTGTGATCTCACAGGACCTCAAAGCTGTGGAGATATCGACGGAGATGGCTGTCGTGAGTTTTTACCCGCGCAGCCCTGCCCCTCAGAGATGCACTGCGAGGCGGGCAGCTGTGTCGCCGCAGGCGAGCCCTGTCAGGATGAATGTCATCAAGAGAGTCTGCGAGAGTGCAATGAAGAGGGCTCTCGCCGCTGTGGAAACTTTGATGAGGATCCCTGCTTTGAGTGGTCCGCCAGTGTGGCCTGTGAGGAGGGGATGAGCTGTCGAGGAGGAGAGTGCCTTCCCAACTGCGTGAACGTGTGTGAGGCGGGGGAGAGTCGCTGTGAGGGAAACTCCATCGTTCGCTGTGAAGATCAAGATGGGGATGGCTGCTTAGAGTTTGGAGCGCCAAGCTCCTGCCCAGAGGCTGAGCGCTGTGATGATGACCAGTGTGTCTCCACAGCTCAACCCTGTAATGATGCTTGCGAGGGAGAAGGCTTAGAGGTCTGCGATGGAGAGCAGCAGTTTCGCCGCTGTGGTCAGTATGATGCCGATCCCTGTTTGGACCTCTCGGCGCCCATCCCCTGCGCCTCCTTTGAGTCCTGTGAAGCGGGCTCTTGCCTATTGGTCTGCGTCAATGAGTGTACGGTGGGTGCGCGACAGTGCCTAGAGGATGGAACCAGCACCTGTGGCAACTTTGATTGGGATCCCTGCTTAGAGTGGGGGCCGGTGGACCACTGTCGTCCTGATGAGCGCTGTGACAACGGCCAATGTGTCCCTGAGGAGCAGTCCTGTGAGGATCTCTGCGAGGCGAGCAGCCGTCGCTGTGGAGAGATCGGCGTGGAGAGTTGTGGAGACTATGATTCTGATCCCTGCGCTGAGTGGAGCGCTCCGATCCTCTGCCCCTCGGGGACCCGCTGTGAGGCTCAGGGAGAGTGTATCGTGGATTGTCAGGATGAGTGCTCTGCCGATGCGCGGCGCTGTGAAGGCAACGGCCTGAGTATCTGTGGTCAGTACGATGCGGATCCTTGTCGAGAGTGGAGCCCCTCCAGCCCCTGTCCTCAGGATGAGAGCTGCTCTGATGGAGCCTGTCGTCGGGAGTGTGTAGATGACTGTGAGGCAGAGAACCGCTCTTGTGCAGGAGAGGGGGGTGTTCAGCTCTGTGGGCAATATGACGCGGATCCCTGTCTAGATCTCTCCAGCGTGATCCCCTGCGCGGGTAGCGAGCGCTGTGAAGAGGGCGTCTGTGTTCCGCTCTGTGTAGATGAGTGCGAAGCTCGAACGCGACGTTGCTGGGGAGATGGCTATGAAATCTGTGGCGACTTTGATCCAGATCCCTGCCTAGAGTTTGGCGGCGGCGCCAGCTGTGAGATCAGCTGTGAAGAGGGCGCATGCCAGATCCCCTGTGAAGATCAGTGTGAACTTGATGAGCGCCGCTGTGGTGCTGGCGGGGTAGAAACCTGTGGGAACTTCGATGATGATGCTTGCATCGAGTGGAGCCCAGGTGCTCGTTGTCCGTTGGGGACAGGCTGCCAGGGGGGGCGCTGTGTTGGGGTGATCCATGCAGAGATCGGAGATGCTCAATGCTCTGATGGCTTGGACAATGATGGAGATGGATACGCGGACTGCGATGACTGGGATTGCAACAACAACCCTGAGGTTACTCTCTGTCCAGGGTTGCGGGAGAACAGCGATCAGCTCTGTAGTGATGGTCTAGACAACAATGAGAATGGATTCATCGACTGCGAAGATTTTTCCTGTAGTCGAAACAATTGGGTGAGCGTCTGTGAGCCGGAGCTGAGCGAGGAGAGCGGGGACATACGCTGCTCTGATGGTTTGGATAATGACCACGATGGACATATCGACTGTGATGATTTTGATTGCAGTCGGGATCCTGCGGTGACTGTCTGTGGCTCTCCAGAAAACAGCAACGAGCTTTGCTCTGACGGACTCGACAATGATGAGAACGGCTTCACCGACTGTAATGACTTTGCCTGTAGCCGCAATCCAGGAGTAGATGTCTGCGGTGAGCCAGCTCAAGAGAATACTGATTTGCTCTGCAACGATGGTATTGACAATGACAATAATGGTTATATCGATTGTGATGACTTTGGGTGCAGTCGAAATCCAGATGTTACTGTTTGCATAGATCCCAATCATCTGGAAAACACGGATAGACTCTGCGATGATGGTATTGACAATGATGAAGATGGCTACTTTGACTGTGATGATTTCAGCTGTAGTCGGAATCCAGATGTTACTGTTTGCGGTGAATTTATCCAAGAGGACACAGATCTGCTTTGCAACGATGGAATCGACAATGATGGCAATGGTTATACTGATTGTGATGATTTCGGCTGTAGTCGCAACCTGAACGTTACTGTCTGTGGCGAATCCGATCTAGAAAACACAGATCTACTTTGCAGTGATGGTGTTGATAATGACAATAATGGTCATATTGATTGTGACGATTTCGGTTGTAGCCGAACTCCTACTGTGACCGTCTGTGGCGGCAATCCTGGAAATGAGGAGAACACAGATGCAGCCTGTAATGATGGCATCGATAATGATGGCAATGGTTATATCGATTGTGATGATTTCGGTTGTAGCCGAACTCCTACTGTGACCGTCTGTGGCGGCAATCCTGGAA
>CAYLJJ010000040.1:51014-53110 GCA_964384025.1 uncultured Nannocystaceae bacterium
ATGATGGCAATGGTTATATCGATTGTGATGATTTCGGTTGTAGCCGAACTCCTACCGTGACCGTCTGTGGTGGTCCATCTGAAGTTGAAACGGGGAACATTCAGTGCTCTGATAACATCGATAACGATGAAAACGGGCATATTGATTGTAACGACTACGGCTGCACCAACAATCCAGCAGTAACTGTTTGCCCAGGACCTCATGAAAACAGCGATGTACTCTGCTCCGATGGTCTGGACAACAATGAGAATGGTTATACTGACTGTGAGGATTATGCCTGTAGCCGAAACCCGTGGGTTTCTGTCTGCCTTTGAGCTGAACGCTTCACCGCTCTTGGCTTCAATTTGCTCTAGAATCGGGGTGTAAAATGGCCGACGACAATTAAAATCAGCTCTCCCACACTTTTGATGATCGGATCAGATGTATCCCATCTGAACTTGCTGAGGGTGCCCATCCCCACCCGCATCTCCAGTGGGCACACCATTCGACCTCCGCACCCACCACGCTCTCGGTACGTCTGCCGTTGCAGCTCGAGGAGCCCGAACAGGCAGTCGTAGCGCCCCATCGTTTTCTCTGACCGCCGTCGGTGCCGTTTGCCCTAAGAATCACTCATCGATTGTCGGCAGGACGCTCAGGGAGATGTGACTGGGGTGCTCGGGTGAAGCGTAGATCTTGTGTGTCGCCTTTACGAAGTCTTCAGCCTTCGCTTTGAAGATATTATCCACCCACCGCTGCGGGTTGCGATCGATGTAGGGGAACCAGCTGCTCTGAATCTGAACCTGGATGCGGTGGCCTGCCTGGAAGGTGTGCATAACGTCGAGCAACTCAAAGGAGACAGGCGTCACCATGTTGGGTGTGAAGGGCTTTGGGGTCGCAAAGCCCTCACGGAAGCGCCCGCGGATGACCCCTGACTGCACGATCTCTTGGAGCCCGCCTCGCCCTGGCTTCTCCTTCCAGGGGGTCGCGCTCTTGGACGCCTTGCGCTCTCGCCCTGGCCACACATTGATGATCTTGACGACCCAATCAGCGTCCCCCTGATCTGTGCTGACGAAGAGCTGGGCCCTCAGCCTCCCGACAACAGTAAGCGGTCGCTCCAGCGGCGCCGTCTCAAAGACGAGGACATCAGGTCGCCACGCTGCGAAGCGCTGATCCTCGGCGAGGAAGGTCTTTGACCAGTAGGGGGTCATCCGCGCCGCATAGGGCACGGGCTTGGCCGGATCGCTGATGAACTCGGCTTCGCTGGCGACCGTGGGCGCCTCCCAGCTGAGAGTTCCCTTGGGCTGGAGGTAGAGCGCGCGGGCCTGCGTGCCCTGGGGCGGCCAGTGATCGAAGCGACGCCAACGCTGGGCGCCGATCTCAAATACCATAGCCTCAGGGAGCTTTGGATCAGGGCCGCCCTTGAGGTGGTGCTTGAAGAAGGGGAGCCCCACCCGCTCGTCGTAGTCAGGGGTCGTGGCGAAGCCGAAGGTGAGATCTCCGAGGCTATCACCCTCACCCCCGAGCCAACCTCCGTGCCGCCACGGGCCCATGACGAGGTGAACCCGCCCCGCCTGATCTTGGGCGTTGAGGGCGCGGTATGTGTAGCTCGTGCCGTAGGGATCCTCATTGTCATACCAACCCCCCACGATCAACACCGCCGCCTTGGGGGTCTTGAGGTGGGGGATGATGTTACGAGCCTCCCAGAACATATCGTAGTTCGGGTGGTTGATGAGGTGATTCCAGAAGCTGAGCTTTCCCTTGAAGTAACGCGCGTCGAAATTTGAGAGGGGCCCCAGCTCCATAAAGAAGCGGTGTCCATCGGTGGTACCCAGATCGAGGGGATCAGGCCACTTATCCGTGAGGCCCTCGCGTGGCGCACCCATGCCGTGGAGAAAGGTGGTCATCATCGGCGAGAAGGCACCATTGCGATGCACGTCGTCGAAGAACCAGTCCGCGATGGGGGCCTGGGGTGAGGCAGCGACGAGGGCAGGATGATGATCGATCAGCGCAGCAGAGGCATAGAAGCCGGGGTAGCTCATGCCGCAGACACCCACCTTACCGTGGGTGCCCATCCGCCATGGCAGATGTAGCCAGAAAAGAACCCTCCTCCACTCCGC
>CAYLJJ010000041.1:0-52281 GCA_964384025.1 uncultured Nannocystaceae bacterium
GGAAGCGGATCTGAACCTTATCACCATAGGTGTCGAGGATCTTCTTGATGGTGGGATTGACGCGGCTACAGAAGGGGCATTGGAACTCACTGAACTCGACGATGGTTACCAGAGGCGTCTTGCCTCCCTTGACAGCGCTGTTTGCAGAGAGAGGCAGCTTATAGACGGTCTTGCTGTTGTTGCCCGCGCGAGGCTTGCGGGGGGGAGGCATCTTAAAGTTGGCCTTGACTCGCTGAGCGTAGATCTCCTCTGTGCTCTTCCCTGCAGCCTTGAGCTTTTGCGCTTCAGGCAGCTCCTTGTCGATCACTGCGACAAACTTAGGGAAAGGTTGAGCCCCACTGAGCAGGTGCCCGTTGATGCGGAAATTCGGGGTCCCTCGAGCGCCGACAGACCGAGCCATTGCTTGATCAGCGGCGAGCTGCGCGGAGACCTGCTTGCTCTCGATATCCTTCTTGAGCCGCACCACATCCAGGCCGATCTCTTTGGCGTAGCCCTCGATCTGCTCTGGCTTCAACTTGCGTTGGTTCTTAAATAGGATGTCATGCATCTCCCAGAATTTACCCTGGAAGCCAGCAGCGATGGTCGCCTTAGAAGCATAGGGAGCATCCTTATGGAAGGAGAGAGGGTTGTGCTTAAAGACCACCCGCAGCTTCCCAGGATACTTCTCCAAGAGCTTCTTGATCGTGGGGTTAACACGACTACAGAAGGGGCATTGGAAGTCGCTGAATTCGACGATGGTGATCAACGCATCCTTGGCGCCCTTAGGGACGCTGGCTCCAACCTTGAGCAGATTCCCCTTCCCCTTGAGCTGTGGGGCTTTAGCGAGGCTCTCCCCAGAGGGAGCGAAGGTCAGGGCCATCAAGGCCAAGGTGCCGAAGAGGCTGTAGAGAGGTCTCATAGATTCCCTTTGTGATAAAAAAGGAGTTATCCGGGCTACAAATCTCGAGGCTCCGCATAGCAGCATCAGCTTGATTCGTCAATCCCAACTCTGCCTTCAACCTTGGAGCCGTGGAGATGGTTCGGGCGGTAAAGCGGCTGGGGAGTGTGCTTTATTCCAACAGCTTGGAGGAAGCCGCCATGATCCTCTAAGGAAGATCTTCTCTGATCAGGGGGTTTCGATCTGAAGGGGGGGCTTGGGGCTCAGAGGCTTAGGACTCAGAGGTTTAGGGCTCAGAGGTTTAGGGCTCAAGCTGGCGTCGATAAGCTTCTTAAAGATTGAAAAACTCTTAACCCCTCGGATCTTGCGACCGTTGACAAAGAAGGTGGGTGTCCCTGAAACCCCCAGCTTACGGGCTTGCGCTTGGTTGCCCTTGATCTGAGCCTTATATTTGCCGCTGTCCAGATCTGCCTTAAAGTCACTCATGTTGAGGCCCAATTCCTGGGCATACTTCTCTAACTCAGGGCGCTTAAGAGCCCGTTGGTTCTTAAAGAGGAGGTCGTGCATGGGCCAGAACTTACCCTGAGCGCCTGCCGCCAAAGCAGCCTCTGAGGCCAATTCAGCGTCCTGGTGAAAGGAGAGGGGGTTGTGTTTAAAGACGATCTTTACCTTGTCGCCATAGACTTCCATGATCTCTTTGATGGTTGGGTTGGCACGACTACAGAAGGGGCATTGAAACTCGCTGAACTCCACGATAGTCACAGGAGCCTTGGCGCCCCCCTTAAAATAGTCTGTCGCCTCCACAGGCACCTGATAGATCGTCTTATCCTCAGCAGCAGGCTTCTTGCTCTTGCGGGGGGGTGTCTTGACTCCAGCCTTGATGCTCTCTGCATAGATCTTATCGGGGGTGATCCCCTTGGCCACCAGAGCACGGGCTTTCTTCAACTCAACATCGATCAACTTCTGGAAGCTCTCAAAGGGCTGCGCGCCCACCAGCTTGCGACCGTTGATGAAGAAATTGGGGGTCCCACCTGCGCCGATGGAGCGAGCCAGCTTCTGATCAGCAGCGATCTGAGCGCTGAACTTACCGCTGTCGAGATCCGCCTTGAAGCCCTCCAGGTTGAGTTCCAATTCCCGAGCATACTTCTCCAACTCAGGGCGCTTTAGGCTCCGTTGATTCTTGAAGAGGAGGTCATGCATAGGCCAAAATTTACCCTGAGCACCCGCCGCGAGAGCTGCCTGAGAGGCTAACTTGGCATCTTTATGAAAAGGCAAGGGGTTATGCTTAAAGATGATACGTACATCCTCACCATACTTTTCCTTGACCTTCTTGAGGGTCGGATTTACGCGAGCACAGAAGGGGCATTGAAATTCGCTGAACTCCACGATGGTCACCAGGGCGGTTTCAGGACCTTTCGCCGTATAAGTCTCTCCCAAAGGCACCTTATAGATGGTCTTGTCTGCGAGAGGATCGCGCTTCTTGGGGGGCTTGCGACTCGGAGCGGCGGCTCTGGTTGCGCCTTTGGCGGTTAAATGAGCGTAGAGCTGATCCCGTGGGGTCCCCGCTTTAATGGCAGCTTCAGCCTTCTTAATCTCCTGATCTATGATCAGCTTAAAAACATCAAAGGGGCGTGCGCCTATGACTTGGCGACCATTGATGAAGAAATTAGGGGTTCCCCGAGCACCAAACCATTTGGCGACTTGGATATCCTGGGCGATGATCTTATCCAAGGCGGAGTCCTTCATGTCCGCCTCAAAGCGGACTACATCCAGGCCGATCTCTTTGGCGTATCCGGTCAGCTTATCCGCTCCCAACGCCTTTTGATGCTTGAAGAGAAGATCGTGCATTTCCCAGAATTTACCCTGTTTCTTGGCCGCGAGTGTCGCTTTAGAGGCGCCTTTGGCATCTTTGTGAAAGGGGAGAGGGCTGTGACGGAAGCGGAGTTGCACCTTATCGCCATAGCTCTCCATGATCTTCTTGATGGTAGGGTTGACCCGCTTACAGAAGGGGCATTGGAATTCGCTGAACTCCACGATGGTCACCAAGGGGCTCTTTGCTCCCTTGACAGCGCTCTCTTTAGAGAGGGGCAACTTATAGACGATCTTACCCTCTTCCTGTTTGCCCTTCCGCTTCTTTCTGCGAGGCGCGGGCATCTTGAAGTTGGCCTTCACTCGCGCTTCATAGATCTCCTCCGTGCCCTTCCCTGCCGCTTTGAGCTTCTCCGCCTCAGGCAGCTCTTTGTCGATAAGAGCGACAAATTTAGCTAAGGGCTGGGCTCCGCTGAGTAGGATCCCATTGATGCGGAAGTTGGGAGTCCCCCGCGCACCGACCGTTTTAGCCATCGCCATATCAGCGTCGAGTTGAGCGGCGACCTCCTTGCTATCAGCCTCGCGTTTGAGCCGAACTACATCCAGGCCGATCTCTTTGGCGTAGCCCTCGATCAGCTCAGGCTTCAGCCCGCGTTGGTTTTTAAAGAGGATGTCATGCATCTCCCAGAACTTGCCCTGCATACCCGCAGCGATAGCCACCTTAGCGGCATAGGGGGCCTCCTTGTGGAAGCTCAGGGGGTTGTGCTTAAAGATAACCCGCAGCTTCCCAGGATACTTCTCCAGGAGTTTCTTAATCGTGGGGTTGACCCTCTTGCAAAAGGAGCATTGAAAGTCGCTGAACTCGACGAGGGTGATCAGCGCCTGCTCAGCGCCTTTGGGGATACTCTTGCCGACAGTGAGGATATCCCCCTTAACCGCAGCATCCTTTCCTCGCTTGGGAGGAGTGCAGGCCAGGGTCATCAGGCCGATCCCAGTGATCAAAATATAGAGAGTTCTCATCTGTTTCCTTTACCGCAAAAGGGTCTTTCGATTTTGGGCGACCGCATAGCATCCTGTATCCCAGTCGTCAATGCTGCCAAGCCCTGCGCTGATCTGAGAAGAGAGGCATCGCGAGCTCTTAGATCTCGCTCTATTCTGGGGTTTGAGGAGGTTCCTTTGGCTCGTATCCCTGCGTCTCTGCTGCGCCTCTTCGCCCCCCTTGAGGCTCTTCTCTCCGATCCGAACCTGAGCCAGCTTGTGGTGGATGCTCCCCATCACCTCTGGGTTGAGCGAGGGAGAGGTCGAGAGCGTCTGGAGTTTGAGTACCCCCAAGAGCAGCTCCGACAGGGCCTGGAGGGCCTCGCTCGTAGAGCGGGGAAGAGCTTCAACGCTGAACGTCCCAGCTTAGAGGCGATGCTTCGTGATGGAACCCGCTTCCTGGCGCTGAGAGAGCCCATCTCCGAAGGCCCTATCCTCTCCATCGAGCGTCCTCCCAGCCAACACAGCTCTCTAGAGGATCTCCTCCAAGAGGGGCTTCTCACTCCAGAGATCGCCGAGCTGCTGCGCTTGCTCCTGATGGAGGGCCTGAATATCGCATTGGTGGGTGGCTCTAGGGCTCAGCGAGGGCGCCTCTTGGGGGCGCTCAGCGGCGCCCTACCCTCCTCGAGCCGCCTCGCTCTCCTGGATCCTCAAGCTTGGGCGCCCAGAGGCGCACACCTCCGCCTGAGCCCCCTGCTCACAGAAGAGGAGGCCCAGATCAGCCTGAGCGATCTCCTCTATTTCTCTAAGCAACTCTGTGCAGATCGAATCGTCTTGGGGAAGACTGGCCCCTCGGATGCTTGGGAGCTTCTCTCCTTTCTGGCTGGGCGAGGCTGCGCAGTGCTGCTGGGGCTCCCTGGCTACACCGTGATGGATGGCCTCAGCCGCTTGGAGGCTCTGGCCCGCGCAGGAGCCCCTGAGGGACAGGAGCGAGCCTGCCCGGGGCTGCTTGCAGCGGCCCTGGATCTGGTGATCTTGCTGGGTGAGCGAAGGGGACAATTGCAGCTCTTGGGTTTAGAGGCGATCCGCGCCAGCTCAACAGGTCTGAAGAGAGAGGCTCTATTGGAGGGGAACATGCTCCTCCCCGCTTGGAGCCGATGGCGTCACCTCTGGAGGCTTAAGGAGGAGCCTAAAGTCAGCGCTCCACAAGAGAAGAGAGCTGTACCAGAGACGATCATCGCGAAGATCCCCGAACCCCTCGCTCCTCAAAAAGGAGCCTCCAGCCCTCCCAAGCCAAGCTCAAAAAGCCAAGCCCCAATGACGCTTCAAGCTGTCGACTCAGCTGAGCAGCCTAAGAGGGAGGAGGAGGCTCCTCTCCCAGAGCGCCTTAAGTCTCTCTCTATGCCTCCCTCTTTGAGCATCTCAGATGATCCTCTGGAGCAGCTGCTCTGGAATCTGGGAGAGGAGGAGTTGAGCGAGGCGGAGGAGATCACCATCTCAGAATTTGTTCAGATCGAGCCTGAGGCATCGCCTGAGAGAGAGCAACGGAGCTTCTCTCAGATTATCCGTAACATCAAGGGTTCAGAGGAGTGATCCCAGATCGCTTCGGCAGATCTGAAGAGCAAGGCGGCCCTCATCATCCACCAAGATTCCCTGAGCGATGACGACATCTCCGACCTTAAGGCGAACCTCTGGAGGATCGGGCAGCTCAAGGGGGAGGAGCGCACCAGGCTGAAGCGCAGCCACCTCAGCAGCTGAGAGCTGGAACTGGGCCAATTCCAAGCTGAGCTGAACAGGCAGGGCCTCCATCTCTGGGAGTCTCCAGTGCTTCATCTCTGAGACCTCAATTCGCCCCTCGTAGAGGCGCAAGGGGAGTTCAAGGGGGTTGAGAAAGAGCCCACTTCTGAGGGGGACAAGATCTCCTCGCTCAGGCAGCTGCCCTACGCGCTCCTGCGCCCCGTTGGAGTGGGGGATGGGGACACTGCCCAAAGGAGCAGGCTGGATCGGCTCGGGGGGCAGCCACCAGCGCGCTGCTCCCAGCTGCCCCATAAGGGCCACACGCCAAGTCAACGAGACGCCCTGGGGTCTGATCTGAGGCCAGTCGGGATCACCTCCATGGATCCACTCCAGGCGAGGAGCAGGATCGATGAGTGCAAACCAACTGAGACAGAGGAATGCGAAGAGGCCCTCTTCTGCAGGAGAGAGGGGCAGCGGCCCCATCGAAGATCTACGCAACCCAGCCAGAGCCGCGACGCTCCCAGCCAAGAGCTGAACATCCAGCTCTAAGAGCCCTCGACCTCCATCGGGCAGGACCCAAGCGGCCATCGCCTTAAGGAGCCCTCGACTTCGGAGAGGATCTTGGGCGCCCCAAGGCTCCACCTCGATCTCCAAGTTACACTCCAGCAAGCGCGCCCAAGTCGCCGCAGCACGTTGAGGGAGCTTAGAGAGTTGTTGAGCTAAGGCTCTCGACTGCTGACCCAGTTGGGGATCAGGAGGAGAAAGGGGCTGGGGCCAGATCAAGGATGGAGGCTCCTCAGGCGGGTGGAAAGGCGCGCATCGACACGGCCTGCTGGACCCTCAATGATCAGATCCCCTGGTTCAAGCCCTGGGTGACTCCGCAGGAGTATCCCCTGGGGGAGTCGCTGCTGCGCTAGGCTCTCTTGATCTTTAGGGTGAAGCCAGAGGATCAGCCAGGATTCTGTTGGAGGAAGCTCGACGCTTTCCAAGATCAGGGCTCCCCGTAACTCGCGTCGTAGGAGCAGCTCTGCCGCCTCCTCAGCCCAGATCAGAGCCTCTCGCTGGAGGCGTCGACGCTCTAAGCCAGCCCAACGGTGAAGGGCAGCCAATTTGCGACGCAGCCGGGCTCCCTGCTCCTCTCTCAGAGCCACCAGAGCTTCTTCTTGGGCCTCCTTCCAGGCATCACGAATGCGTCGCGCTTCAGCCAGGATCTCTCGCACCGCCGCAGGGACACAGCCCCCCACGTTCAGAGCGGAGTCGGGAGGGATCCTGGGGGGTCTCAAAGTAGATTAACCGGGATCAGCGCCCTGCGCGCGCGGCGCTGATCTGGATCTGAGCTGGACTCCAGCCATTTCAGCGCCCGCTTCCTTGCCCCCGTTCCGCTCCAAGCAGGGCAGGGTCCAGGATCTGCTTGGAGGACCCGAGCGCGACGCCCCAGGCGTCGCAGGAAACGCGCCGCTGCAGCGCGTCCCTGTCCCCAGGGGCGCCCCCCTGGATGACTCAGTGGTCGCTCGGCGAGAGCTTCAGCCAGAGCACGTTGAGGCTCCTCCTCCTCCAGGGCCTCCAGTCGCTCTTGAAGTGCGCTCCCTAGGAGCTGGGGTCCCCCCTTGAGGCGTAGGAGCGCGGCCAGGACACGACAGCCATCCCGAGAGAGGGGAGCGCCCGCGATCACTGTAGCCCTCTCAAGCGCCGCAGTCGCCAGAGGAGAAAGAAGCTGAGGCTTAACGCCAGACCCAGGGCCACGCTCATCAGATAGAGGGGGATGGCGCTGACATTATCAGGTTTGGGGAGGAGAGGAAGTTGGGGGCTGGGGATCAGCTCAACCAGCACCGCCTCCTTGGAGAGCCCCGAGGAGGTCAGGAGCAGCCGTCTCGCGCGTTGAGCTTCGATCAGCTTCACCGTGCCTCGCAGGTTGGCTATCGCCCCCTTGGAAGAGAGGAGCACACGGGCGTTCTCTACACCGGGCAGCTCTTGAAGGAGCTGCTCCAGCTGCTGAGCTTGGCGTTCCCAGCGCTGCTCTTCACGCTCCCCAGGTCCCATCACCAAGCGTTGAGGTCGCTCAGGGCGTTGGGCCCGCGGGAAGCCTGCTGCGCGCAGCAGGCGCCAAGCGACAGGGAGCTGAGAGCCCTGCACCTTCAGGCTGTACTGTCCCGCCTGAGGCTGCTTTTGAACCTCCAAGCCGGCCTCTGCCAAGAGACTCAAGGCGTCATTGGCCTGCCCCTCATCCAGACCGTGGAGGAGGGTCTCCTGACAGGCGCTGAGGGAGAGGGAGAGCAGCAGGAGCCTCATTCAGTTGGCTCCTCCATGAGGCGGCGGATGCGCCTCAACAGGCGGCTGTGTTTTCGAGAGATGGTTGAGCGAGAAATCCCCTGACGTCGCGCCAGCGAAGCTCCCGATTCTCCCTGCTCTTTCATATCGTAGACCGCCCTGATCACCTCTTGATCGGAGGAACTCAGGCTCTCAATGACCCTCCTGAGGCGGGCCAAAGTCTCCTTCTCTAAGAGCTGCTTTTCGGGGCTGGGCTCCTCCTTTGGGTTCAACGCAGAGTCCAACAGACAGAGGGTGGTGAGTTGAGAGATGGTATTTCGCAGCCAGATCCCGTCTGTTTGAGTCGATGCAGCCTTGGGCTCCTGAAGGTGCCAGCTGAGGGCCTGACGGCGGACGCTTTCATAGCCTCGACGACTGAGAGGCATAGTACGCCGCAGGGCGTCCAGCATCGATCCACGAATTCGCCAGCGAGCGTAGGCTTCTAGGTTGACGCCCTTACGTGGATCAAAGCGACGTTGAGCCTCCATCAGGCCAATGATGCCCTCTGCATAGAGATCATCTTCACTGATCACCCCCGAGGGGAGATTCTTTTTGATCCGCCGAGCCTCATTTGTGACCAGGAGGAGCAGGGTCTCAGAGAATCTTTTCAATGGGAGATGTCCGTTGAACTGCTCAGACAAAGCATCATCTCCTCAGAGAGAATCGAGAGACAAGGATTTTCAGCGAAGAACTCAATAACTTTGGAGAGCAGCGCTCCTCTGGTTGAAGCAATTCATGGAGAGGGAAGGAAGCAAATTCTCAGGCGCCGAGCATCATCGCAGCGACATCCTCTTGGGCTCCGCCGATGGGCTTGAGATCGAAGGTCTCCACTAAGAACTTGGCGACGCCAGGGGAGAGGAAAGAGGGGAGGCTTGGACCCAGGCGAATATTCTTAACGCCCAAGTAGAGGAGGGCCAGGAGGACGATCACCGCCTTCTGCTCATACCAAGCGATGTCATAGGAGATGGGCAGGTCATTGATATCGTCTAGACCAAACACCTCCTTGAGCTTGAGCGCGATCACCGCCAGAGAGTAGGAGTCGTTGCACTGTCCCGCATCCAGGACGCGGGGGATCCCGCCAATGTCGCCCAGATCCAGCTTGTTGTAGCGGAACTTAGCGCAGCCTGCGGTGAGGATGATGGTGTCCTTGGGCAGCTCCTGGGCCACCTCGGTGTAGTAGTTGCGGGACTTCTTGCGACCATCACAGCCTGCCATCACGATGAAGCGCTTGACGTCGCCCCCCTTGACCGCAGAGACCACTTTATCCGCCAGCGCCATCACCTGCTGATGCGCAAAGCCACCTACAATTTTGCCCTCTTCTAGGGAGGTGGGGGGCTCACAGCCCTTAGCCTGTTCGATGAGCGCAGAGAAATCTTTGCTCCCCTCTGCATCCGCCTCGATATGCTTAACTCCCTCAAAGCCCACAACCCCAGTGGTGTAGATGCGATCCACATAGCTGGCCTTCACTGGGGTGATGCAGTTGGTGGTCATCAGGATGGGGCCGTTAAAGGCGGCGAACTCCTTATCCTGCTGCCACCAAGCATTGCCATAGTTACCGACGAGGTGATCATACTTCTTAAAGGCGGGATAGTAGTGCCCAGGGAGCATCTCGCAGTGGGTGTAGACATCCACGCCGCTGCCCTCAGTCTGAGCCAGGAGCATCTCCAGATCTTTGAGATCATGACCGGAGATGAGGATACCGGGGCGCTCCCCCACGCCGATATTGACTTCGCTCAACTCGGGGGCGCCATAGCTGCCCACGTTGGCGGCGTCCAGCAGGGCCATGGTCTCGACAGCCAGCTCGCCCGCCTTCATCACCATAGCGATGCGCTCTTCGATGCTGTGCTCCTCCAGGCTGAACGCCAGGGCCTCTACATGGAAGTTCCAGATGTTGGCGCTCTCCTTACCCAAAACAGCGGCGTGATGAGCGTAAGCTGCGAGGCCCTTGAGACCATAGATCAGCAGCTCGACCAGGGAGCGATCATCCTCATCTTGAAGGAGCAGAGGGATCGCCGCCTCAGCAGCTTTGCTGTACATCTCCGCTGAGGTCTTAGCCTGGAAGGTAGCGGCATCGGGGAGCACCCCCTTGCCTGTGTAGGCAACTGCCAGAGCATCTCGGCGCCGGAGAGTTTCTCCGATATACTCAACGAAGCGGACCTCATTAAAGTTGGCATTGGTGATCGTTGAGAAGAGAATGTCGGCGATGAAGTTTCCAATTTCAGGATCGACATCTCCATCCCGAGCAGCTTCTGCGTAGAAGGCCAAACCCTTGAGGGCGTAGAGGAGGAGATCTTGGAGGCCTGCAACCTCCTCAACCCTACCGCAAGTTCCACGGATCGTACACGCGGTGTTCTTCGCGGCCTCTTCACACTGATAGCAGAACATCTTTTGCTCCTTTGAGCCCAGCGCCTTCAAACTTTGCGTTCAAAAGCTGAGCGCTTTATTTTGCGGGAGGAAGATACTCGAGCAGCTTCACGGGATGCATTGACCTTGATCAGGATAATCCCAAGGCTACGTTCGGCTTTCAGGGAGCCTAATAAATCAGGAGATTTATGTCCAAGAGCCTCAGACTCCCCAAGGATCAGGCGGAGATCCTCAGAGCGCGTCTAGAGGAGCATGGCTTTACACTCTCCAAAGCGGCCTACGCCTTTTGGCGGGCCAAGCGCCCCGGTTGTATGATCTGCTTCTACCGTTCAGGAAAGCTGCTCATCCAGGGCAGACATTCAGAGGGCTGGAAGAAGCGGCTTCAACTCAAGGCTCTCGAGCCTCAAGCCTTTGCGGAGGCTCTAGCGCTACATCCCAACCCTCCCCCTGATGAGTGGATCGGCAGTGATGAGACCGGCAAAGGAGATTACTTTGGTCCTCTGGTGGTGGCGGCGGTCTCTCTCAAGCGCTCCAAGCTGCCTCTCCTGGTTGAGCTGGGGGTGGATGATTCTAAGCGCCTCAAAGATCTACACATCCAGGCGATCGCCCCCGAGCTGAAAGAGCTCCTTGAGTATGAGATCCTGGTACTGGAGCCTCAAGAGTACAACCGCCGCTATGCCCAGCTTCGCAACCTCAATATCCTCCTCGCGTGGGCTCATGGCGAGGTGGTCGAAGCCCTCCTAGAGCGAACCTCAGCGGACTTTGTGCTCTCTGATCGCTTCACCACACTTCAGAGGATGTGGGCGGGCTTTGGCCCTCTTGGAAGAGCTTGCCGTTTCTATCAACGCCACCGCGCTGAGGATGATCCAGCTGTGGCGGCGGCCAGCATCCTCGCTCGCGCCGCCTTCCTTGAAGCGATGGAGAAGCTCTCTGAGCGTTTTAACTTGCTTTTGCCTAAAGGCTCAGGTGCTGGGATCATCGAAGCGGGTCGTCGCTTCCTCAAGGAGCGGGATCCTGAGAGCTTGGTTGAGATCGCCAAGCTGCACTTCTCTCTGACTCAGAAGATCAATCAGGGCTTGAATTTGAAGGATTAAAGGGGCGGCTCGCCGTTTCCATGGTGTATATGAGCCATCATGCGCCTCCTTCCTCTCCTCTTCCTGTTGCTCTCTCCCTCCTGGGCAGGAGAGTATCTGGGAGCCCGACAGTGTGGCAGCTGCCACCCCCTCCAGCATATGCGTTGGCTTAAAGGCCCTCATGCTCAGGCGAGCCAACACCTGGCTCCCAATGAGCGCCGTGAGCCTCGCTGTACCAGCTGCCACGCCAGCTCTGCCCCTGAGGGCCTGCATGGAGTTCAATGTGAGTCCTGTCACGGCCCAGGTCGCTATACTTGGCGCCCCTATATCAAACAGGATCGGCCTCTGGCTCGAGCCTTAGGCTTTCGTAGAGGCGATGAGCCAGGCCTCTGTCAGCGCTGCCACACCCAAGACAGCCCCAAGGCCGCCCGCTTTAAGCTTCAAGAGGCGATGAAGCAGATCGCCTGTAGAGTCCAGCGCTCTAAGCCCCAGATTAAAAAGGAGCTGAGTGATGATCCCAGCCCTCCCAACCCCCCTTGAAAGGCTCTATCGTCTCCTCAAGGCTCCTCCGAGCGCTTGGTTCCTGTTTTTTATCTTGGGGCTGAGCCTCCTCTTAAAGAGCACTCCTCTGCTGCAGATCTCCAAGCTCTTGCTGCCCTTCTGTCTCCTCGCAGCAGCTCGAGGTCCCTGGGGTTTTTCAGGGGCATTGGTGTTCTCCGCTGGGCTCCTGCTCTTTAAGCCCCAGTTCCCCCTGGGCGTTTTGGAGATCTCTGAAGGAAAACGAGAGGAAGCTTGGCTGGATCGAGAGGGTTTGCCCCATCATCTGGGAGGACAGCTCAGCCTCCAAGGGGAGCAGCTCAGCTTGGGAACAGGCGCTTATCGCTTGGGGAGCGCTCCGCTGAACTCTCAACCTCAGCTTGGGGATTGGAGTTTTCAGCTTATGGAGAGTCATCAGGGCGTTGAGCCTTTCTGGGCACAGCTACATCTGAGCCCCAGAGAGGGAGAGGGTGCAGCACACGCTCTGCGCCTACGCAAAGGCAGCAGCGCCGAGGTACAGGGCCTCAACTTGAAGCTACAGGAGCTCAGCTCCAACTACGCTGGAGCTTATGGGCCTGCGGTTCATCTCAGCCTGGACTGGAGGGGGGGTGCTGATGATCTCTGGATCTTCGCTCAAAGACCCGCGCTGGATAAGCGCTTAGGATATGCTCCCTTTGAGCTGGTCTTAGAGAAGCTGGAGCCCCGTCAGATTCATCAACTGGAGATCAGCCAGCGAAGAGAGCGCCCTCGTATGATCTTGAGCTACAGCCTCTTGGGCCTGGGCCTGCTCCTCTCTCTTTATGCGATGAGAATCAACCTGAGAGGTCCTGATGGTCGATAACCTCTATGTTCGAAACGTGGAGTTCATCAAGAGCGCAACTCGTGTAGATCAGAGTCCCCTCCTGGGGCTTCCTGAGGTCGCTGTCGCGGGGCGCTCTAATGTAGGCAAATCCAGCCTGATCAACCGCCTTGTCAATCGCAAGCGCATCGCTCGAGTGAGCAACACTCCAGGGCGAACCCAACTCCTTAACTTCTTCCTGGTCAATAAAGCCTTCAGCATCTGCGATCTCCCAGGTTATGGCTATGCGCGGGTCCCCATCGCGATCAAGCGAAGTTGGGGACCCATGGTGGAGCGCTACTTGGAACAACGAGATGATCTCAGAGCGATCTTGATCTTGATGGATATACGCCGTCGCCCTGGAGACTGGGAGCAGGAGCTGATGACTTGGAGCAGCCTCTACGGCCGTGGAGTGATCCCTGTGGTCACCAAGGTTGATAAGTTGAGCCGTAGCCGCCGAGGACCAGCTCTGGCTCAGATTGCCAAAGCGCTGGGCTGCTCTCCCCGTAAACTGATCGCTTGGTCTGCGCCAACAGGAGAGGGCTTGATGCCCCTCTGGGAGGCGATTCAAAGGGCGGTCTCGGGGGACTCAGGCTCCTCAAGCTCCTCCTCCCCTAATTCCTGACTCTCAAGCAGCTGAACCTGAGCCCTAAAATCCTCTGGTCTTTGAGCAGTAGAGACTCGCTCAGGCCGCTCTGCCGCAGGTTGGGGCAGGTTCTCATGACGAGAGACCAGATAGACCCCTAGATCATCCCGTCGGAAGGCGAGATCCTCGGCGCTGATCTCCTCCGCGAGCTGATAGATCCGTGTGCTCTTGCGACCACTGTGGCGCTCTCTTACCTGGATCACCTCCTCCTCTTGGAGATACTTTAGGGCGTTGCGAAAGAGGGCCATAGAGACCGCCTCGGCACGGCGGATGTCACCCTCTAAAAACTCGCTCTCTCCATGCTCACGCGCCCAGTCCAGCCAAGCCTTCTCCTCCTTGGGTCCTGTCTCTAAAGCTCGCAGGGCGTCAATGGCGATCCAATAGCCCTCTACGAGGTGCAGGATCAGCCCCCGTAGAAACTCCAGGGTGAGCGGAGCGATGGGATAGATCAACTCTTCGCGTTCACGGAGGAGATGATCCCGCTTCATCCGTTCCAGGCTGCGATCAAAGACCTCCTCAAAGCTGACATTGGTTTCAAAGACAAACTCCAAACGGAAGAGATCGGTGAGGCGCTGACACTCCTCAGCCAGTTGAGCACGAGGGAGGGCAATCTCATGGGAGCGAAGCACGGTGGCGATAAGAGCATCAGGGGCTAAGATCCCCAAGAGGCCGTTGCGATAGTAGTCCAACTCGATGCGGGCCTTCTCCGGCACGATATAGATGAGTTGCTCAGCACGCTCTACAGTTTGAACGAGGCGCTTGAGCAGGAGCATCGCCTCATCGACGAGCGGCCCCAGGGCCTCACCTCGGGCCTTACAGCCCGCGCGCTCACTGCGTTGACAAGCTTTTAGGATCTCCTGACCGTGCTGCTCTAAGGTGTGCTGGATAGAGCGAGACATACGAGCATCGCGGCGCAGCAAGAGGTTGACCAAAAAGCCCACCCGCTCTCGCAGCCGCGCTCCTGAGATGCCTCGACGATCATGGCTGAGGAGCACCGCGCCCACGAGGGTGGAAGGGGTGATCACGGTGGCATCTTGGATGCGTCGCATGATGTGGTAAGCGAGGCCTCGCGTGGTGCTGCGCATCTCCTCCACCGAGAGGAGGCTGAGATCCTCTTTCCCCCGAGTCCTGAGATACTCACTGAGGCGTACAGGCTTCTCAAAGCTGATAAAGATGCGACCGTAGCGATAACGCAGGATTTTAGAAGCCTTGACCACCCCTCCCACGCTCTCAGCCTTCTTCGAAGCTCCGGTCAGCTCTCTGCGATAGCTGGTCGTCTCCACTACCCGCTCATAGCTCAGATTGATGGGGATAAACTGAAGGTCCTTATACTCCCCTCGCGAGATCCCCTCCAACAGCATCCCCATCATCCCCAGCTTGGGGGGCAGGAGCTTACCTGTACGAGAGCGTCCCCCTTCGATAAAGAACTCTAAGGGGTAGCCCTCACGCATTAGCTTCCAGATATAATGCTTGAAGACCAGCTTATAGAGGGGCAGGCCGTGAAAGCTGCGCCGCATAAAGAAGGCCCCTCCTCGACGTAGAAGTGGCCCCAGGGGGAAGAAGGAGAGGTTGGCCCCCGCCGCGATATGAGGCGGGATAAACTCGTTCTGTAACAGCGCCCAGGAGATCAGTAGATAGTCAGCGTGACTCTTGTGGCTGGGGATCAGGACCAGCGGAGCGCTGCGGCTCAGCTTAGCCGCCTCCTTTACCCTGCGCAGCTCCTCTGCATCCACCTCTACCCCCTGAAAAACTCGCGTAAAAAGGGTCCGAAGAAAGAGCTTGTCCCAGGAGAGGATGATCTCATAGTTCCAGGCCGCAGCGATCTCTCGTAGGTAGCGCTCGGCTTGCTCTGATGCCACCTCAGCTCGCATTCCGATCTGTCGAGCGAGACGCTTGAGTTCTGTCTGAAAGCGCTTTCGTTCCAAAATCTCTCGACGGATCATTCCTCCGGGTTTGAGAGCAGGGCCGTGAATGGCCAGCGCCTCATGTCCCAGATGGATAAAGAGCACCCGCCTCAGCTTGCGAGCGATACGCTCATCAGACCAGCCCTCATGCTGAGCCAGAACCTCTTGGAGGTTGATGGGCTCTCCCAAGCGCACCGAAGCGGAGCGATAATAGAGGAGGAACTGACCGATCTTACGCAGGCGTCCCTGGGCCTCCTGCGTACCAAAGAGGATATCCATCAAGCCATGTCGCCTTGAGGGGGGGCGTCTAGGCCAGGAGATGAGCTGGGGGAGCAGAAAGATGGGGCGCTTTCGTTCTCGCTGGAGCTTGACCAAGCGCTCAATAAAGCCTGGGTTGGCTTGACGCTCCAGCGCCAAAGTCTGCCTCTTCATAAAGAGCAGCGCGGAGCGCCCCCGTTTGATCACTTGGCCCAACAGGTCGGTGGCTTGCTTCCCCGATGAGCGAAAGCGCAGGCGCTCCCAAAGCCCTACAAACCAACTCTTGGGACCTCTAAAGAGGCTTAGATCGATACCGTTGGAGAACTGAGCGAGGGGGATACCGATCTGAAGATAGAGGTGGTTGAAGAAGAGGTAGTCCAGGAGACTCCGAGTCCGCATGATATAGACGAGCTGGCCCTGCTCGGGGAGCCCTCTCAGGCGCTCTGCGGTCTTGGGATCCAGTTGGACTTGATCGAAGAAATGCCGCGCAAACCAGCCAAAGAGACCGCTGGGTTGAGAGAGCATCGCGCTTCGATATTCCGGTTCAGGCATCATAGAGAATTCGCAGGGGGTTGGCGGAGGCGGAGGATAGCTGAGCTTGGCTGAGGATGCACACCCATCTCCTTGAAACAGCGCGGGGTTAAGGCGTGGGCACCTCACTCTTCAGCTTGGGCTTTGGTTTTATTGGGGGTGTTGGGGGAGATTTTTTCTTGAGGACCTCCCCGCTGTGCTCTTTGAGAAGCTTCGTTAGCTGCTCAGTAAGCTGCTTTTTGAGCAAGCTCCACTGCTTTTTCAGGGTCTCATCAAAGTTCAAGCTCCAGAGGGTGAGCCACTCCTGCTGCTCCTCCTCATCCACCATCACATGCGCGTAGAGGTAGCCATTGCGAACATCCAGGATATAGGCCTCCAAGCGACTCTCAATCTCGGCGTCGATAAAGGGAGCAAAGAAGATCGGTATGATCAAGAAGCAGCTGGCCATCCAGCCATTGGGCTCGCTTAAGACACGGTGTTGATTATCGATGATGATCAGAAGATCTGCTTTAGCGCGAGCGGCTAGGAGGCGGAGTTTTTTGATAGAGAAGGGCTTGGATCGATAGCTGTAGTAATGTCGACGCTCCTCTAGGGTTCGGCGACCCTCCACTAGGAGAGCCGGGAGGGGATAGACCTCACCGACTCCAGGCAGCTTCTCAAGCAGGGCCTTCATCTCAGGCAGACGTGTAGCATCGAAAGAGTAGAAAGCGACTCGGTTCTGAGTTCTCATCTGAGGTTGAGCGGCGAAGGCTTGAGCGATGGCGGCCTCATCGATCTCAAAGTTGGGCTCGATCTCAAAGCCTACATGTCCTCCTGGGGAGTAGACCGTCGCGCCACATCCGAGGAGAAGAGAACAGAACAGTAAATTTCTGAGCATAGGCACCTCCAAAGAGAGTTTAGAGAAGCGGAAGGAGGAGCGAAAGTGTCCCCTTGGAGTTCGCTGGGGGGCTCTGTACTCTTGGGTAGATCCTTAGAGATCAGGAGGCGAAGATGAGCAAATCCCTACTCGATCTAATGGTAGACGATCATAGAGAAGGTCGTGCAACGGCCAAGGTTGAAGGCGATCTGGCTGAGCGCCTTGAGCGGGAGCGCGCTCAGGCGAGCCAGCGAGCCTGGGAGGCAGAGAAGCAGGAAGCGGCTGAACAGAGCCCTGGGCTTCAAGAGCTGGGAGGGCTTAGAGAGGGGATGCTCTTTGAGATGCTCAAGGCTGAGCCTGCCATTAACGGTCGCTACCGGGTCGTTCGTCTCGATCTCAAAGCTACACATGATCGTCAGCTGGTGGCCCAGAAGCTTCCAGAGGGGGGATACTTGGTATTGAAAGAGCGCAAGCTTATCGACCTGATCCACTTTGGCCTGCTCCGTGTGCTCTAAGCTCTTTAACAAGCCCCGTAACTTCCAAAACGGGTTCAGGAGGAGGAGATGAAGCGAGTCTCAAGACGCATTTTCCTAAAAAGGACAGGAGAGATGGGGCTCTCCCTTTGGGCCACCAGCGCCTGTGGTGGCTCGGTGCGTACTCAGAGAGATACTGAGATTTTGAAGCTTCCTCTGGTAGAGCCTCGGGAGGTGCATCTTGCGCGGGGCGATGACCCACACGCGCTCTGTGAGGAGATCATCCCCAAGATAGCCCCTGAGGGCTGGCCGATGCGGGGGGAGCGGATCTTCCTCAAGCTTGCTTGTAACTCCAACAAGGCACATCCAGCGGTGACCTCACCTGGAGCGGTTAGAGCGGTGATCAGCTATCTACGGGAGCGGGGAGCCCATGTCATCGCGGGAGATATGGCGGGCGTCGAGCATGTACGTCTTCGTCCAGAAGGGCGCAGCTCGAGCACCCGAGCGATGATGAGTGAGAACGGCCTCTCAGCTGCCATTGAGGAGAGCGGCGCTCAGCTTCACTGCTTCGACGACACAGAGTGGAGCGACTGGTTTCAACCGAAGTTGGACTTTGAGCACAGCTGGGAGAACCAGCTCTGGCTCCCCAATATACTTAAAGAGGTTGACTCCATCATCAACCTCCCTCGCTTGGGGAGTCACGCTTTAGCGGGTTACACCTGTGCCATCAAAAACAGCGTGGGTTGGCTTCGAGATGACAGCCGCGCTCACCTACACCGTCGAGGCGACCGATTTTTTGAACTCTTCGCTGAGTTGAACCATTGTCCCATCCTGAGAGAAAAGCAGCATTTTGCCTTTACTCTGGGAGAGAAGGCCCTTGTCAACATCGGCCCAGATATCGGCAGCAGCCTGGAGTTGGGGAGCTGGCTGGCTTTGGGCGCACGAAACCTCATTGCTCATGACCTCTGCGCCTCAGGGCTTCTGGCTGCTCTGGATGAAGATGAGATCTCCTTCTTTGATCTCTACAGTCCCTATCCAGAGGATGTAGACTATTGGAACCGTGGTCTTGTGGAGGAGACTTGGGGAGAGGGAGAGTATCAGCCCTTGATCTCTACTCCTAGGGGAGGGGGGCTGGCTTGGGATCGAGCCCTCTCTCGGCTCACGAGGCTCCAAGGAGAGCGACCCAGAGAGATCAAGCTCAGGGGCTACGAGCAGCTGGATCCTGGGATATGGGCTCGGGTCCGCGCCTTCTCTGGTAGAGATTTGAGCTGAACAGCCTTTGATTTTGGATAGAAGATAAAAAAGGATTGACCTGAGAAGAGAGCTTGTGCATATTCCCCCGGATTCTTGAGCCCAGGTAGCTCAGTTGGTAGAGCAGCGGACTGAAAATCCGCGTGTCGATGGTTCAAATCCGTCCCTGGGCACCCAGAAAAGCCTTTAAAGCCGCAGAGTTATCATGCTTTGCGGCTTTTTTCGTTGAAAATCCCTCTCACGACAGATCCACCTCTGACAGATCTCAAAACCCCTCCTGGATCTAGTGAAGAGCCGTGATGCTGATGCTCGAAAGTCACGCTCAGGGTTCGTTGGATCAGCTCATCCTTTGAGGGTGGAGCAATCGCAGTGATCATCACCAGAGCCTCTATTTTCTGATCAACAGTTCCTTGATCAGAGCCCAAACTCATCTTTTTACGAGTTGTACTGTCGCGCTCAATACAGAAATTTATTGGATGGATGCCCTGTTTTGGATAAGACTTTTCAGTCTTATGGTATATCCCTCTTTTTCAAACGGATATACTGGTTAAATTTTAAGTACTGCAGCCGTCCAAAATCGTCAACTGCGTTTCGTATTCGCAATATAGATAATTAGATAAATTCTGGTTTCAGCTACTCTACTGTGAAATTTTCATTATTATGATCTTGATCACTTCTATGCTTTGCGAGACATTCTTAAATTAATCCATAAATAGCACGATCATGACCAAAGTTAACACAGCCAGTGATAGTTTGAAGATATGCTTTTATTGTTTAAACTTGTGTCTGTGTTTCGTCATCCATACAAGATAAACTCTTAAATCACATATTAAGTGTGAAGGCTTTCCATATAACCTTATAGCAAGGAGTGTATTAAAGTATTGTGCTAAAGCAAGACTCTTGCAACTCTGAAGATGGCTGATTGCTCCCAAATGCTGGGAGCACAAGTTATGCATAAACTTCTGATTTTTATAGGCTTTCACGAGCAGTCTATGGAAGTTAAAGAAAACTAACTCCAAGGATCTTCAGTAGAGTCAAAGGAGTCTCCCAATAAGGACCATCCCTCCCCCTCTTTTTAGGGTAATCCTTGAATTTCTTTAGCCTTCTTCGTCGCCCCAAATTTTAGCGTATTATAATTTACTCTTGTCGCTCGTCTTAAAATGTGCTCGAACCGCCGCTAAAAGGAGATGCCACTATTATGTCTTTGCGCCTCCGCATCCCTCTTCTCTTCCTCCTCTTCGCCTCGCTTCCTCTATTGATCTCTTCAGGAGATCAAGCTTGGCGGCGCCTAAAAGATGGGCGTGCTGAGATCGAGGAGTTCCTTGAGGGAGAGTTAAGCGACACTCAGCGTTCTTTGAGTTGGCTGTTCTCTAACCAGCGGCTCAATGTAGAGGCTTTGGCGAGGCTCAAGGAGATCGATGGGCTCCTCCAGGCTCTTGAGGAGGAGGATGATGATATGCGTGAGAGCATGCTTTATCGCCTCAAAAAGGTCTTCACACGAGAAGCCAGCCACCGGGGAGAATATCTAGCTTTTCAACTCAAGTCGAAAGAGGAGATTCTCCTTAACTATAGCGTTGATGGGGCTCAGGGAGTTGAGCCTCCGCAAGTCTCTCTCTCCAATAAGCCACAGGTGCATTGGAGCGCTGAGGGGATCTGGTTACACTATTCCATCTCGAACACTTTGCTTTTGAGTGTCTGTTTAAAGACCAACTCTCTCTTTGAGCTGCTCTCAGAGGAGGGTCAAGGGCTCTGGATCGCTGATGTTCCACTCAAAGAAGCCCCGCCTGGGATCAAAGAGGCGATTACGACCGAGACTGAGGGCTTGGGTCAGATAGAGGGGCAGCTCTTTGCTTGGCGGCGCTTCTCAGCTTTCCCCTGGTCAGAGCAGCCGCTTCTGCTTCTAACCTCAAAGCCTGAAGCAAAGCTCCTTGCGCCGATCCGCAAGAGCTTGGGGCAGATGTTGATTTTTAGCAGCATCACCCTGCTTATCACCCTGTTTGTCGCATTCCGAATTGCGCGAGGGATTACGCTCCCCCTCAAACAGATGAGCGAGAGCATCGGGCGCATCACTGAGGAGCGAAATTTAAGGATCAAGCTCAACATTCGCTCCCAGGATGAGTTGGGCCAGCTGGGACAGCAGCTTGATGGTTTCTTAGAAGAGATGCGAAGCTTGATGCAGCGTGTCGCTGAGAGCGCCCAAACACTCAATCAGAGCTCAGGAGAGGTCAATGGAGTCTCCAAAAATCTCAGAGAGACTGCAGATGAGGTCTATGAAGATTCACAGTTGATGTCCGCCTCGGTCTTAGAAGCTTCTTCAACCGCTGAGAGTGTGGCGGATACAACAGCGTTGAACTCCAAGGCCCTAAGCGAGGTGGCGCTCTCTGTACAGCAGGTGACTGATGAGGTCAGCTCTGCTGCTGCTGGCTCTGAAGAGATGTCCGTGACGCTCCGCTCGGTGGCTGCCGCTGTTGAAGAGATGAACAGCTCACTCGCTCACCTAGCTCGCAACTGCGTTGATACCGCTATCGTCAGCAAAGAGAGTCGCGATCAGACCGATAAGGTTCAGTTGCAGATGGATAAGGTTGAGTCTTCTGCTCGTTCCACCAACGAGATCGTCAGCTTGATCGAAGAGATCGCTGCTCAAACTCAACTCTTGGCACTCAACGCTGCCATTGAAGCTGCTCGAGCAGGAGAAGCAGGTCGAGGTTTCGCTGTTGTTGCTACTGAGGTCAAGCATCTCGCTGAGCAGACAGCCAATTCAACAGAGCAGGCTTCTTGTAAAATCCAAGGAGTTCAAGAGATCACAGGAGAGACAAGCAAGGCGATACACCAGATCAGTGGCCTGGCCGTGCGGCTTGAAGGCTTCTCTGAACAGATCGCTGTCGCTGTTAAAGAGCAGACCAGCACCACAGAGGAGATCGCCAATCAGATGGCTGGTGGCTCACAAGCCGCTCAGGAGATTTCCAGTTCAGTAAACGAGATGGCAAGCAAGCTCAGTATCGCCTCCGAGAAAACCAAAGAGATCACCGAGGGAATCACAGATGTCGCTGTAGCTATCAAACAGGTTTCAACCAGCTTCTCCGAAATCTCCAAGGCGGTCAGCCGTGTTTATGGAGTGGTGGGCGAGACGAGCGAGCAGGCGCGGAGGATGCAAACGATGGCTTCAAATCTCGACGGGATCGCGGGCGATCTTTTGGCTTTGATCTCTGGTTACACTTACTAGATTTCGATGAGCCAGCATCGATCTGCACAAGTCAATTACTGGTTGATATCGCCAGACAAGTGTTGAGCATTGAAGCCATTACCAGTCTGAATCTGAGCAGCCTGGATGGGTCATAAAATAGCGCGCTCGTTCCTCACTGGGGACACTCTGAGGGAGGAGTAAACGTTCTAAAGGAAGGTCCCAAAGTCCCACCAGAGAGCTGAGAGAGGTCCTATAGAGGTTCAAGCTGCGCAGACGCCTACAATATCTAAGGGCAACCGCTTCATAGATAGGCGCCTTGGAGTGCTCCTCTAAACTCAGGTGGTTGAGCTGTGAAAAGGAGCTGAGATGTTCCAGACGAGGGATCAGCCCGCCGAGGGCCTGGTTGGTGTAGATAGAGAGGCTCTCCAAGCGCCGTAGTCTACTCAAGCTGCGCAGATCGCTCTCTTCATAACAGAGGCAGCCCATCCCATTGGTGTAGAGCAGAGAGAGGCTTCGCAGCTGTTTCAGAGCTGCTAAAGGGCTGAGGCTTTTTAAGCGAATATACCTCAATTCTAAACGCTCCAGGGAGCGGAGGACCTCTAAGGGTTGAGGATCGAAGTAGTCGTGGATCTGATCACCATAGACGCTGATATGCAGGCTCTTTAGCCTCCTCAGGGTGGACAAGGGGCTCAAATCCAATCCATCCAGAGTATTGATCAGGAGGTGTAGATGCTGGAGCTGGGGTAGCTCTCTTAAAGGCTCAAGCTTATAGCGTTGATAGAGGCCCTCAAGGGAGAGCTTGCTGAGGTTACGCAGATACCGTTGAAGAGTTAACCGCTGCGCCTCTGTAAAGGAAACCCCCAGTTTCAGGTGAGGAGGAGTTAATGCTGCTCGCCAGACCGGATGAAGTTGAGCCCAGCGGCGATGGCTCAACCTGAAGGGGGCATTTGAAGGGATAGAAATTTTGAGCCCCCCTTAAAGTGTACACAGACACCCTATCTGATGGTGGTAGGAGAAGCTTCCTGGATATGAATACCCTTAAAATATCAATGGGATATAGGCTACCAGAAGGAGCGCAATCCCCTTAGCAGTCACAGGGAGCAAAATCCGCTCATGCCGTGACCAGAAGGAGGTATTGTCCTCCTTAGGATCAGGCTCAAAGGCTGCTTCTCCTACCACTTGCCTTACAAGGAGATGGTTGAGCGCCACCGGAGGGGTGAGATAACCCAACTCAAAGGCGGCCAGGACCACCATCCAGAAGTGAATCGGGTGGATGCCGTTGCGGTAAGCAACCGTAGCGATGGTGGCTGAGACCAGGATCACCGCACCGTAAGGATCCATGGTCATGCCCACAACAACCAAAACAGCCACCAGGACGCTCATGCTCAGCCAGATAGAGCCAAAGCTTTGGGGTACCATGCTCATCAGATCCGCTCGTTCAACAACCCCACCTAGACAAACTGAAAGGCCCATAAGGATCAATAGGGCGCCGATATAGCCTGTGGTTTCCGAGGTAGCAGCGCCCAGACCACGCAGCAAGCCCTCAGGTGGCTCCCCCCCCTCAGCACCTCGACGGTGGAGCCGACGAGCGCGGCTTCGATCATAGAGAAGCAGGGCGAGCATCACGACCGGCAAAATCAGCGGCGCGGTGTGTTCATCCAGGTGGGCACCCAATAGGAGGCCATAGGCCAACAGGAAGGCGCCAAAGAGCAGCAGGTAGGGAATCAGAGGGCCAAAGGCGCGCAGGCTGGCGGGCAAAGCTTGTTTGGGAGAGGCGATCTGGATTGGGGCCCGACGCGCGAGCAGGGCGATGCCCAAGAAGAGCAGAGCGCTTAAAAGAAAGACTCGAAAGCCCCAGTGATAGAGCTGATCAGTGGTCACCTGCTTGTTGAGCGAAGCGACGATCACCACCAAGAGGCAGGGTCGCAACACCACCCCCAGGCTACCTGAGAGAGCCGCCGTCGCCAGAGCCAACTGTCGTCGTGCGCCTCCTCGTCGCATCTCATCGTAGATCAACGCTCCCGCCGCCAAAACAAAAATTCCAGAGGCCCCGCTGTAGGCGGTGGGCAGAGCCGCCCCTACCACCACCACAAAGGCCAACAGCTCAGGAGACATCTTCCAGGGTCGCAGCACATCAAAGCTCAACCGAGCCAAGTCCATACGCTTAAGAAGCATTCCCACCCAAACATAGAGCCCCACCTGAAGATAGATCGCTGCGTGCTCGGTGAGCTTGCTGAGGTAGATCGCGAGACCCGCCGGGTGCCACTCCATCAAGAGAAAATAACCCCCAGAGATCAGCCCCATGGTGGTGTAAAGGGGCACCGCCAGGAGGCCCTTGAGAGGGCTGCCTCCCTGCTTGGGTAGAGGCTTGATCAGGTGAATGATATTGATCAAGGCCATCAGAGCAAAGCCCATCATCCAGAGCAAGCTAAGCTGAGAATCTACCCCGGCAACCCCCGCCTTGATATGGACCTGACGAAGAGACCAGGAGGAGAAGAAGAGCAGCAGGTTGACGATGAGCTGGAGGCTCTCAGTGATGCGATCCTCCAGGGCCGCCTTGGGAGGACGCAGGGCGATATGGGCTCTCAGTGAGGTGGCGGTGATGCCGCAGATCAGGAGCAGGAGAACCAGGAGTTGCTTTTGATGCTCAAAGCCAAAGATGATCAGCTTGGAGACCCCTTGCTCCAGGGCTCGGAAGCGTCGTACTCCTGGAGTTAGACGATCCAGGGTACTTAGATAGAGACTGTGTTTCTCTTCACAACGTGCTCGCGCCGCCTCGATCGCCTGGGCTTGGATCGCAGCGATTTGAGCTTGATCTACTTGGGGCTCTTCCTCCCCATCGCCTAGAAGATCATCGAGTTCATCACCCTCAGCCTTAGGTGCTTCTCCCCCTTCATCCAAGAGATCATCGAGTTCATCACCCTCAGCCTTGGGTGCTTCTCCCCCCTCATCCAAGAGATCATCGAGTTCATCACCCTCAGCCTTGGGTGCTTCTCCCCCTTCATCCAAGAGATCATCGAGATCAGCCTCTGCCTTGGACCCTTTGGAAACGCCTATCTTCGCTGGATCACAGCTTGGGCGTTGGGGTTTGACTCGCAGCTCGTGGTAGCCGGACCAGAAGCGCTCTCCCAGCTGGAGGAGTTGACCGTGGATCATGCCCCCCGAGCCGTAGGCCAACACGGCGAGGAGGAGCAAGATGGCTGGGATGGTAGATAGCCAGAGGCGAAGGTATCTCATCGGCGCTCTTGATGTTGGTGGAGCAGCTGTCTCTTATAGCGCGGATATTGAGGAGAAGGGAGTCTCAACCGGAGGCTTATGCATACAGCGCTTCTCCGAGCAGCGGGTGCTGAACTGCGGTTCTAAAAATCAAAGCTCTCAGCGCGGAACATCTCCTCACCGTCGAGGAGCGTCCAGAGCACCCTTGTCGAACTGATCAAGCTTGGCTCGATCTCAAAAATATCCTGGTCGATGATGACGATATCTGCGCGCTTGCCAGGCTCGATTGAGCCGGTCTGATTCTCAGAGCGCATCAGCCAAGCTGCGTTGATGGTGTAGGCGCGTACAGCGGCAGTGACGCTGGGCAGGCTCTGCTCGCCGCGAGTGAGCGCGCGCTCGATTCCCTCAAATGGGTTCAGTGCGCCTACATCGTAGTCGGAGCTTAGAGCGATTTTGAGGTGACTGTCATGCAGGTCGCGTAATGGCCAAGCGCGCTCATCTGTTCGATCAAAGCCGATAAACTCATCGAGTTCATGTAGCTGCTCGGGCTGATTCCACTCCGTAAGCTGCATATCTGCGTAAACACCCAGAGCGTTGAAGCGTGGTACATCGTTGGGATGCACCAACTCAATATGAGTCAGTCGGTGCCGTCCTCCGTCTCCTCCAGGCTGCTCCTGACTCGCTTCAATGGCGTTAAGCGCTTCATGCACCCCTCGATCTCCGATAGCATGAATGTGCATATCAAAACCAAGCTGCTGAAGCGCAGTAGTATAGACGGTCAGCCTTGGTTCATCAAAGTAATTCAGGCCAAGAGGACTGCCCCAACTCTCCACCAGATAGGGCTCTAGCAGGGCTGCGGTCTTGTTCTGGATCAGGCCGTCGGAGTACAGCTTGATCTGGCTCAGTCGAAGCATACCTCCCTCATCTCGATAGAGATCTTTCAGTTTCGCCAGCTGCTCATTGTCACTCTTGTCTGGGTAGGCCCACAAGGAGAGAATCATACGCAGGCTGAGCGTATCTTCAGCCTCAGCCTGCCTATAAGCTTCAAGGTAGCCACGTTCCCAGTAGACGCGCGCATCAACGGCAGAGGTGATGCCGTTCTCACTGTTGTGAGCCATACCATCTCGTAAGGCGGCGTAGTTCTTGGCCAGCAGCGCTGGGTTTGGTTGAAGCGCTGAGTTCCAGGGCCACTCTCCTGCTGCGTCTATGAGGATCCCGTTTGGATGGCCAGAATCATCCTTGAGGATGAGACCTCCGGGTGGATCTGCGCTGTTCTGATCGATCTTCAAGAGTTCCAGCGCGGCTGTATTGACCCAGGTGCTGTGGCTGGTCTCCTCCATGATGGCGACCGGCGTGTCAGGAAAGAGGTCATCAAGGATCTCGCGCGCAGGGCGCTCAGCCAAGAGCAGAGTCAAGATGCTATACCCAGCTCCAAGAACCCAGCCTGTCTCAGAGGAGATGGTGCAGATCTCTAGGTCGTAGATATACTCTTCGGGATCCAGAGCGTTGCCATCGAGGATGCAGTCGATCAGCTCAAGGTGAGCTTCTAGGGTGTGCTGATGGACGTCATGCAGACCAGGGAGCGCCAAACGACCGCCCAGATCAACGATCCGTGTCTCAGGGCCGATATAATCGATGGCACCTTGAGCCTCGCCTACATAAGCGATGATTCCATCCACCACCGCGACTGCCGCTGCAAAGGAGTTGTTGTCATCGGCTGTAAAGATCTTACCGTTGGTGAGCAGAAGCTCTGCTCTCGCGGTGATACCCGCGTCGGAGAGAGCTTGCGCTGTGTCAGTTTCGGCTCTCTCTGTGTCGCGCTCAGAGTGGGAGGCTCCATCTCCAGTATCACAGGCGCTGAGCCCCAAGAGGAGAAACAGGAGTGATCTAAGGCTCAATATAGAGGTGAGCTGCTGCCTACTCCGAGGGATCATCGATATTCTCCTTTGGACCAAGGATTCCTCTATAGAATCTCATCTGCAGAATATCTGATAAAGGCTATGGAATATTTTTTGGAGAGCCTGAGGAAGATGTTGATATGAGCGTTCATGAGCTTCAGATCGTACAGGAGCAAGGGCTCAGAGAGAAGCGCTGTCCTTTGGCGCGGCTTCGCATAGCAAGAGAGCCTCAACTCAGCCTGCACCGCTCTATAGAGGAGATCGAGCCCCAACTTTGGGATAGCTTGGTAGAGGATCATAGCTTCTTTCTACAGCGGCGCTTTCTACAAGCGATGGAGGCTGGTTGTTCCAGAGAGCAGAGCCCTCGCTATGCCATATTCCGAGATGAGGAGAGCCAGCCTCAGGGGCTCGCCTGTTTCCAGATCGCTCACTTTGAAGGACGTCCCCTGGCCTCTCTGTTGATGCATAGAGCCCTCTCCTTCTTTGCTCAGAGATTGAAAAGCTTTCAGGCACCTCTCTCCTTCTGGTTGGTGGTCTGTGGCAACCCATCTACTACCGGAGAGCATGGCTTCGCTTTTGCTCCGGGAGTAGATGAGCGCTGGGCCATCAAGGGGCTGATGATGGCAGCACAGCAGATCCAAAAACAGCAGGAGTCTCAGGGGCGCCTCGTCGCGCTCCTCATCAAGGATCTGCTCCCCGGCTCTGAGTCTGTCGCTGCTCAACTGCCTCAAAACGGCTTCGCAGATCTCTATACAGAGCCCAGCATGATCCTCTCTCTAGATGAGAGCTGGAGGAGCTTGGATGATTATCTTCAGGCCCTGACTTCTAAGTTCCGAGTGAAGGCGCGGCGAGCCTATAGCAAATCAAAAGCTCTAGAGGTTCGAGAGCTCTCAGGGGAGGAGCTTGAGCGACAGTTGTCGCGGATCAACCAGCTCTATCGCGCTGTGGTGGAGCGTGCGGGTTTTCGCCTGGGAGAGTTCAGGGCTCAGAGTCTTCGAGATCTGCGCGCTTTTTTAAAAGAAGAGTTTATCCTACAGGGCTACTTTCTCGGGGATCTCTTGGTGGGCTTTCTGAGCGCCTTTGTCGATGGCGACAGCCTGGAAGCCCACCTCGTAGGTATCGATTATGAGCAAAATCGCGCTCATGGAATCTATCCGCGTATGCTTTATGACTATCTGAAGATCGCTCTACAGCGGGGCCTCTCGCGCCTGAACTACGGACGTACGGCTCATGAGATCAAGAGCAGCTTGGGCGCAGTCCCTGTCCCCACCCGCTGCTTTATACGGCACCGCTGCTGTACCATCAACGCGCTGCTGCCCCTGCTCACACGCTCCATCAATCCAGGTGAGTTCCCGCTGCGTCGCCCCTTTAAGGAGATCTGGTACCGCCTCAAGGAGCCCCAGGTGAGAGCCTATCTTGGGCTCTCAGAAGCCGAGGCAGGCTCTTAATTGCCTTTCCTGGAGGGTTATCTGCTGGGCTTGGGTCTGATTCTCCTTATTGGACCGGTCCTCTTTGTCCTGCTCCAGAGCACCCTAGAGGGAGGTCGGACTCAGGGCCTGGCTGTCGCTTTGGGTATCTTCATCAGCGATATTATTGCGATCTTGCTCTGTGGGTTGGGCTTTGAGGCTTGGCTGCGCTCCCCTGCTGTGGAGCCCTGGTTGGCCCTGAGCGGCGCTGGCCTCCTCCTGGGTTTTGGTCTGCACTCCCTCTTCAAGCCCAAGCTTCAAAGGCCAAAGGGCCCCAAGGCTCTGGATCTCCTGACCGCTTTTGGCCGCGGCTTCCTGATCAACTTCGTCAACCCTTTCGTTTTTATGATCTGGCTTGGGATCGTCGCGCTTGGCAGCGCTCGACATGGTGAAAATAGAAGCTTGGTAGCTTTTATGAGCGGATCTGTCTTAGCGGTCCTGAGTCTAGATTGCCTCAAGGTGCTCTTCGCCCACCGCCTGAACCCTCTCCTAAATCCTAAGCATCTCCGCTGGCTCTTGCGCAGCTCCGGCTTCATCCTCTTGGCCTTTGGCACCCGACTCCTGCTCTATGGCATCCAGACCTTGTCTCAGCTCTAGTTCTACTAAGGGGCCATCTATGCGCGCTCACCACTGGATCCCTCTACTCATTCTCCTGGGCTGTCATCAGCAGAGCCCCTCCTCCAACTCCAAGGGTTCTGCTCAAGAGGTGGTGATCGACCCCCTCTCTCCTCTGCTGCCAGAGCTTGAGCTTGAAGCTCCCGAGCGTAGAGTGGCCGCCATTGAGGCGATCGCTGAGCTGGGAAAGGAGGGGGGACGCGCCCTCAATAGCCTGATCAACAAACTCAAAGATCCAGCCCTGAAGGTTCGCCTTGCCTCAGCAAAGGCGCTGGGAGCGCTGGCTCAAGCAGGGGTAGATCTAGACAGCGCCCTCGCACCTCTAATCCAAGCGCTTGAGGAGGGCAGCTTAGAGCTACAGGTGGTTGTCGCTGAGGCGCTGGGACAGATGGGGCCCGCCGCTCAAGAGGCGATTGAGGCTCTGGGCGCCTCATTGAAGCACAGCTCTGCTCAGCTGCGAGCCAGCGCCGCGAGAGCGCTGGGGCGTATCGGCCCTCAAGCTCGCGCTCAGCTCAATCAGCTGGTTGAGATCCTCAAGGATGGAGATCTTCAGGTTCGCCTCTGGGCGCGGCAAGCGATCAGCCTTATCGACAAGGAGCATCGAGAGTCTCTCAGCGCGACGCTTCATCTCCTGCGAGATCCCAAGATTCAGGGCGCTGTCCGAGCCCAGGCAGAGGCTCTATTGAGGGCTTGGCTCAAGGATCGCCCTGAGGAGTTAGCTGAGCCCCTAACTCAGATCCTCGATCGGGCCATCCCAGGACATGAGAATGAGATTCGCTGGTTGGCAGTTTTGGGGCTACGCATCGCAGGGGGCAACGGTGGGGCAGCCATCGATGCCCTTATCGAGCTGCTCAGTGATCCAGATACACCCCTTCGAGTTGCCGCCTTGAAGACGCTGAAGGTCATAGGTCAAGAAGCTCGTCGGGCCCTGCCCCAGATCCTCAACGCTCTTAAGGATGAGTCTGCTTGGGTGCGTCGTGTGGCGGTAGAGACAGCGGGGGTCTTGGGCCGTGAGAGCAAAGAGACCGCTTTGGCGCTTAAACTCAGCTTAAAAGATCTAGATAAGCAGGTCCGCGCGGCGAGTCTTCATGCCTTGATCGAGATCGCTCGACTTAAAAAGCAGCTCCCTGCCCTCTTGGAGTCCCTCAAAAATGAGAGTGAGCCCCTACGCCTTATGGCGGTTGAGATCCTCAGTCGGCTCAGTGGAGAGGGTCAAGAGGTGATCAAGGCTTTGACCGTGCTGTTGAAGGATAAAGGGGCGGCGGTGCGAGTCGCAGCTCTCAAGGCCCTGGCCCGGGCAGGGGCCGCCGCTAAGGCCAGCTTCCCACAGATCATCGAGGCGCTCTCCGATGGCTCTACTCAAGTTCGGATCGCTGCCGCTAAGGCCCTGAGGGCCCTGGCTAAATGGCTCAAGCAGGACCCAAAGGCGGTCGTCAAGGCCCTCATTGTGGCTCTCAAGGATGGAGATCTGGCGGTGCGGACAGCAGTGATTCAGACGATTGAAGCTTTGGGGATTCAGGCGAAAGCAGCCCTTCCGGCCCTCCTCAAAGCTCTGGCGACGGGAGAAGCGGAGCTGCGTATGGTTGTGATTCAGGCTCTGGGGAGGATGCCTGAGATCTCCCGTAAAGCTCTCCCTCTCTTAAGACTCTTGGCTGTCAAAGGAGGAGGTCGCCTCGCTGAGCTGGCGCAAGAGGCGATCAAGGCGATTGAAGCGGAGCAAAATCCATAGAGCATTTTTAATATGGAATAGGTCTACTTGGGATAGAATCCCTTGATTTTTTTATGTGGATATGGTCAAATACATAGACTTATTTGAGGACTCTTTAATGACATTCCCCCTTTGGATTGCTCTGATCGTGGTGTTGATCGGGTTGTATCTTCAGGGACGCCTGCTCCGTATTCAGGGAAGACGAGAGCAGCAAAAACAGCTTAAAGTTCTCAGACAGGAGATGCGTCATCCCATCAATGGCATTACCGCTATGGTTGGGCTTTTGAGAGAGTCAAGTCTATCTCAACTCCAAGAGGAATATACTGAGACTATCCGCGCAGCTGTCGAGGTTCTAGAGCTGCTCACCTACGATTTTGAGGATCTTCGAGAGATCAAACGCTCTTCAGATATATCTGCTTTTGATCTGGAGGATACCCTTCAGGGCCTTGTCGATACTTTAGGCCCTCGCTGGCAAGATACAGATCGCCCCCTCTCTCTCCAACTGCACCCCGAACTACCCCAAAAGATCGTCACCGATCCAGGACTCCTAAGCTGCTGCGCGGGTCATATGTTGCGGCTCTTAGGCGGCCGCTTAGAGGTCTGGTTGGCTCAAGAAGCAGAACGCGCTCCCAAGCTCTTCCTCCGCGCGGGGGTAGGCGTTGAGGAGGATCGCCCCTTCTTGGAGGCGGTCCTTAAGCAGGCCCTTCGAGCCCTAGAGGGAGAGCTGCGCTGGGACAAGGAGTATGTAGAGGTCAGCTTCCCTGTTAACCTCAGCCTCAAACGTGCCAAGCCTGAGCAGCAACCCACGCTGCTTCCACGGGTCTTGATCGTGGATGACAACATCATCAACCGTCGTGCTCTGGAGCGTCAGTTTCAACGCCTAGCATGTAGCACCGAGACCGCCAGTTCAGGAGAGGGCGCCCTGGAGAAGATCCGAGGGAGCATCTTTGATCTGATCTTGATGGACTGTCAGATGTCAGGCATGGATGGTTTGGAGGCTACACGACGGATTCGTCAGTTGGGAGATGTTCGTGGGCGAGTCCCCGTCGTGGCCATCACCGCAGATCACAGCGCGATGCTCTCAACGCAGGCTCTCAAGATTGGGATGGAGGAGGTGGTTCTTAAACCTGTGCGCCTCGTGACTTTGCGAGAACTCTTGGACCGATTTGTCTATGATCCAGCTACCCGCCGTGTTGAAACGGGAGTCTCAGGACTCGCTCCTGGATCTTGAGCAATGCGTCTCTCTCTTAGCGCCTTGGTGCTCCTGGCCTGTGTTCAGGAGAGGAGCGATCTTGAGCAGCGAGAGCAGGCGATTTATCACGGCTCTCGAAGTCCCCAGGTGATCGAACTCAGCGAGGGGCAGCGCTTGGCGATCGGCTGGCTCTTTGACGCCAACTTAGGCTCTGAGGCCAGCTTCTGTACAGGGACTCTTATCGCCTCTGGAGTGGTGATCACCGCCGGTCATTGCATCGAGGATAAGTCCCCCTCCAGCTTGGGCTTTGGTTTGGGGCTGATGCCTGAAACTCCTCGAAGCATCTTTCAAGTTTTACACGTCCAAGATCATCCGCGCGAGGATGTAGCGCTCCTCCTCTTGGAAGGAGAGATGCCGCTTGAGCTGCGCCCCATCCCCGCAGCAACAGAGCCCCCCCCCGAGGCGCTCTTGGGGCAGGAGGTAGAGGTCGCAGGTTTCGGCCAGACCCATGATGGTTCAGAGGGGCGCTATTTCGCTCGGGTGGAGTTAGTGAGCTTGACCGAGAGCATGTTGGAGGTCAATGGCCGTGGGCAGCAAGGGCTCTGCTTCGGGGACTCTGGAGGTCCAGTTATGGCTGAGATTGGGGGGAGGGTCTTGGTGATGGGGGTGGAGCATGGCGGAGATGATAACTGTGTGGGCCACGATCAACTCAGCCGCTTAGATCCTCTCGAGGCTTGGATCTCAGAGGTGATCGGAGGGGGGTCTCCAACAGCCTGCGCGGATCTAAGCTATCAGGGTCGCTGTGAAGGAGAGATCGCTGTCTGGTGTGGAGAGGATGATCTCCCTGTGCAGAAAGACTGCGCGCTGGATGGGCAGACCTGTGGCTATATCGATGAAAACTTGGGCTACTACTGTGAGACTGATGAGCGTTGTGAGAGCGCTCACTGCGATGGGACCTGGGCTGTTCGCTGTGAAGAGGGCAGCCTGTCGAGGGAACACTGTTCAGGGGGCTGTGAGCTGCAGGGGGCTGAGGTTCACTGCCAGAGAATCTCTGACGCCGGGCTTCTGGAGGTTGAGGAGAGCTTCCAACAGAAGGTCCTCTTTACGGGTGACTGTGCTCAGGGGCACAAAGGGGGGGGGCAGCTTCTGGCTTTTCTCTCTCTCTTGGGGCTCCTTTTGAAATGGAGGAGAGCTTGTTAAGTTGCTCTGTTGTATGACTTGAAAGGTAACGCGGTGCCTCAGATCTTGGCCATTGGTGAGGCTCAGCACCTCCGCATGCCCCTCCGTATCGCAGGTGGTGCAGGTTATCATCACACCCTTTTTCCAGATCTTCAGAGCTTTGAACTCTCTCAGCAGAGGGAGGTGGACTGGATCTTCCTTCATCTAGAGGCGCTGAAACCTCCATTGATCTCCAGCATTCGGGAGATCAACCTTCGCTTCCCCAAAACCTCCATCCTCTTGTTGCTGAGCGGAGAGAGCCCAGAAGTCCTTCCTCAACTTATGCCAGAGACTTGGTTCAAGTTTCTCTTGGCGATAGAAGCTCCTTGGTTCAAAGAGCTGCTCCTTGCGCTCTTAGCGGATACTCAAGGCCAACGATTTATGGGGCTTAACAGCCTCCTCCCTTGGGGTGCTCAGCTGCACAGCCGAAGGACACGGAGCAGTGAGCTTCGTAAAAATCTTTTGGAGGAGATGGATCGCTATGTTGAGGGCCTGGGCTTGGGAGAGCGGCTCCGTGCGCATATTCAATCTCTCGCTGATGAGATGTTGATGAACGCCCTCTATGATGCTCCCACAAATGAGCAAGGACGCTCTCGTTATGCGCGCTTGGATCGAAATGTCCCAGTGGAGCTAAAGCGGCAGGAGGAGGTCCTCCTTCGCTATGGCTGCGATGGCCGCACCTTTGGGCTCTCGGTGACAGACCCCTTCGGGCGGTTGCACCCCAATATCCTCAAAGCCTACGTCGCCAAAGGGATGCGTAAGAGGGCCAATCAGATGGATCGTAAGCCAGGAGGGGCGGGCTTGGGTCTCTATCTTCTCTTCTCTGGGGTTGGAAGCTTGATCTTAGATGTGCGCGCTGGACGCAGCACCGAGATCATCGGCCTGTTAGATGTCGAGGGGAGCGTTCGCGTGGTCCTCAAGACCCCCAAATCTTTCATCGCCCTGCTCAGGAGTTGAGCGATGGAGCATGAACTAAGCTTGGATCGCTTAGAGGGAGAGTGGGTCATCCTCGATTGGGGGGGGACTCTATTGGAGTGGCCTCGGGCGCTCCTCCCTCCTGAAGCTGAGGAGGGTTGGATCTTTAAGCTGCGCCTGGAGCGAGATACTGCTCGGGAGGCGGCGCTGAGAACCTCCCTTGAGCTTCGTGTGAGAGCGCTCTTAGAAGAGGATGATGAGGAGGACTTTGATCTGTAGATTCGCCCTGCTCAATTTTGCCCTGAGCGTGCTACACCTCCGCTCAAGCAGACCGCAGCAGAGCAAGCGCCTATGGCCCATATCCTCTTTAGTAACGTCCCGCTCCTCAAGACCTGTATCGGAGGGCTCTGCCCCTCTCTCTCTTTTCTCCAGTTGGGAGGCTTTCTACAGGCACGGGGTCATCAGGTCAGCATCCACGATGTAGCTGTGGAGCTGGACACTCAGATGGAGAGCCTAGAGCGGATCTTGGAGCATATGATCGCGCGCATCCAGGAGGAGCGACCACAGATCTTGGGGCTCTCCACCAAGGTGCCTGCTGATGGGCGCTTTACCCGCGATCTTCTGCAAGCTCTCCGGCCCCAGATGCCGGATCTGCTCGTTCTGGTGGGGGGCATCTGGGCGACCCCCGTTCACGAGGAGTTGCTGCGTGCTGTTCCTGAGATCGATGCGGTGGCTCGAGGAGAGGGAGAGCCTGGGCTTCTGGCCCTCTGCGAGCGCCTCAACGCAGGGCTGAATCCTCTGAGCCCTGAGGTGCCTGGGATCAGCTATCGAGGAGCAGAGGGGGAGATCATCGCGACTCCGATGCAGTCAGCGCCCAGCCCTGAAGAGCACCCCTCCCTGGCCCTAGAGCTGATGCCCTCTCCTGACAGCTATACCATCTTCCCCTTTCTGACCAGTAAGGGCTGCCCCTATGACTGTAACTTCTGCTCCGAAAAGGTGATCTTTCCCATCCATGTGGATACCAGCCTAGAAAAGCTGAAGCGAGATCTTCAACTGTTGGAGGATTTTGGGCGAGATTATTATCTCTGGCTCTCCGATCCTCTCTTTGGAGCCAACGCGCGGCGAGTGGAAGCCCTCTGCGATCTCCTGAGCGAGACCCGCTTCCATTTTCTCCTGGAGAGTCGAGTAGATGTGCTTAGAGCAGAGCAGCTTCCTCGGCTCTGGGAGGCGGGCTGTGAGCTGATCTACTACGGCCTGGAGTCCGCTTCCTACTCCAGCCTAAGGCGCCTCAATAAGCTGCGCAGCCCCAAAGCTTTTGAGCACTATCTTGAGCGGGCCCGGGCCCAGATCCAGGGCTGTATGCGCAGCGACATCACCCCCATCTTTGGGATCCTCAACCCAATCCCTGGAGATAGCGAGCAGGATCTAGAGCAGACCCTCAGCTTCCTGGAGGAGATCTCCACCATAGGACTGAGGGCCGCGCATGAATCGGGGGTTGATCCAGGCTTCCACTTCTACTCTTTTCAGTACCGCTTTATCCGAGGGAGCAGCGATGCAAACAACCTGGAGGGGATGGCTGCTTTGGGGGCCACCTGGAGGCAGGATCCCCAAGATATCTTCACAGATCTCCTGCTCCATGACGCCTCCCCCAGCATCAGCGCTGGGCGAGCTGCCGAGTTTCATCGTCAAGTGAGCCGCTTGGTCCACTCCACCCCCACAGGTCTAGAGCGCATACGTCGTAGTTTCCCCTCTCAGCCCAAGGGAGGCCTGGGTTAAATGAAGGCTCAGTTAAGAGGAGTAGGCCCAGCGCTCCTGTGGCGCTATCTGAGCTACTCGATCATGTTGGGCTTAGCTCTGCTCAATGAGGCTCGCCCTGCGCCTCATCTCCCCGACAGCCTGCTGAACTTGATCCCTCGAATCGACTGGGTGGCAAGCTGGAACTATCGTCTCTGGCTCTTAGCCTACCTCCCCCCTGCGCTCTGGCTTTGGCGCCAAGATCGTCACGCCTTTGTTCACTTTCTCTATGTAGGAGGGCTGCTGAGCTTACTGCGGGGGCTCTCGATCTGCCTCACCGGCTTGGGGCCGGTTGTTGGACCAGACAGCAACGCAGGACTCCCAGTAGAGCAGCTCCTCTCTGCCTGGGTTCAGCTGATCAACCCCTTGGCTGTCTTCTTTGAGGAGACAGCGCATATCTACCTGAGCAAGGATCTCTTCTTCTCAGGACACACCGCTACTACTTTCCTGCTCTATCTCTACTGCCGAGGCCGCCCAGCTCTAGGGATATTGGCCCTTTGGGCTCATCTGTTGACAGTAGCGGTGGTCTTCCTTTCCCATATTCACTACAGCATCGATGTGTTGGGGGCCTGGGCGATCACCTTCAGCCTCTACACCCTCATCGAGCGACGTTGGCCTCTTGATCAACCCCCGTCCTGAACCCTACCTTCGCTTCCATGCTCTCGGGCAAACTTCTCAGCCAAACGCACATCGCGCATAGGACCAATAATCAACCCGGAGCGCGCATGTAGATTGTTTGGATCGATCTCTAAGATACGTTGGCAGCAGTTAGAGGCCCCACCTCCAGCTACCTCGGCGATAAAGGCCAACGGGTTGCACTCATAGAGCAGGCGCAGCTTGCCTCGGCCTGTGCGACGATCAGCAGGGTAGAGATAGAGCCCTCCCTTGAGGAGGTTGCGGTGAAAGTCCGCTACCAGAGAACCGATATGGCGGGAGGTGATAAAGCGCTCCTCATCGGTGTTGCGAGCCTTGATCTCCTCAAGGAAAGGTTTTACCCAGTTGGGCCAGTAACACTCATTGGATTCATTGATGGCGAGCTGCTCGGTGATCTCAGGCATCTTGATGCCTGAGCGGGTGAGGAAGAACTCACCCACATTAGGATCTAGAGTGAAGGAGTCTACGCTGTTCCCCGCAGTGTAGACCAGGACCGTCGAGGAGCCATACATCACATAGCCTGCGGCGACCTGCTCTCGTCCAGGACGAAGGATATCTTCAAGTCCGGGGTTACGGATGCTGCGGCGGTGGTAGATGGCGAAGATGGTCCCGATAGAGACGCTGGCGTCGATGTTTGAAGAACCATCCAGAGGATCAAAGGCGACCACATAGTCTCCAAACATTCCATCTTCACCGCCGAGGATGATCTCATCCTCCTCCTCAGAGGCCATCACCGAGACCGCTCCAGAGCGAGTCAGGGCGCGGATAAAGAGGGCATTGGCGATCTCGTCCAGCTTCTGAACTGTCTCACCCTGCACATTGGTCTGGCCAGTGGAGCCCCAAACTTCGATGAGACCAGCGCGGCGAACCTGAGCGCTGATCTGTTTGCAGGCCACACCGATCTGAGTGATGAGCTGGGAAAATTGGCCCCGCGCGTTGGGGTGCAGGGCTTGGCGGTGAAGGACATGTTGGGTGAGAGTCGTTCCGGTATTGCTGATCATCGCAGCCTCCTCCTTATTGAAATCTTTGAGAGGATGCCTGTGATCCGAGCAGGCTCCAAGCCCTTTGTCTATTTAGACTTTTGGGGATAAAAGAGAAAAGAGAGTCCCCTAGCCCAAAGGAGTGAGCGCGTGAATGAACCACAAAAGGGGCTGAGATCGGAGCAGATCATACGGCTGATCTCCTTCAACCTGCGAGGCTGCGTTAACGCCGATGGGATCAACCTCTGGCCATTGCGTCGCAGGTTGGCTTTAGAGCTGTTGCGTCGTCATCGACCTCAACTCCTTGGGTTTCAAGAGGCATTTGGCCTCAACTTGAGCTATCTTTTGCCAAAACTGGCTCAACAGGGGTTGGAACTGCTCGAGCAAGGCTGCCCCAGCGGAGCACGGCTGCTGCGGGTTTATAACCCCATCCTCTGCCAGAGGGCTGAAGGAGCCCTCTTAGATTCAGGAAGCTTCTGGCTCAATGAGGAACCTCAACATTGGGGCTCCGCATGGGGAGCGCGCTGGACCCGCTCTGCGACTTGGATCAAAGTTGGCATTGTCAGCGGCCCCATGCTCCTCCTTAACCTGCACCTGGATCACATCAGCGCTCATGCTCGGATGCGTAGCTTGGAGCTGATCTTTGAGCGGCTCTCTCTCCTGGGCTGGCCCACGCTCCCTACAGTGATCATGGGTGACTTTAACGCCTCTCCTAACAGCCCCGAGCATCGCCTCTGCCTAGAAGCGGGTCTTCACGACAGTTGGTGCTCTGCGGGACACTCCGAGGATGATCGCGCCTTCAGCTACCATGGCTTTCAAGGAAGGCGCTTTCCGGACGAAACTCGAATCGATTGGATCCTACACTCCCCTCACTTTCAGGTGCGGCGTGCGCAGATCCTAAAAGATGCGCGGCCTCCTCGCTATCCATCAGACCATTATCCGGTGCTCGCAGATCTCTATCGAACACCAGTAACAGAGAAACAAATAGATGAATGATCTTCCCAAAACCGCCATTATCCTCGCCGCAGGGATGGGCACCCGGCTCCGTTCCGTACACCACAGCAGCCCTAAGGGTTTCCTTGAGTTTGGCGCTGAGCCTCTGATCAAACGCTCTATCCGCCTCTTGAGGCGCGCTGGAGTGGAACATATCCTCATCGTCGCAGGGCATCTGGCCGAAGAGTATCACGCCCTCGCTGCTCAACTTCCTCAAGTCGAGGTGGTTGAGAACAGTGCCTTCGCCACCACAGGCAGTATGGCCTCCCTGGCCTGCGCCCTAGAGTTGATTCAGGATGATTTTCTGCTCCTGGAGAGCGATCTCATCTATGAACCTCGTGCTCTGAACGCGCTGAAGGAGGATGGACGCCCCGATCTCATCCTGCTCTCAGGTCCCTCAGGCGCAGGAGATGAGGTCTGGGTTCAGGGCAGCGCTGAGGGGCTTCAGGCGATGTCCAAGACGCAGGAGGATCTACAGGGGATCTTTGGAGAGTTGGTGGGCATCTGCCGCATCTCTAAGGGCTTGGCAGCAGAGCTGAAAGCCGACTATGAGTACCGCCGCGAGTCTCTCGGGCATGGTCGTATCTCCTATGAGACTGATGCTCTGGTCAAAGCCGGTCAGGGGCGCTCCATCGGCCTCTGTCTGGTGCCCGATCTCATCTGGGGAGAGATCGATGATGAGCACCACTACCTGAGGGTACGTGATCAGGTGATGCCCGCCCTCCAGGCGTTGGAGGAGGGGCTGTTTCGAGCGCCGCCTCGGGCGGTGCTGCTCAACCCCGGTCCAGCGACCACCTCAGAGAGGGTCAAAGCTGCCTTGGTCATCTCTGATGTCTGCCCCCGAGAGCGCAGCTTCACCGAGAGGCTCGCCCGAGTTCGTCAAAGCCTGACGACGCTCATCGGCGATCCAGAGCTCTTTACAACGGTGCCTTTCACCAGCAGCGGCACCGCTGCAGTAGAGGCAACCCTCTCTTCGGTTGTTCCAGAAGAGGCTGGAGTTCTGATCATCGACAATGGGGATTATGGGGCTCGTATGCAGCAGATCTGCGAGGCCCTCAATATCCCCCACGAGGTCTTTAAGCCGGGCTGGGGTCAAACCATCGACTCTAGAGCTTTGGTCCAGGCGCTTGATGAAAGCAAGCTGCCCCTGAGCCACTTGGCCTTGATTCACCATGAGACCAGCTCAGGGCTCCTCAACCCCCTCAATCCCATTTTGGAGATCGCCGCCGCACGTGGGCTCTCGGTCATCGTGGACGCGATGTCCAGCTTTGGGGTCCTCCCCATAGAAGATCGCCCCGGCCTCGATTATGTCATCTCCAGCTCCAATAAGTGCGTGCAGGGGATGGCGGGGCTCTCCTTTGTGATCGCACGTCGCAGCGCGCTAGAGAGCGCCCGCGCCGTCAGCTCCCGCTCCTTCTATCTGAACCTCGTAGATCAGTATGATGCTCTGGAGCGCAATGGTCAGACCCGCTTTACCTGCCCCCCTCAGATCCTCTCAGCCCTGGAGCAAGCGCTCTTGGAGTTGGAACAGGAGACTCGAGCAGGGCGCGAAGCGCGCTACGCGGCGCTGTATCGACGCCTGCGCGATGGAGTTCAAGCGTTTGGTTTTAAGGCCCTTATCCCTGAATCAGAGCAGAGTGGAATCCTCATCTCTATCCAGAGCCCTGATGAACCCTGGTTTGACTTTGAAGCTCTCCACGATGCTCTCTTTGAGCGTGGTTTTACAATCTATCCTGGTAAGCCCTCAGGCTCGCCTAACTTCCGCCTCTCTATATTGGGAGATCTGAGGCTCCCAGAGATAGACGCTTTCCTGAAGAGCTTTGGAGAGCTGGTGCAAGAGGCTCAAGCCACTTGGAGAAGATGATGAAAGACCCAGACTACGCCTATCTTTGTGAAGATAAGTCCATCCTGCTGCCCATCTTCAAAAAGAGGCTCTGGAACCCTCTGGCTGAGCGTATCCCAGAGCGCTTCTCAGCCAATACGCTTTCTTTGACAGGTTCCCTCTGTGCCAGCCTGGCTTTTACCTCTTCGATGATGATCAACCCCGCTTATCCGATCCTCTATCTCCTGCCTGGCTTCCTGATCTTCTGTTACCTCACCCTGGACAACATCGATGGCTCCCATGCTCGCAAGACGGGGCAGAGTTCTCCTCTGGGAGAGTTTATCGATCACTGGCTAGATACCTTTAATAACGGCCTCGTGATCTGGGGTTTGGGAGCCGCGCTTCAACTCCCCCACTGGATGATCTTGATGCTCCTGGGAGCGGTCGGCTTGGCCTTCTTTGGGACCCTTTGGGAGCAGCGCCACACAGGGATCATCCAGATGGATATGTTTGGTAACGTAGAGGGCCTTGTCCTTGTCTCCCTGCTCTATCTGCTGCTGGCCCTCTTCGGAATAGGGGTGATGTATGAGTGGAAAATTTTTGGTCTCCTCTCCATCGCCGAGGGGGTAGCAATCTGGGTCTTCCTGCAATCGATGCTCACCTCTGCGCGCTGCTTTTGGCGAACAAAGAAGGGCCATCAACAGTGGATCCCCCCGGTGCTGACCTCCTGCGTCAGCATCGCTTGGTTTCTCCTGGGTGAGCCTGGCTATTTCGCCATCGCCTCCATCCTCCTCTTTGCCAACCCCGCCCTCACTGGTCGTCATGTGGTCAGTCGAGTCCTGGGGCGCTCCATCTCTAAGAAGCGGCGTAACTTTTTTGTGTTGGTCTTCCCCCTCCTAGTCGCGCTCTCTCTGGGCCTTAAACTACAGACCTCGACACAGCACCTTTTGGCTTGGATCTCCGCCGGTTATCTGGCGCTACAGACCCTCTACGACTTCAGCATAGCGGTTCACAGTATGAGAGAGCATCTCCGCCCAGAGGAGCTGCTCGCGCGCTTCTTTCTGCGTGGTTGGAGAGAACGCCTAAGCTGATCTAGCGAGGACCCAGAGCCTCACGGAAACGAGTGCTGATCTGCTCCACGCTCCAACGGGTCGTGATACGTGGGGCCTTGGGGGCGTTGCGGCGGTGCAGCTTAACATGAATACAGTGGGGGCCGGGTTGGGAGAGGGCTTGACGCATCTCCTCACGCAGCTCATCAGGCTCCTCAAGCCGGCAGGCTGAAGGGTAGCCTGAGGCTCGTGCGATCTGAGCAAACTCCATCTGTCTAGAGGTGGTGTCTTGATTCCCCGTGCTCTCATAAGCCTCATTGTCCAAGATCACATGGATCAGGTTCTGAGGCAAACAGTGCCCGATGGTCGACATGCTCCCCATATGCATGAGGGCGCTGCCATCTCCATCCAGGAGCAGCACAGGACGATCTGGTTGAGCTAAGCAGACACCTAAGGCGATAGCCGAGGTGTGACCCATCGAGCCCATCATATAGAAGTTGGCGGGGCGATCTTCGATATCAAAGAGATCCCGCGCAGGCAGCCCTGTGCTGGCCAAGACCGCCACCTCAGAGGGAAGCCCCTCCAAGGTGATCGCCATCGCCTCACGGCGGCTCAGAGGATGACTCAGCTCAGGGATAGGGAGCGCGTCACCCTGGCCAACGCTCCCCTTAGGAACGATGAGCGCTACAGGTCGGGAGTGGGAGAGCGCGTAGTCACTCCAGTGAGCGAGCGTGGCTTCGATCTCTTGGGGCTCCTGAGGTAGATCTGCGCAGGGGACCTCAGCGGCTCTCAGAAGATCATGGCTCCTGCGCCCCATGATCTCATGCTGAGGCTGATCTTCGACTCCGTAGGCCCGCCCCGAGATCAGGAGGAGCATCGGCTGCTTGTAGATGTTGGCTAGGCTCGTGAGAGGGTTGATGGCATTGCCGATGCCTGAATTCTGCATCAACACCACAGGCATACGCCCTGCCATCCAAGCTCCCGCTGAGAGGCCGATAGCAGCACCCTCGTTGACGACCGGGATATACTCCAGCTCGGGATCAGCGCTGACCTGATCGATCATCATACGAAAGAAGGAGCAGGGGACCCCTGTAAATAGATCATAACCCTGAGCTTTGAGCAGCTCTAAGAGTGCTCGAGAGGAGATCATCTGGAGGCTCCCAGGAGCTGAGCGCAGATCCGCTCTTGATCTTCAGGGGTGTGAAGCTCAGACCAACCTCGTTCAACCTCAAGGGCATCAACGCTGAGCCCCTTCTCAATCAGGCGAGTGATCGCATAGGTGAGATCTGCATCATCTGGAGCTTCGCTGGCGATCGCCTGAAGAGCCTCCACGGCAGGCTTAGAGAAGAGCGCCATCCCAATAAACTCATGGGTGGCTTCCTCAAGCTGTACAGAGGCACCGATCTTATGAACAAAGATGCGACCTTCAGGAGCCAAGAGGCGACCATCAGGGGCGGGGTGAAGGCTGGTCTGAACCAGATCAACGGTCTCTTTGTCACGCTGAGTACCCGCACGATCAACCACCAGGGTGATCTCCCCCTTGCAATCAACCAGAGCTTTGAGGATCTGGCGGTCAAAGAGAATATCAGAGTAGAGCAGTAGGAGGCGCTCCTCTGGACGTAGGCTTAAGCTCCGTAGGCCCTCAGCCACTGTACCCAGGATATGGCTCTGCGCAGCCTTAGGTTTGGGCAACAGCTCTACACCGCCCACCTGAAGCTCTGCCCCCTCAGCGATGACTGCGCGAATATCTTGGATATTGGTGTTATTCAGCAACTCCACTTGACGTTGAAGCAGAGGCTTGCCGTTGATATCCAGGGAGGCGACAGGAGCCTCACCCAACACCTCTCTAAGGCCTGGATCAAGAGCTGTCCCAGCGGCAGGGATGAGGACCTTGATGGGATCACGACCAGAGTAGCCATACTCCTTCTCAGCGGCCTTTAGATCAGGCATCCCTTGGAGCTGAAAAACCTGCTTGAGAGGAGCAATCTTGGGCTCCACCGAGAGGGTTGAACCTGTGTTTAAGATCTCCCTAAAGGTCTGGCTCACATGCGTGATCGCGGTGCGCAAGCCGTGGTTGGCGTAGATCACCATCCGCACCTTGTTGAGAGCCTGGGTGGCTTTGATATCAAGGGTAGGGTAGGTGGTGGGAACGATGATCAAGGGGATTGGAAGAGAGTATGATTCGATAAACTCAAGGATCTCATCTGGTTGGGGCTGCTTAGAGTGAATCAGGATGGCGTCAGCCCCCGCCTCAGCGTAAGCGATCGCACGTCGCATCGCCTCATCCTGACCCCAACCCGCGATCAGGGCTTCTACCCGAGAGAAGACCTGAAAATCTTCACCTTGTTGAGCGTTCTTAGCGGCGCGAATCTTCCCTACAAACTCAGCGATGGGCGCAAGATCTTGACGACCAGGCACAAAGGAGTTGACCTTGGGGAAGCGCTTATCCTCAATACAGACCGCCGCGATCCCCGCCGCTTCATACTTGCGGACCATATGAATGACGTTGTTTACGTTGCCATAGCCTGTATCGCAGTCGGCGACTACAGGGATCTCCACGGCGTCATTCATCGCCGAAGCTTCTCGGAGGTAGTCGGTCATGGTGAGGATGTTGGCATCGGGTACCGCATGGGCGGTGGAGACCTCCAGGCCGCTGGCCCAGATTGCGTCGCTGCCCGCCTCCTCAGCCAGTCGGGCCGAGAGCCCGTTATGGGCGCCGATGCATCGGATGACTTGATCCTGTTGGAACATCTCCCGAAGTTTGCGAGCTTTGCTCAAGCGCATAATTCTCCAAATCCTTTCTCAGAGGCAGGTAAAATGGCCGGGTATGCTTCCACGTTTCGAGGCCGGATACAAGAAGCGCTGGTCCGCATACAAGGAGCGTGCCAATAGAAGCTTATTCACCACAGCGCAACAGCAATGTTGAACAGGAGAGGGACTAAGGTCGCATACGAATGATCCGCGCAGGGACCCCTGCTGCGATGGCGTAGGGGGGTATATCTCGACTGACCACAGCGCCCGCTCCGATCTGAGCACCACGACCGATCCTAACCCCCGGGAGGATGATGGCGCCCACCCCGATGTCGCTCTCCTCCTCGATATGGACAGAGGCAAAGTTCAGCGGAGCTGCCAAGATGGGCAGCTCCCGCCCCGCCTCCTGATGAGTTGAGGTCAGGATCTTCACAAAGGGTCCCATCCCCACAGATGCCCCAATATGGATCTCTCCTGCAGAGTGGAGAAAGACACCCTGGCCAATCCAAGTGTCATTGCCGATGCTCATCTGGCCTTTGTAGTAGCTCTTGAGCATGGCACCATGCCCTATATAGATGTTGTTTCCCAGATGGATAGTCTCTGGGTGCCAAACGCGAACCCCATCCTCAAAGATGATCTGCTCTCCGATAGAGGCAAACTGTTCTCGCTGAAAACAACCATCTCCGTGAGATCGAAACAGACGCATCTTTTTTCCTCTACTGTGGAAGATCATCACTAAGTATCCCTCGATAGCGCTTGTGTCATTAGGAATATTGACCGATAGATGAAACATGCGATGGCTGCAAACTCAGATTATTTGGTTCTTCACTGCGCTTTTTTTGCTTGCTTCAGGGCTCCTCACCGATGGGCTCATCCAGGCTCGAAGAGAGGAACAGAGATTAGATGATTTCCATAACGATATTCAACACTTTGAGGAACTTTTTACTTCAAATTATGGGAGGATTCTCGCTCAAATCAGGTTCTTGAAGCTGTTGCCAGAGCTTGAATTTAAGGCTCTCAGAGAGGGGATGAGCCCCAAGCCAAAGATGCTCCGTTTTATGGAAAGCTGTCCTTCCAGTGCCTCCATGGAGAGCTACGGCTTGGATCTCCAAATCAAAGATGAGCTGCTGTATCTCAGCCAAAGCCTCTCTCTGAAGAGAGGAGTCTCCTGCCTTTTGCTTACATTTCACCTAGAACAACTCATTCCTCAGAGTTTTCCTCTAGATGTCTATCTAGAATTGGAGGGAGGAGAGGGTTCTTTTCAGAAAGGAGATGGTCCCTTTAATAAATTTAAAAGCTATCGTCTGGATGGAGTAGCTTGGCGTTTTGGATTCAAGAATAGACGGCATATTACAGAGCACAGGTATCATCTATTTGCTTCAATTATTGTTGCATTCATTCTATTTTTCCTATTCAAACTTAATTTGCGTAACAATGTTCATACACAATTAAAACAAAGTAATGAGAGGATTCAAAACTCCGAACAGCTCCTGAAAAAAGTAGTTGATACGGCAGCTACTGCAATATTCACATTTGATGAAAACTATTTCATTCAGAGTGTGAATAAGACGTTCATAGAGATGACTGGATATGCTGAGGATGAATCTGTTGGGCTTCACAGCGAATTTCTTATTGAAAATACATCAGTAAGTGACACGGGGGTCTTTTCATTTGAAAGGCCTCAGACGATTCGGAATCGTCATTCTGAAATTACGACGAAAATGGGCGAGAAACGATCGATTATTAAGAATGCAGCCCTACTTAAAAATGAAAACGGGGGGATTATAGGCGGTGTAGAATCTTTTGTTGATGTAACTGATATGATTGAGGGCAAAAAGAGGGCAGAAGAAGCTGCTCAAGCCAAAAGTGACTTTCTTGCCAACATGAGCCATGAAATCAGGACCCCTATGAGTGGAGTGATTGGAATGGTTGGCTTACTTCTTGACACTGAGCTTGATCAGGAGCAGAGGCAATTTGCAGAGACAGTAAGAGAAAGCGGCAAAGCTTTGCTCGCAATCATCAATGATATTTTGGATTTTTCTAAAATTGAGGCTGGGTTAATTGAGCTTGAACGAATTGAGTTTAACATAAGAGATTTAATCGATGATTTAAACGATTTACTGGTAATCCGTGCAAGAGACAAAATGCTTGAGTATAATTCAAGGGTCAGTCCAGAAATCCCTATTCACGTAATAGGTGATCCTGGTCGCATAAGGCAAATATTGACAAATTTGGTTGGCAACGCGATTAAGTTTACTCTTGATGGTCAGGTTGGGATTGATATCACCTTGGAAAAAAATCAGGAACTACGATTCTCTGTACACGATACTGGAATTGGGATCCCAATCGAGCGCCAAGCGAGGCTATTTGAACCCTTTACTCAGGCAGATGCTTCTACCACCCGCCGTTTTGGAGGAACCGGCCTAGGGCTCTCAATTTCTCGACAATTGGTGGAGTTGATGGGGGGCCAGATTTATCTAGAGAGTGAAGTTGGGCAGGGCTCCACCTTCTACTTTATCTTGCCTCTCCAGATGGCTAACCTCACTCCCCCCCCCCGCTCTTCAAGTCTACGAGGGCGCCGAGTCTTGATCTTGGATGATAGCTCTCGTTGCCGCCTCATATTGAAAGAGATGTTGAGTTTTTGGGGTTGTGAAGCTGAGGCTGTAGCGAACGCAGGGTCAGCCAAAAGACGCATCTTTGATGCTCAGAAAAAGGGCGAACCCTTTGAGGTGCTTCTCCTCGATCATCACATGCCCGATCTCAGCGGTCCTGATTTCGCTCAGAAACTCCAGGAAGAGGGAGACTTGCTCTTGCCTTTGATATTGGTGAGTCCAGCTCCTGCTCTTCCCGATGTTCAGGGCTTGGAATCGATGGGGTTCACAGACTGCCTAAGGAAGCCCGTGCGGCGCTCTCGATTGCACAGCGCCTTGATGAGGATCTTTCAGCCCAAGATCTCTCATCATCGAGCCATATCTCAGACTGGAACCATGCAAGCGATCCGCAGGATGCGCATTCTCCTAGCCGAGGACAACCCCGTCAATCAACGGGTTGCTCTACGCCTTCTAGAAAAGTTGGGGCATCATGCTGATGCGGCTGCCAACGGGAAAGAGGCGATCCAGGCGCTCAGGAGCACCCCCTATGATCTCGTATTTATGGATGTTCAAATGCCCGAGATGGATGGTTATGAGGCAACTTTGAGGATCCGCAGCTCAGATTCCTCTGTCCTCAACCCCCAAATCCCCATCATCGCCATGACCGCTCACGCGATGAAAGGAGATCGGGAGCGCTGTCTGGCGGCAGGTATGGATGATTATCTCTCCAAGCCCATCAGTTTCTCTTCGCTCAAGAGCTGCCTTGAAACCCAGATCAGAGCGCTCAATGATTCTTAAATTCTGTAGGTATTTTGAGGATCGAGCAAGATAGAGATTGTCTCTTCAAGATGAGCTACAGGCGATCCAGAGCGCCGTCGAAGCAAGGGGAGCAGTGAGAAGAGTTCTGGCTCAGTAAGTCGGTGGGAGTAAATCTCAAAGGACCAACCCCTAGTTTCGCGAAGAGTAAAGAAGTTTGAAACTGAACACCTGAAAGAGGAATCCATAGGGTTTCGCGATGAGGCCGAATCTCCAGGGTTGATTTTCAACCTGGACGCCTGAAAAAGGAATCCATAGGGTTTCGCGGTGAGGCTGAATCCCCAGGGGCTGATTTTCAACCCCGAGATTCGTCCTCAAAAAGATGTCGGCAACTCCGGCAAGACGGGAGGAATGAAGATGACTGAGCCCGATCCCAAGCGCATTGTCCCCCTCGTTGATGCAAAGACTCAAGAGGAGTTGGCCATGGAGGTCTTCATCGAGCTTGAGTTGGAGGATCGCAGCTTTGCGCTGCTTACTCCCGCTGAGGCTGTGGTCAACATCCTCAGGGTGGTTCCTGGTGAGACAGAGGATGATGAGACTCTAGAGGAGATGGAACCCACTGAGTTTCAAAGCCTCAGAGGCCTCTTTGAACGTCAACTCAAAGAGTGGAATTGCCAAATTGAGGTCCGCGCTGATGAGTTCCTGCTTCATGGTGATCCACCAGAGGAGTTCTATGAAGATTGTGAGATTTTTGGGGTAGAGACAGAGGATGGGGAAGAGGAGTATATGATCCTTTTAGAGATCGATACTGGCCAAGAGCTATATATCGTCGCCGCCCCCGCAGAGCCTCCCATCTACCCCGTGGAGATCAGGGATGATAAGGCTCGCTCTTTAAATGAGAAGGAGTTGGCTCAGTATGAGCCTCTCTTTCAACAAGCCCTAGAGGAGCTGGCCGCAGAGGAAGAAGGGTCATGAGAGAGGCGGTTATTGTCGCCGCAACGCGCAGCCCGGTGGGGCGCATTCGTGGAGCTCTGGCTCCTCTCCGTCCTGATGATCTGGCTGCCCAAGTCATTAAAGGGAGCCTCAAGAAAGTTGGGGTTGAGAGCTCCGCTGTTGAGGAAGTTTACCTGGGATGTGCCAACCAGGCGGGAGAGGACAACCGCAACATCGCACGGATGGCCCTGCTCTTGGCGGGCCTGCCTCAGTCTGTCCCAGGGATGACCCTCAACCGTCTCTGCGCTTCCGGTCTCAGCGCCGTCAATATGGCGGCGCGGATGATCCAGCTGGGCGAGGCGGAGTTGGTGTTAGCGGGGGGGGTTGAGTCGATGAGCCGTGCTCCCTGGGTGATGCCCAAGGCAGCTGCTCCCTGGCCTGTAGGAAATGTCACAGTCTATGACTCCTCCCTGGGTTGGCGCTTCCCCAACCCCGCGATGGAGGCGCTCTTTCCTCTAGAGGGGATGGGAATCACCGCTGAGAACCTCGTCGCTCGCTATGAGATCTCCAGAGAGGCGCAGGATAACTTCGCCCTCGCCAGCCATCAAAAGGCCCTCACCGCTATCGATGCGGGGCTCTTTGAAGAGGAGATTTTACCCGTCAGCGTCCCTCGTCGCCGCCAGAAGCCGCTCTCTATCAACCAAGATGAAGGTCCTCGACGAGATACCAGCGCCGAGCGCTTAGCGCGGCTGCGCCCCGCCTTTCTCAAGGGGGGTTCGGTGACCGCTGGAAACAGCAGCACCCTCAACGACGGTGCTGCAGCGCTCTTGGTTATGGATCGAGAGCGTGCAGAGGTGGAAGGTTACGAGATTTTAGCTCGCTGGCGAGGAGCTGCTGCGGCAGGAGTTGATCCTCGCTATATGGGCATTGGCCCCGTACCTGCGACCCAGAAGCTTCTTAAACGCAGCGGAGTTAAACTCAACGACATCGCTTTGATCGAACTCAACGAAGCCTTCGCTGCTCAATCCCTCGCCGTAATCCAACTCCTGGGCTTGGCGCCGGAGAAGGTCAACGTCAACGGTGGCGCTATCGCTCTGGGGCACCCCCTGGGGTGCAGCGGTGCGCGCATCCTCACCACCCTCATCCACGCCCTTCGCCGTCGAGGTGGAGGCCTGGGTCTAGCTACCCTCTGTGTTGGCGTGGGTCAGGGTGTAGCCACTCTGATTGAGGTTTAGCCACTCTCCATTTACATCTGCTCCTTGGTTGGGGATGATGCGCGCTCAAGCATTCTCCTGAACCTTGGAGGTTATCCATGGCTTTAATCACCTGCCCAGATTGCCAGACCGAGTTCTCTGACTCCGCGACAGAGTGCCCCAAATGTGCCTGCCCCGTGGATGTAGCTCAAAAGTCAGGGGGGATCGCTGGGGTCCTCTTCCTGTTCTTGCTTCTGCTCGTTGGAGGCGGTGTTGCTGCCTTCTTCTTCTCTCCTGAAGCCAAGGAGTTTATGATTCCCTGGTTGGCCAAAGCGGGCATCCAGGTCGAGAAGCAGGAGACTAAGGTCAAAGAGGTTGCGGCTCCTCCAATTAAACCAAAGCCTGTCGTTGAAGATAAGTTCGCCAAGCCTATCAAGCCTTTCAGCAAGAAGATGGGTGAAACCAAGATCGGCGTGGTCAAGTTAGATGGTCCCATCAGTATGCCTCTGATCTCTTGGGGTGGTGATGTAGTCACTTTCTTCGCCAATGGTGGCGCAGAGACAGGCAAGGATAGCCTCTTTGAAAAGCAGGGCCTGAAGCTTAAACTCAAGCTCCAAGACAACTTTGTGGAGCAAGTGCAAGCTTATATGAAGGGGGAGACCCCTTTCTTGAGAGGTACTTTGGGGATGATCAACACCGCCTCTGAGGTTCTCAGCGCAGATCCCCGCACCAAGCCGGTGGTGATTCTTCAAGAGACCTGGAGCACAGGTGGGGATTGTCTAGTGGTTCGAGGGATCAACCAAGTCAAAGATCTCAAGGGTAAAAAGGTAGTCCTTCAGCGTTACTCTCCCCATGTCGATTTCCTAGGTAAAGTCCTCGATGATGCGGGCCTCAGCATGAAGGATATCGAGGTGGTTTGGGTGAAAGAACTAACGGGAGGCAAGGATGATCCAGCCTCTACCTTTAAGGCCGATAAGAGCATCAGCGCCGCTTTCTGTATCTCTCCTGATGCTGTTGCCTTGGTCTCTGCTGATGCTGAGGGAGATTCTACCATCCTCTTTGATACTCGCACAGCCAATCGCATGATTGCTGATGTCCTGGCGGTGCGTAAGGATTTCTTTGAGGCCAATAAGGAAGTCCTGAAGAAGCTCGCCTTTGCCTATATGGAAGCAGCATCAGGAGCCAAGGAGCTGACTCAAGACACCACCTTCATGGGCAAGGCAGCTGCCTTCTTCATGGGCGATGCAGGAAAAACAGATGATATCAAGGGCCTCTTAGCAGATTGTACCCTTCAGGGTAAGGATGATAACTTCAGTTTCTTTGCTCATAAAGGTAACCGGGTTGGATTTGAGCCCACAAACAAGCGTCTTCAGGGATTTCTAAAAGCTGAAGGCTATCTGAACAAGAGCGTAGAACTGGAGCACGCTGGTTGGGAATATGGTATCGCTGCGGATGAGATCAAGGTCAAGCGTGAGCACCCCGCTAAGGAAAGTCTCCCTGAAACTGTAGTCACTCTCTTTGAGTTTCAGATTAACTTTGAGCCCAACCAGTCTAAGTTCTCATCGGAGAAATATGGCAAGGACTTTGAGCGAACCTTGGATCTAGCTTCTCACTACGGCGGCGCCATGTTAGAGATTGTCGGTCATGTTGATCCCAGCAAACTCAATCAGATGAAGGCCAAAAAGCAGCGCGCACGTTTGATCAAGAGAATGGAGAAGCGGGTGTTGACCCTCTCCGCTCAGCGCGCAGGGACCGTCAAAGATGCGATCCTCAAACACGCCAAAGAGCAGGGTGATCTCTTTGATGAGTCTCAATTTTTGGTCAGCGGGAAAGGGGTCGCTGAGCCGATCAACCCTGAGCCCAAGAGTGACGAGGAGAAGAGCAAAAACCGTCGCGTAGTCTTCCGTGTTCTTAACGTCCTCATCGAGTAACGAGGGCTTCTACATGGGTGAGAACCCCTGATCAGACCAGTAGCTGTCCTGATACTGCTGCTCTAGCTCAAGCAGCTGGCTGAGGTGCCCATCCTCCCACTCCACCAACCAAGTAAAAAGCTTTTTGAGATCGGGATCATCTGTCTCCGCCGCCTTCTCTTTATAGTAGGCGATCGCTCTATTCTCTAAATCGCAGCCAATGCCGATGATCGCCATCTCAAAAGTACCCCCCTTGAGGGAGCGCTTAAACTGATCATCGACGATATGATGGGAGCCATGATCGACCTCAGCGGGATGAAGCCCTTCTAAATCGAGACAGCCTCTCTTCATCAAGCTGTCATACTGCTTTTGGAGGATGCTGACATGGGCTTCTTCATCCTTGGCAAGCATCTCGAAGAGGAGCCGAGCAGAAGGATCCTGGGTTTGAGTTACAGCATGGGAGTAAAGCTCCTTCCCTTTAATCTCCACCATAAGAGCATCCTTGATGGCTTGAAGTACGCTCTCTTTGCTCATCTTTCTCCTTTGATCAGTCTGCTCTCTCAAAGAGCAAAAATTGAAGCTTCTCTCTATGTAAATGCTTTCATTCAGGAGAAAAAGAGAAAAGAGCAAAAGCTCCTTTCCCCTGCACTCCTGAACATTTATTCTCGTTTTTCAGCATGCCGATCTTGATCTCATCAAGGATAAAGCCAGATCATCCACTTATCTTAAGGAGGAATGATGAAGAGATGGAGTTTATCTGCCCTGCTGTTGTGCGGGCTGTTGAGCTGCAATGATGCTGGAGAGAGCAGCTGTACACCGGGAGAATTCAAATCTTGCCCATGTGAAGGAGAGCAAGAGGGCGTTCAGATCTGCGATGAGGAGGCGAGATATGGAGCTTGCTCCTGCTCAGATGCAGGCTTTTGGGATATCGGCGCAGGTGAAGCGGGCGTCGGCGGTGAAGCGGGCGTCGGTGGTGAAGCGGGCGTCGGTGGTGAAGCGGGCGT